>JBAZSM010000062.1:9114-25397 GCA_041662425.1 Pseudolabrys sp.
GAGGGGCCCAGAAGGCAGACAAATTCGCCGGCGGCGACCGAAAAGCTGAGGTCGCGATAGAGCGGGCTACCGCCTAGCTCCAGGCGAACGTTCGAGAACTCGATGGCGGGGCTTGGCGGCAAGGGTCACCGGGTCTCGGACGAAGCTACTAAACGGTTCAGTAAAGGCTATAGAGCGCCCAAACTCCGGGCAAGGGCAAATTTTCGCCAATCGAGAGCAAAAAAGGGGCGCCTCGTCGGCGCCCCTTCTGGTCACATACCGCAGTGTTGAAAGCCGAAACCGGTTACTTCCGGCGTGAGGTCGGCACGTAATCGCGCATCGTCGCGCCGGTATAGAGCTGGCGCGGACGGCCGATCTTCTGCTTCGGGTCCTCGATCATTTCCTTCCACTGCGCGATCCAGCCGACGGTGCGCGCAACCGCAAACAGCACCGTGAACATGGTGGTCGGGAAGCCCATCGCCTTGAGCGTGATGCCCGAATAGAAATCGATATTCGGGTACAGCTTCTTCTCGATGAAATATTCGTCGTGCAGCGCGATACGCTCGAGCTCCATGGCGACGTCGAGCAGCGGATCGTCCTTGATGCCGAGCTCGGTCAGGACCTCGTGGCAGGTCTTCTGCATGATCTTGGCGCGCGGATCGTAGTTCTTGTAGACGCGATGGCCGAAGCCCATCAGGCGGTAGCTGTCGTTCTTGTCCTTGGCGCGCCGCACGAATTCCGGAATGCGATCGACGGTGCCGATCTCGCGCAGCATGTTGAGCGCCGCTTCGTTGGCGCCGCCATGCGCCGGGCCCCACAGGCAGGCGCAGCCGGCCGCGATGCAGGCGAACGGATTGGCGCCCGACGAGCCGGCCAGACGCACGGTAGACGTCGAGGCGTTCTGCTCATGGTCGGCGTGCAGGATGAAGATCCGGTCCATGGCGCGCGCCAGCACCGGGTTGACCTTGTAGTCCTCGGCCGGCACGGCAAAGCACATGTTCAGGAAGTTCGAGGCGTAATCCAGATCGTTCTTCGGATAGACGAAGGGCTGGCCGACCGAATATTTGTAGGCCATGGCGGCCAGCGTCGGAACCTTGGCGATCATGCGCAGCGACGCGATCATGCGCTGGGTCGGATCGGAGATGTCGGTGGAGTCGTGATAGAACGCCGACAGCGCACCGATCGAGCCGGTCATGATCGCCATCGGATGCGCGTCGCGGCGGAAGCCCTGGAAGAACCGGCTCATCTGCTCGTGCACCATGGTGTGGCGCGTGACGCGATAGTCGAAGTCGGCTTTCTGGGCCGCGGTCGGCAGTTCGCCGTACAGCAGCAGGTAGCAGGTCTCGAGGAAATCGCCGTGCTCGGCGAGCTGGTCGATCGGGTAGCCGCGATACAGCAGCACGCCCTCGTCGCCGTCGATGTAGGTGATCTTGGACTCGCAGCTCGCCGTCGAGGTGAAGCCGGGGTCGTAGGTGAACATCCCGCTCTGGCCGTAGAGCTTGGAGATGTCCAGCACGTCGGGACCGATGGTGCCGCTGTAGACCGGCATGTCGTAATTCTTGTTACCGACGGTGATCGAGCCGGTGGCTTTGGTGGCGTCCGTTTTCGCGTCCATGGTCGAACCCTCGGGATTTGGGAGCGGCGGCCCGCTTCTGTCTTAAAGTGTTATGGCCGGACGGTGGGCGCCAGGGTGGCGCTAGGGGCATCCGGTCGGTGCTCAATTCGGTAGCCCATCCGTGTGTGCGCTGCAAGATCGGGCAAACGCAGGTGCTGCCCGGCATATGGGCATGGATCCTGCGGACGAAATATATACGCGCGTAAATTCGGGATCGAGTCGGCGTTTTGCCGGGTCAGGCCGTGGCCTGCTCGCGCAGCCGCGCCAGGCTTTCGATCCGGCCGAGCACCGCGAGGACGTCGAATATCGGCGGCGAGGTGGTCTTGCCGGTGAGCGCCGCGCGCAGCGGCTGCGCCACAGCGCCCAGCTTGACGGACGCCGTCTCGGCGAAGCTGCGCACCACGGCTTCGACCGACGGCGCGGTCCAGTCCTGCACGGCCTCGAGCGCCGGGACCAGCTTGCCGAGCAGCGATTTTGCCTCGGCCGTCAGCAGCAGCCTGGCCTGGTCGGACATATCGAGCGGCCGGCTCGCCCACAAAAAGCGCGAGGCCTCGAACAGCTCGATCAGGGTCTTGGCGCGCTCTTTCAGGCCGGGCATGGCGAGCAGCAGTTTGTCACGCAGCACCGGGGTCAGTTTGTTGGCCAGCGCCTCGCCACCGGCGATATGCGGCAGCAGGCTTTCCAGCGCCCCGATCAGTTCGGCATCGGGCGTCGCGCGGATGTAGTGGCCGTTGAGATTTTCCAGCTTGGCGAAGTCGAACCGCGCCGGCGAGCGGCCGATCGCCGGCAGGTCGAAGGCCGCGACCATCTCGTCCGGCGTGAAGATCTCCTGGTCGCCATGCGACCAGCCCAGCCGAACCAGATAATTCCGCATCGCCGCCGGCAGGTAGCCGAGCGCGCGATAGGCATCGACGCCCAGCGCGCCATGGCGCTTCGACAGTTTGGAGCCGTCCGGACCGTGGATCAGCGGGATGTGCGACATGATCGGCACCGTCCAGCCGAGCGCTTCGTAGATCTGCTTCTGCCGCGCCGCGTTGGTGAGGTGATCGTCGCCGCGAATGACGTGGGTGACGCCCATGTCGTGATCGTCGACCACCACGGCCAGCATATAAGTCGGGTTGCCGTCGGAGCGCAGCAGCACCAGGTCGTCGAGATCGGAGTTCTGCCAGACGACGCGGCCCTGGACCTGATCCTCGATGACCGTTTCGCCGGTCACCGGCGCCTTGAGGCGGATGACGGGCTTGACGCCCGCCGGCGCCTCGGAGGCGTCGCGGTCGCGCCAGCGGCCGTCATAGAGCTTGGCGCGGCCTTCTTTGCGGGCCGCCTCGCGCATCGTCGTCAGTTCCTCCGGGGAGGCATAGCAGCGATAGGCGCGGCCGGCGGCGAGCAGTTGCTCGACCACCTCGCGGTGGCGGGCCGCGCGCGCAAACTGGAATACCGGTTCGCCGTCCCAGCTCAGCCCGAGCCAGGTCAGTCCGTCGATGATGGCGTCGATGGCGGCGTCGGTCGAGCGTTCGCGATCGGTGTCCTCGATTCGCAACAGCATCTTGCCGCCGTAATGGCGGGCATAAAGCCAGTTGAACAGCGCCGTGCGGGCGCCGCCAATATGGAGGAAGCCGGTCGGGGAGGGCGCAAAACGGGTGACAACGGGTGCGTTCATCGCGCGCCCTGTACCACAGGTCCCGTCACGAGTGGCAAGGCATTTGACATCGAGGTAACCGGCACGTCATTGGGGAGCCGGACAAGACCGCGCCGGGCGACGCAGGACGACACGGCCGGGCGGAGCGAGCGGACGTTTGGAAAAAGCATGGCGAGCGACGACAAGGCTGTAGGTAGCCCGGCGGCAGCCGAGGCGGGGCGCGACTTCATCCGCGACATCGTGGCGGACGACCTGCAGGCCGGCAAAATCGGCGCGGTGGTCACCCGCTTCCCGCCGGAGCCGAACGGCTATCTGCATATCGGCCACGCCAAGTCGATCTGCCTGAATTTCGGTATCGCCGAGGAATTCGGCGGCCGCTGCCACCTGCGCTTCGACGACACCAACCCGGCCAAGGAAGAGCAGGAATATATCGACGCCATCGAGCGCGACGTCCGCTGGCTCGGTTTCGACTGGGGCAAACACCTCTATTTCGCCTCCGATTATTTCGACCGGCTCTATGGCTGGGCGGTCGACCTGATCAAGGCCGGCAAGGCCTATGTCGATGACCAGACCCACGAGCAAATGCGGGTCAACCGCGGCACCCTGACCGAGCCGGGCAAGAACTCGCCGTTCCGCGACCGGCCGGTCGCCGAGAACCTCGATCTGTTCGCGCGCATGAAGGCCGGCGAATTCCCGAACGGCGCCCGCGTGCTGCGCGCCAAAATCGACATGGCGTCCGGCAACATCAATCTGCGCGACCCGGTGCTGTACCGCATCCTGCATGCGCATCACCCGCGCACCGCCGACACCTGGAAGATCTATCCGTCCTACGACTTCGCCCACGGCCAGTCGGATGCCATCGAGGGCATCACGCATTCGATCTGCACGCTCGAATTCGAGGACCATCGCCCGCTCTACGACTGGTTCATCCAGAACCTGTCGGTGCCGTCGCAGCCGCATCAGTATGAATTCGCGCGGCTCAACATCACCTACACGCTGCTGTCGAAGCGCATTCTCACCGGGCTGGTGCGCGGCGGCCATGTCAGCGGCTGGGACGATCCGCGCATGCCGACCATTGCCGGTTTGCGCCGCCGCGGCGTACCGCCGGAAGCGATCCGCGATTTCATCAAGCGTGTCGGCGTCGCCAAGGCGAACAGCCAGGTCGACGTGACCATGTTCGATTTCTCGATCCGCGAGGCGCTCAACCGATCCGCGAAGCGCCGCATGGCGGTGCTACGGCCGCTGAAGGTGGTGATCGAGAACTATCCGGAAGGGCAGGTCGAGGAGATCGACGCCGCCAATCATCCCGACGATGAGGCGGCGGGTTCGCGCAAACTGAAATTCGGGCGCGAACTCTACATCGAGCGCGACGACTTCATGGAAGTGCCGGAGAAGAAGTTCTTCCGCATGGCGCCGGGCCGCGAGGTGCGGCTGCGTTACGCCTACTTCGTCACCTGCAAGGAGGTCCTGAAGAACGACAAGGGCGAGGTCGTCGAGCTGCGCTGCAGCTACGATCCAGCGAGCAAGGGCGGCAATTCGCCGGACGGCCGCAAGGTCAAGGCGACGATCCATTGGGTGTCGGCGGCGCATGCCGTGCCGGCCGAACTGCGGCTGTACAATCCGCTGTTCTCCGATCCCAATCCCAGCGCCGATCCGGAAACCTTCGCTACAGGGATCAACCCGCAATCGCTCGAGGTCTTGAGCGACGCCCGGCTCGAGCCGGCGCTCGGCGAGGCCGAGGAGGGCGAGGCGGTGCAATTCGAGCGGCAGGGCTATTTCGTCGTCGATCGCGACAGCGTGCCCGGCCGACTGGTGTTCAATCGCACCATCGGCCTGCGCGACACCTACGCCAAGGATGTGGCGAAGGAGAAGGCGGGGCAGTAATTCCCCGTCATTCCCGGGCGTGACCGGGAGTTATGGATTCCGGGCCCTGCCCAAGCGGGCCGTCCCGGAATGACGAGCCCGCCGTTCACAACCGTTCCCCTTACTTCAACCTGCGGCTGCGATAGCCTCACTTCCGGTTGTGGCGTGCATCCGGGGCGTTGCGTTGGCGTCGGCACCGAAAAGGCGAGCAAAAGCGATTGCCGCGGTCGTGGCGGGGCGGCGCGCCGGCATCTGGCCGTCGCGCTTTGACGCCGTCGGCGAACGGCTGCGCAAGCTGCTGACGCTGTGGGCGGCGGCCGAAGTCGCGCCCGGCCGCCTGCTGCCGTGGCTGCCGGTCGCCTTTGGTGTCGGCATTGCCATCTACTTCACCGCCGATCGCGAACCGGCGGGATGGGCGGCCGTCGCGCTTGTGGTCGCCACGCTGGCCGCGACGATTGCACTGCGCGCCCACCCGGCCGGATTTCCGCTCGCGCTTGGTATCGCGGCGATGGCGGCGGGCTTTGCGGTTGCGACCTTGCAGACCCTGCGCATCGCGCATCCGATCCTGACCGCATCGACCTGGGCGGCGCAGGTTCAGGGCTTCGTCGAAATCCGCGAGGAGCGCGCGCGCAGCGACCGCATCGTCGTCAAGGTCCACGCCTTCGAGGCCCCGCGCGTGAAAGAGAAGCCTTTGCGCGTGCGCGTCTCGGTGCGCAAGGACACGGCGCCGCCGGTCGGTGCCTTCGTCGCCTTCAAGGCGCATCTGTCGCCGCCGCTCGAACCCTTAAGGCCCGGCGGTTATGACTTCGCGCGCGATATGTTCTTCCAGCAGATCGGCGGCTCCGGCTATGTGCTCGGCAAGATCAGGACCGAAGCGCCGCCGGCAAAGCCCGGCCTGTGGCTGCGTTACGCGGCGGTGTTCGACGGGATCCGCGACGGCATGGACAACCGCATCCGCGCCATTCTGCCGGGCGACCGCGGCTCGATCGCATCGGCGCTGATCACCGGCAAACGCGATGCCATATCGCCGGCGGTCAATGACGCGATGTATGTCTCGAGCCTCGCCCATGTGCTGTCGATCTCCGGCTATCACATGGCGGTGGTGGCCGGCATGGTGTTCTTCGCCATCCGCGCCATCCTTGCTCTGTTTCCGGCGCTGGCGGTGCGGCGTCCGATCAAGAAATGGGCCGCGGCCGGCGCGCTCGGCGCCGCCACGTTCTATCTGCTGCTGTCCGGCTCGGAAGTTGCGACCCAGCGCTCCTACATCATGATCGCCATCGTGCTCGCGGGGGTCATGCTTGACCGGCCGGCGATCACGTTTCGCACGCTCACGGTCGCCGTGTTCGCCGTCCTCATTTTGGCGCCGCAGACTTTGGTGCATCCGAGCTTCCAGATGTCGTTTGCCGCCACGCTGGCGCTGGTCGCGACCTACCAGCATTCGCTGCCGCTGCGCGGCGGCGCCGACAGCCCGGCCGCCGCGAAGATCGCGTTGTGGGGCGGGCGCGAGGTCGCCAGCCTGCTGCTGGCCTCGCTGGTCGCCGGCTTTGCCACCATGCCTTACGCCGCCTTCCACTTTCACCGCGTCGCGCCCTATGGCGTCGTCGCCAATCTTCTCGCCATGCCGGTCGTGTCGGTTCTCGTGATGCCGATGGGTATTGCCGGCGCGCTGACGATGCCGCTTGGCCTCGATGGCGTGTTCTGGAAGCTGATGGGGCTCGGCATCGACTGGATGGTCGCGGTGGCGCTCTGGGTGACAAGCCTGCCGGGCGCCGTTGGACAGATGCCGGCCTTCGGCGTCGGGCCGCTGTGTCTTGTCACCGCGGGCATGCTGCTGATCTGTCTGCTGCGCTCACCGTTGCGCTGGAGCGGCGCGGTCTGCGTCGCGGTTTCGATCGCCTGGGCGCTGGCGACGCCGCGTCCGGATGTCCTGATCGCGGCCGACGGGCAGACCGCCGCCATACGCGGCGCCGGCGGACGGCTGGTGTTCCTGCAAAAGGCGCGCGATGCCTTCGCCGCCAAGGAATGGCTCGCTGCTGATGGCGACACCCGCACGCCGGACCAAGCCAGCCTCAAAGACGGCGTGCGATGCGATGCGATCGGCTGCACCGGCAAGCTGCACGGCGGCCGGATCGTTGCCTACGCGCTGACCGCGGAAGCCTTCGACGAAGATTGCGGCCGCGCCGCGATCGTTTTGTCCTCGCGCACGAGGCCGGGCGATTGCGCCGCGCTGCTCATCGATCGTCCGGTCTGGCAGCGTGGCGGCGCCACGGCGCTTTATGAAAAAGGCGGGGGATTCGATATCGACGTTGCACGCCCGTCGACGGGCGACCGGCCATGGGCGAGGGCGCGCGCATCTGCGGCGTCGAACACGACAGCGGCGCCGAATGCCCGGCGGTTACAGCCGGATGCGACGCCGCTGGTACAGGATCTGGAAGCAGGCGATTCTCAGTAGCGCCGGAACATCGCCACCAGCTTGCCCTGAATGCGCACGCGGTTCGGCGGCAGGATACGCACCTCATAGGCGGCGTTGGCCGGCTCCAGCGCGATCGAGGCGCCGCGGCGGCGGAAGCGCTTGAGGGTCGCTTCCTCGTCGTCGATCAGCGCCACCACGATGTCGCCGGTCTCGGCGGCTTCGGAGCGGCGGATCAGTGCGATATCGCCGTCGAGAATGCCGGCATCGATCATCGAGTCGCCGCGCACCTCGAGCGCGAAATGCTCACCGGTCGACAGCAACTCGGCCGGCATGTTGATGACGTGGCTGCGCTGCTGGATCGCCTCGATCGGCGTACCGGCGGCGATGCGGCCCATCACCGGCACCGAGATCGGCCGCGCGCTGTCGTCGTCGGCGACGGCCGGGCGAACCTTGCCGAGATTGCCCTCGATGACGCTCGGGTTGAAGCCGCGGGCGCGTCCGTTGCCGTTGCTCATGCCGTGCTGCACCGAGTCGGGAAGCTTGATGACCTCGATGGCCCGGGCGCGGTTGGCAAGACGGCGGATAAAGCCGCGCTCCTCCAGCGCCGTGATGAGGCGGTGAATGCCCGATTTGGACCGCAGGTCGAGCGCATCCTTCATTTCGTCGAAGGACGGCGGCACGCCAGCCTCGGTCAGCCTCTCATGGATAAAACGCAGGAGTTCGAACTGTTTGCGCGTCAGCATGGCCTTGGTCTCCCGGTCGCGGGCGGCCGTCCCCAGGGAGACCGTCCGAAACAAAGCATGAACGAACACTATCTGTTCGATATGTGTTCCGCAACCACTTAATTTGCCGTGAACAAGTCTAAAGGCCGCTAAAACGCCAGCTTAAGGATGCGGCAGCGGTTACCGGCCTTGGCCGCGGGGGCATGCGGCTCCCGAATCAACAGGCAGCCGGCGCGGGCGAGCGGCGCCATCAGGGAACTGTCCTGATGCGGCACCGGGGTGGCGATCGGGCCGTCAGCGCCGGCCTCCAGGGTGGCACGCAGGTAGTCGGCGCGTTCGTCGTTTTCCGGGAGGTCGCGGCCAAGAATGGCAGATTCCGGCGGCGTCTCGACATCGCTGCGGCCGGACAGCGTGCGGATCAGCGGCGCCAGAAACAGGAAAGCGCAGACATAGGACGACACCGGATTGCCCGGCACGCCGAGCACATGCATGTCACCGAGACGGCCATGCATCATGGGCCGCCCGGGCCGCAGCGCCACGCGCCAGAACGACAGGTCGAGGCCCTCGGCGGCGAGCGCGCGCTGCACGAGATCATGGTCGCCGACCGAGGCGCCGCCGCTGGTCAGCAGAATATCGGCCCCGGCGTCGCGGGCCTGGCGCACTTTCGCTGCGATGTCGTCGATGCTGTCGCGCGCGATGCCGAGCTCGATCGCGGTGCCGCCTTCGGCCCGCACCAGCGCCGACAATGCAAAGCCGTTGGAATAGACAATCTCGCCCGGCCCCAATGCGCCGCCCGGCATGATGAGTTCATCGCCGGTGCCAAGCACGGCCACCAGCGGCCGGCGATGAACGGGCAGGGCCGGGTAATTCATCGCCGCGGCGAGCATCAGATCGCGGTCGGTGAGACGGCGGCCTCTGCTCAGCAGCACGTCGCCGGTTTTGAAATCGATGCCGGCGCCGCGCACATTGCGGCCCGGCGCCGCTGGCTTCTGGACGGTGACCGTGTCGCCGTCGCGCGTCGTGTGCTCCTGGATGACGACGGTGTCGGCGCCTTCGGGCATCACGCCGCCGGTGAAAATGCGCGCGGCCTGGCCCGCGCCGACGGCGCCGTCGAACGGATGGCCGGCGGCGACCTCGCCGATCACGTTCAGCATCGCCGGGGTGTGCGTCACGTCGGCGCCGCGCACGGCATAACCGTCCATGGCGGAGACCGCGTCCGGCGGCTGGGTGCGCAGCGCCGCCAGATCCCTGGCCAGCACGCGGCCGAGCGCGTCATGGAGGGGCATGTCTTCCGCCGGCAGCGGCGCGGTATCGGCCAGCACCCGGGCCAGCGCTTCCGCGACGGGCATCAGCGCCATGACTTTTCCCAGCGGCGCACGATCTTGTCCGAAAACCGGTCGCCACTTTTCGGGATCATGCGCTGGCTTCCGCTTTGAAGGGGCCCGACTTGCCGCCGGTTTTTTCGAGCAGGCGGATGCCTTCGATGCGCATGCCTTTCTCGATGGCCTTGGCCATGTCGTAGATGGTCAGGCACGCGATCGACACCGCGGTCAGCGCTTCCATCTCGACGCCGGTCTTGCCGGTTACTTTCACCATCGCCTGCACCAGAAAGCCGGGCAGGGAATGTTCGGGGAAGATATCGACCTGGACCTTCGTGATCGGCAGCGGATGGCACAGCGGAATGAGGCCGTGGGTGTGCTTGGCGGCCATGATACCGGCAAGCCGCGCGGCGCCGAGCACGTCGCCCTTCATGGCGTTGCCCGCGATCACCGTGTCGAGCGTCTGCTTGCGCATGATGACTTTGCCCTCGGCCAGCGCCATGCGCTCGGTCGGCGCCTTGGCCGAGACGTCGACCATATGGGCCTGGCCGCGCTTGTCGATATGGCTGAGCTTCGCGCCCGATTTGGCCTTCGCCTTCGGTTTGGCTTTGGCCATGAACCGTTACTCCGCCGCGGCGTGGCTGGGCCGCGCCAGCAAAGCGCGGGTCGCGCTCGCGACGTCGGCCTGCCGCATCAGGCTCTCGCCGATCAGGAACGTCGAAATGCCCACGGCGCCGAGGCGGGCGAGGTCGGCAGGCGCAAACAGCCCGCTTTCGCCGACCACCACGCGATCCTTCGGCACCATCGGCGCCAGCCGCTCGCTGACGGCGAGCGACGTCTCGAAGGTCCGCAGGTCGCGGTTGTTGATGCCGATCAGGCGCGATTTCAGTTTCAGCGCCCGCACAAGTTCATCTTCCGCATGAACTTCAACAAGCACGTCCATGCCATATGAAAAAGCTGCACTTTCCAAGTCGACCGCCATCGCGTCATCGACCGCCGCCATGATGATCAGGATGCAGTCGGCGCCGAAGGCGCGCGCCTCGGCGCACTGGTAGGGGTCGTACATGAAGTCCTTGCGCAACGCCGGCAGTTTGGTCGCCTCGCGCGCGGCGGTCAGGAATTCGGGTTGGCCCTGAAAGCTCGGCGCATCGGTCAGCACCGAGAGGCAGGCCGCGCCGCCGGCCTCATAGGCCTTTGCCAGCGCCGGCGGATCGAAATCGGCCCGGATCAGGCCCTTCGATGGGCTCGCCTTCTTGATCTCGGCAATCAGGGCGTAGTCGCCCGCGGCGATCCTGGTCTCGATGGCGCGCAGAAAGCCGCGCGGCGCGGGCTGCGCCCTGGCCGCCGCCTCGAGTTCGGCCAGCGAACGCGCGCGCTTGGCCGCCGCGATTTCCTCGCGCTTGTAGGCTTCGATCTTTTTCAGAATGTCGGCCATCGGCTTTTTTCTTATTACTCCTCCGTGGCGCAGGATACCGCAATCAGGCGATCGAGCCGACCTTCGGCTTCGCCCGAGTCGATCGATTTGGCGGCGAGCGTAACACCCTCCCGGAGGTCCTTGGCCTTGCCGGCGACGATCAGCGCCGCGGCGGCATTGAGCAGGGCGACATCGCGGAACGCGCTTGGCTTGCCCTTGAGCACGTCGAGCAGGGCTTTCGCATTAGTCTCGGCGTCGCCGCCTTTGAGCGCCTCGGGCTTGGCGCGCGGCAGGCCGGCGTCCTCGGGCGAAATCTCGAAGGTGCGGATCTTGCCGTTCTTCAGTTCGGCGACGCTGGTGGGGCCGGAGGTCGTGATCTCGTCGAGCCCGTCGGAGCCGTGCACCACCCAGATGCTGTCCGAGCCGAGATTGTTGAGCACCTGCGCCATCGGCTCGATCCAGTGCCGGGAAAACGTGCCGATCATCTGGCGTTTGACCGAAGCGGGATTGGAGAGCGGTCCGAGCAGATTGAAGATGGTGCGGTGCCGAGTTCAACGCGGGTCGGGGCAGATTGAAGATGGTGCGGGTGCCGAGTTCAACGCGGGTCGGGCCGACATTCTTCATCGCCGGATGATGCGCCGGCGCGAACATGAAGCCGATGCCGGCGTCGCGAATGCAGCGGCCGATCTGATCGGCGGCAAGATCGATATTGACGCCGAGCGCCTGCAGCACATCGGCGGAGCCCGATTTCGACGACAGCGCGCGGTTGCCGTGCTTGGCGACCGGCACGCCGGCCCCGGCCAGGATAAACGATGCGCAGGTCGAGATGTTGTAGGAGCCCGACGCATCGCCGCCGGTGCCGACGATATCGACCGCGTCGGCGGGCGCTTTCACGCCCAGCATCTTGGCGCGCATGGTGGTCACCGCGCCGGTGATTTCGTCGACCGTCTCGCCGCGCACGCGCAGCGCCATCAGCAGGCCGCCCATCTGCGAGGGCGTGGCTTCACCCGACATCATGCTGCCGAAGGCATTGGCCGCTTCGTCGCGGCTGAGGCTGGCGCCGGTCGCAACCTTGGCAATCAGCGATTTGAATTCGTTGGCCACGGGTTCTCCTCAGCTCGCCAGATGCGCGGGTTCGCGCGAACCGCTCGGGTGCGACGCCGCTTTGGCGACACGTCCCTGTTTCTTGTTCCACTCGGCCGCGATGGCGAGAAAATTCTTGAGCATCAGGTGGCCATGCTCGGAGGCGATGCTCTCGGGATGAAACTGCACGCCATGCAGCGGCAAAGTGCGATGCGCCATGCCCATCACCAGGCCGTCGGCGGTGTCCGCGTTGACGCGCAGTTCGTCCGGCATCGAGGCGCGCTCGACGATCAGCGAATGGTAGCGCGTCGCCTGAAACGGCCCGTTGATGCCGCGAAAGACGCCCGTCGCGTCATGGCGCATTTCCGAGAGCTTGCCGTGCACCATCTTCGGCGCGCGGATCACCTTGCCGCCGAAGGCCTGCCCCATGGCCTGATGGCCGAGGCAGACGCCGAGCATCGGAATGGTGCTGGCGGCGCTGGCGATCAGATCGAGGCAGATGCCGGCCTCGTTCGGCGTGCAGGGGCCGGGCGACAGCACGATGCCTTCCGGCTCGAGCGCCATCACCTCATCGACCGTGATCTTGTTGTTGCGATGGACGACGACGTCCGCGCCAAGCCCGCCCAGGTAGTGGACCAGGTTGAAGGTGAAGCTGTCGTAATTGTCGATCAGGATGATCATCGGATCTTCGGGATTGATCTTTTGTGGCCGCCCAAGGTCTTAAGACCCGCCCGGAGGGGGGTCAAGGACGCCACTTCCGTCATTCCGGACGCCGCGATGGCGGCGATCCGGAATCCAGCGGCAGGCCCTGCGACAGTTTCCGGATTCCGGGTTGGCGGGCCATAGCGCGTTGAAGACGCGCGTAAACGCGCTTTTGGCCCGCGCCCGGAATGACGAAAAGTCACGCCTTATGGATCGGATCGATCCAAGCGACGTTTTCCGGCTTTTCGACCGGCTCGATGTCGAGATTGACCACCACCGCCTCGTTGTCCGAGCGCACCAGCACGCATTCCAGCACCTCATCGGGGCTGGCATTGATTTCCTGGTGCGGCACGAAAGGCGGGATGAAAATGAAATCGCCGGGGCCGGCCTCGGCGGTGAATTCGAGGTGCTCGCCCCAGCGCATGCGCGCCTTGCCGCGCACGACAAAGATCACGCTTTCGAGTTCGCCGTGGTGATGGGCGCCGGTCTTGGCGTTGGGGTGGATCGCGACCGTGCCGGCCCACAGCTTCTGCGCACCGACGCGGGCGGCATTGATCGCGGCCTTGCGGTCCATGCCGGGCGTCGACGCGGTGTTGGGATCGAGCGAGTTACCCGGGATCACCTTGACGCCGTCGTGTTTCCACTTCGGTTCGTGGGAATGGTCGTGATCGTGGCCCATGATGCGGGTCCTTTCATGCATTCGGTCAGAGTTCACCAGTCATCGCTACTGCTACGAAGCCCGCCAGCAGTTGAAGAATTAGGACCGCTGAGGACCAAAGATAAACAAAAGGCCCGAGATAGCTGAATCGCACGGCAAGCCCAATCGCATACACAAGGAAGAGCCAAAAACCCAAGGCTACAAAAGTCGCGTTAAATCCTGCGACGATTCCAACGTAGGCGATAACCACCCAGGCGACCGGGATGGAGATTGTAAAAATGTGCTCAGATTGGCTGAGAGGTGAACGACGCAAATAGGCCCATGTTGAGCCGAGCAGCAGTGCGCCAAGGATCGCGCCTGCCCCGAGCCCGGTCGTGCCGAAAAGTAACGCGACTAATCTGAAATACAGCTGTGCTGCGTCGTGCAGCATTACTGCCCGCGCTTGGCGGTGCTGGCGAAGCGCCGCGCTTCTTCCGCGGCGCGGAACAGGGCCTTGGCCTTGTTGACGCATTCCTGCTGCTCGGCCGCCGGATTTGAATCGGCGACGATGCCGGCGCCGGCCTGCACATACATCTTGCCATTTTTCACGAGTGCGGTCCTGAGCACAATGCAAGTATCCATCTCGCCGGCGGCCGAGAAATAACCGACGCAGCCGGCATAGAGCCCGCGTTTTTCCTTCTCCAGTTCGTTGATGATTTCCATCGCGCGGACCTTCGGCGCGCCGGATGTCGTGCCAGCCGGAAAGCCGGCGACAAGCGCGTCGAGTGCATCGTATTTCGGATCGAGGCTGCCTTCGACATTGGAAACGATGTGCATCACCTGGCTGTAGCGCTCGATGAAGAACTGATCGGTGACCTTGACGGTGCCGATCGCCGAGACGCGCCCGACGTCGTTGCGGCCGAGATCGAGCAGCATCAGATGCTCGGCGCGCTCCTTGGGGTCGGCGAGCAGCTCGGCTTCCAGCGCCTTGTCCTCGTGTGGCGTGGCGCCGCGCGGACGCGTGCCGGCCAGCGGGCGGATTTCGACGCGGTCGCCGCGCACCCGCACCAGGATTTCCGGGCTCGAGCCCGCAACCGAGAAGCCGCCGAAATCGAGGAAGTAGAGATAAGGCGACGGATTGGTGCGGCGAAGCGCGCGATAGAGCGAGAAGGGCGGCAGCGTGAACGGCGCCTCGAAACGCTGCGCGACGACGATCTGGAAGGCATCGCCGGCGGCAATGTATTCCTTGGCCTTGGCCACCATCGCCGCATATTCGGCCGGCGTCGTGTTGGACACCGGCGGCACATCGAGCGGGCCGGCGTCAAAATCGGCGAGCGACTTGTCGAGCGGCCGGTCGAGCGCATCGACGACGGCCGAGAGCCGTTCGGTCGCACGCGCCAGCGCCGCTTTGGCATCGACGCCGTTCTCTGCCCGTACCGGCGTCACGACCGTGATTGAATCCTTCACCGCGTCGAACACGACAATCAGCGTCGGCCGGATCATGACGGCGTCGGGAATGCCGATCGGATCGGGCTTGGCCGGCGGCAGTTCTTCCATCAGCCGCACGGTGTCGTAGCCGAGATAGCCGAACACGCCGGCCGCCATGGGCGGCAGCGTCTCGGGCAGGTCGATGCGGCTTTCCGCGATCAGCGCGCGCAACGCCGCCAGCGGCGGTTCGGAGCAGGGGGTGAAGGCATCGGGCCTGGATCGCGCGGTGCGATTGATCTCGGCCTTCGTGCCGTTGGCGCGCCAGATCAGATCGGGCTCGAACCCGATGATCGAATGGCGCCCGCGCACCGCGCCGCCCTCGACCGACTCGAGCAGGAAGCTCATGGGCTTGCCGCCGCCGAGCTTGAGAAAGGCCGACACCGGCGTCTCAAGATCGGCGACCAGCGTGGTCCAGACCACCTGCGGTTCACCGCGATTATAGCGTTCCGCGAATGCGCTGTCGGAGGGTTCGATCTGCATCGCGGTTATGTCGCACTTAGTTGTTGGTCGAACCGCCGACGATCTGGTTGACGGCCTGCTGGTTGATCGTCACGCCGACGTCGTTTTCGACCTTGGCGATGTATTGGCCGACGATATCGTCGGCGTAGGAATTCTGCAGGTTCGCCTTCAACTGCTCAGGGCTGGCGCCCTGCGGATCGATCGGCGGCACGCTCACGTCGGTGACGCGGAAGATGTAGCGGCGGTCGCCGTTATCGCTGTCGGCGGCGCTGAACTCATCCTTGCCGACCTTGAAAACCGCGTCCGACACCGTGGCCGGCAACCCGGCCGCGGCCTTGCCGCGCTGCAGGCCGAAAGCGGTCTCGACCTTGAGATTGTTCTCGGCCGCGAGCTGCGCCAGCGTCGTGCCGGATTTGATCTTGCCGAGCATGTCGTCGGCGGTTGCCTTGAGACGCTTGGCGACTTCATCGGCGCGCCAGCGTGCCGTGACCTGATCCTTCACCTCGGCAAGCGTGCGATCCCGGGACGGCGTAATGCCGACGACGTCGTAATAGAGATAGCCGCCGTCGGGCAATTGCATCGCGTCGTTATCGACGCCGATGTCGCTGCCGAACACGGCGCTGATAACGTCCGGCGAACGCGGAATGGCGACGACCGGCTTGCCGTCGGGCGCGCGGCCGGAACGGTCGACGGCATCGATGCCGACGGCGTTCAGGTTCAGTTTCGTTGCGGTTTCCGCGAGCGTGGCGCCGGCGGCGCGTTCGTCTTCGATCTTGTCGCGCAGATTGTTGATGTCGTTGCGCGCGCGTTGCACGGCGATCTGCTGCTTGATCTCCGGGGCGACCTCTTCGTAGGTCTTCTGCGAGCCCGGCTCGATCTTGCCGACATTGACCAGCACGGTGCCGAACGTGCCTTTGATCGGCGTGCTCGTCTGGCCCGATTGCAGCGCG
>JBAZSM010000063.1:0-25129 GCA_041662425.1 Pseudolabrys sp.
GTCGTCAGCGCCGGCGGCGTGACCACCGGCAACATCTTCAGCAACGGCGATGCGTTGACCGATCTCGTCACGACCGGTGCTGGCGCCATCGTGTCGCTGACGGCTAACAACATCGGCACGGCCTCGCAGCGCGTGACGGTGAGCTCGCAGTCCCTTGCCGCGATCGCGACCGACGGCAGTATCTACCTGACTGCCGCACCGGACATGCGCGCGACGTTGTTGTCCGCGGTCGAAGGCACCGTCGATGTAAGCGGTATCGGCAGCTACACGCTCGACAGCGTTCTGGCCAGCACCGGTGCCGGTGCCACGGGCCACTTTATCGCGCAAACCACCGGGCCCGGCACGCTCGCTGTCGGCACCGCAACCGGTCGCGGCACGCTGCGGCTCCTGGCTGCAGACAACATCAGCTTCGGCAGCCTCACCAGCCTTGTCCTCGCGGGCGATCCCGGAGACGTGATCGTTACGACCGGCGAAGGCGCGATCCTGGGTGGTTCGATTACGGCCTATGGCGGAGTTACCCTGACGGCCGGCGCGAACCTGCCGCTCAATTCGCCCCCCGCAGCCAATGCGAAGATTGTCAGCACCGGGAGCATCACGTCGTCGACGCTGATTGCCCTCAGCGCGCGCGGACAAATCGATTGGGAAACCCTCAACGCCGCAAATACCATCGACGTGACCTCCACGGACGGCGGGGCGAGGGTCGGTACGGCGACCACGGGCGGCTCGATCACGATGCACGCCAAGCAGGACGTGGCGTTCGATCAGCTGACCAACACCGGCATCGCCGGCGATGCGGGCGACATAACCCTTACGTCCGACAACGGCGCGATCGTTGGCGGGTCGCTCACCTCTAACGGTGCCGTCTCGCTGATCGCCGCCGGCTCGATCACGGCAACCGGCGCTGCCGGAAACGGCGGGACGCTGAACTGGTCCGTGCTCCGCGCCGGGGGGAGCATGTTCTTGCACTCGCTCGGCGACGCCATCACCATCGACGCCGCGAGCAGCGGCGGCACCCTTACGCTGTGGGCCAAGAACAACGTAACATTCAGGCAGTTGACCACGACCGGCGCCGGCAGCGACATCGTCTTGCGTTCCGATGAGGGGGCGATCATTGCGCTCGGGACCAGTCTGGTGAATGTGGATGCCGGCGGCTCGGTGACGATGAGTGCCGCAACGAGCATCACCGGAGCCGAGGTCAGGGCGGGCGGCTCGGTCGAGATGACGGCGGCCAACGGCCAAATCGCCTGGAACGCCGTCACTGCCGGGACGACCGTCGACGTGCGCTCGTCCGCAGACGTCATCGATATCGCGACGATCACGAGCGGCGGAACGCAGACCCTGTGGGCCAAGAACAACGTCACGTTCACGCAACTGACGGCCACCGCTGGCGGCGCTGACGTCACATCAAACACTGGTGCGATCGTGGGCGGCTCGGTCACTCTGGGCGGCGCAACGCGGATGGTCGCCAAGACGACGATCTCGGGCACCACCGCCACGTCCACCGCCGGCGCGATGGAAATGAGCGCCGAGGAGATGATCACCTGGAATGCCGTGAACGCCGCAGGCGGCAGTTTGACGATCACCTCGACCCGCGAGACGATGAATATCCCGAGCCTGTCCAGCGGCGGCAAGATGACGCTCGACGTGGCCCAGGACATGCTGATCACGCAGATCACAACCACCGGCATCCCCAATGATGCCGGCGACGTTGATGTGAAGTCGCATACCGGGCGGATCACGGGCGGTACGATCGCGGCTAACGGCGGCGTGACGCTCGATGCGCCGGTATCGATCACCGGCGTGTCGGTCACGGGCGCAACGGGCGCCGTGTTCATGAACACCAATGGTCTCATCGACTGGACCACCGTCACCGCTGGCACCACCGTCAACGTCCACTCGACCGGCGACAGCATCAACTTCGGCACCGTGACCAGCGGCGGCACACAGACCATCCGTGCGGCCAACAATGTTGACTTCAACAGCCTGACCTCGACCGGCATCACCGGCGATGTCGGCGTCACTGCCGACACCGGTTTCATCCAGGGCACGACTGTCGCGGCGAATGGCTCGGCATCGCTGGTTGCCGCGACCACCAACAAGGGCACGATGCTCGGCGCGACTTTGGGTTCGGCGACGCTCACCGCCGGTGGCCTGATCGACTGGAGCACGGTCAGTGCCGGAACGTCGGAAGACATCCGTTCGACCGGCGACAGCGTCAATCTGGGCACGACGACCAGCGGCGGCACACAGACCATCCGCGCGGCGCAGAACGTGACCTTCGGCACGCTGACCACCAACGGCATCGTCGGCGACGTCGGCAATGTCGGCGTCACCACCGATGCCGGCTTCATCCAGGGCACGACGGTCGCGGCCCATGGCTCGGCCACGCTGACGGCTGCGACGACCAACAAGGGCACGACGCTGACGGCCTTGACCGGTTCGGCGACGCTCACCGCCGGTGGCCTGATCGACTGGAGCACGGTCAGTGCCGGAACGTCGGAAGACATTCATTCGACCGGCGACAGCGTCAATCTGGGCACGACGACCAGCGGCGGCACACAGACCATCCGCGCGGCCAGCAATGTGAACTTCGGCACGCTGACCACCAACGGCATCACCGGCGATGTTGGCGATGTCGGCGTCACTGCCGACACTGGTTACATTCAGGGTGTGACGGTGGCGGCGAATGGCTCGGCATCGCTGGTTGCCGCGACGACCAACAAGGGCACGACCTTGGGTGCGGTGACCGGTTCGGCGACCCTGATCGCGGCTGGCCTGATCGACTGGGCCACCGTCAATGCGGGCACCACGGTCAACGCCCACTCGACGGGCGACAATGCGAACTTCGGTACCGTCACCAGTGGCGGCACGCAGACGATCCGCGCCTATAACAATGTGGCCTTCAATCAGCTCACCACCACCGGCATTCCGGGCGATCTCGGCGATGTGATCGTTATTGCCGACCACGGCTCGATCAATGGCGGCTCGATTTCGGCGAACGGCGACGCTTCATTCGCCAGCGGCCAGTCGATCGCCCTGACCAACATGCGCGCCGGTTCGGCGACCTTGAGCGCGCCGCACAATCTGACCGTCGCCATGCTGAGCGTTTATCGCGCGATGACGCTCGGCGCCGATGTCATCAACGTCACCGCGCAGCAGCTGCCTTCGGTCCCGCCGGTGCCGTTGCACGTGACGGTGACCGGATATCAGGGTGGCGTCGCGACGCTTGCCAACCTCACTATCGATCCGCCGCAGGTTATCATCGATCAGTTCAAGGCCATCGACTCGGTCGTTACCGTCGACTCGCCGTCGTTGACGATCGCCAGCGGGTACGTGCCGGGCCAGATGATGTTGACGACGCCCGCGGGCCGGATCCTGATCAACAACCGCAGCCCCGGTCCGGTCGGCGGCGTCAATCTTCAGCTTTACGTCTCGAACGGCGTGTTCTCGATGCAGCAGATGGGTAACGCCAACTTCAGCGACACCCAGGTCGTCTACTACGACACGATTCTTTCCTCGACGATCACCAACTACGGCGGCAGCAGCTTCACCGGATCGAGCTTTGTCCGCAACGCACTGCAGGACATGCGCAGCGGCGACACTGCAGGCCTCGATGGGCTGGAAAAGACCGCGCTGATCGCGCTCTATCTGCGCGGGATCGCCGAAGGCTGGTACGGCCGCAGCCCGATCGAGGTGATCGGCAACGGCCCGGCCGTTAACGTCGACGGGCTGTACGGCTCCGGCGAAAATCGTAAGTCCCGTAAGGGTTACCGTTCGAATCTGCGCAGTTCGTCGGTGGAAAACAGTGGCCGGGTTAGCTTCGCGTCCGTGGCCTATGGTAAGTAGGTCTTTGCCATCCCGGCCCGCTCAGCTGCGGTGCCCGGTTGTCGGTCGGAACGGATCTTTCATGCGGCGCGCGTCTGTATGCGTTGGCTTTGTGCTGGCGTCGCTCATTGCTGTATCGGCCCGGGCGCAGGTGTCGCCGCAGGTCAATCCCGGCATCATCAATCAAGACGTCGAACGCCAGCGCCAGCGCATCGAGCAGCAGCAACAGACGCCGAAGCAGCAGGGGCCCTCGGTCGTCGGTCCGGCGCGCGGTCCCGCGGTTCAGCTGCCCGGCGGCGGGCAGACTTTCCTGCTGCGCAAGGTGGTGTTCGACAAATCGAAATTCATCACGCCGGAAGAGCTCGACGCGGTGGCACAAAAGTATGTCCGCCGCCGCGTCGACATCGCTACGCTCCAAAACCTGGTCTCCGATATCAACGCGATCTATGCTGCGCGTGGCATCGTTACCGCGATTGCGACGCTGCCGCCGCAGACCGCGGACAAGGGCATCATCAAGGTCAAATTGACCGAGGGGAGGCTGCAGAAGTCGACCATCATCGGCAATCAGCAGACTTCGGAGAACTATATTCGCAACAGCGTCGATCGGCCGGCTGGAGAAGTGCTCGATGTGCCGGCGCTCAACCGCGACGTTGTCCGCTTCAACCGCACCAATGACGTCCAGTTGCGGGCGCTGCTGCAACCCGGCACCGATTTCGGCCTGACCGACCTGCAGTTTGCAGTCACCGAGCCGCCGAGGGATACGCTTCAGCTGTTCTTCGATAATCAGGGCGTGCAGACGACGGGCAAGAACGAAGGCGGAATTTACTACAAGCGGCACGGCCTGTTCGGCATCGACGACCGTTTCACCTTCTACGGTATCAAGGCGCAAGGCAATCTCAACGGCAACGTCGCGTTCAATGTGCCGTTCAACCCGTGGGGCGGCCGGGTCGGTCTGAGCTACACGCGGGGCCGCATCAAGATCGTGCAGGGGCAGTTTTCGTCGCTCGATGTCACCGGCACATCGAACCAGGCGGCGATCAATATGGCGCAGCCTTTGTGGGTGAACGAAGTCTGGATGTTCCAGGCCAACGGCGCCTATGCCTACGGCAATTCGGAAAGCGACTTCTCCGCCGTCGCGGTGTCGAACGACCGCTATTCAAAGAGCACCGGCGGCTTCGCGCTCTCGGCGCTGGGCAACAGCTTCAATCTGGCGATCTCGCCGGTCTTCAATTCGATCAACTGGCACGACAAGATTCTGGGCGGTGAACGCAGCTTCAATACCTTCACCGGTTCGTCTAACGGCACGCTGCAATTGCCGGCGCAGTTCAGCGCTACACTGCTCGGCAGTTGGCAGTACACTTGGGAAAAGCTGCTGCCGGGAGATCAGCTGTTCTCCGTCGGCGGTCCGACGACGGTGCGCGGCTATGCGACCAATGCCGCGTCGGGCGACAGCGGCTACTATGTCAATTTCGAGCTGCACCGCAACATGTCGGACCTTATCAAGGGGCTCGACATCTATGCCTTCACCGATACCGGCGCGGTGTTCTCGACCTTTCCGGCGATCACGCAGATGGACTCCTCCGGCATCGGCATGTCGTGGACACCCTATGCGCCGATCACCTTCGAGGCCAGCGTCGGCGTCCCGTGGCGCACGATCATGGCCGATCAATCGCACTACGAGTTCTACGGGCGCGTCACGCTGCGCCCGTTGCAGCTTTTGTAAAACTGCCCCGCGTACCGCGCGAAGCGGAATGGGGCCTTATGGAGAGCAAGATGAAAGTCACTTCTTATGTCAGCCGCTTCAAACTCGCGGGCGTGGTCGTCGCGGCCGCGTTGTTGGCCGGGCAGGGGCCTGCCCTCAGCCAGGGCAAGAAGGAGCAGCCGGCGCCGCCGGCCGGCGCGTCCGGCGTCATGTCGACGTCAAGCGCATCGGTCGAAGGCTTCCGGTCGGCGAGATTCGGCATGACCGAAGCCGAGACCAAGGCCGCCATCGCCAAGGACTTCGGGCTCAAGGGTGACGCCCTGCGCGAGCAGCCGAACGCGGGCGAGCGCACCAAGGCCATCGTCGCCAAGGTGCCGGATCTGTTGCCGGGCGGCGGCGCCGCCGAGGTGTCTTATGTGTTCGGCTATCAGAGCAAGAAGCTGATCCAGGTGTCGGTGTCGTGGTCGAAGGCGACCGATGACAAGATGACGCCAGAGCAACTGTTTTCGAATTCGAGCGTGCTGCGCGCGCACTTCATGAGCGAAGGCTTCAAGCCCGAAACCATCGCGACCAACATGCCGATCAATAACGGCCTGCTGATGTTCCGCGGCAGCGACGCCAAGGATCGTACGGCCATGCTGATCCTGCAAGGTACGTTCAGCCAGGGCGAGAACAACCAGCGTGTCCTGACGCCGACCAGTCTGCTGCTGTTCTACGTCGCCGATGCCAAGACGCCGGACATTTATCGTCTGCCGCCCGGCTCGTTCTGATCCATCCAGCATTGACGAAGACTGTAACGGCCCGCCGGCGCAATCCGCCGACGGGCCGTTAACTTTTGCGACGATTGCCGGAAGTGGTTTATCGTCGGCCCGCGGCGATCATCGACAGCATCGCGCGCATCGCCAGCCGGTAGCCGTCGGCGCCGAAGCCGGCCATGACGGCGGTCGCCACTTTCGACACCAGCGAGTTGTGATAGATCGCCTCGCGCTTGTGGATGTTGGAGATGTGCAGCTCGATGATCGGCCCGGGAAACATCTTCAGCGAATCGAGGATTGCGATCGATGTGAAAGTGAAGGCGGCCGGGTTGATGATGATCCCGCTGCCGTCCTCGATCGCCTGGTGAACCCAATCGATGATCTGGGCTTCACTGTTGCTCTGCCGGAATTCGATCGGCTGTGAGCCGGCCTCGTCGCGGCAAGCATGTTCGACATCGGCCAAAGTCGCCTTGCCGTAGATTTCAGGCTCGCGCTTTCCGAGACGATTGAGGTTCGGTCCGTTCAGAACATAAATCGGCTTCGTCATTGGGGCCTCAACCTTTGTAACCCATGAACCGCGGCAGCGACAGCACCAGGTCCGGGAAGATGGTGATCATTGCGAGCACGAAAATCGCCATCGCGATGAAGGGCACGGCTTCCCGGACAATACTTCCGAGGGGCTGTTTCGTCAGATTGGCGATGACGAAAAGCAGCAGCCCATAAGGCGGCGTCAGCAGGCCGATCATGATGTTGACGACGACCACGACGCCGAAATGAACCAGGTCGATACCGAGCGCCTTCGCCGTCGGAATGAAAATCGGAATGACGATGAGAAGTATGGTCGTGCCTTCGAGCAGACAGCCGAGCACAAGCAGAACGGCATTGACCATGAGCAGGAACGTGATCTGCGAGAACTGGAACTGCGCCATGAACTGCGCCACAGAATCCGGCACGCGCTCGATGGTGACGACGTAGTTGAAGGCGAAGGAGCCTGCGATCAGCATGCCGATCGATGTCGTGGCCTTGCCGCTCGCCAGCAGGGCGTCGTAAAGCTGCCGCCAGCTGACGGTGCGGTAGATCACGGTCGAGGCGAACAGCGCATAGAGTGCCGCCGCCGCGGCGCCTTCGGTCGGTGTCATCACGCCGCCGTAGATGCCGAACAGAAGGATGATCGGCAGTAACAGCGCCGGAAATGCGTTGGCCGTGATCCTCGGAATCTCGCGGAGCGGCACGGGCTCCTCGATCGGGTAGCCGCGCCGGCGGGCGATAATCGAATTCGCGACCATGAAACCAACGCCGAGCAGAACGCCCGGAACGACGCCGCCGAGGAACAGATAGCCGATGGAGGCGTCGGATACCAAGGCGTAGACCACCATCGGAATCGACGGCGGGATGATCGGGCCGATGATGGCGGCGGAAGCGGTGATGGCCGCCGCATAGGCCACGGGATAGCGGCCCTCCTTCGACATCATGCCGACGATGATCTTGCCGATGCCGACGGCATCGGCAATTGCCGAGCCAGACATGCCGGCAAAGATCATGTTGGCGACGACATTGACGTGGCCGAGCCCGCCGCGGAATCGGCCGACCAGCACGAGGCAGAATTGCAGCAGTTTGTCGGTCAGGCTGCCGACATTCATCAGGTCGGCGGCGAGAATGAATAGCGGAATGGCGATCAGCACGTAACTGTTGAACAGGCCGTTGAGGATCTGTTCGGCGGCCGTGCTGGGATCGAGACCCGCGAGAAACAGATAGATCGTCGAGGCCGCGATCATCGCATGGCCGATGGGAAGCCCCAGCGCGCTGAGCGCAACGATGAGCGCGATGCAGACGGTGAACGGGCTGATGTGCATCTTCAATCGCTCAGTTCGGATGGGTTCGTCGCCGGCGACGCCGCGCCCTTGATCGCGCGCCAGACAAGGAACGAGTAGCGAACGATGCTGGCGACGGCGAACAGCACGTACACGGAATAGAGCCAGTTGATCGGAATATGCAGATACGCCGAATGCTCGACCTTCATGAAGGCCACATAGCCGTAGGATGCCGGCAGCGACACGCCGTAGACGACGATCAATGTCAGGCCGGTGATGATCGTTGAAATGCGTTTGAAACGTTCGGAGCCGTTCGAATAAAGGATGTCGAAACGGATCTCTTCCGACTCGTTGATGACAAAGGCCGCGCCCCAAAGCACCGTCCACAGCCAGGCCGTGACGATGACTTCTTCCGACCAGCCGAGAGGGAGGTCGACGACATAGCGAAAGAATATTTGCAGGATGAAGCTGACGAACATCGTGGCCAGAAGGCCGACGACAACGCTGTTGGCGCCATGGCGGAGCCAGCGCGTGGCGGCAAGAAGAGAAGGCATCGAGCGCGGTCCTTTCAGGCTGCCAGACAGCGATCAGCGGTAGCGATCATAGGTACGAACCGGCCGGCTGTTTTCACCGCCGGCCGGAGTGTTGGGAGTGAAGAAACGCTCTGCTTACTTGATCGCGTTGATCTTTTCGATCGCGCCCTTTGGCCAGACGTCGCCATACTTGGCGAGGTAGCGCTTCTGGGCGAAGTCGCGAAACGCGTTCTGATCGGGCTGATACACCTTCTTGCCTTGCGACTTGAAGTACTCGATCGCGTCTTTTTCCTGGGTGTCGTAGGCGGCGGCGTTCTCGTCGAACACCTTGTCAGCCGTTGCGCGGAACTTGGCCTGAAGCTCCTTGCTCATGCCTTCCCACGACTTCTTCGCGACGGTCAGCACGTCATAACCGAGCACGTGGTTGGTCAGGACGAACTGCGTGGTGACTTCATAGAACTTCATGGTGCGGTCGGTGACCAGCGGATTGTCCTGGCCGTCGACCACGCCGGTCTGCAGCGCCGTGTAAAGCTCGGAGAAGGCAACCGGGGTCGGATTCGCACCGATTGATTCGCCGAGGAACTGCCAGTATTCGCCGGGAGGCATGCGCATCTTGAGACCGGCGAGGTCGGCCGGCGTCTTGATCTGTTTGTCCGGCTTGAGGTTGACCTGACGCGCGCCGAAATAGACGGGGCGGATCACTTCGACGCCGAGCTGGTCGCGGGCCATGTCGATGAACTGCTTGCCGACATCGCTCTGGAACGTCTTCTTCAGGTGCGAATAATCCCGGAAGAGGTAGGCCGACGTGAGCAGCGACCAGGCCGGAACTTGTTTTGAAATATCGGCCGGGGCGAGATTGCAGAGTTCGAGGTTGCCGCGCTGCATGGCGACAAGCTCAGTGCCCTGCTTGAACAGCGAGTTCGACCAATGCGGCTCGATCTCGATGTCGTCCTTCAGCGCGTCGGCGAATGCCTTGTAGGCCTTCACACGAAGATCGGTGTCGGAGAAAGCGGCGCTCAGGCGCATCTTGGTCGGTGCGGCAAACGAAATGCCCGGAAGCATCGATCCGACCGCGAGGGCCGACGTCGCCGCCAGCATGCTGCGCCGGCTGATGGGCTGATTCATGATTTTTCCTCCCCTTATGTGTTTTTGGGTGAGAGGATTATCCATTTGAGCGATACAAAATCAATCGTTAAAATCGAAAATATCAGACAAAAATAGCTCCATAGGGTCGCGGCGAATCTTCGATAAGACGCGGAATGGCGGGCATCAGGTCGCCGTTGAGGCCGCCCCAAGCTTCATGCTAAGGATCGTATATTCCGGGTTTTGTCAGATGAGGGCGCCGCGTGCCACCGCAAACGGATATTGCCGAAACCGTCGGGGAGCGGACCTATCGCCGGATACGCTCTGACATCATTTTCGGCCGGCTGGCGCCCGGTCAGCGGCTGCGGCTCGAGCGGCTCAGTACTCAATATGACACCAGCATCGCTACCCTGCGGGAGCTTTTGAACCGCCTGTTGGTGGAAGGGCTGATCGTCGCCGAGGGCCAGCGCGGCTTTGAGGTCACGCCGGTCTCGGCCGAGCGTTGGCACGAGATCGCGCAAATGCGCGAGCTCTTGGAATGCCATGCCTTGCGCCAATCCTTCGAGCATGGCGATGTGGAGTGGGAGGGGCGGGTTGTTGCGGCGCACCACAAGTTGGCGAGCCTGGAGAAAAAGCTTCTCGCCGGCGAGCGCTCCGAGACCGAGACCTGGAAGCGCTATGACTGGGAATTCCACCACGCGCTGATTTCGTGCTGCGGCTCCCGGGCGTTGCTCGACGCCCATGCGGCGATTTTCGACAAATATCTGCGTTATCAGATCATCGCCGTGGTGTTTCGCGGCGAAGCTGCCGCCCGCGAGCATCGCGAGCTGCTCGATGCCGCGCTCAGGCGCGACTGGCAGAGCGCCAGCGCCATCATGGTCAGGCACATCCGCGACTGCGTGCAACACACCCTCAACTCTGGCGCGCTGGCTTCTTAAAATATGGCACGCAACGCAGCCACGATTGACGAAGGCACGATCGGCGAACGCGCCTATCGGCGCATCCGCACCGATATCCTGTTCGGACGGTTGGCGCCGGGCGAAAAGCTCAAGCTCGAGCGGCTGAAGGACGACTACGGCGTCAGCGTCAGCACCTTGCGCGAGGTGCTCAACCGCCTCGCGTCCGAAAAGCTCGTCGTCGCCGAAGGCCAGCGCGGCTTCGAGGTTTCGTCGGTGTCGGCGGACGATCTCAAGGATATTGCCTCGCTTCGCCTGCTGCTCGAAGTCCATGCCATCGAGCAAGCCTTTCATGGCGGCGATATGGAGTGGGAAGCGCGCGTCGTCGCCGCACATCACAAGCTGGCGGCCATGGAGGAACGCAGGCGTGCCTCCAATGGCGCCGATTCCGAAGTGTGGAAGCGCTACGACTGGGAGTTCCACCAGGCGCTGATTTCGGCCTGCGGCTCCCGCGAACTGATGGAGACGCATGGCGCGGTCTTCGATAAATATCTCCGCTACCAGGTGCTGGCGCTGACCGATCGCGGCGACATTGCCGCCCGCGAGCACCGCCAGTTGCTCGAATGTGCGCTCAAGCGCGATGCCGCCACCGCAGGCAAGGTTCTTCGAGCCCATATCAACGGTGGCGTCGAACACGCCCTGGCGGCAGGTAAGATTGCCTAACGGGTCATATTAAAATCATCTGATTAAAGCGATACTCTCCGTTGTTGTTCGCGCCGTCCTATGCGAGATTGTTGCCTCGCATTCGCTCGGAGGCACTCCATGGGCCCAGCGCCGATCCGATTAGGGCTAATCGGTGACAATATCGCCGAGTCCCGGTCGCCAGCGCTGCACCGCATTGCCGGACGGCTGACCGGCCTGCCGGTGAGCTATGACCTGCTGCGGCCTTCCGACCTCGGGCGTTCGTTCGAAGACGTGCTCGCTTGGGCCGAAGCGACCGGCTATCGCGGCCTCAACATTACGTATCCCTATAAGGAGCGGGTGGTTGGGCACCTGGTCGTGCCGGATCCTGCCGTGCGCGCGCTGGGCGCCTGCAACACCGTGCTGTTCGGCCAAGGTCGGCCGGAGGGCTGGAATACCGATTACTCGGGCTTCATCGGCGGCTACCGCCACATATTTGGAAGTGAACCCGCTGGCCGCGTCGCCATGGCCGGCGCCGGCGGCGTCGGCCGCGCCATCGCCTTCGCATTGTGCGAGCTTGGCGCCACCGAGTTGCGGTTGTTCGACGTCGACGCGCGAAAATCCGCCGTGCTTGCCGATGCCCTGCGCGGCGTCGCGTCCGGGACCACGACCATTGTGGCCGACACCATCGAAGAAGCGGCCAGTGGCGCGGACGGTCTCGTTAATTCAACGCCGGTCGGCATGGTCGGTATTGGCGGATGCCCGTTCCCGGCGGATGTGATCAATGGCCGCCGCTGGGCCTTCGACGCGGTGTATACGCCGGTCGATACGCCCTTCATGGTCGCCGCGCGCGCCGCGGGGCTGGCCTTGATGAGCGGTTATGAACTATTTTTCTATCAGGGCGTCGATGCCTTCCGACATTTTACCGGCAAGGACGTGCCCGAAGCGACGCTGCGCGGGGCTCTCAAGCAAGGCGAGGATCAGGTGCCGGCATGAAGACGTCGATTGCGACCGTATCCCTGAGCGGCAATCTGAAAGAGAAGCTTGAGGCGATCGCGGCCGCGCATTTCGACGGCGTCGAAATCTTTGAGAATGATTTTCTGACTTTCGACGGCTCAGCGCGTGATGTTGCGCGCATGACAGCCGATCTCGGGCTTGCCATTACGCTCTATCAGCCATTTCGCGACTTCGAGGGCATGCCCGGCGAATTGCGCACACGCGCCTTCGACCGCGTCCGGCGCAAATTCGATCTGATGCGAGAGCTTGGCGCCGATGCCATGCTGATCTGCTCGAATACGTCGCCGGCGGCGCTCGGTGGCATCGATCGCGCGGCGGACGATCTGGCCGAACTCGGACAGATCGCCGCCGAACGTAATATTCGCGTCGGTTATGAGGCGCTGGCATGGGGGCGTTTCGTCAACGATCATCGCGACGCTTGGGAGATCGTCCGGCGCGCCGATCACCCGAATGTCGGCCTTGTCCTGGACAGTTTCCACACGCTGGCCCGAAAAATTCCGCCTTCCTCGATCCGATCGATCCCGAAAGACAAGATCCTCATCGTCCAGCTTGCGGACGCACCAGCACTCGAGCTCGACGTCCTGCAATGGAGCCGCCACCTCCGCAACATGCCGGGGCAGGGCGATCTGCCGGTGACAGATTTCATGCTGGCCGTCGCCGCGACCGGGTATGACGGTTATCTGTCGTTAGAGATATTCAACGACCAGTTCCGCAGCGGCGCGCCCGGCTTTATAGCGCTCGACGGCAAGCGTTCCCTGCTTGCGCTGGTGGACAAAGTGAAGCGGACCCAGCCCGGCCTTTATGCCAGCGTGCCTGAACTGCCGCCGCCGACCAGCGTCGATGGCGTCGAATTCATTGAATTTGCCAGCGGGGACGAGGAAGCCGCCGATCTGGAAAAGCTGCTCGAGACGCTCGGGTTCCACCGCGCGGCGAGGCACAGATCGAAATCGGTGGCCTTATATGAGCAAGGCGACATCCGTATTGTCGTCAACACCGAACGCGAGGGCCTCGCGCACTCGTCTTACATCTCCCATGGTACGTCGGCTTATGCCGTCGGCCTCAAGGTGCCCGATGCGCGGCGCACGATTGCGCGCGCCCAGGCGCTCGATGCGCAAGTGTTCAGACAGAAGCCGCATGAGGGTGAGGTCGAACTGCCCGCTATTCGCGGAATCGGCGGCGGGCTCCTGTATTTCTTCGACGGCGAGGGTGCACTCGCTCACATCTGGGAGACCGAATTCGCGCGCGAAAAGACAAAAGCACCGCGCGCACATTTAACCCGCGTCGATCATGTCGCTCAAACGATGAGCTACGACGAGATGCTGACGTGGATATTGTTCTACACATCCATCTTCGCGGTCGAGAAAAGCCCGACGGTCGACATCGTCGATCCAGGCGGGCTGGTGCGTAGCCGCGTGATCGAGAACAAGGACGGACGATTTCGACTCACCCTCAACGGCGTTGAAAGCCGTCGTACCTTTGCGGGCCAGTTCATCGAGCGCTCTTTCGGTTCGAGCATCCAGCACGTGGCATTTGAAGCTGCTGATATTTTTGCGACGGCCGATGCGCTTGAAGGAGCGGGCTTTCAACCTTTGTCGATCGGTCCGAATTACTATGACGACCTGCAAGCGCGCTTCGATTTGACCGACGACTTCGTCGCGCAATTGCGCGCGCGCCAGATCCTGTACGACCGCGATGGCGGGGGCGAGTTCTTCCAGATGTACAGCCCGGTGTTCCGCGATGGCTTCTTTTTCGAGATCGTCGAGCGTCGCGGCGGCTACGCCGGTTATGGCGCGCCGAACGCGATCTTCCGCATTGCCTCACAGCGACGTCTGCTGTCGTCGGACATGCCGGACTAAGCGGTCACGGCCGACGCATCGAAAGCCGAGCCCGATATCTATAGCGTCTGATAGACCGCGCGGACCTGCTTGCGCAGCCAGTCGTGACGCGCGTCGCGATCGTTGCGCGCGTGCCAGACCATGTAGGTCGAGATGGTGCCCACGTCGAGCGGCACCGGCCGTTTCGAGAGTTTGTACGACGAGGCAAAGGCATCGGCGGCAAGCTGGGTAAACACGCCGATCATGTCGCTGCTAGCCAGCAATTGCGGCACTGACGAAAAGCTTGAGACAATGGTCTGGGCGCGGCGCTTCTTGCCGTGACGTTGCAGCAGGTCGTCGAAAATGGCCGAAGTTCGGCCGCGACCCGTCACGACGAGGTGCGGGTAGGCGAGCACGGTATCGATCGTGAACTTGCTCCGCGTGATGGGGTGTCCGCTGCGGAAGACGCAGTAGATCTGCTCGTCGCGCAGGAGGTCCGAGCGGCAACGCCGTGGGATATCGTCAAACCAGCCAAGGCCCAGATCGGTTTCTTCATCGTCCAGCAGCCGGATCGCCTCGGCACGCGCGGCAGTCACAAGATGGACGTCGATGGCGGGCGCGGCGTCCCGGATCCGTTTGAGCAGGGGCGGCAAAATGGCGAGCGTCAGACGGTCCGGCATGCTGATGCGATAAATGCCGCGCGCCACGGTCGGATCGAAAGCGTCCCTGTGGAACAGGGATTTCTCGGCGAGCACCAGCACGTCGCGGACAGACGATTGCAGCGCCTCGGCGCGCGGCGTCAGGATCATGCCCTTGCCGGTCAGGACCAGAAGATCGTCGCCCAGCAGCTTGCGGAGGCGGGAGAGGGAGTTACTGACCGCCGGCTGTGACCGCCCCAGCCGCTTGGCCGCACGCGTGACGCTGCGCTCGTCGATCAGCGCCTCCAGCACCCGCAACAGATTTAAATCGAAGCCTTGCAGGGACATCCTGCTAACCTGCTATTCACGAAACTGATACAGTATATTTACACTATCGATTAGGAAAATAGCTACTCATTGGCCTAGTGAAAGTCCACTATTTTTGCCTCTCAGAACCTGGCGGCCCCCATGTCGAACATCAAATCCGGCCTTGTCGTTACCGCCCATCCGGGCGACTTTGTCTGGCGAGCCGGCGGCGCCATCGCAGCCCACGCCAAGCGCGGCTACCGCATGAAGATCGTCTGCCTGTCCTATGGCGAGCGCGGCGAGAGCCAGTTCGCTTGGAAAGAAGCCGGTGCCACCCTTGAGAAGGTCAAGGCCGGACGGAAGGACGAGGCGCAGCGTGCGGCCGAACTGCTCGGCGCCGAGATCGAGTTCTTCGACGCGGGCGACTATCCGCTGCGGCTGACCGAAGAGCATTTCGACCGTATGGTGGACATATATCGTGAGCTCAATCCGGCTTTCGTCCTCACCCACGCGCTGGAGGACCCCTACAATTTTGACCATCCGAATGCCGCGCATTTCGCGCAGGAAACACGGGTCGTCGCCCAAGCGATGGGGCACAAGCCCGGTGCCAAGTACACCTATTCCGCGCCGCCGGTGTTTCTGTTCGAGCCGCATCAACCCGAGCAGTGCAACTTCAAGCCACAGGTGATCCTCAATATTGATGAGGTCTGGGAAACCAAATACAAGGCGTTCCAGATTCTCGCCGCACAAAAGCATTTGTGGGCGTATTACGAGCGCGTTGCGTTGAACCGGGGCGTTCAAGGCGGCCGGAACACGGGCAAGCCGATGACCTACGGTGAAGCCTATCAGCGCTTGTTCCCGATGGCAGTCGAGGTGCTGGGATGAGAACGATCGTCGTCCGCAATATAGAACGCGCCGATCCCAATGCGATCGGCACCTTTGAAGCGCTCGGCGTATCGACCGTGCATGAAGCGCTCGGCCGCTCCGGGCTCATGAAAACCTATATGCGGCCCGTCTGGGCCGGCGCGCAGATTGCAGGACCGGCGGTCACTGTACTGGCGCAGCCGGGCGACAACTGGATGATTCACGTTGCCGTCGAGCAGTGCAAGGAAGGCGACATCCTGGTCGTCGGATGCACCACAGATAATACCGACGGCATGTTCGGCGAATTGCTGGCGACGTCGTTGAAGGCGCGCGGCGTCAAGGGCCTCATCATCGATGCCGGCTGCCGTGACGTAAAGGCGCTGCACGAGATGGGATTTCCGGTCTGGTCGCGCGCGATATCGGCCAAGGGCACGGTTAAGGCAACGCCCGGCGCTGTGAACGTGCCTGTCGTTTGTGCCGGAGCGAATGTCGAGCCCGGCGATGCGATTGTTGCCGATGACGATGGCGTCGTCGTCGTTCCGAAGAGGTTCTGCACGGAGGTTGCGGCCAAGGCGCAGAAGCGTTTTGACGACGAAGACGGCAAGCGGAAACGCCTCGCGTCCGGCGAGCTTGGGCTCGACATGTACAACATGAGAGAGGCGTTGGCGAAGGCGGGGCTTAAATACGTCGATCGCGACGAATAGCCGAATATCTCGCGATCCAGAGACGATAAAGAGAAGACTTAAACGATACAGAGGAGGAAACACATGAAGCGTCTGATCAAACTGGCGGTTGGTACGGCCGTCGCGGGCCTTATGGCCAGCGGCGCCTATGCGCAGGATACGGTGAAGGTGGGTCTCGTCATTTCAATGACAGGCTCGCAAGCGTCGACGGGCAAGCAGATCAAGGCGGCCGTCGACCTCTATATGAAGGAACACGGTGACACGGTCGCGGGCAAGAAGGTGCAGGTCATCCTGCGCGACACCGCCAGCGTGCCGGACAATGCCAAGCGCCTGTCTCAGGAATTGATCGTTAACGACAAGGTCAGCATTGTGGCCGGCTTTGAAGTGACGCCCGCCGCGCTGGCCGTGGCGCCGCTGTCCGCCGAAGCCAAGGTCGTCGAACTCGTCATGGCGGCGGGCACGTCGATTATCACCGAGAAGTCGCCCTACATCGTGCGCACCAGCTTCACGCTGCCGCAGTCATCGGTGATCATCGCCGAGTGGGCGGCCAAGAATAAGATCAAGAAGGTCGTGACCATCGTGTCCGACTATGCGCCGGGCGCCGATGACGAGAAGTGGTTCATCGACACCTTCAAGAAAAATGGCGGCGAAATCGCCGAAACCATCAAGGCGCCGCTGGCGAACCCGGACTTCGCGCCGTTCCTGCAGCGCGCCGCCGATGCCAAGCCCGATGCGATCTTCGTCTTCGTGCCGTCGGGGCAGGGCGCGACCTTCATGAAGCAATTCGCCGAGCGTGGTCTCGATAAGGCCGGTATTAAGGTGATTGGACCCGGTGACGTGACCGACGACGACCTTTTGCCGCAGATGGGCGATGCCGTGCTCGGTGCGGTGACCGCGCACATGTACTCGGCCGACCACGATAGCGCGATGAACAAGAAGTACGTCGCGGACTTCACCAAGGCCGCTGGCTTCCGCCCGAACTTCATGTCGGTGGGCGGCTATGACGGCATGCACCTGATCTACGAAGCGCTGAAGAAGACCGGCGGCAAAACCGACGGCGACAGCCTTATCGCGGCGATGAAGGGCATGAAGTGGGAAAGCCCGCGCGGGCCGATCTCCATCGATCCGGATACGCGTGACATCGTGCAGAATATCTATGTGCGCAAGGTCGAGAAGAAGAACGGCCAGCTTTACAACGTCGAGTTCGAGACGTTCAAGGACGTCAAGGACCCGGCGAAGGTCAAGAAGTAAGCCTCTCTATGCCTCCGGGGCGCATGGGCAGAACCCATGCGCCCCGTTTTCCCGCGTCCCCCGTTCGGAAAATGCTAGACCCGCATGTTGACGATCCTGTTCGACGGAATTGCCTACGGCATGCTGCTGTTCGTTCTGGCGTGCGGCCTTTCCGTGACTTTGGGCCTGATGAACCTCGTCAACCTGGCGCATGGTGCGTTCGCCATGGCCGGCGGCTACGCGCTTGTCATCCTGGTCAATAATTTCGGCGTGCCGTTCTGGGTATCGGTCATTTGCGCGTTCTTCGTGAGCGCGGCCATCGGCTTTGCCATGGAGAAGGCGTTCTACGTCCACATCTACCGAAAATCGCATCTCGACCAGGTTCTGTTCACGATCGGCCTCGTGTTCATGTCGGTCGCCGCCGCGGACTACGCGATGGGATCTTCGCAGGTCTTCGCTCACATTCCTGAGGCGCTTCAGGGCCAGATACGGGTCTTTGGCATCGGCATGGGCCGCTACCGCCTGCTGATCATTGCGGTCTGCGGTGCACTGGCGCTCGGGCTGCAGTATGTTCTCGTCTACACGCGCTTCGGCAGTCGGTTGCGCGCCGCCGTTGACGACCAGCGCGTCGCGCGCGGTCTCGGCATCAACGTCGGCAATATCTTCGCATTGACCTTTGCTTTCGGTTCGGGTCTGGCCGGTCTCGGCGGCGCGCTCGGCACGGAAATCCTCGGCCTCGATCCGACGTTTCCGCTCAAGTTCATGATCTACTTCCTGATCGTCGTCACCGTGGGTGGCACCTCGAGCATCACAGGTCCATTCCTCGCGTCGCTGTTGCTCGGCATCGCCGACGTCGCCGGAAAGTATTACGTCCCCAAGCTCGGCGCCTTCGTCATCTATACGATCATGATCGTTGTGCTGATCTGGCGGCCGCAGGGTCTGTTTGCGCGGGCAGGCAACAAATGAGCGACCCGACGCCCACCGCGAAACTGGCTGCCGCAGGCGTGCTGGCGCGCGCGCGCTGGCATCCCTTCGAGTTCGTGTTCTGGATTCTGGCCTTTAGTTCGATCTGGCTTTTGCCGAACAAGCACCTGATTCTGACGGAGGTCGCCTGGCTCGCGCTGTTTGCGCTGTCGCTGGACCTCATCCTCGGCTACGCCGGAATCCTGTCCCTCGGTCATGCAGCGTTTTTTGGCGTTGGCTCCTATGCCGCGGCGCTTCTTGCCAAGCACGGGCTGGTGACCGAGCCCGTGTTTGGGTTGATCGGCGCTGGTCTGATCGCGGCGGTGGTCGGTTTTGCCACCAGTTTCCTGATGCTGCGCGGCGCCGATCTGACGCGCCTGATGGTGTCGCTGGGCGTCGCCCTGGTTTTGCGTGAACTCGCCAACCAGTTCGGCGGGTTGACCGGCGGTGCCGATGGTCTTCAGGGCGTCACCATGGAGCCGATCCTCGGTAGGTTCCGCTTCGACATGTTCGGCCACAATGGCTATGTCTATTGCCTGATCGTGCTTTTTGTACTGTTTCTGATGGCGCGGCGGCTGATGGCGTCTCCCTTCGGACTGTCGCTTCTGGCCATCAAGGGTAACCCGCTGCGGGCCCGCGCGATCGGTATCGGTGTCGACGCACGTCTGGTCGCGGTCTACACGATCGCTGCGTTCTACGCCGGCGTCGCCGGCGGATTGCTGGCGCAGACGACAGCGTTCTCCTCGCTGGATGTGTTCTCCTTCGACCGTTCCGCCGACCTGTTGCTCGTCCTCATCATCGGCGGCGTCGGCTATCTCTACGGCGGATTGATTGGCGCGGTGATTTTCAAGGTCATGCAGGACTATCTGGCGCAATTGACGCCGCAATACTGGCCGTTCTGGATCGGCTTGGTGCTGGTGGTCCTGGTGCTGGTCGGCCGCGATCGTGTGACGCGCTGGACCGGGCCGGTGCGCGCGCTGGCGGCGCGGCTTGACTGGCGAGCCAAGAGGCAGCCGTCATGACAATCGCCCTACAGACCAGCCATCTCGTTAAACGTTTCGGCGGCCTCACCGCCACCAATGACGTGTCGATCAACATCGAGGCCGGTGCGCGACACGCCCTCATCGGCCCGAACGGGGCGGGCAAGACCACGCTCATCAATCTTCTGACCGGCATCCTGCAGCCGACATCCGGGAGTATCCTGCTCAATGGCGTCGACGTCACGACGGTTTCGCCGCAGAAGCGCGTGCGCCTCGGCATGGTGCGCACCTTCCAGATCAACCAGTTGTTTCCCGATCTGACGCCGCTCGAAACCGTAGGCCTGGCTATCTCCGAACGCCATGGCGACGGCGCCGACTTCTGGCGCGTCGCGGGCACCAAGCCCGGCATCAACAGTGAGATCGCGGATATTCTCGATCGCTTCCGCCTCGCCGACGTGATGAACACGCGGACCGGCATCCTGCCATATGGCAAGCAGCGGCTGCTCGAGATCGCGGTCGCTATCGCCTGCCGGCCCAAGGTGCTGCTGCTTGACGAGCCGGCCGCCGGCGTGCCCGACGAAGAGCGTCACGAGATTCTCGCCAGTATCGCCGCGCTGCCGAAGGACGTCACCGTCGTCCTCATCGAGCACGACATGGATATCGTGTTCGCGTTCTCGGAAAAGATCTCGGTTCTGGTCAATGGCGGCCTTTTCGTCGAAGGTTCTGCCGCCGAGGTCGCGCGGGACCCCCGCGTCAAGGCGGTTTATCTCGGGGAAAGCCTCGATGCCTGACGTTCTAAAGGTCGAGAACCTGTCGGCTGGCTATGACCAGGCCTTGGTGTTGCGCGGCGTATCGTTCAGCATCCCGGAAGGCCAGTCGCTGGCATTGCTGGGCCGCAATGGCGCCGGCAAGACGACGCTGCTCAATTCGATCGTCGGCGTGACGCGCTATCGCGGTGGATCGATCGCGCTCGATGGCAGAGACGTGACGCGGCTGCGGCCCGACCAGCGGGCGCTGGCCGGCATCGGCTGGGTGCCGCAGGAGCGCAACATCTTCAAATCGCTGACGGTTGAGGAAAACCTGACCGCGATTGCCAAGGTGGGACCCTGGACGCTGGACAGCGTCTACACGATGTTCCCGCGGCTGAAAGAGCGCCGCGCCAATATGGGTGGCCAGCTTTCCGGCGGCGAGCAGCAGATGCTGGCGATCGGCCGCGCACTCATTCTCAATCCGCGCATCATTCTGCTCGATGAGCCGCTCGAAGGTCTGGCGCCGATTCTGGTTGAAGAGTTGCTGGCCGCGCTCCAGCGCATCATTCGCGAGGAGAAGATTTCCGCGATTCTGGTCGAGCAGAACGCCAAGAAGATTCTCGGCATTGTCGACCGTGCCGTGATCCTCGAGCGCGGGCAGGTGGTTCACGAAAGTACAAGTGCCGAATTGCGCCGTGACCATCGCACGCTGGAGACCTATCTCGGCGTTGCCAAGGCCGAGGCTGTTTCGGCCCCAGCGTGAGGGCCGGAGTTCGCCGTCGGCAATTCGAATCGGCAACTCCTGTCGTCATGCGCTACAATCCCGGCAACTGATTTTTCCTTCAGGGGTGCGGCTTGGCTTCGTCCTCGGCTTTTGATGAGAACTACGATGTCGTCGTGATCGGCGGCGGAAACGCGGCTTTGTGCGCGGCCATCACCGCGAGGCGATCCGGTTGCCGTGTGATCCTGCTCGAGGGCGCCCCTGAATTCTATCGAGGCGGCAATACGCGCCACACCCGCAACCTTCGCTGTTCGCACGATGGCACCGCGCCGACCATGACCGGGCCCTACGAACAGGCCGAGTTCCTGGATGATCTCTATCGCGTGACGGGCGGCGAGACCGACAAGGCGCTCGCCGAACTCACCATCGCCAAATCGCGCGAATTGCTGGGCTGGATGGATGAGCAGGGCGTCCGCTTCCAGCCGCCGCTCGGCGGCACCTTGAGTCTCGGCAAAACCAATGCGTTCTTTCTCGGCGGCGGCCGGGGCATGCTCAATGCGTTGTACCGCCGGGCGGAGGCGCTTGGCGTGGTCTGCCTGTACGACGCCCGGGTCACGGGGCTGACCATAGAGAACGGCACCTTCGTCTCGGCGCAGGTCGATTTTCAGGGAGAGCCCCAAATCGTGCGCGGCAAGGCGCTCGTCGCCGCCGCCGGCGGCTTCGAGTCGAATATCGAGTGGCTGCAGGAATACTGGGGCGAGGCGGGGGAGAATTTCATTATCCGCGGCACCAGGTACAATCGCGGCGACGTGCTGCGCATGCTGCTCGACGCCGGCATTCAGCCGGTCGGCGATCCGACTCAGTGCCATGCCATTGCGCTCGACGCGCGCGCGCCGAAATTCGACGGCGGCATCGCCACGCGCCTCGACAGCATCGTTTTCGGCATCGTCGTCAACCGCGACGCGCAGCGCTTCTACGACGAAGGTGAGGATGTCTGGCCAAAGCGCTATGCGATCTGGGGCCGCCTGATCGCGCAACAGCCTGGCCAGATTGCCTATTCGATTATAGACAGCCGTTCGATCCGGCTGTTCATGCCGTCGATTTTTCCGGCCATTGAGGCGAACACGATCGCGGAATTGGCGGCCAAGCTAACGCTCGATCCGCAGGCGCTGGAAAAGTCGGTTGCCGATTACAACGCAGCGGTGCGCCCCGGCACCTTCGACCACACAGTGCTGGACGATTGCCGGACCGAAGGCCTTGAGCCACCGAAATCGCATTGGGCTCGGACCATCGATCATCCGCCTTATTGCGCTTATCCGCTGCGCCCGGGTATCACCTTCACTTATCTCGGCGTGCGTGTGAACCAAGAGGCGCGCATCATTTTGGCGGACGGCATGCCGACCGGCAACATGTTCGCCGCCGGTGAAATCATGGCGGGCAATGTGCTCGGCAAAGGCTATCTGGCGGGCATCGGTATGACGATCGGTGCCGTGTTTGGGCGGCTCGCGGGAGAAGGAGCGGCTCAACGTGCTCGTAACTAGCCCGCTGCGCGAAGTCGATCGTCTCATGACGATCTGCAATGCCTGTCGCTATTGTGAGGGCCTTTGCGCTGTGTTTCCGGCGATGGAAATGCGCCGCACGTTCGGGCAGGGCGATCTAAATTATCTGGCCAACCTCTGCCACCAGTGCGGTGCCTGCTACACCGATTGCCAGTATTCGCCGCCACACGAGTTCAGCGTCAATGTCCCGGCATCGATGGCGCGCGTGCGCAATGACAGCTACGCGACCTATGTCTGGCCGGGTTTTCTGGCCGGCGTATTCGATCGCAACGGCCTCCTGGTGACGCTGCTGACGGCGGCGAGCCTTGCGGCCTTCATCGTCGGATTTGCGCTGTTCGTCGATCCAGCCGCGTTGTTTTCGCGCCATGCCGGCGACTTTTACAAGATCATGCCGCACAACGCGATGGCGGGCATCTTCGGCGCCGTGTCGCTTTATGCGGTGCTGGCCTTCGCCGTCAGCCTCACGCGGTTCTGGCGCGACATCAATGGCAATACGCCGGTCGGTTTTCGCGATTTTGGCCGCGCGCTCATCGATACGTTCCATCTGACTTATCTGCACGGCGGTGGTGGCGGTTGTACAAGCGAGGGCAAGGCGCCGTCACCGTCGCGCCGGATATTTCATCACCTGACGTTCTACGGCTTTCTGCTTTGCTTTGCCTCGACCTCGGTAGCGACGCTTTATCACTATGTTTTCGCTTGGGAGGCGCCTTATCCACTGATCAGTCTGCCGGTTCTGCTTGGGACGGTTGGCGGCATCGGACTGATCCTTGGTCCGGCGGGACTTTATTGGCTGTCGCGCCGCCGCGATCCATTGCTTACCGACGCCAAGCGGCAGGGCATGGCGGCGGCTTTCATTGTCATGCTGCTTCTGGTGGCCGCCACCGGGCTCGCGCTTATGTGGGGGCGCGAATCGGGGGCGATGGGCATTCTGCTGGCGATCCATCTCGGCACGGTACTCGGATTATTCCTGAGCATGCCATACGGCAAATTCGTTCATGGCCTTTATCGCTTCCTCGCGCTGGTAAAATATGCGGCCGAGCGTCGGCAAGGGGCATTTGTCGACTAGACAGGCCTCCGGCTGGTCGTGTCACACGACTGTGAATGGAATAAAGCGGGATCCATAACCTTATTCTTGCGGGGGTCGTCTCAAGAAACGAGGTTGCCATGAACGTCCACACCTTGCCGCGGTCTTTCGTGGCTGAGCCAGAGGCATTGGAACCGCTGCCGGTCGGTCTTCTGTCGCTCGCCACCGCCGCGCCGCCATACCGCCTGGCGCAGGACGACGTGGCGCGGCTCGCCCGCCGGGTCTATGCGCGCGCCTTCGAGCGTTTTCCCAACCTCAATGACGTCTTTGTGAACGCCGGCATCGAGCAGCGCCAATCTGTGCGTCCACTGGAATGGTTCGAGGCGCCGCATGATTTCGCCGAGCGCGGCGAGGTCTATCTCGACGGCGCCAGCCGCCTGTTCGTCAAGGCGGCGCGCGAGGCGCTCGATCATGCAGCGTTGCGCGCCGAAGACATTGATGTCGTCGTCACGGTTTCGTCGACCGGTATTGCGACGCCCAGTCTGGAAGCCCGCGTTGCCACCGAGATGGGCTTCCGGCCCAACATCATGCGCGTGCCTTTGTTCGGGCTCGGCTGCGCTGGCGGCGTGTCCGGCCTTGCGATCGGAGCGCGTCTCGCCCGCGCGCATCCGGGCGAGACGGTCCTCGTCGTCGTGGTCGAACTTTGTACCGTGGCATTTCGCAGCGACCGCGGCTTCAAGGCCGACATCATCTCGTCGGCCCTATTCGGCGACGGCGCGGCGGCAATGGTGCTGCGCGCGGATAGCGGTCGTGATGGCGACGCCGATGTGGACGCGATCCGGCTCGGCGTCAGCGCCGATCATACCTGGCCGGGTTCGCTCGACATCATGGGCTGGACCGTGGACCCGACTGGCCTTGGCGTCGTGCTGTCGCGCTCCGTGCCGCATTTCGTTGAAAAGCAACTACCGGAGCCGGCACGCCGCTTTGTCGAAATGACAGGCTTCGAGGCGCCCAACTATGTTCTGCATCCCGGGGGCGCCAAGGTGCTTGACGCGCTGGAGGCCGCGCTTCAACTGCAAAGTGGCAGCTTGCTCGACGAGCGCGCGGTGCTGCGCGCACATGGCAATATGTCCGCGGCGACGGTCATGTTCGTGCTCGCGTCGGCGCTCAGGCGCGGCCTGCGTGGGCCTACGGTGATGGCAGCGATGGGGCCGGGGTTTACCGCGACATTTATGGCCTGTCAGATCGGCGCCAAAGGCAAAGCGGTGGTCGCAGGTGTTTAGCGGCATCTGGCT
>JBAZSM010000064.1:0-24708 GCA_041662425.1 Pseudolabrys sp.
GGCCCAACGGCAATCCGCGGGCGGATAATTTGTTTGCGGTCATCAGCCGCCTGCAAAAGGCGTCCGGCATTCGCCTCGGCGTTGCCGTCAGCCGCTGACGGCTACTCCGCCGCTTCCATCAGCGCCATTTCCGAGCGCACCTGCGCGCGCAAGTCGTCGATCAGCATCAGGCCCTTCGGCGTTTCGAGGTGCCAGAAGGTCCAGCCGTTGCAGGCATCCAGCCCCTGGGCAACCGCGCCCATGCGGTGGATCGAACCGACCGTGTCGCCGATCGCGATGGCGCCGTCGGCGCGGACGACCGCCTTGTGACGCTTTTTGGCGTCGGTGAGCCGGGCGCCCGGCTTGACCAGACCGCGTTCGATCAGTGAGGCAAAGGCAACGCGCGGCGCCTCACGCGCCGTCATGAACGGCGCAATCGACGGCGACGGCACGACTTCGACGTCGGCGATGCGTTTTTCAGCGGCGGTGGCGTATTTCTTCTCGCGCTCGATGCCGATGAAGCGGCGGCCGAGCTTCTTGGCGACCGCGCCGGTGGTGCCGGTGCCGTTGAACGGATCGAGAATGAGGTCGCCGGGCCTGGAACTCGACAGGATGACGCGGGCAAGCAGGGCTTCCGGCTTCTGAGTCGGATGCAGCTTCTTGCCGTCGGAACCTTTGAGCCGTTCGCCGCCGGTGCACAGCGGGAAGGTCCAGTCGGAACGGACCTGCACATCGTCGTTGCCGGCCTTCAGCGCTTCATAGTTGAACGTGTAGCCCTTGGTGTCGGCGTCGCGCGAGGCCCAGATCATGGTCTCGTGCGCGTTGGTGAAGCGCCGGCCGCGGAAATTCGGCATCGGGTTGGTCTTGCGCCAGACCACATCGTTGAGGATCCAGAACCCCATGTCCTGCATGATGGCGCCGACGCGGAAGATATTGTGATACGAGCCGATCACCCAGATCGTGCCGGCGGGCTTGAGCACGCGGCGGCAGGCCGTCAGCCAGTCCTTGGTGAAGGCATCATAAGTGGCGAAGCTCGCGAACTTGTCCCAGTCGTCGGTCACGGCGTCGACATGCGAGTCGTCCGGCCGCTTCAGATCGCTGGCAAGCTGCAGATTATAAGGCGGATCGGCGAAAATCACGTCGACGGAGTTCGCCGGCAACTTCGCCATCTCGCTGACGCAGTCGCCAACGAGAATTCGGTGTTCGGAGTCTTTTGAAACTCCACGGGGCGCCCTGATGGGCGCCCCGCGACGCGACACAACCATGACTCACTCTGACTCAAGGACGACGCGGTCGGTTGACGCGGGACCTACAAACCGACAGGCGTGCAATATGGCTCTGCAAGGTGAAGAAACGGTTTATGCCGAAAATTGAGTGATGGCAGATTCTGCCGATTTAACGGGGAGTTAGCAGAGGTTAACAAGGTACGAAAACTTAATCCCTGGATGCGTGTTAAAGCATGCGCCATGATCGGATTTGCGCTTCGGGAGACGACTTGAAATGCGTTGGGATGACTTTCGCCGCAGTGACAATGTTGAAGACGACCGCGGCGGCGGCGGCGGCGGCGGCTTCGGATTGCCGGTCGGCGGCGGCGGTCTCGGCATCGGCACTGTCGTTGTGCTCGGACTGATCGGCTGGGCGCTCGGCATCGATCCCAGCATTCTGATCGGCGGCGCCGAAATGGTGAACAATAGCCGCACGCAACAACAGCAGCCGGTCGACCGGCCGTCGCAGAAAACCGGTGCGCCGACGGATCAGATGGGTAGCTTCGTTGCCGCCGTGCTCGGCAATACCGAAGATACGTGGACCAAGGTGTTTCAGGACGCCGGCCAGCAATATCGCGCGCCGCGCCTGCGGCTGTTCACCGGTCAGGTTCAGAGCGCTTGCGGCATGGCGAGTTCGGCGAGCGGACCGTTTTACTGTCCGAACGACCGGCGCGTCTTTCTCGACACATCCTTCTTCGATGAAATGCGCTCGCGCTTTCGCGCGTGCTCCGGTAAGGCATGCGAATTCGCCGAGGCTTACGTGATCGCGCATGAAGTCGGGCATCACGTGCAGAACCTGCTCGGCATTTTGCCGAAGGCACATCAGGCGCAGCAGGCATCCGGCAACCGCGCGGCGGCCAACCGCATTCAGGTGCGCGTCGAATTGCAGGCCGATTGCTTCGCCGGCATCTGGGCCAACCAGTCCAACCAGCGCTGGCAATCGATCGAGCCCGGCGACATCGAAGCGGCGTTGCAGACGGCGGCCGCGATCGGCGACGACCGGCTGCAGAAACAGGCGCGGGGATATGTCGTGCCGGATTCGTTCACGCACGGCACGTCGGAGCAGCGCCAGCGCTGGTTCACCACCGGCTTCAAGACGGGCAAGGTGTCGGCGTGCAATACGTTCGCGGCCAATACGCAATTGTAAGGTTAAGACGCCATGCCCGGTATCGATGCGTCCCGCCAGTTCATCCCGCTCAAGATCGCGGTGCTGACGGTTTCCGACACGCGCGAACTGGCCGACGACAAATCGGGCAACACGCTGGCCGAGCGCATTCGCGCCGCCGGGCATATCCTGGCCGAGCGGTCGATCGTGAAGGATGACGTCGAGGCAATCCGCCAGAAGATGACGGCCTGGATCAAGGACGAGTTCATCGACGTGGTGATCTCGACCGGCGGCACCGGCTTCACCGGCCGCGATGTCACGCCCGAAGCGGTCGAGCCGCTGTTCGAGAAGCGCATGGACGGCTTCTCGACCTTGTTCACGATGGTCAGCTATCCAAAGATCGGCACCTCGGCGATCCAGACCCGCGCCACCGCGGGCGTCGCCAATGCGACCTACATCTTCTGCCTGCCGGGATCGCCCGGCGCCTGCAAGGACGCCTGGGACGACATCCTCGTGCACCAGCTCGATTACCGCTACCGGCCGTGCAATTTCGTCGAGATCATGCCGCGGCTGGATGAGCACATGCGCCGTCCGAAGGCCAAGGGCGCGACGGCTTAGCTAAAGCGCCATGTCCCAGTATTCGGCGACGACGTTCTGGCCGAAGCTCATCTTGTTGTTGCTTGAGGTCAGCGTGAAGCCGGCCTTCTCGTAGCAGTGCCGCGCCGCCTTCAGGCAGTCATGCGTCCACAAAGTGATAGCGCCATAGCCTCTGGCGCGGGCGAATTCGATGCATTCGTCGGTGAGGCGCCGACCGAGGCCCAGTCCGCGGGCCTTGGGTGACACAATCAGCAGGCGGATGCGCGCGGTGCCGGGCTTTGCGTCCTTCACCAGCATCACCGAGGCGACCGGTTCGCCATCCATTTCGGCGATCCAGCAGCGCTCGCATGCCGGATCGAATTTGGCGGCGAATTCGGCGACGATCTGCGCCACGAGACCTTCGAACGTATGGTCCCAGCCGTACTCGCGCGTATAGACCCGGGCGTGCTCGGCGACGATCCAGCCCAGATCGCCGGGTTTCGGATCGCGGAGCGTGTATTGGCGCGCCGGCGACGCGCCGGCGTCCTTCTCGAGCAAGGCTTCGATATGGTGCATGGCCGTCACCAGTTCGCTTTGTTCGCGTTCGGTGAGCTTCTCCAGCATCACGGCGACGTCTTCTTGCGAGCGTTGCTCGGCCGGGGCGAAGAACTTCCTGCCTTGCGCGGTCAGGGACAGATGGCTTTGCCGCGCGTCGCTCTTTGACGTGGTGCGTTTAACCAGCCCGCGCTTCTCGAAATTGCGCAGCACGCGCGACAGGTAGCCGGCGTCGAGATCGAGCGCGCGGCCGATGTCCTTCGCGGTCGGCTGCGCCACGCGCGGATGCGCGAGTTCATGCAGCACGCGCATCTCGCCGAGCGAATAGGGGGTGTCGAGATAGGTTTTGCGCAGCAGGCCGATCTGGCGCGTATAAAAGCGGTTGAACCGGCGCACCGACGCGATGTGCTCGGGCGACGGCGCGGCGCTATTGTCTGATTTCGTCCCGGCAGACTTCATGGTTGCGCCACGGTCGGGCACTTATTTGACAAAGTCAAGTATCGATCGGCTGCGTCAGCCCGGTTCGCCAACCACGCGTACGCTGGCGCCGAGCAGAGCGAGGCGTCGGCCGAGCTTGCCGATCAGCGCCGCCTCGGCATCGTGTCCACGGGGGTGGCCGCCGAGCGTCTCATAAAGATCGCGAGAGATGAGGAGGCCCTGGTCGGGCGATGGCGCTTTGCCTGTCAGCATTGTTCGGAGCAGCGCGATCAGGTCGCCAAGGCCGGGCCGCGCGGAGGCGGAAGCGCCGGCGCGAAACACCGCCGCGCGCGGTGCTTTCTCGCCATAGGCGGCCGCCTGCATGAAGGCCTCGATCTCGGCCATCCAGTTGGCATCGGGCACGATGCCGGCGCGCAGGAACAGCAGCCACGGCGTCCGGGTCGTCAACGCTGCTTCTTTCAGCCGAGGTCCGATCGCGCCCTCGACGATCATGAAACGGCAGCCGGCGATGTCCGCCACTTCGGCCGTTGCATCCTTCGAGCCCGCGTCAGCCACAACCACCTCTGTCACCAGCCCCGACATCGCGCCCGGCACCAGCGCCGACAAAGTCGGCACCAGCGTGCGCTCCGATTCGTGCGTGGCGATGATGACGCTGAGCATTGGCCCCCGGCGGGAACAGAACCCCTGTTATTTCGGTTGCTACCACATCGTGTGCGGATGTGAAGGCGCCCCCACGAGATCGGGCCGGGCGGCAATGCCCCACGGCGCCGCCGAAAATGTTCTTGTTATGTTCACATTTCGTCACTAGGTAGTAGCCATGGCTCACTCACATGCAGCCTTGAATCGCCCGCCGGCGGCGCCTGATCGGACCGCCATTTCCGATCCTGCGACGGAGCTGCCCTCCGCGCCGGCGGGGGTTCGCGTCGACGACCTGACCGGCCTGCTGGGCGTAGTCGTCGACCACGAGCGCCGGCGCGGACGCGGCGCGCAGTCGAACGCCTCCGGCCGCTACGAGTCGCATGCGCGCATCGCCTTCGACGACGGCTGGCGATCGCTCGAGGAACTGCCGCCGTTCAAGACCACGGTGCAGGTCGACTCGACGCGCAAGATCATCACCCGCAACCAGTCGCCCGATATCGGCTTCGACCGGTCGATCAACCCGTATCGCGGCTGCGAGCACGGCTGCGTGTACTGCTTCGCGCGCCCGACGCATGCCTATCTCGGCATGTCTCCGGGACTTGATTTCGAATCCAAGCTGTTCGTGAAGCCGGAAGCGGCCGAATTGCTGGAGAAGGAACTCGCCGCGCCGAATTATTCGCCGCGCACCATCGCGATTGGCACCAATACCGATCCGTATCAGCCGATCGAGCGGCGCTACAAGGTGATGCGGCGCATTCTCGAAACGCTGGACCGAGCCGGCCATCCGGTCGGCATCGTCACCAAGTCGGCGCTGGTGCTGCGCGATCTCGATATTCTCGCCCGTATGGCCGAGCGCAACCTGGCCAAGGTGGCTTTGTCGGTGACGACGCTCGATCCGGAACTGGCGCGCAAGATGGAGCCGCGCGCGGCGGCGCCGATGAAACGTCTCGAGGCGTTGCGGCAGCTATCGCAGGCCGGCGTGCCGACGACCGTGATGGTGGCGCCGATCATTCCGGCGCTCAACGACATGGAAATCGAACGCATTCTCGATGCCGCCGCCGCCGCCGGGGTCAAGGAAGCCGGCTATGTGATGCTGCGTCTGCCGCTCGAAGTGCGCGACCTGTTCCGCGAATGGCTGGAGGCGAACTATCCCGACCGTGTCAACCACGTCTTCAAGCTGGTGCGCGAAATGCGCGGCGGCAAGGATTACGATTCGGAGTGGGGCACGCGCATGAAAGGCAAGGGCCCTTACGCCTGGCTGATCGGCCGCCGGTTCGAACTGGCCTGCGAGAAGCTCGGGCTTAACGAAAAGAAGCGCTCGCTGTCGACCGAACACTTCAGGCATCCCAAGCCGAACGAGGCGCAGCTGAGTTTGTTTTGACTGTCATCACCGGGCTTGTCCCGGTGATCTCGCTTAGGAGGGCACAGTGCACCCCTGCGCGCGATGGCCGGGACAAGCCCGGCCATGACGGAGAGATTGGCGCCCACTGCAAGTCAGTCCCCGCTGTTCACCGCCTGTCATCTAAGGCGATTGAAACCCGTCTGAGTCGGGCGTACCCATCGGCGCATGGCTCGTGCCGCAAAACCGCAACCGACGTCGAAATCCAAAGCCGCAGCCAAACGGGCGGCGAAATTGCCTCTCGTCGAGCCGATCTTGCGGCCGACGTTCCGGCGCGAGCGTCGTGCGCTGAAGGCCGGCATCTTTCCGGTTGCCGGTTGCGACGAGGCGGGGCGGGGGCCGCTCGCCGGTCCGGTCGTGGCGGCGGCCGTGGTGCTCGATCCGGACCGCATCCCCCGCGGCCTCAACGATTCCAAGAAGCTGGATGCCGCGGCGCGCGAGGCGCTCTACGAAAAAATTTGCGCTACCGCGCATGTCTCAGTGGTTTTCGGTGCTGTCGCGCGGATCGACCGCGACAACATCCTGCGCGCCTCGCTCTGGGCCTTGGCGCGCGCGGTGAAGGCGCTGCCGGAACGGCCGAAGCTGGTCTTCGTCGATGGCAACATGAAGATCGACTGCGGCTGCGATTGCGAAGCGGTGGTATCCGGCGACGCGCTGGTGCAGTCGGTGGCGGCGGCCTCGATCGTCGCCAAGGTGACGCGCGACCGCTACATGGCGCGGCTGGCCGAAGCCTATCCCGGCTACGGCTTCGAGCGGCACATGGGCTACAGCGTGCCGGAGCATTTCCGTGCGCTCGCCGCGCTGGGGCCGACGCCGCACCACCGGCGTTCATTCGCGCCGGTCGCGGCGCGCTGGGCCGCCATGTCCGGGGAATTGGCCGGGCGGGCCGACGACGCGCCGGCCGATGTGCTGGCGGCCGTGTTGCCACTTTAGCCGGCGTTCACTATTCCTTTCTTATCCCTCCCCGCTCGCGGGGAGGGTGGCGAGCTTTTGCGAGCCGGGTGGGGCGACGCGTGATGTCCCCACCCCGGCGCGCAAGCGCGCCGACCCTCCCCTTTCAGGGGAGGGATAAAGAGCAGGTCCATGCATCACGTCTCCCTGATCATCGAATTCCTCCGCGGCCGTCCCAAGGTCGTGTTCTGGTTCGTGGCGCTGACGCAAGGCGTGCTGTGGACCGTGATCCCGGCGCTGTTTTACTCGGCGCCGCCGGGCGACGTGCCGCTGGTGCTGGCGGTCGGCCGCGAATTCCTGCTCGGCAGCTATCTCGGGCCGCCGCTTGCTTTCTGGCTCGCCGAAATCGTGTTCCGCGCCGCCGGCCTGTTCGGTCTCTACGCGCTGTCGCAGGCCTGCATCGTGGTCGCGTTGTGGGCGGTGTTCACGCTCGGCCGCGCGGTGGTCGGGACACGTCATGCCGTGCTCGGCATCCTGCTGATGGTCGGCATCGCCGCCTTCACGGTGCCAAGCCCGGACTTCGGTCCCGCGGTTCTGGCGCTGCCGTTCTGGGCGCTGGCGCTGATGCATTACTGGCACGCGGTCGGCGGCGGCCGTCGCGGCAACTGGTTTCTGCTGGGCGTCGATCTCGGCCTGCTGCTGCTGACGCATTATGCCGGCATCATCCTGGTGCTGCTGCTGATCGTGTTCACGCCGCTCACCGCGCGCGGCCGCCGCGCGCTACGCCATCCCGAGCCGTGGCTCGCCATCGCGCTGCTGGCGGTGGTGATCTTTCCGCACGCCGCCTGGCTCAGCCAATCGCACGCGCTGGTTCTGACGGCATTGAGCGAACGCGCGGCCAGCGTATCCTCGGCATGGCTGGCCGGCGCGCTGGTGGCGGTCCATCTCGGGCTGTTGCTGCTCGCCTATCTCGCCAGCGGCTTTCCGCGCAAACGTAACGAACGCGCGCCCGAGATCGACCGCGGCCCGGTCGAGCCGGCGGCGCAAGCCTTTGTCTATTTCTTCGCGCTGGCGCCGGCGATTGTCGCGGTCACGCTGGTGCTGCTGGGCGAACGGGTGCCGCAATTCTCGCCGCTGGCCTCGTTCGGATCGCTGGCGACCTTGTCGACGCTCGCGCCGCTCGTCCTGCTGTCGGGGCTTGCCGTCGTGCTCGCCGCCGGCAACCGCGTGCTGATCTATCGCGAGGGGCTGGTCTCATCGTCATGGCTCGCGCTTCTGGTGGCGCCGCCGCTTCTCGTTGTCGTCAGCCTGGTCGTAGTGCCGTGGACGCTGGCGAAGGACAATCGCATCGCCCAGCCGGCCGCGGAAGAGGCGCGGTTCTTTGCCGACACCTATCAACGCCGCACCGGCAAGCCGCTGCAATATGTCTCGGGCGATGCGCGTCTGGCGCCGCTGATCGCCATGCTGGCGCCGCCGGGACCGGAAGGCCGACCGCATGTGTTTTTTGCCTGGGCGCCGCAGCGCAGCCCATGGGCCAGCGTCGACGACGTCGCGACCAATGGCGGAATTCTGGTGTGGCCGGCGACCGCGGCCAACACCGTGCCGGCCGACCTCCAGACGCAGTTTCCGTCGCTGGTGCCGGAATTGCCGCGCCAGTTCGAGCGCACGGTGCAGGGGCGCCTGCCGTTGATCCGCGTCGGCTGGTCGGTGCTACGACCGCAGGCGCAGCCGTAACCGCTCGCGATACTTATTTAGTGATAGCTCTCGCCGGCGCGGACTTTGCCGCGGAACAGCCAGTACACAAAGATCACGTAGCCGAGCACCATGGGCAGCAGGAACAGCGTGCCGATCAGCATGAAGATCTGGCTGCTGGGCGAGGCCGAGGTTTCCCACACCGTCAGCGACGGCGGCACCAGATACGGGAAGTTCGAGATCACCAGGCCGGCATAGCCGAGCATGAACAGCGCGATCGCCGCCAGGAAGGGCGGCACCTCGCGGCCGCGCTCGATCCATATCCAGCAGGCAAAGGCGATCAGCGCCGTGATCGTCGGTACCGGCCACAGGAAATAGAAATTCGGCAGCGAGAACCAGCGTGCGGCGATGCGCGGCTCGGCCAGCGGCGTGTAGACGCTGACCGCCGCCATGAAGACCAGCACCGCGATCAGCGCGTACTTCGCCTGGCGCTGCGCGCGCGCGGCAACCTCGCCATCGGTTTTCATGTGCAGCCAGGTCGCGCCGAGCAGGGCGTAGCCGGCAACCAGCGACACGCCGCACAGCAGCGTGAACGGGCTCGCCCAATCGAACGGGCCGCCGACATACTCGCCGTTCACGACATTGATGCCTTGCACCAGACCGCCGAGGACGACGCCCTGCGCGAAGGTCGCCAGCGTCGAGCCGAGCGTGAAGGCGACGCTCCAGCCGGTCTTGCTGCGCGACACGGTGCGGAATTCAAAAGCGACGCCGCGGAACACCAGCGCGACCAGCATGACGATGACCGGGAGATAAAGCGCCGGCATGATCACCGAATAAGCGCGCGGGAATGCGACGAACAGGCCGACGCCGCCGAGGATCAGCCAGGTTTCATTGCCGTCCCAGAACGGCGCGATGGTGCGCATCATCTGGTCGCGCTCGGTTTCGCTCTTCGTGAACGGAAACAGGATGCCGATGCCGAGATCGAAGCCGTCGAGAATGATGTACATCGCCACCGCGACGCCGATCAGAGCCGCCCAGATCAGCGGGAGATACATATCCATGGATTCCATGGTTCGCTCCCTTAAATGGCGTTGCGGCCGGCATCGCGCGCGGCCGATATCGGATTGGTCGACAGGTTATCGAGATCGTGGTCGTGGCCGCCGGAGTCGGGGCCCTGCGCGATCAGCCGGTTCATGTAATAAATGCCGAACGAGAACACGATGCCGTAGGCGACGATGAACAGCCCCAAAGTGCCGAGCACGGTCGCGCCGGGAACGGGCGATATGCCGTCGGCGGTGCGCATGACGTTATAGACCAGCCAGGGCTGGCGGCCGCTTTCGGTCACGACCCAGCCGGAGATCACCGCGACAAAGCCCGCCCACCAGCTATTGGCGACGATGCGCAGGAACCAGCGCGTCTCGAACAGAGTACCGCGCCACCACAGATAGGCGCCGTACAGCGCCGCTGCGATCATCAGCAGGCCGAGCCCCACCATGATGCGGAAGGCAAAGAACACCGTAACGACCGGCGGACGCTGATCCGGCGGCACGCTCAACAGACCGGGGATCTTGCCGTCCCAGCTATGGGTGAGGATGAGCGAGGAGCCGTGCGGAATGGATAGCGCGAAATCGTTCTTGCCGGCTTTCCCGTCCGGCCAGGCGAAGATGTGGAAGTCGGCCGGCTTCGAGCCGTCCCAGTGTCCCTCCATCGCCGCGACCTTGATCGGCTGATGCTCGAGCGTGTTCAGGCCATGCTGGTCGCCGATGAAAAGCTGCAACGGCGCCAGCACGACGGCAAGGCCGATCGCCATGCGCAGCATGGTGCGGCCTTCGCGCAGGTTGCGGCCCTCGAGCAAAAAGCGCGCGCCGACCGCGAGCACCACGAATGCGGTGGTGAGATAGGCGGCGTTGAGCATATGCGCCAGACGATACGGGAAACTCGGATTGAAGATGACGTGCAGCCAATCGACCGGCACCGCGACGCCGTTCTTGATCGCGTAGCCTGCCGGCGTGTGCATCCAGCTATTGGCCGCCAGAATCCAGAAGGCCGAACTCATGGTGCCGAAGGCGACGATGCAAGCCGACAGCGTGTAGAGCCAAGGCGGCACCTTGTTGAAGCCGAACAGCAGGATGCCGAGGAAGGTCGCCTCAAGGAAGAACGCGGCCAGCACTTCGTAGCCCAGCAGCGGGCCCAGCACGTCGCCGGTGAAAGCCGAGAAGCGGCTCCAGTTGGTGCCGAACTGGTAGGACAGCACGATGCCGGAGACGACCCCCATGCCGAACGACACGGCGAAGATCCTCACCCAGAAGCGCATCAGTTGCTGATAGCGGTCTTCGCCGGTGTAGAGCCACAGGCCGCCGAGCGTCGCCAGCCAGGCCGAGAGACCGATGGTGAAGCTCGGGAAAATAATATGGAAGACGACGGTGAAAGCGAATTGCAGGCGGGCCAGCAGGACTGGATCGGCATCCATGGCTTCATCTCCCGGCAGACGTTGCCCCTACGCGACCGCGCGGCGAGGCTACGCCACATCTATATCGGAATCCACCATGCGATGGTATGCATCCTCGGTGTCCCGCCATGCGTCATAGTGCGTCGGTGGTAACAAGTCTGGAGAATGCCCGATGAGTCTGTGGTCATCCTGGCAGGTCTGGGCCGCGCTGTCCGCGGTGTTCGCGGCGTTGACCGCCATCTTCGCCAAGATCGGCATCGAGAACGTCAATTCCGATTTCGCCACCTTCATTCGCACCATCGTCATCCTGATGACGCTGGCGCTCATTCTCACCGCCACCGGACAGTTCCAGTCGCCGAATACCATCTCGGCGCGGACCTATGTCTTCCTCGTGCTGTCGGGGCTCGCCACCGGCGCGTCATGGATCTGTTACTTCCGCGCGCTCAAGATCGGCGAGGCGGCCAAGGTCGCGCCGATCGATAAACTGAGCGTCGTGCTGGTGGCGCTGTTCGGCGTTATTTTTCTCGGCGAGCGCCTGAGCGGGCCGAATTGGCTCGGTGTCGCGTTGATCGGCGCCGGCGCGATTTTGATCGCTTTTCGCTGACGTCTATTCGGTGTCGAGCGCCTTCTTGATCGCCAGCATGTCGCGCCAGGCGAATCGCTTCTGCAGCGGTGAGCGCAACAGAAACGCCGGGTGGAAGGTGGCGATGGCGCGGATGTCGCGTTTGCCGGCGTTGAAGGTGAACCAGCGGCCGCGTGTCTTGGTAATGCCGTCCTTGATGCCGAGCAAGGTCTGCGCCGAGGGGCCGCCGAGGCAGACCAGAATATCCGGATCGGCCAGTTCGATCTGACGCAGGACGAAGGGCAGGCAGATCGCCGATTCCTGAGGCGTCGGCGTACGGTTGCCGGGCGGACGCCACGGCACGATGTTGGCGATATAGACCGACGTGCGATCGAGCCCGATCGCCTTGAGCATCAGGTCGAGCAGTTTGCCGGAGCGACCGACAAAGGGCAGGCCCTCAATGTCCTCGTCGCGACCGGGGGCTTCGCCGACCAGCATGACGCGCGCTTGCGGATTGCCGTCGGCAAACGCCGTCCTGGACGCCGTCGCCTTCAGCGCGCAACCGTTGAAGTCTTCGAGAATGGCGCGCAACGCGTCGAGCGTGGCGGCGCCTTTGGCCGCGGCGCGTGCGGCCATGGCGGCTTCATCGGGGGCCACGACAAGCTGAGCCGCCGGGGCCGGCTGCTGGGTGTTGCTGGCAACAGTGCGTTCGACGACGGCGCGCGTCGTTACCGGCGTCGGCGGCGCCTCGACCACGGCGAAGCGGTCGACCGGCGCCTCGCTGAGGAGCGCGTCGACGCCGGTCTCGAGATAGAACTCGATGAGGTCGCGCGCGTTGATGTCGGAAGCGGGGATCATGGGGACACCTTAGCACAGGGAAATATGGCGGCTGCGCGATTGCCCGCGCTGTGCAAAAGTGTTCAATAGAAGCATTATGAAGTGCATAGCGACGGCAAAAGCGGTGTTTTCCGTGCCGCCGTTCCCCGTCAGGAGACGTTGATGACCGATCTGCCGGCCCGCGAGGCTATGGAATTCGACGTGGTGGTGGTCGGGGCGGGGCCTGCCGGGCTGGCCGCGGCGATCCGCCTCAAGCAGCTCAACGCCGACGTATCGGTGGTGGTGGTCGAGAAGGGCTCCGAGGTCGGCGCGCATATTCTCTCCGGCGCGGTCGTCGATCCGTCCGGCCTCGATGCGCTGCTGCCCGACTGGCGCGCCGAAGAGACGCCGATCAAGACCGCGGTCGCCGACGACCGCTTCTATTTCATGGGCGAAAGCGGCGCGCTGCGGCTGCCGAACATCATGATGCCGCCGCTGATGAGCAACCACGGCAACTACATCGTCTCGCTCGGCGATGTCTGCCGCTGGCTCGGGACCAAGGCCGAAGCGCTCGGCGTCGAAATCTATCCGGGCTTTGCCGCGGCGGAAGTTTTGTACGACGACAATGGCGCGGTGGCCGGCGTTGCCACCGGCGACATGGGCATCGGCAAGAACAACGAACCGAATGCCAGCTTCACGCGCGGCATGGAGTTGCGCGCCAAGTACACGTTGTTCGCCGAAGGCGCGCGCGGCAATCTCGGCAAGCAGTTGCTGGCGAAGTTCGGGCTCGGCGAAGGCCGCGAGCCGCAGAAATTCGGCATCGGACTGAAGGAGCTTTGGCAGGTCAAGCCGGAGAAGCACCGCAAGGGCATGGTGCAGCATTCGTTCGGCTGGCCGCTCGACGGTTCGACCGGCGGCGGCTCGTTCCTGTATCACTTCGACGACAACCTGGTGTCGGTCGGCTTCGTCGTTCATCTCAACTACAAGAATCCTTATCTGTCGCCGTTCGAGGAATTCCAGCGCTTCAAGACGCATCCGCTGGTGCGCGACACGTTCGAGGGCGGCAAGCGGCTGTCTTACGGCGCGCGCGCGCTGACCGAAGGCGGCTATCAGTCGGTGCCGAAGCTTGTGTTTGCCGGCGGCGCGCTGATCGGCTGCGATGCCGGCTTCATGAACGTGCCGCGCATCAAGGGCAGCCATAACGCCATGCTGTCCGGCATGATGGCCGCGGAAGCGGCGAGCGCTGCGCTCGCCGCGGGGCGCAGCCACGATACACTCGATGAGTATGAAGCCGGCTGGCGCAAGTCGAAGATCGGCAAGGATCTGTGGCGCGTGCGCAATGCCAAGCCGTTGTGGTCCAAGTTCGGCACCATGATCGGCATCGCGCTCGGCGGCCTCGACATGTGGACCAATACGCTCGGCTTCTCGCTGTTCGGCACGCAAAGCCACGGCAAGCCGGATTACGCCTCGCTCAAGCCGGCCGCGGAATGCAAGGCGATCGCCTATCCCAAGCCGGACGGCAAGCTGACCTTCGACCGGCTGTCGTCGGTGTTCCTGTCGAACACCAATCACGAGGAGGACCAGCCGCCGCATCTCAAGGTCAAGGACATGGCCTTGCAGAAATCATCGGAGCATGACGTGTTCGCCGGTCCGTCGACGCGCTATTGCCCGGCCGGCGTTTACGAGTGGATCGAGGAGGCGGGTAATCCGAAGTTCGTGATCAACGCGCAGAACTGCGTCCACTGCAAAACCTGCGACATCAAGGACCCGAACCAGAACATCACCTGGGTGCCGCCGGAAGGCGCGGGCGGTCCGAATTATTCGGGCATGTGACGCCGGTCGCGCTAGCGCGCTTTCGGCCGCGCGCCGAGCGACACCGTGCCGGAGATTTCGTTCGGCACCTCATAGACCGTGCGATACGACAGCACGTGGCTGAGCGCGATCAGGCGGTTCTGCAATTGCGGCGGCGGCGGCGTCTGGAACGAATACGACGTCGGGTTATGGCAGGTGAAGCAGTTCTGGATGCCGCTCACCGGAGTGTTTTTCGCCACCTGGAAGAACGTCTCCGCCGTGCCGTTCGCCAGATTGATCGAGCCGACGGCGTTGGTCTGGTTGCTTTGCAGGTTATAGGTGTTAGCCTGCATCCACACCGTGCCGACCAGCGTGTAGGTCGCGAATTGCGACTGCGGCGGCTTGAAGGTTGCGACCTGGCCCTTGGCCTGCTGATTGACCACCGCGATATTGTCGGCGCCGTTCGGGTTGGCTTCGCCGCCGGTGGCATTCTCGAGCACGACATTGGTCACCGGGGATATTTTCTGCGAGGCGGCGTCGAGGCTCAGTTGCGGCGGCGTGACCGCGATATTGACCTGGCTGTAGGGCGTGCCGGCTTTGTACAGCGTGTAGGTCTTCGGATCGCTGACGCCGCTTGACGGCGTGAAGGTGTTGTCCGGTGTTGCCGGCGAATTGAGCTGATGCTCGAACGTGCCCCAGAGAAATTCCGGGTGATTGACGGTGTGGCCGACGACATGCAGGCCGATCAACGCGACCGTCGCGATCGTGAAGCTGCCGTTCGGCTCGATGGTGACGCGGCCCGGCACGACGGTGGTCTTCAGCACCGGCACTTCGGCCTGTGTCACATAGGCGCCGGCCGGCGGCGCCTGCCCGGGATCGAGTCTCAGCCACGTCGCCTTGAACACCGCGGCGCCGACATCGAAGAAGCGGTTCGGATCGCCGTTGCTGTAGCCGCCATTGGCGATCATGTTCTGGCTCGCGGTGGTGAAATACGAGCCGTTCATGTGCACCGAGGCGTAAACCGGATAGCCATTCGGCGCGACCAGCATGTTGCCGTCGGCTTCGACGATGGCGCCGGCGCCTTCGCCGGCGGCGACCGCGCCATGCACCGCGTTGGTGCGTGCCGCGAGCCGCAACATGCGCGGCGCGACGGCGCTTTGCGTCGGCGTCAGCAACTGGTCCGGCGTCTGCAATGTCATGAAGCGCGGCACCATGGTGCCGGATGGCCCCTCGACCAGAGCGGTCGCCCAGACGAAGGCTTCCCACGACCACTGCTGGAAGATGCAATCCGGCGCGGCGACGTTGCGGGTGTCGTCGGTTGGGAAAGCCGCCGTCGGCGACAAATAGGCGCCGAGGCCCTCCGCCCAGCCGAAGCCGGGGCAACCCGGGTCGGGCGCGGCGCGAACCGGGCCGGTCAGCGCCGGATAAATGGCGGCGAGGCAGAGCCCTATCGCGGCCGCGAAGCGTTTTCCGAGCAATTTCCTCGACATTTGAGACCCTTGCCTGTGAGACCCTTGCCTGTGAAACCGTTGCCTGCTGAAATCCTTGCCTGCGCCTTGGATGATCTTTGGACGATTTTTGGACGATCCTTGAGCGGATCCTTGAGCGGTGCTCCGGACGGCCGCGCGTGCGCGGCTGATCGGCCGGAACTGGCCGCGTAAGCGTCATAAGGTTGTATTAAATAATCATACACGTAAAGTGAGAAATTGCCCCCTCGCGGGGCCCGCCGCATGCCGGCGCGGCGGAACCTGGTTGGGTTCTCCGCGATCGCGAACGGGAGAGGCCGGGCGGCCATGCTGCTGCCACACGGGCCCCTTCAAGCTGGCGGCCTGCGTCACGATCGCTTCGGCCGGCTGTTCTTGCGGTTGCGGCGCAAAAGGGTCATTCTCGGTTTAACTTCAGCGAGTCAGCGCGAAATTCGCGTCGCCGCTTCATGGAGCATCGCCAGTGAAATCATCGAGCCTGTTCCGGTGTGTCGCCGCCGGCGCCGCGGCCACTGCATTTGCGGCTGCCTATCTCGTCGCGGCCCCCGCTTCGGCCACCGCGCAGGCCGCGCCGCCGAGCGGCGCCAGCGCGCTCGATCTTTCCGGACTGACGGCTTCCGGCAGCTATCTCGCCGCCCGCCATGCCGGCCAGCAGCGCGACGCGCTCGCCGCCGCCGCTTATTATCGCGCCGCGTTGCGCCGCGATCCCAAGAACATCGATCTGCTCGACAGCGCATTTCTTTCGCTGCTGGTTGGCGGCGACATCGATGAATCGGTGAAGTTCGCCGCGCGCATCGCGCAATCCGACAAGTCGGAGCGGCTGGCGCGCCTCGTGCTCGGCGTTCACGACATCAAGATCGGCCACTTCGTCACGGCGCGCCGCAATCTCACCCAATCGGTGCGCGGCCCGATCACCGATCTCACCGCGACCCTGCTGACCGGCTGGAGCCTTGCCGGCGCCGGCGACGCCAAAGGCGCTGTCGCGGCAATCGATCGTCTCTCGGGTCCGGACTGGTATGCGATTTTCAAGGATCTGCACGCCGGCATGATCCTCGACCAGGCCAATATGAAGAAAGAGGCCGGCAAACGCTTCGAGCGCGCCTACAAGCTCGATCCGTCGGCTCTGCCGGTGGTCGAAGCCTATGGCAGTTGGCTGTCGCGCAACGCATCAGCCAAGGAAGCGCTCGGCGTTTACGAGTCCTTCGACAAGATCGTGCCGCGCCGTGCGATGGTGGTCGCGGCGATGAACAAGCTCAAGGCCGGCGAGAAGCTGCCGCTGGCCGTGACCACGCCGCAAGGCGGCGCCGCCGAGGCGCTCTACGGCCTCGGCGCTTCGCTCGGCCGCCGCGGCGGCGAAGACCTCGGGCTGGTCTATCTGCAATTGTCGCTGCATCTGGCGCCAACGCATGGTCTGGCGCTGATGTCGCTCGCCGATCTCTATGAGGCGGTGAAGAAGCCGGAAATGGCGATCAAGGCCTATGAGCGCATTCCGGCGAACTCGCCGCTGCATCGCAACGCCACCATCCAGATGGCGACCGATCTCGACGCGCTCGATCGCGGCGACGAGGCGCAGAAGCGCCTGGAAGAGATCGTCAAGGCCGATCCCAAGGATCTCGAAGCGGTTCTGACGCTCGGCGAGTTGCTGCAGCGGCACAAGAAATACGCCGAGTGCACCGAGGCCTACTCCAAGGCGCTCGACCTCATCGGCACGCCGGAGAAATCGAACTGGACGGTCTTCTATTTCCGCGGCACCTGCTACGAACGCTCCAAGCAATGGCCGAAGGCCGAAGCCGACCTGAAGAAGGCGCTGGAGCTTTATCCGGATCAGCCGCAGGCGCTGAACTATCTCGGTTATTCCTGGATCGATCAGGGCGTCAATCTCGACGACGGCATGGCGATGATCAAGAAGGCGGTCGCGCAGCGTCCGGACGATGGCTACATCGTCGACTCGCTCGGCTGGGCCTATTACCGGGTCGGCAATTACGAGGAATCGGTCAAGGAGCTTGAGCGCGCCATCGGCCTCAAGCCGCAGGACCCGACCATCAACGATCACCTCGGCGATGCCTACTGGCGCGTCGGCCGCAAGCTGGAGGCGACCTTCCAGTGGGCCCATGCGCGCGATTTGAAGCCCGAGGCGGACGAACTGCCGAAGATTCTCGAGAAGCTGCGCAACGGTCTGCCGGACGAAACCACTTCGCAGGCCAATTCGACCGCGAAGCCGGCGGTGAAATCCGGCAACGGCGGTTAAGTTCTACCTGCCGCGGACGTGGCGGAGCACTTTTGATCTCAAATCTCCTCACCGAAACCGCCCGCGCCAAAATCAATCTGATGCTGCGCGTGACCGGGCGGCGCGCCGACGGTTATCACGAGCTCGAAAGTCTGGTCGTGTTCGCCGACCTTGCCGATACGCTCACGTTCGAGCCGGCGGGCCATGCAAGCCTCGAGGTCACAGGACCGTTCGCCGACGCGATCGGCGCGGCCGGCGACAACCTCATCCTGAAAGCGTTCAACGCGCTGGCCGCCGAAGTGCCGGGCCTGAAAGGCGGGCGCTTCGGTCTCGACAAACATATTCCCGTCGCTGGCGGTGTCGGCGGCGGCTCGGCCGATGCCGCCGCGGCGCTGCGGCTCTTGGCGCGGGCGAACGATCTGTCGTTCGACGACGCGCGTCTGATGACGGCGGCGCTGCGCACCGGCGCCGACGTACCGGTGTGCTTTGTCTCGCGCGCCTGTGTCATGACCGGCGTCGGCGAACGGTTGTCGCCGCCGCTGCATCTGCCGCTGCTGCCGGCGCTGCTGGTCAATCCGCGGGTCGGCGTCGCCACGCGCGATGTATTTGCCGCGCTCGGCAGGGCCGGGCTGCCCAAGCATGGCCGCGCCTTCGGCGAGGTTCCTCGCACGCCGGATGCATTGATCGCCTGGCTCGCCGGGCACGGCAACGACCTGATCGAGCCCGCCATCGCTTGCGCGCCCGTCATCGGTGAGGTGCTGGCCGCGCTCAAGATGCTTTCCGGCGCGCAGTTGGCGCGCATGTCGGGCTCGGGTGCGACCTGCTTTGCGCTGTTTGCGACGCAGGCCGACGCCACAGCCGCTGCGTCCGAACTCGCCGCCGCGCATCCGGCATGGTGGATGGCGCCGACGGTTCTCAACCGCGCGCCTTGAATTGCCCTTGATTGGCGGGAACTGTTGCCCGTCACTGGATTTACCGGTACAGCGGCGCTGAACCACAAGCGCGGCGCGGATCGGCGGAGAACTGTCATGAACTGGCGATGGCTTGCGATTGTCGCGACTGGCTTGGCCGTCATCGGCGTCGCCACGTCCGAGCCGGCGCTGGCGCGCAAGGGCAACAAGGCGAAAATCGCCAAGACCCGCTGCGTGGATCAGATCGGCGGGCCTACCCTTCGCGGCATCTGGTTTAATACCGAGCCGCGGCCGAACGGCTGCTCCCCGGCGGTCTACGAATATGGCCGCTTCATCGGCCAGGACCCGGACCCGAACATCCGCATCCAGCTGCTGCGCCAGCCGGAAACCGGCTACACCATCACCAAGTAACGCCGCTTCGCTTGTCGCGGACTAGAACGCGCGGGCGATGCAGAAGGCGACCGTCTCTTCCAGCGCGGTCTTGATATCCGAAGGCGGCACCAGCGCCAGCGCGTCGGTCGCGATCGCGCCGTAGTGCCGCGCGCGGCCGATCGTGTCCTCGATGCCGTGATGCTTGGTCATGAGGCCGATGGCGTGGTCGAGGTCGCCGTCCTTGATCTCGCCCTGACCGAGCGTGCGATTCCAGAAGGCGCGTTCGGTGTCCGAGCCGCGGCGGAACGACAACACAACGGGCAGCGTGATCTTGCCCTCGCGGAAGTCATCGCCGACATTCTTGCCGAGCTTGGCCGACTTGCCGCCATAGTCGAGCGCGTCGTCGACGAGCTGGAAGGCGATGCCGAGATTCATGCCATAGGAGCGGCAGGCGGCGATCTCGGCCTTGTCACGGCCGGCGATCACCGGGCCGACCTCGCAGGCCGCCGCGAACAGCTCGGCGGTCTTGGCGCGGATGACGGCGAGGTATTCGTCTTCGTTGGTTGCGGTGTTCTTGGCGGCCCCGAGCTGCATCACTTCGCCTTCGGCGATCACCGCGGCGGCCGATGACAGGATGTCGAGCGCCTGAAGGTTGCCGACCTCGACCATCATCTTGAAGGCTTGTCCCAGCAGGAAGTCGCCCACCAGCACGCTGGCCTCGTTGCCCCACACCATGCGCGCCGCCTGCTTGCCGCGTCTCATGTCGCTTTGGTCGACGACGTCGTCGTGCAGCAGCGTGGCGGTGTGCATGAATTCGACCGCCGCGGCGAGCTTGAGATGGCCGTCGCCGGCGTAGCCGGAGAGCTGCGCCATGGCGAGCGTCAGCATCGGGCGCAGCCGCTTGCCGCCCGAGGAAATCAGGTGGTTGGCCACCTCCGGGATCATGGTCACGTCGGAGCCGGTGCGGTCGAGAATGGTCGCGTTGACGCGCTCCATGGCGGGCGCGAGCAGCTTGACGAGGCGCTCGATCGAGGCGGCGTGCGGATTTTCGAAGGGAACCACGACGGCCAAGACACTTTCTCCTTGTGACACTTAGTGAGTCAGATACCCAGGACACTTAGAATATTTAGGATACCTAGTCCTCTTATCCCACCCTCGACCCGGGGGACAGGGCAAGCATAGAAACGCTATGCTAAAGCAGCAAGACCTCTGGGCATGAGCGAACCGGGGGCGAGGACAGGGGCGGCTATGGACGAGCGCACAAGCAGCGCAGCGGCGGACGCGGCCGGCACCCGCGATGCGGCTCTCGCGCGGCAACCCTTCCGGATTGCCGTGCTCGTGCCCTGCTACAACGAGCAAGCCGCCGTCGCCAAGGTTGTGGATGATTTCAGGGCCGCGCTGCCCGATGCCACGATCTATGTGTTCGACAACAATTCGACCGATAATACGATGGCGGTCGCGCAAGCGGCAGGGGCCGTGGTGCGCAAGGAGTTGCACCAGGGCAAGGGCTTCGTGGTGCGGCGCATGTTCAGCGACGTCGAAGCCGATATCTACGTCCTGGTCGACGGCGATGCCACCTATGACGCGCCGAGCGCGCCGAAAATGATCGATCTGTTGCTGCGCGATCATCTCGACATGGTCGTCGGCAATCGCGTCGATCAGGAGGTGGCGGCCTATCGCGCCGGCCATCGCACCGGAAACTGGCTGCTCACGACCTTCGTAGCCACCGTGTTCGGTCCGACCTTCAACGACATGCTGTCGGGCTATCGGGTGTTCTCGCGGCGTTTCGTCAAATCATTCCCGATGCTGTCGGGCGGCTTCGAGATCGAAACCGAACTCACCGTGCATGCGCTCGAACTGGGCTCGGCGGTCGCCGAGGTCGAAACGCCCTATTACGCGCGTCTGGAAGGTTCGACCTCCAAGCTCAACACCTGGCGCGACGGCTTCCGCATTCTGTGGACCATCGTCCAGCTTTATCGCAGCGAGCGGCCGTTTCCGTTTTACGGCGCCATTGGCTGCGTGCTGGCGGCGATATCGATCGTCGTCGCCGTGCCGATCGTCGTGACGTTTCTCGAGACGCATCTGGTGCCGCGGCTGCCGACCGCGGTGCTGGCGATGGGCCTGATGCTGATGGCCTTCCTGTCCATAGCCGTCGGGTTGGTGCTCGATACGGTGACGCGCGGCCGCCGCGAGATGAAGCTGCTCGCCTATCTCAATCATCGCGCGCCCGGCGGCGAACGACGCAGTTCGGACCATTAGCGATGCGCGAGATCGTTCGCACCAATGACGCGGTGCTGGTGTCCGCGGTCACGGCCCTGCTCGATGGCGCCGGCATCAAGCACATGGTGTTCGACCAGAATATGAGCGTGCTGGAAGGCTCGCTCGGCGTGCTGCCGCGCCGCGTTCTGGTGGCGGATGACGATGCCGCCGCCGCGCGCCGCCTTCTGACCGACGCCGGGCTCGCGAATGAACTGCGTCCCGATAAAGGGTGATGGCTTGATTGCCGAGATGGAGACGACCGACGACGCCGTGCTCGGCGGCCGGCTGCGGCTATTGCAGCCGCGGCGCGGTCACCGTATCGGCCATGACGCCATTTTGCTCGCGGCGGCGACCGGCGCGGTGGCTGGTGAGCACGCGGTCGATTTCGGCGCTGGTATCGGCGGGGCGGGGCTTGCCCTGGCGGCGCGCGTGCCGGCGATCGAGGTGACCTTGGTCGAGATCGACCGGGTTTTAAGCGAACTGGCCGGCGAGAACGTCCAACGCAACAAGCTCGGCGACCGCGTTCGCGCCGTCGCTTGCGATGTCGAGGATGCCGATGCGCTGGCCGCCGCCGGTCTGCCGGCGGCGAGCGCGGATCGTGTGTTGATGAATCCGCCGTTCAATGATCCGGCGCGTCAGCAGAGTTCACCCGATGCGCGGCGCCGGCTTGCGCATGTGGCAAACAAAGGACTTTTGTCACGTTGGGTCGCGAGTGCGGCCCGTGTGCTCAAGCCGAATGGCGTACTGACGCTGATCTGGCGTGCCGAGGCGCTCGACGATGTGCTGACGGCGCTCGCGCCGGCCTTCGGTGCGGTCGCGGTGTTGCCGGTGCTGCCGCGGCCGGGCGCGCAGCCGATCAGGGTTCTGGTCAGGGCGGAAAAAGGCGGGCGCGGCCGATGGCCCGACTATTCGCCGCTCGTCCTCAACGACGCGGCGGGTAGGCCGGGCGAGGCTGCCGAGCGGGTCTTGCGGGAGGCCGCGCCGCTGGCGCTGGCCGGCCCATAGGTCGCGCGATTAGCGGCGGCGGGCGCTGCGGGACATCTGCTGGCGGGCGCGGTCGAATGCGCCGCCGCCGAACGACGACAACGCCAGAACAGCACCGATCAGCAAGAACAGGATGGTGAGTTTGGGGTCCATGGGAGGCTCTTTCTTCGTTCACTAACGCAACCCGAATCTAGGTACGCCTGACGCACCGCACAAATCACCTTGGCGTCAATAAAGCGCACCTTTCGGTGATTTCGGGGGTCTGGTTCGGTTCTTATGCTGCATCGCACCTACCCGGATACCCTTGGCGACACGGAGGCCGGCCGGCTTTGACTAAGCGGCCCCGGACTGCCTAACTGCCGGCATGAGCACGTTCGTCAGTCGTCTGCTAGCTGCCCTCAACGCGATCATCCCGGCCCGGTTCCGGCCGGATATTCCGGTCGTCCCTGTGGTCCGGCTGTCGGGAGCGATCGGTGTCTCGACGCCTCTGCGCCCCGGGCTGACGCTGGCCGGGCTGGCGCGGGCGCTCGATCGCGCCTTTGCCGTGCCGCGGGCGCGGGCCGTGGCGCTGGCGATTAACTCGCCGGGCGGTTCGCCGACGCAGTCGCATCTTATTTTCCGCCGCATCCGGCAGCTGGCCGAGGAAAAAAAGATCCCGGTCATCGCCTTCATCGAGGATGCCGGCGCTTCGGGCGGCTATATGCTCGCTTGCGCGGCCGACGAAATCATCTGCGACGATTATTCGATCGTCGGGTCGATCGGTGTGGTCGGCGGCTCGTTCGGATTTCCCGAACTGATGAAAAAGCTCGGCATCGAGCGGCGCGTCTACACCGCGGGCGAACGCAAGGTGATGCTCGATCCGTTTCGCGAGGAGAGCCCGGACGACGTCAAACGCATCAAGGCGATCCAGGCCGACATCCACGAGCACTTCATCAATCTGGTCAAAGCCCGCCGCGGCAGCCGCCTCAAGGGCGCCGACGAAACCTTGTTCTCCGGCGAGTTCTGGACCGCCACCAAGGCCATCGAGCTGGGGCTGGCCGATTGCCGCGGCGAATTGCGCGCGACATTGCGCGAGCGCTATGGCGAGAAGGTGCGCATGCCTCTGGTCGCCGCCGAGCGCAGCTTTCTCGGCCGGCGTATTCCCGGTATCGGGCTTGCCGAGGCGATGGCGGGCCGCCGGGGCCTCGCCGACGACATCATCTCCACGCTGGAAGAGCGCACGCTGTGGTCACGTTACGGATTGTAAATGGCGCGGGCGGCTGTCGGTCGCGAAATAGCCTAGATTCGCAAGAATCATCATTCGACTGAATTTGAGGAGCCGACATGCCAGCGATTCTGTTGTCGCCTTTGGTGAAATGGTCGCTTGCCGCCTTGGGCGGCGCGATGGTCGTGCATTGGGTTGTCAAGGAAGCCCGTCGCATCAACGACGAACTCGACAATCAGCGCCGGGTGCGAGTGCGGGTGACCGATCGCGAGAATCGCCCGACCTTGCGGCGCGATCCGATGACCGGCGAATATCGGCCTTAGGACAAGCCCGACGATACGCTTCGTAATTTGCTTCTTGATTTGCTTGGGAATTCGTCCGGGAATTCGCCTGACGATGGCCTGAACCTGCGCTCCGCCTAGCGGATCGCGGTCGGATTGCCTGTGACCAGTGCGCCGACGAACAGCGCCACAAAGACCATTCCGATTAATTGAAACGCCAGCATCGAACGCTCCTGGTTTTCCTCCGCTTCAACTGTGTGTCTAGCGCGCTGGTTTCAAGATCCCCTGAAACCGACCGTTACAACTGTCTCGATTTGGTTCGGCGCATGAGCCTGCCGACTTGACCCCCCAAGGGGCCGCCGATAGGGTCCCGGCCGCCGTTACCCTTTAAAATCACTGAATAAACGATCGCCGAAGCCGAGCGTTCCATGTCCACGCCGCCGCCCAATCTCGACCCGACGCGTTCCTTCCAGGGCCTGATTCTCGCCCTGCAGCAATATTGGGCAGACTACGGGTGCGTCCTGCTTCAGCCCTATGACATGGAAGTTGGCGCTGGCACGTTTCACCCGGCGACGACCTTGCGCGCGCTCGGGCCGCGGCCGTGGAACGCGGCTTACGTCCAGCCGTCACGCCGGCCGAAGGACGGCCGCTACGGCGAGAACCCGAACCGCCTCCAGCACTATTACCAGTTTCAGGTGATCCTGAAGCCGTCGCCGCCCGATCTGCAGGAGCTGTATCTCGGCTCGCTGAAGCGGATCGGCATCGACTCCGCGCTGCACGACATCCGTTTCGTCGAGGACGACTGGGAAAGCCCGACGCTGGGGGCCTG
>JBAZSM010000065.1:0-17291 GCA_041662425.1 Pseudolabrys sp.
GCCTGCGCGGCTACGCCCAGCGCGATCCGCTCAACGAATACAAGGCGGAGGCTTTCTCGCTGTTCGAGGCCATGGTTTCGAACCTGCGCGAAGCCGTTACGGCGCAGCTCATGCGCGTCGAGATCGTGCCGCCGCCGATCGATGAGAACGAGCAACTGCCGTATATGGAGGCGCATCACGTCGACGCCTCGACCGGCGACGACGACGCGCAGCCGGCCACGCTGACCTCGACGGCGATGCTGGCCTCGGGCGATACCGCGGTGGTCGAAGCCGCCGCGCGCAATCCGAAGGATCCCACGACCTGGGGCAAAGTCGGCCGCAACGAGGTTTGCCCATGCGGTTCGGGCAAGAAGTACAAGCATTGTCATGGAAGGTTCGTCTGATGGCCTGATGGCCATCAAATGGAAGAGCCATGGCACCGCCTAATCTTCTTGCCCGGAACCGTCGGGTTACACGACGAAGCCGTTGCTTAACGCTTCTTTCAACGTGTCGAAAACATTGACCCGTTCATTTTGTTTGAGCGTGCATTGAGCTTTCAAGCGCTTTTCGAGTGGGCAAGAACGTCCGATTCGAATAGCGGTCTAGGCAAAATCTAGGCACCGTTATTTTAGCGCGCCGCACAACGCGGTTCGACGCTCAATTACTTGTTTCAGCTAGGGTTGTGCGGCTAAGATGTCTCGCCTTTCGGGAAGGGCGGGGGGAATTGCTTTGACAGTCACGCACATTCATACGTTTCTCGTTCATCCGAAGAAGGCGACGCCTGAAGAGCCGGAAGTCATCGGCACGACAGTGCCGCTTACTGGCGGACTATATAAGCTACTAAACGGCGTCTATGAAAAAGCTGACCACGAATGCGATGTCGACATTACATTCAGGCCAACTTTAGAGGGAAAGCAGGAAAATATTTGTCGCGATTTGGTAATTGACTATCTCCAATCGCCGAACATCGCGAGAGGAAAACATCTTGCCGAGCGCTTGTCGGCGCACACAGATCGTCGCTCTGGATTAGGTCTGCTCTTCTTGATCGTCGGCAAAGTAGGGGCCGAGAACAAGGTGGTAGTTTCTAGGTTTCCGACCGATGACGCCATATATGTTGATGATAAGCCGAACGCGTTCTCGGTTCAGTACCTTGAACGAGTTTTTATGAAAAACAAGACCTCGTACAAGGCGGTGTTGTATCGTCATCGCTCTTTGACAGGCGGCTTCTGGTCGGGGCGTGCTATCGATAAGCAATTAAATCCACGCTCCGGCGAGCCTTCCGATTATTGGATATCAGATTTTCTCGTATCTGAGTTTACAGCGACCCCAGCGCAGGGAACGCGGCGTTTTGCGACCGCGATCCGCGATGCAGCGAAAAAGGCAGCCCTTGGTGTTAAGCAGGAGCTAGCGGCTGCCGCGACAATAGCTGCGGGATTTGGTGGTCTGAAATTGAGCATTGATCAGTTTTGCGCGCGTCTCAGTCTCTCTAGTGAGGCGCGCAATGCCATTTTGAGCGAGCTAAGAGCATCCCGTACAGCGCAAGAGATTTTTCAATTTGATGCAGTTCTGTACAAGGAGCTTGTCCCATATAAATCAATAGAGCTTAGCAACGGGGCTATGATGACCGCAGATACCGAGCGGTTTGATAAAGTTTTCAAGCGCGAAGACGGCAGTGGTGGGGAAGTACGCTTCACGACTAAAGGTAAGATCGTAGATGAAAAGCTCAAAACCTCGCGCTGACGCGCTGCTTCAGCAATATCAGACGCGGCATGACGAGGGGTTATTACCGCTCGCCGAAGAGCTGCAATTGCATATTGCGGGTCTTCTTAAAGGTCACGAACGAGTTGACCGAGTATCTGTGCGCGCTAAGGCGCCTGCTAGCTTTATCAGAAAGGCGCTCGTGGCGGGCGAAGTCGATCTGAAGTACGATGACCCTATCTCCCAGATACAAGACCAAATTGGCGCCAGGATAATCACCTTCTACAAGTCCGACGTTGATCGGATTGATGGGCTGATAAAAAAATACTTCAAGCCCATTGAGTTTAAGAACCGAGTGCCGGAGTCTGAATGGGAGTTTGGCTACTTTGGCCATCACTATGTCTTAGTCATGCCAAGCGACGTGAAAATCGACGGTATAGATTTCGCACATATTCCCGATTTTTTTGAGTTACAAATTAAAACGCTCTTCCAGCATGCATGGTCGGAGGCTAACCACGATCTAGGCTACAAGTCAGACGGCGCGTTACTAAAGCCTGATGAGAAGCGAAAACTTGCTTTCACATCGGCTCAGGCGTGGGGAGCGGATCAAATATTTGATGAGCTGTTTCAAGTCCGTGGACAGGGCACAAGTTAGGGCCGATGGAGTTCATCTGTATCAAGCGCCAGTCTGTTTTTGTTCTCTCTTGAGTGCAAAGAGCATCCGTCCGCTTCCATCATGGAAATGAACGTCTCAGGAGTTTGCATTGCATCTTCGAGTTTATCCCTAGTAATTAGGGCGACGAAAAGTGCACAGGAACGAGCCTGACAATTTATAGACTTTGAGGGATTAAACTCGATGTCCGTAAAACCAACAAATCGCCCATTCTCTGTAAGACGTTCTTGCAGCCATTTGCGGTGAGGGTAAATCGCGCTCAAATACAGCCAATCGTAGAAGGCTGTTTGCGGCGTTAGTGGAAATTGATGTCCGTCGAATTCGAAGCCGACAAGCCGTCCCGCTTCGCTTAGGCGAGGGTCACGTTTCGCTGTGCGAGCATCCACAGTTAAAAGATCGGTATATGGTCCACCACGCTCGAAGACTTTGCTGCTTTGATACGCTGCCTCTAACGTGACCATCCCAGCGTTGCTATGCACCTTGAGGTGAAAAGCGCTTAGGTGTTGGCCGACCACGATCTCTGACTTGGTTGAGACCTCCAGAAGAGGGGCATAGCCGCTTTTTGCTGCCGCCTCGTGTAGCGATTTGACGTTTTTCTTTTTCTGCACAGGTGCAAAACCACCTGCCCATGGAATGTCAAAGCTGACCTCTCGCACCAGAGTGGGCCCGGCTTGCATGGGTAAAAAAATCGGCCTCTCTGCCATGCTAGATGTTCCTAATCAGAGATAGCGGTATGGCACAAGGAACTAAAACTTCGCACTTTTCAGCCTGCTGCAAGCGCTGCTGAATTTCCGGATCAGACCAATCTGTTTGCGTATAAAGCACTTCGTAGTCGATTAGTTCAACTGCATCAGTTATCGGTATAGCTTCCACGCCAGCTTTATTTGCGACGTCCGGAGTAAACATAACTCCCGGATAATTCAGCGCGCTCGGATGGATCTCTAAATACGTCACGTCTCCAAGCCGTCCGTCTTGCTGGGCGGCGAATGCCATTGGATGGCTGGAACGAAAGCAGAGGTGCACAAACTTGCCCATGCCCTTTAAGTCATCGGCGTCCCGGCTCCATTGATTACCACCGGGCGCGGGGATTTCGACGCCTTTACTCGTAAGCTCGCTCAGTGGATAGACGCCGCCGAGCTTTTTGATCAACTCGAGGTTTCTGCGATCAGTGAAGTGAAAGAGACGCGGTATAACGGCCAAGGTCTTGCCCACCATTGAAATTTCCCCCTTTTGAACAGAAGCCTCATCACGCATATGCTCGCGGGTTGAGTTGTTTCCCTAAGGGTACTGTGGCGCGTATACAGCACCTTCGGCAAGTATGCAGGAACTGTCGCAAATTGTGATATCGGAGCGCCGATAAAGAAGGCGTGCGTCGCTTGACTGTTCTAAATGCCGCCGATGTGCCCAGACTTACTCTTGAGCGAAGAACAGAAATGCTTTCGGCTTTTGCGAAAGCATTTTTAAGCGCTCAAGAAGCACTCAGAGAGCAGCCACGAGAGCAGCCCGCATCGGATGAGAGGCGCGACCCAAATCGATGGGATCTTTTCGACGGGCCGTTCCCCGCCGATTGATGACGAACGTAAGCTGAATGAACGGGTCAATGTTTTCGACACGTTGAAAGAAGCGTTAAGCAACGGCTTCGTCGTGTAACCCGACGGTTCCGGGCAAGAAGAGTAGGCGGTGCCATGGCTCTTCCATTTGATGGCCGTCAGGCCATCAGACGAACCTTCCATGGCAATGCTTGACCTGCTACGGGCAGCGAAATCGGTCAAAGATTTCAATAGCCTAACCCTGTCGATGGCCGCTGTGCCTAGGAAATGCCTAGAACTGCTTTCGATATCGCCGCCCGATACAGTTCAATGACTGCTCACGGCGATGTATCGACGCTGAGCGATCAAGCCAGTGGATTCGATCCGCATCGGTTTGAGCATGCGGATTGCCGCGTTGGACCACGCGACCTTTGCCTCCGGCGGCGATTGCATGACGGCGCGGCCCCGAGGCCAGGAATCAACGGATCGCTTGCTTCGTCCCAATTGAAATATTAGTTTGTGGTTTTTCCGGCACTGGCCGGCACGGATGAGGGCGAAATCCGCGACATGGATGTACGCACGGAAGAAGCGGAACCTTGGCAATTCGACCGGCGTTTGCCGTTGCCGCAGCAGGTCTATGCCGACTTGCGCCGCCGCATCATCTCGCTCGAACTGATACCGCGCGCGCCGTTGTCCCGGGCCGAGCTGTCCAGTCACTACCAGATCAGCCAAACGCCGCTGCGCGAAGCGCTGCAGAAGCTCGGCGAAGAGGGGCTGGTCGCGACCTACCCGCAATCGCGCACCGAGGTCCGGCGCATTGATGTCGCGCAGGTCTTCGAGGCGCAGTTTCTGCGCACGGCTGTCGAAATCGAGGTGGTGACTCGGCTGGCGGCCGATCCCGATCAATCCAAACTCGCGCCGGCAGTCGAGACGCATGATCGCCTGATGCTGTCATGGGCGCGGGACCAGTCTTTTCAGGCGTTTTCCGAACTCGACAAACAATTCCATCGCGATCTTTACGCCGCGGCCGGGTTGTCCAGCCTGATCCAGCTGCTCGATGCGCGCTGCGGCCAGCTCGACCGCGTGCGACGGCTGCATCTGCAGTGGTTCAATGACCGCAAGCCGGAGAAAGTCGTCAAGGATCACCAGGCGATCCTCGATGCGGTCCGGGGCTGCAACGTCGAAAGCGCGCAACAAACAATGCGCGCGCATCTCACCGGCACCGTCGGACACCTCGACGATCTGCGCGCCAACTTCCCCGACTATTTTTGCTGACGACTTGAACGATGCGCCGCGTGCCTGGCGCCGCAAAGGTGCGCTCCGGCGTGCGGGCCCGGCGCTGCCACCGCTGGCCGGTCGTCTCGCAATGCACGCGCGCCGGAGGCCAGTTCGGACCCGTCTCTTCGTTGACACTAAAATATTAGTGTATTAGCCTTTTCGGGAAGCCTGAGTTCAATGCAGGCGATAACGCATTTCATCCTGCGGGATGTGCCAAAGGCGCGGGCGGGGGAGGGAGGTCGGTGTGCACTTCGGTGGGTCTGTCGCCGCGGCTGTTGCTGCGTTTTGCCGTCTTCGCGTCGCCGATCCAGACATCGCCGATCCAGACATCGCCGATCCAGACATGGCCGATCCAGACATCGCTGATCCAGACATGGCCGTTCCGCGGGCGGCACCAAATCCCTGTTCGAACCCGTCAATTGACCCGAGGTGACTGAGCGTCGCCTGGCGTGGCCATGCCATCGCCGCGCGCCGTCGGACCAGAGCACCCAAAACCAAGAAACGAATGCACCGGCTTTTGCGAATTCGCGAACCGCCGAACTCGTCATCCAGCCACGATTAAAGCACCCCAGAGGAGAGGAAACAGGACATGACTTTCAAACTCACGCGCCGCGCGGTGGTCGGCGGCATTGCCGGCACCATGGCGATGGATCTGCGCGCCTTCGCCCAGAACCTGCCGATGCCGTCTTCCCCGGTCACGCTCAACTTCGTCGACGTCGCCGGCAACCTTGCCCTGACGCAGAAGGCGATCGAAGCCTATCGCGACAAGAATCCGAAGCTGGTTGCCAAGGTGAATTTCACCAAGGCGCCGGCGCCCGAACTGCCCGGCAAGATCAAGGCGCAGCAGGATGCCAACCGCGTCGACATCGACGGCGTGCTCACCGGCATCGATGCGCTGTCGGCCGGTCTCGATCAGAAGCTCTGGATTCCGATTGCGTCCGAATACGCATCCAAGCTGCCGAAGCTCGACGACATCTATCTCGACGGCGCAAGGAAAATGCAGGGGCTCGCCGCCAATAACGGCGTCTGCATCGTGTTCTGCCCCGCGGGCCCGGTGATGGAATACATGCCGGACAAGGTCAAACAGGTGCCGAAGACCGCCGAAGAGGTTCTGGCCTGGGCCAAGGCCAATCCGAACCGTTTCATGTATGCCCGCCCGGCAAATTCCGGTCCGGGGCGAATCTTCATGATGGGCCTGCCTTACGTGCTCGGCGACAAGGACCCGAGCGATCCGATCAATGGCTGGGACAAGACCTGGGCTTACCTGAAGGAACTTGGCCAGTACGTCGAATACTATCCGGCCGGCACCGGCCCGGTGCTGAAGGAACTGGGCGAGGGTTCGCGCGACATGATCCCGTCGCAGATGGGCTGGGATATCAACCCGCGCGCCCTGGGCATCGTGCCGAAGGAAGCCAAGGTTTTCTTCCTCAAGGGCTTCCACTGGATCCTCGACGCGCACTATCTTTGCATCCCGAAGGGCGTCTCGAACGACAAGCTCGCGGTGCTGCTCGACCTTCTCAACTATATGCTGAGCAAGGAAGCGCAGGCCACGACCTACGACGACGGCTATTTCTATCCCGGCCCGGCCGTGAAGGATGTGCCGCTCACGATGGCCCCGGCTTCGAGCCAGGCCGTCATCAAGGAGTACGGACGTCCGGAATACGAGGCCGCGATCAAGGACAATCCGCAGGAGCTTCCGCTCATGCCGGACAAGCTTGTGAAGGCCTTCGCGCGTTGGGATGAACAGATCGGTGCGCAGAAAAAGAAGTAACTGACATCGCGTCCGCGTCGTCGACAGAAGGCTGGCGGCCATGCGCCGCCGGTCTTCTTCGTTCGGCGCGGAGCCTCGCGCTTAAGGGAAACGTAATACCATGGCGATCGCCGCACGCGACTTCCGCGAATTGCGCCTCGACGCAATGTGCCGCAATTTCGGTAGCCTCAACGCACTCAAGGGCGTCACGCTCAACGTGCGGCGCGGCGAATTCATCGCTCTGCTCGGCCCGTCCGGCTGCGGCAAGTCCACCGCGCTCAATTGCCTTGCCGGCCTGCTGACATTGTCGGACGGCAGCATCTGGCTCGACAATACCCGCATCGACGAACTGCGGCCGGAAGAGCGCGGCTTCGGCATGGTGTTCCAGAATTACGCGCTGTTCCCGCATATGAGCGTGCGCAAGAACATCGGTTTCGGGCTGGCCATGCAGAAGCGCCCCAAGGCCGAGATCGAACGCAAGGTCGACGAAGCGCTGGCGATCGTTCGCCTCACGGACCAGGGCGACAAGCTGCCCGGCCAATTGTCCGGCGGCCAGCAGCAGCGCGTCGCGATCGCGCGCGCCATCGTCATCGAGCCGCCGCTGGTGCTGATGGACGAGCCGCTGTCGAACCTCGACGCCAAGCTGCGCCTCGAGATGCGGGCCGAGATCCGCCGCATTCACGAACTGATCGGCTCGGCGACCATCTACGTCACGCACGATCAGGAAGAAGCGCTGTCGCTGGCTGACCGCATTGTCGTGATGCGGTCCGGCGAAGTGCGTCAGGTCGGTACGCCCGAGGAGCTCTATGCCGGTCCGGCGGATGCCGACGTCGCCGAATTCATGGGCTATCGCAACCAGATCCGCACCCGCGCCGCCGGTTCGGGCGCGGCGATGAGCGTCGCCATCGGCGGCGTCACGCTGCCGGCCAATCCGGTGCGGCCGATGGCGGAAGGCGCGGCCATCGCCGCAATACGGCCGAACGATCTCAATGTGACGGCCGACGGACCGCTCGCGGTCAAGGTCGAATCCGTACAATACCACGGTCAGGAATTTTATTGCTCCGGCCGCGCCACCGACGGCACCGAGCTTTATTTCACCGCCGAACACACGGTTGCCAAAGGCGATACGGTTCGCCTTGCGGCTTCGCCGAACCGCATTCTGGTCTATCCGGGGGCGGCCTCGTGAGCGATCAGGTTCTCGCCGCGCGCCCGCGGCCGCGCATCTCGCTGCGCACGTGGCTCAAGCTCCGCGAAATCGACGGCGTCACGCTGATGGTGATCCCCGCGGTGCTGTTCGTCATTGCGCTGTTCGTCTATCCGTTCCTCTACGGTTTCGTGATCTCGTTCCAGCCGAAGACCGGCGACTGGCTTGCCAACTACCGCAAGTTCTTCTCCGATCCGTTTCTTTACGACACCATCGCCAACACGTTCCGGCTGGCGATCCCGGCAACGCTGATCAACGTCCTGATCTCGATCCCGATCGCGCTACGCGTCCGCCGCATGGATCGCCGCCGTCTGCTGACGACGATTCTGGTGATCCCGATCACGCTCGGCACCGTGCTGATCGCCGAAGGCCTGCTGATCTATCTCGGTCCGCAAGGCTGGTTCAACCGCACGCTGATGCTGTTCGGCATCGGGCAGGTGCGTCTCGTTCACAACTATACCGGGGTGATGCTGTCGCTCATCCTGTCGGGGTTTCCGTTCGCGTTCCTGTTGACGCTGTCCTACGTCACCGGCATCGATCCTTCGCTCGAGCAGGCCGCCTCGACGCTCGGCGCCAAGGCCAGCGCGCGCTTCCGCTATATCCTGCTGCCGCTGCTGGCGCAGGGCCTTGCCATCAACCTGTGTCTGTCCTTCGTGCAGACCTTCTCGGTGTTTCCCTCGGCGGTGCTGCTCGGCGCGCCCGCCGGTGCGACACGCGTCATCTCGATTGCGGCCTATCAGGCGGCCTATGAGCAGTATGACAACTCGATGGCCTCGGCGATTGCGATGATCATGGGGTTCTGCCAGCTCGCGGTCGTGATCTTCATTCTTTCGAGCCGTCGCTTCTTCTATCGCGGCGCCGCCGGCGGCGGGAAGGGCTGACGACATGAACGCACGCAACCTGGCGGCAAAAGCGCCGCGCAATCCCTTCGCGCCTCAGACGCCCGGCGAACGGCTTTGGGCCTTCGCGATCTGGGCGTTCATGATTTTCTTCATCCTGAACTTTGTGGCGATGGTCGCGGCGGTCGTCGTCAATTCGTTCGGCACGCGGTGGCTGAATTCCTGGCTGCCGGCGGCTTTCACGACGCGCTGGTACGTTTCGGCATGGAACGAATTCCAGCTTCACGACGTGCTCATCGTCACCTTCGAAGTCGTCGGCGCGGTCGTTGTGCTGTCCGGCGTGCTCGGCGTGCCGGCGGCCTACGCATTGGCGCGGCGCAATTTTCCCGGCAAGCAATTCGTGATCCTGCTGTTCCTGCTGCCGATGCTGATCCCGCCGATCACCTTCGGCATTCCGCTCGCCACCGTCCTCTATCAGGCGCATTTCGCCGGCAACCTGTCGGGCGTCATCCTCGCCAATCTGGTGCCAACGGTTCCCTTTGTCGTGCTGGTGATGATCCCGTTCATCGAACAGATCGACCCGCGCGTGGAGGCCGCCGCACGCGTGTTCGGCGCCGGCACCTTCCGCATGTTCGTCCACATTCTCGTGCCGCTGCTCGCGCCCGGCATCCTCGCCGCGCTGCTGCTGGTGCTGGTGCGCACCATCGCCATGTTCGAGCTGACGTTCTTCACCGCGGGGCCGGGCAGCCAGACGCTCGTTGTCGCGCTTTATTACGCGGTCTACGCCGCGGGCGTGCGCGCCGGCCAGTCGATCGATGCCATGGCCGTGATCTACATGCTGACCACGCTGGTGTGGCTGTTGATCGCCCTGCGCTTCGTCGATCCGACACAGATCGTGACCCGGGCCAAGCGCGAGGCGGCGCACTGAAGGGCCGCCGGGCTCAGTCGAGCACGGCGGCCTCGTAGGTCGACAGCGCCAGCGCGACGTCGAAGGCGATATATTTACCCAAGGTTTTCACCAGCCGGCCCTTCTGGATCGGCGGCAGCGCGCTGTCGATGATCGCTTCTGTGAATGCGATCTTCAGTGCCTCATAACCGAGCACGTACCACGTCAGCTCGAGGTTGATCTCACGGTGCCGGATGCCGATCCGCCGCACGCTGTTGGCATAGTCTTCGTCGAAGCGGCTGCCGAACAGCGCCGCCCAGTGCAGCTTCTGCTTCGCGATCAACGGCGCGATGGTGGCGTCCGTGACCTTGTGATTGACGTGAAAGCCCTGCACCTTGGTATAGAACGCCGCCAGAATCGCATCGGCCCTCGGTTCGAGCAGTCGCCAGATGTCTGGCCCCTGCCGCTCTGTCTCTTCGGTAATCTCGATGAAGCTCAAGAGCTGTGCGATCATGGCGGCTCTTTCATAGGTCCGCGGCGAAGGGCTGTGCATTTGACCTCTGTTAAATCACGCGTCGCTTGACGATAGCCGGCGGGGACTACTTTACGCCGCAGCGCGCCTTGCGGCGGGACGGGAAGGTCGCATGGCTGCGGGTAATGCCGGCGTGTCGCGGCGGCCGTTGCCGAGTTTGAAGATCGCCAGCGCCTGCATCAGTTTGCGGCCTTGATCTTCGAGGCCGCTGGTCGCGGACGCGGCGATTTCGACCAGCGAGGCGTTGCGCTGCGTCACTTCGTCCATCTGGGTGACGGCGTCGTTGACCTGGCCGATGCCGGTGCTCTGCTCGGCGGACGCGGCGGCGATCTCGCTCACGACGCCGGAGACCTGGCTGACCGCGGCGATGATCTCCTGCATGATGACGCCGGCGTCGCGCGAAAGGTGCGTGCCGACGGCGACCTTTTCGACCGAGCTGTCGATGAGGGATTTGATGTCCTTCGCCGCCTCGGCCGAGCGCTGCGCGAGGCTGCGGACCTCGGTCGCGACCACGGCGAAGCCGCGGCCCGCCTCTCCGGCGCGCGCGGCTTCGACCGCCGCGTTAAGCGCGAGCAGGTTGGTCTGCGACGCGATGCCGTTGATGATCGTGACGATGTTTGCGATCTTTTCCGACGACTGGCTGATCTCGCCGATCGTCGCGACGACCTCGCCCATGATCGCGCCGCCCCTTTGCGCCGTCGTCATGGCGTTGCTGGCGACATCGCGCGCCTGATTGGTGTTCTCCAGATTCTGGCGCACCGTTGCCGCCAACTGTTCCATGCTGGCAGCGGTTTCCTCGAGCGAAGACACCTGCGAATCGGTCCGGGCCGAGAGGTCGGCGTTGCCGGTCGCGAGTTCGCCGGTCGCCGTTTGAATGCTGGCGAAATTTTCGCGGATGTCGCCGATGACACTTCTGAGGTTGGTGTTGAGCTGGCACACGGCGCGCATCAGGCGGCCGATCTCGTCCGTGCGCGTGACGTCGATGGCCATGTTCAGATCGCCGCCGGCCATGGCCTGGGCTACTCCCGCGGCCGCCTTGAGCGATGCCACGACTTTCGTGGCCAGTTCATGCCATGACCACGTTATGGCGGCCGTCGCGGCGGCGAATAATGCAGCGCCGATCGGCAGTTTCAATTCGCCCCACGCGTCAGGTAACCATGCGAGCGCTCCGACCGAGATGGTGAGGACGAAAAGCGAAACGTGTATGAGCGCGACGCGCTGGCCGAGCGACAGCCTGGCGGCCTCCGCGACCCGGCCCAAAACGCCGCCGCGAAGAACCCGCCCTTGCCGCAGCCTGAGACTGCCCGGCTTCTCGTTTTCGCCTCTGTAGAGTTTGTCGGCCGCGGCAATCTGTTCGCGGGTCGGCTTGGTTCGCACCGACATGTAACCCGTCGCGTTCCCGGCCTCGATGATCGGCGTGACGGTGGCCTGCACCCAATAATAGTCGCCGTTTTTGCGTCGGTTCTTGACCATCGCGGTCCAGGGTTGCCCCGCCTTGATCGTCGTCCACAGATCGGCAAAGGCCGCGACCGGCATGTCCGGATGACGAACGATGTTATGAGGCGCGCCAATAAGCTCCTCTTCCGAGAAGCCACTGACCTCGATGAAATAAGGGTTGGCGAAGGTGATCCGGCCCGTCATATCCGTCGTCGAATAGAGCGAGCGGGCGCCGTCGAACTCGAATTCGTTGCTGGTCGTCGGTTTGTTGATGCGCATGATGGCTTCCTCGATGCCGTTGACGTGTTGTTTCGACACGCCGGCCTTCAGCGGCCAGTTGCTTTTGGGCTAGCACTCACACGGGGGGACGACGCGCTGCATTATGCAGAGCGTTCCGATGAAATAACGCGCGCGCCCTGTGACGAATCACGGCGTACCGGAACGCTGTGTCTTGCGTCCGAGCCTAAACTTTATCGATTGCGGAAAAATTGAACGATCTGGAACGATGGATTTCATTCCAGATTGTCTTTTAGATTAACATTCCGTGCGGCCGCTTCACCGCAGGCATTTTAGTTCGCACCGCTTGGATAAATAGTTCATGAATCGCTACGCCAAGTTGCAGACACGGTCGTCTGTCGGCCTGCATGCAATGAAACAGTGGCGGTCAGATGGACCGCGAAATGCGCAATCCCAATCGTTATAATTGCGACAAAGCGATGGAACTCCCGGTAAGTTCGAAATACCATTTCTGCTCGATGGTTCTAGCCGACTGAAACAAAAACGAGAAAAGCAGAATACGGGAGTCGCGCATTACACAGTTTAGTAACGTGGAAAAGCCGGATTTTCAGGGTTGCTCTTTCTGCCTGATCTACAAGGCCGGTCTGTGTGGCGACGCGCTGGCGAAACTTCACCCATCGGACACACCGCAAGCCGCGCCTTCGATCAGGACCACCAGGCACACGATTCCCAAGCGGCAGATGATTCACAGCCCGCGTGATTTCTCCGATGTCGTTATCTGCATCTGCGCCGGTCAGGCCGTCTCATCGGTCGCGCTGCCCGACGGACGCCGGCAGATCCTCGAAGTCCTGTTGCCGGGCGATATCATTTACTGGACGGCCTTGTTCGAGCCGATGTCGGCCCGGCTGATCGAAGCCACCGAGAATTCGACTTATCGCAAGATCAATCGCGGCGAGTTTTTTGCGATGCTCGCGAAACGGCCCGACGTTTTTCAGGCCTTCATCAAGCTGTGCATCGGCAAGAAGGACAATAGCGACCAATTGGCGCTCACGCTCGGCAGGCGCAACGCGTTACAGCGCATCGCGCGGTTCATTCTCGACCTCGCGACGAGACTCATCGAACGCGGCTTGGCGACCGGACAGACGATCAGCTTTCCACTGCGCCTGCGGCACATCGCCGATGCCACGGGATTGACGCCCGTGCACACGAGCAAAGTGCTGCGGGAACTCCGACGGGAGAAGATCATCGATCTCGAGGACCGGTCGCTGACGGTCTTCGACATGATGCATCTGCGTCAGATCGCCGGCCCCTGACGGTGGGCGGCTGGAACGGCCGGCAACTCCCTCATCGGCACGGTTTGCGGCGCGGCTCCAAAGGACCGCTACACCCTTGGAATCGCTCGCGGCCGTCGCTACATCGGAAAAGAAAATGGGCGCCGGCCCTTCCGGCCATGGGAGTGGACGATGGGACCGGTCTCGCTTCTCTTCAATTTGCTCTGGATCGTGTTTGGCGGCTTCTGGATGGCGGTCGGCTGGGCGATTGCCGCCGTCATCATGGCCATCACCATTATCGGCCTGCCATGGGCGCGGGCGGCCTTCACCATCGCCGCTTACACCCTGTTTCCGTTCGGCCAGAAGGCCGTGGCACGCGATGTCTATTTCGGCCGGGAGGATGTCGGCACCGGGGCATTCGGCCTTCTCGGCAACGTCATCTGGTTCGTGCTCGCCGGCTGGTGGCTGGCGCTCGGTCATCTGCTGACCGCGCTGCTGCTGGCGATCACGATTGTCGGCATTCCCTTCGCCTGGGCGCACTTGAAGCTCGCCGGGCTTGCGCTCTGGCCGATCGGCAAGGTTATTGTGCCGGCTTGAATGCCGCGTGTTGAAGGATCGAGATGAGCAGGAAATCCGAAGAACGAGCCGCGCAACTGGCCGCGTTGACGGTGGAGCGTGACGAACTGGAAGCCGCGATCGAAGGTCTGATCGCGGACATGGCCGAAAAGCCCGAGGCGGCGCGGCGCGGCGGCGAATGGGCACCGGACGGCGCATCGACTCAGCGCTATCTGGAGCTCACCAATCGCCTCGGCGACGTCGAGCAGGACATCGTCGATCTCACGCGCGCGCTGGCGGCGAGCGCCGATGAAAGCCGGCCGAACTAGAGCCGTTTAGCGGACGGCCGTCTCGGCGGCAATTTGGGCCAACGCGGCTTTCAGTGCGGTCGAGGCGCGATAGAGCGGCACATGGCCGCGCAGCAGGATCTGCGCCGAGCGCTTGTAGGCCGCCCGCGTGATCCTGGTGTCGCCGCCGGCATGCGTACCCTCGATGGTGGCCGAAAGGATGCCGGCCGGATTTTCGATATCGACCGAGACTTCGCTGCTGGCGGCACTGAGCGCCGGCAGGCCGCGCGCCAGTTCGTGCGCGACGGTGCCGGGAATGAGACAGGCCGCGGCGAGACAGCAGCCGCCGGTCACCGCCATGGTGGCGTGGCCTTCCTGCGGCGTGAAATAGCGGGTCGAGATGTTGCCGCCGTTGACCGGCGGGCCGACGATGCAGACCTTCGGAATGGTCTCGCTGTTGGCGAGTTCGTCCGCGGTCATCGGCTTGCCGCCCTTGCCCTTCAGGCCCATGGTGAGGCCGGCCTCGACCCAGAGCGCACGCAACGCATTGAAGAACGTGGCGTCGCCGCGCAGCGCCTTTACGTCCTCGGTGCCGGTCTTGCCGAATTCGGACGCGCGCGCGATCACCATCGGGACGGCGACGTCGACGCAGGACACCGTGAACGCGCCGAATTTGTCGGTGACGTTGCCGGTCGGCAGCGCCTTGCCGGTCTTGGCGCCGACCGGATTGGCGATGAACAGATCGACGCCCGGAAATGCGCCATCGACGCCGGGGATTTCCGCCATGGCGAAGCCGTCGCCGTCGAGCGCGACGCGGCCGGTCATGACGGCCTTGGTGTTGGTGTTGAAAATCTGGACTTCACCAGCACCATTCAATTGTCGCGGCAGGAACCGCTGATCAATCACCCACAGCGGCAACGCGGCCGACATGTTGCCGCAGTTCACGCTCCAGTCGATTTCCGCCTTGCCGTGCGCAAGCTGCGCCAGTGTCGAGACGATGCGCGGCGAACCGTCGGCCCTGGTTTCGAATTCGGCGAAGAACACCTTGTTGCTGGTCGGATAGCCGCGGCCGAGCCCGGTGATCTGCTTTGCATCGTTGCTGGTGCCGGCAAGCGGCAGACCCATCAGGTGGCGCAGCAATTCCTCGCGCAGGCCGAGGTCCTTCGGCGCGACGCGATCCCAGATGACGAGGCCGGTCGAGGTGCCGCCGCGTGCGTGCAGGACTGGAAATTCCCAGGTGCCATCGTTGAAACGCGGCAGGTGGCCGATGGCGATGGGGGCTGCGTAATTAATGGCACGCTCCTTTGGAGGATCGTGAAGGGGGAGGCGGTATCCGTAGCTCCGGGCGCCGCCTGTGTCCATGTGTCGCAGGAGAGAAATTCGGCAGGCTTCAGGCCTTGATGCGTTGCGCCAATTCCTTGCGGAAAGCGCGCTCGCGCTTGAGGTGCCACTCCCGGCTCATGGCCTCGGTCTTGGTGGCGAAGCATTCCGAATGCAGCAGCTGCCACGTCCGTCCGCGCGTCGAGCGCGCGCCCTTGCCGGCGTTGTGCTGGGTGAGGCGGCGTTCGACGTCATTGGTCCAGCCGACATAAGTCAGCGTGCGGCCTTTGCTGCGGCAGCCGAGGACGTAGACGTAGCAATCCATGGATATTTCTCGCGCGCCGCCAGTCGCGGACGTCAAGTCCGGGTCACGACGATATACAGCGAGAGGTGAAAAGATTAGCGCAAACCCGACCAGCGCTGGTCGAACGAGCCGACCGGCACGACAGGCTGGGCGCCGGTCAGCAAGCCGCCATTGTTGGCGGGCGGCGCCGAATAGGCGGTGCGCAACTGCGGTTGCGGCGCCGGCACGGCAGCTTCGGGCCTTTCGGCCTGCGCGATGCGCGGCTTTGCGACCGGGGCGGCGGCCACGGCCTGAGGCCTGGCAGGCGGGCTTGCCGGAGCGGCGACAGGCGCCACCCGGGCCATGCGCGTCGGCGTCGCGACGCGCGGCTTGGCTGGGGTCCGTATCGCGGCCGGTTCGCCCGACGGCTGTTCCGAGGTGGTCGATGCCGCTTCCGCGTGCGAGCCGCCAAAGATGTTGTCGAGCATGCCGGCAATGGTGCTTGGCTGTGCCGGCGCTTCGCCTGTTTTCGGCTGCGGCGCCGGTTGCGGCATCGGCACGCTGGCGAGTTGAACCTGCGCGGCCGGCTCGGCCTGCGCCGGCAGCGGCTTCGGCACCGATACGAACGTTGCCGGGATCGGCTTGTCGCCGCGCGGCAGCGAGCCTGGAGCGGTCGCGACCTGGATCAGGCGGCCTTTGTTGTCATAGCCTTCCTGCGTGCCGAGCTTTTCGGCGAACACCGGGTTCATGCCGCCATCGACGTCATGGCGCGGCGGCACGGTGGAAACGCCCTGCGCGATGTACTGCGCCATCTGGAACTGCTCTTGGCGGCGGTGTTCAAGCACGACGCCGGCGATGTTCTTGTCGAGCTGATATGCCGGGCATGCGCCGGCCGCGTTGAACTTGAGCGGCTTGGTCGCGTCGTCGGGCGAGGCCGGATCGAAAACATAACGCTTCTCGCAGACCGCGACTTTCGGCTCCTGCTTGCTGGCTTCGAAATTGTCGTAGCCTTCCTTCAGCATCTTCCAGAACGCGAAGTTCGGGTTGTTGCGATGCCTGGCCATGTTCATCGCGGTCATGCGGAACGGGAAGGCCTGAAGCTGAAACGACCTCTGCCCGCCGTGGAATGACTCGCGGGCCAGCGCATAGATTTCCTGGATCTGTTCGTCGGTCATCGCGTAGCAGCCGCGCGACGAGCAGTCGCCATGCACCATCAGTTCCGAGCCGGTGTAACCGTGCGAACGGTCATAGGCATTCGGGAAGCCGGTGTTGAAGGCGAGATAATAGTTCGAGGCCGGATTCATCTGGCCCGGCGTGATCGTATAGAAGCCCTCCGGCGCCTGACGGTCGCCTTCCTTCTTCTTCGGGCCGAGGTCGCCCGACCAGCGGCAGATCGGATAGGTCTTCAGAAGCGCGTATTCGCCGTCGCGGTTCTTCTTCCAGACCTCCATCTCCGCTTCTTCCTTGAAGATGCGGGCGAAGTTCGGCGATTCCTTGTCCATGTTCTTGGACGCGATGTCGGCCAGAGTCCTT
>JBAZSM010000065.1:17301-23939 GCA_041662425.1 Pseudolabrys sp.
GGGCCGGCCGGAGCGATGTCGTCCGGATTGCAGGCGGCCAGCATCGACGCCGCGACAAGCGCAGCGGACGCCAACACGGCGCGGACGAAGCGTGCTTTCAAAACGCGTTACTCCCCGAAGGGCGAGCCTTCATTAGGATATCGTTATCCGTAAGATGTGGCATCCGCAAGGCAAACCCCGGCTGCCGCCATCATCACTAACCCTATGGTAAACCAGCCTTAAATCGACGCAAGCCCTGGCCGGCCAGCGCGGCCGGATACCGGTGCCTCAGGCTACCGGCTTGGCGGGAAGGCGGCCCATGGCCAGAAACTTCTCGCGGCGCGCTTTGCGCACGGCGTCGCGGTCGAGCCCGCCGAGGGAGGAGAAAGCGGCCGCAATGGCCTCGCCGGTCGTCGCGATGGCCTCGCGCGGGTCGCGATGCGCCCCGCCGGTCGGCTCCGGCACGATGCTGTCGATCACTCCGAAGCGGACCATGTCCTGGGCCGTGATCTTCATATTGGTCGCGGCGTCCTGCGCTTTTGTGGAGTCGCGCCACAGGATCGAGGCGGCGCCTTCCGGCGAAATGACGCTGTAAATCGCGTGCTCGAGCATCAGCACCTTGTTGGCGGTGGCGAGCGCGATGGCGCCGCCCGAGCCGCCTTCGCCGAGGATCACGGCGACGTTGGGCACGCCGAGGCCGAGGCACATATCGGTCGAGCGGGCGATGGCTTCGGCCTGGCCGCGCTCTTCTGCGCCGATGCCGGGATAGGCGCCCGCGGTATCGACCAGCGTGAGCACCGGAATGCCGAAGCGATCGGCCATTTCCATAAGCCGCACCGCCTTGCGATAGCCTTCGGGGCGCGCCATGCCGAAATTGTGCTTGAGCCGGCTTTCGGTGTCGCTGCCCTTTTCATGGCCGAGGATGCAGATGCTCTCGCCGCGGAAACGGCCGAAGCCGCCGATGATCGCGGCGTCGTCGCCGAACTTGCGGTCGCCGGCCAGCGGCACGAAATCGGTGATCAGGCCGTTGACGTAGTCGAGGCAATGCGGCCGCTGCGGATGCCGCGCGACCTGCGTTTTTTGCCAGGGCGTGAGGTCGCCATAGAGCTCCTTCAGCGCCAGCGCCGCCTTGCTTTCCAGCCGGCCGATCTCGTCGGTCACCGACACCGCATTGTCGGTCGCTGCCATCGCGCGCAGTTCCTCAACCTTAGCCTCAAGTTCGGCCACCGGTTTTTCAAAGTCGAGATAGCTGCGCATAAGGACCAGGTTAACGTGACGATACGGGGGGAAATGAAGAAGCCGGCGGGCCGGTTTCGGTTGGCAACTGGCCCATAGTGGCTCGTTAGTCAAGCGAGAGCGATCATGCCCTCTAATTCCTTAATGATTAGAAGAGAAAGCGGGATGGCCCGCTAGCCGGCCTTTAACCGTGAAATACCATTAAGGCACGAGTGTGAGATCGTTTTTCCCGGGCCTTAACGCCGTTTCTCCCATGGTCCTCGCGCAATGGGGCGCGGGGAAAACATGTCGGTCGTCGACAATCGTCATAGTGTACAGAGCTGGATCGCGGGCGCGCGGGCCGCGGTCGCGCAGCACCACGCTTACGCGCGCGGCGAGATGGCGACGTTCGACGTCGTCGATCTTCTGGCCGTGCCGGAAGCGGCCTGGGCCGACCTCGCCGAACGCGCGGTTGAAGCCAATGCCTTCTATCACCCGGCCTGGGCGCGCGCGGTCGCGCAATATGCCGAAGGCAAATCCGGCGCGAGGGCGCTTCTCGCCTGGGACAGCCCGGCCAAGCGCCGTCTCATCGGCCTGCTGCCGGTGGTGCCGGCCTGGCGTGCCTTGCGCCTTCCGGTTCCTGTGTTTGTCGCCTGGCAAGCCTATTCGCCGCTGACCACGCCGCTGCTCGACCGCGACAAGGCCGACGCCGCCGCCAGCGCGCTCATTGCCGCTGCGGCGCAAGCTGGCGCGCAGGCGCTGCTGTTGCCGGCCTTCGGCCAAGATGGAGCGGCGGCGATCGCCATGCGCGCGGCCGTCGCGAAGTTCGACGTTGCGCCTCGCGTGTTCGATCGTCATGAGCGCGCGCAGCTCGACGCCGCGCAGGATTGCGACGAGGCCGTTCGCGCCCTCGGCGCCAAGAAGATCAAGGAACTGCGCCGCCAGCGCAATCGTCTTGCCGACAACGGCGAAGTCGTTTTCAGGATGGCGGCACCGGGTGCCGAAGCCGAGGCGTCGATCGAGGCATTCCTGGCGCTCGAAGCCGCCGGCTGGAAAGGCGCCAAAGGCACTGCGCTCGCCAGCAAGTCCGGCGATGCGACGTTCCTAAAGGCCGCTTTGCCGCGCATGGTTGCCGACGGTCACGCCGCGTTGGTCACGCTGTCGAGCGGCGACAAGGTCGCCGCCGCCGGCGTGCTGCTGCGCCATCTCCGCCGGGCCTATTTCTTCAAGATCGCCTACGACGAAAGCGCCGCGAGGATGTCGCCCGGCGTCCAGCTCACGCTCGATATCACGCGCGTGATGTGCGCCGATGAGACTATCGACGCCGTCGATTCAACCGCGATCGCCAACCATCCGATGATCGATCACATCTGGCGCGGCCGTCAGCCGGTCGCCGATGTGCTGCTGCCGACGCAAGCCGGCAAGCCCGCGCTGGCGCTGTTTGCCATGTTGATCAATGCGCGCCGCAGCCTGCGCGCGACCGCCCGTTCGCTTTATCATCGCCTTCGTTCGCTGAAAGGATAAGTCCATGACCGCAGCCGCCACGATCGAGCCCGTCGATCAGTCCGCCTTCGCCGCCAGTTTCCCGATGCAGCCCTTCGCGCTGCGTCATCAACTCGCCGGCAACGCGCTGTTCACGCTGCCGCGTATTGTCGAATTGGTGCGCGAACTGCCGCCCGACTCGATCGAATACAGCTCCGGCGACGCCGCGATCGGCCAGGATGCCAGCAAGACCAAATTCATCGATCTCGATCCGGAAGACGTCGTCCGCAGCATCGAGACCGCCGGCGCGTGGATGGTGCTCAAGCGCGTCGAGCAGCACGCGGCCTATCGCGCCGTCATCGAGAAATGCCTGGATGCGCTGGCCCGCGCCAATGGCTTCGCGAACCTCAAGGATGCCGGCTTCAAGGACATCCGCGGCTTCATGTTCGTGTCGTCGCCGAATGCGACCACGCCGTTCCATGTCGACGCCGAGGACAATATCTTCGTGCATATCCACGGCGAGAAGTTCTTCACCATCTGCGATAACCGCGACGGCTCTGTCGTGACCGATGACGCCATCGAGCATTCGCTCACCAAGCACCGCAATGTCAGCTACAGCGACGATTTCGAGAAGAAGTCGACCTGCCATTCGCTGCTGCCAGGCGACGGCGTGTTCGTGCCGTATCTCTGGCCGCACTGGGTGCGCACCGGCTCGCAATATTCGATCTCGATGGCGGTGACGTGGAAGACGGACGCCGTGATGCGCAAGAACGACGTCTTCGTCGTCAACTCGCTGTTGCGCCGCTTCGGCTTGCCGCAGGCCGCTCCGGGCCGCAACCCGGCGCTCGACGCGGTCAAGCTCGCGGTGTTCCGCTCGGCCAAGGCGGTGGTCGATCCGCTGCGCAAGAGCCTCGCCATGCGCGCGCTGATCCGCAAGCTCGTGCTCGGCCGCAATGCCAATTATTACATGAAGACCAAGCCGGCGGCGTAAGCGCCCTTCCTTTCCCCTCCCCCCTTGTGGGGGAGGGGAAAGGAAGGGGGGTAGTAGCGAGCGCTTCCTCATGGACCCCCACCCCCAACCCCTCCCCACAAGGGGGAGGGGAGGAGGCCGAGATCGTCGCGGCGCTAAGCGTTTTCGCTATCCCCCAGCGGATGCAGATCGCGGACCAGCGACTTCAGCCGCTCTTCAAGCACATGCGTGTAGATCTGCGTGGTCGAAATGTCGGCGTGGCCGAGCAACGTTTGCACGACGCGCAGATCGGCGCCGTTATGCAAAAGATGGCTGGCGAAGGCGTGGCGCAGCACATGCGGCGACAGCTGCGACGGCGTTATGCCGCAGGCCGCGCCCAGCACTTTCAGTTCGCGCGCGAAATGTTGCCGCGTGATGTGGCCTTGTTCGCCGAATGACGGAAACAGCCACTTCGACGTCGCATCCTTTCCGGAATCTTTTTTGGCGCCCTTCGCCGCTTCGCTGCGTAGCGCAAGATACTCCGCCATCGCCCGCTTGGCGGCGCCGTTGAGCGGCACCAGCCGCTCTTTATTGCCTTTGCCGCGCACCACCAGCATCTGTTGCTGCTGTCGCGCGGCAGAAGCCGGCAGCGACACCAGTTCGGAAACGCGAAGGCCTGTCGCGTAGACGACCTCAAGCAGGCACAACAGCCGCGAGGCGCGCAGGCGTGCGGCCTTCGGCTGTTCGGCGCTCTCGGCATTGGCGCGGGCCTGGCTGAGCAGCGTATCGACCTCGGCGATGGAGAGCACCTTCGGCAGGGGCTTGCCGCGCTTCGGCCCTTCCAGCACGGCGGCCGGATCGTCGCCGCGTTTTCCTTCGGCGTAGAGGAAACGATAGAGCTGCCGCGTCGCCGACAGCCGCCGCGCCAATGAGGAGGCGGCAAAGCCGCGCTCGTCCAGGCTCTTTAAAAAACCGCGCAGGTCGTCGGTGTTGGCCTTGGCCACCGTGACACCGGCGGCGCGCAGATGCGCCGACAGGTCGGCGAGGTCGGTGCGATAGGCGGAAAGCGTATTCTCGCCGGCGCCGCGTTCGGCCGCCTGCATGTCGAGGAACAGCTCGATCAGGGCGTCGTCGGTCTGGCTGCCCCGAGCCATGTCAGCGGCCTGCCATGTCAGCGCTCTGTCACGTCAGCGCGGTTGTTTGAAGAACTTGTCCGCCGGAACGGTCACCACCATTTCGCGCGGCTGGTATTTGACGAAATTGGCGAGCGAGAACACCGCCACATAGCCAAGCCCGGCGATGGCGGCGACGATAACCAGGAATCGGAACAGGCTTGGCATTCGAAGCTACCCGGCAGAATCGGTACGCGATGTTACGCTGAACGACCACGGTTCCCGGCCGGAGGCAAGCGCCCCGATAAGCTCCACAGTCGCAGTTGTCTCAATTGCTGCTATATGGAACCGTTACGTCGCTCCGGACCCTACCATGGTTAATACTGCCATCCAAAAGGCCGCCGAAAGTGCGCTCGAACCCGCCCTCCGGGCGGCGATTGCGGGCGCTCTTGGCGTGCGCTCGATCGTGCTGGTGGGGATGATGGGCGCCGGCAAGTCCTCGGTCGGGCGGCGGCTCGCCACCCGTCTCGGCTTGAATTTCATCGACGCCGACACCGAAATCGAGACGGCGGCCGGCATGACGATACCGGAGATTTTCGCCCTGCATGGCGAGCCTTATTTTCGGGCCGGCGAAGCCCGCGTCATCGCCCGCCTGCTCGATCACGGCCCTCAGGTGCTGGCGACCGGCGGCGGCGCCGTCATGGACTCGCGCACCCGCGACCTCATCCACATCAAGGGCATTTCGATCTGGCTCAAGGCCGATCTCGACGTGCTGAGCAAGCGCACCAGGCGGCGCGGCATCGGCGAGCGCCCGCTGGCCGATCGGCTCAGGGAGCTGTTGCCGCTACGCGAACCGGTCTATGCCATGTCCGATATCACGGTGCAGTCGCGGGACGCGCCGCACGACGTCATCGTCGATGAGATCATTGCCGAGTTGCCGAAGCATCTCGGGCTATCCAGCAATATTGCTGACGTCACGACGCCGGAGATGAAGTGATGACCGCGCCGCTGCGCCAGTCGGCATCCAGGGAAACCGTCGTGCCGGTCGCGCTCGGCGAGCGCGCTTACGATATCGTCATCGGCCGCGACGCGATCGAGACGCTTGGCGCGCGCATCAATGCGCTGCGCGCCGGTGCGAAGGTGGCGATCCTGACCGACGAGAATGTCGCGCGCGCCCATCTCGCCCGCGTCACCGATATTCTCAAGACGAGCGGGATCGAGTCGACCGACATCGTGGTTGCGCCCGGCGAGGGCTCGAAAAGCTACGCGACCTTTGAAACCGTATGCGAGGCGATCATCGCCGCGCGGATCGAGCGTAACGATCTCATTATCGCGCTCGGCGGCGGTGTCATCGGCGATCTCGCCGGCTTTGCCGCGGCCAGCGTTCGCCGCGGCCTCGACTTCGTGCAGGTGCCGACCTCGCTGCTGGCGATGGTCGACTCCTCCGTCGGCGGCAAGACCGGCATCAATCATCCGCTTGGGAAGAACATGATCGGGGCGTTCTACCAGCCGCGCTTGGTACTCGCCGATACGGCAGTACTGAAAACCCTGCCCCCGCGCGAACTCTCGGCCGGCTTGGCGGAAGTCATCAAGCACGGCCTGATCCGCGACCCAGCGTTCTTTGCCTGGCTGGAACACAACGTGGAAAAGCTGCTCGCCTGCGAAGCGCCTGCTCTCGCCCACGCGGTGCAGCGCTGTTGCGAGATCAAGGCCGCCGTGGTGGGCGCGGACGAGCGCGAGACCGGCGTACGCGCCCTGCTCAATTTTGGCCATACTTTCGGCCATGCGATCGAGTCCGGCGTCGGTTTTGGTAACTGGCTGCATGGAGAAGCGGTGGCCGCCGGCATGGTGATGGCCGCCGACCTATCGCGGCGCATGGGTCTATTGGCCGAGGCCGAGCA
>JBAZSM010000066.1:0-22954 GCA_041662425.1 Pseudolabrys sp.
CCAAGGACAAGAACCTGATCGTCTATTGCGCCTCGGGCGGCCGCTCCGCGCTCTCCGGCAAGACGCTCAAGGAGCTGGGCTACGAGAACGTGTTCAATCTCGGCGCGTTCAAGGACTGGGCCGACAGCGGCGGCGACGTCGATCACCCGACCGAACCCGGCATGTAAGAAAATTCCGGCCGGAACCGGATCGTATTTCCCCGCGTTCAGTGTGTTGAAACCTGCGCGAGGGAGGAATTGGTCATGCCGCGCGGCGACAAGTCAGCCTACTCAAGCAAGCAGAAGCGCAAGGCCGAGCATATCGAGGAAGGCTATGAGGATCGGGGCGTCGGCAAAACGGAAGCGGAACGCCGCGCCTGGGCGACGGTGAACAAGGAATCCGGCGGCGGCAAGAAATCCGGTTCGGGCCGCGGCAAACAAGAGAGCCATGCTTCGTCGCGCAAAGGCGGCAAGCTCGGCGGCCGCGCCTCGGCCGCGCGCTCAAAAGCGGCGCGCTCACGCTCGGCCAAGAAAGCGGCGGCCACGCGCAAGCGCCGCGGGCATTAGCGGCGCGGCCTAGAAATCATCCCGCTGCGCGGCGCGGCGCGACCCGTAGCGCGGCGCCTCGATGAAAATCTCTTCGAAGCTGCCGCCGCCGCGGCGAACATCACGGGCGGGGCGTTCGTCAATCACGATGCGCCGGCGCGACACGCGCGGCTCGTCACGAACAACGCGGCTGCGCGGGCGGAATTCGGGCTGGCGCGACATACGGCGCCGGCTCGGCGCCGTGCTCACCATCGCGTCCGGCCGCCCGCCGGTGATCTCGATACGCGTCGCCCCGGGGTTGCGCTTCACCAGGTCGAACAGCACGGCGGCGTTCTGCGGATGCAGGCGGATGCAGCCATGCGAGGCCGGGCGGCCGAGCCGCGAGATTTCGTTGCTGCCGTGGATCGCATAGCCGCCGGCGAAGAAGATCGAATACGGCATCGGCGACCAGTCGTATTTGCGCGAGAACCACTGCCGCTCCAGCCGCTGCGGCCGGTAGGTGCCGTTCGGCGTGTTGTAGCCCCAGCGCGCGGTCGACACCGGCCAGCGGTAGCGCGTCACGCCATCGACGTTAACCGTGAGCTGCTGCGCCGATTTGTCGACCGTGACGAGGATCGCCGCCGACGCGGCCTGAACCGGCAGCGACAGCGCGAGCACTGTTCCCAGGAACGCGAGAAGACGCATCACACAAACTCCCCGGTCTATTTACCGTGCCCGGCGAGATCGGGAGCGGCCTTCGCAAGGTTTGGTTAGCGCGCGATCCCGTATTTGCGATCGAGGCTGCGCAGCCAGGCTTCGCGGCCGCGGAGCACCGCCGCGTCGTCGCCGGTCGACGTAAAGACTTGCGATGTGAGGGCCTCGCCGCCCGCTTCGCGCGACCGCGGCCTCCGCTCGGCGGCAGCGGGCTTCCGGTCGTGCGGCGCCTTGCCGTGGAGGTCGGCCGGCAGCGAAACGGGGCCGGTCGTCGCGAGCCTGACCGGCTTCGCGGCGCTCTTCGGTTCGTTCCTGGCCTCGTCTGTACGGAGGTCGTGGCGCTCGGCCTTCGCCGCCACCTGCGGCCGCGATGCCGGTTTGGCGTCTTCGACCATGAAGGGCGACGGCGCCTCCGGCCGCAACGAGGCATTGGTGACGACGATGCGCGCGCTGCTCTTGCCGCGCTCCCGCAGCAGCGCAAACAAGGTCGCGGCATTGCTGCGGCTCAGCCGTACGCAGCCATGCGAGGCGGCGCGGCCGAGATTGCGCTCCTCGACCGTGCCGTGCATGGCGTAGCCTTTGTAGAAGAAGATCGAATTCGGCATCGGCGCCCAGTCGTATTTGCGCGAGTGCCAGTTGGGCTCCAGACGCACCGGGCGGAACTGGCCGGCCGGCGTGTCGTAGCCGCGCCGCCCGGTCGAGACCGGCCAGCGGTAGCGCTCCGCGCCGTCGACATTCACCGCGACGCGTTGCTCGGCCTTGCTGACGGTGATGAGAATCTCCGCGCGCGCCCCAGAGACAAACGAGCTCGCCGGCAGCGCCAGCACAGCGGCCGCTATGAGCCAACGAACACGCATGACAACAGCCCTTCCCGGATGCCCAGGCGCCAAGGATCGCCGATCGCGGGCCCTGTTGTAAAGCTTTCGTTAACCATAAAAGCTGTTGTTGCGGCTCACGTTTTCATGATGGCCGGCGGTGGCGGGGAACCGCGGTTCCCCCTAAACCATGCCGAGCATTTAACCTGACAGCGGCGCGCTAAATCGCTTAAATCCGGCTCGTGATGACCAAACGAGCCGCCTTTTTCGTTGCCTGCCTGACTTTGCTGGCCGCCAGCGCCTACGCGCTCGCCCAGACGGCCGACAATGGGGCAAACGGCTTGGGGGCAAACGGCTTGGATGCGAGCGGCTCGGCTCCCGTGGCGTCGACGCCCGATGCCGCGCCGAGCACTGCCGACGCCAAACCGGTCGATGCCAATCCGGCCGACGCCAAATCCGTGGATGCAAAGCCGGTCGATGCAACACCCGCGGAAATCGCACCGGCCGTCGCCGCGCCCGCGGACACCTCCGCGCCGCCGGTGAAGCCTGCCGACACCGCGCCTCCGGCTGCAACCGTCGCGACACCGACGCCGATCCCGCCGGAAAAGCCGGCCATCGCCGACAAGAGCAACACCAAAGACGAACCGGTCCCGGCGAAGAAACTGTTCGCCGCCGAAAAGCTGCCGAGCCTCGGCAAGGCCATGGCCATCGGCTACTACCCGCGCGGCTGTCTGCAAGGCGGCGTGCCGCTACCGGTGACGGGGCCGACCTGGCAGGTGATGCGCATCTCGCGCAACCGGATGTGGGGCCACCCGAGCCTCGTGCGTTTCCTGGAAAAATTCGCGCCCGCCGCGGCCAAGGCCACCGGCTGGAAGGGCGTCCTGATAGGCGACATGGCGCAGCCGCGCGGCGGCCCGCTGCCGTTCGGTCACATGAGCCATCAGATCGGCCTCGACGTCGATATCTGGTTCATGCCGATGCCGAACCACACACTCTCGAGCGACGAGCGCGAGAAGATCTCGGCGATCAATCTCGTCGCCAATGACTGGAAGCACATCAATCCGAAGGCCTGGACGCCGCAGCACTACAATTTCATCCGCACCGCCGCCGAGCAACCCGGCGTCGAGCGCGTGCTGGTGAATGCCGCGATCAAAAAAGAAATGTGCCAGATGCAGGGCGACAAGCATCCGTCCTGGATGGACAAGGTGCGGCCCTGGTACGGCCACCACGACCACATCCATGTGCGGCTGGAATGCCCCGCCGACTCGCCGAACTGCCGCAAACAGCCGCCGGTGCCGGAGAGCGACGGTTGCGGCAAGGCGCTCGACTACTGGTTCTCCGACCGGGTGCTGCACCCCAAGCCGCGGCCGCCCAACGCCAAGCCGCCGCGCGCTATCACGCTCGCCGATCTGCCGCCGGCCTGCAAAACAGTACTGGCCGCGCCGGACAAGCCAACGGCAATGAGCAACAATCCGTCACCCTGAGGGGCGAGCATAGCGAACCTCGAAGGGCAACGGATTACTCCACCGGCAGCACGTTGGTGTACTTCACCTGCTCCAGCGCGAAGCTCGACTCGATCGACGCAATGCCGTCGAGGCGCGTCAGCTTGGTCTTGAGAAAGCGCTCGTAGCTCGGCAGGTCCGGCACCACGACGCGCAGCAGATAATCGCGCTGCCCGGTCATCAGGTAGCATTCGAGCACTTCCGGCCAGCGCGAAATCGTCTTGCCGAAACGCTCGAGCATCTCCTCGCGCTGCTTGTCGCGCTTGATCGAGATGAAGACGCTGACCGGCAGGCCGACCGCGCGCTGATCCAGCACCGCAACATAACGGTTGATGACGCCCGCCTTTTCCAGAAGCCGCACGCGGCGCAGACATGGCGACGGCGACAGTCCGACTTCGGCGGCGAGATCGTTGATGCTCATGCGGCCATCGGACTGCAGCAGATTCAGAATTTTGCGGTCGATCGGATCGAGTGCAGGGACTGGCATATCTTGCCTCTTAGCAGCCAATTATTGGCATAATCAGCCAATACATCCTGAAATCATAGCTCGATTTGGCAGGCATCGCTATTGGCAAAGGCGCACAATTGGACGTCATAAAAACGGCCACCGGAAACGCGCCAATGGCGACGAACGCGAACGACCTGAAATCCCTGAGCGCGCTTGAGCGCAAGGTGCTGTGGCTGGCAAGCTGGACCATCCACAACGCCAACCACATCCGCGAACACGGCGACGGCCTTAAAGTCGGCGGCCACCAGGCGTCGTCCGCCTCGCTCGCCACCATCATGACCGCGCTGTATTTCGACGTGTTGCGGCCGCAGGACCGCGTCGCGGTGAAGCCGCATGCCTCGCCGATCTTCCACGCCATTCAATATCTGTTCGGCAAGCAGACCCGCGACAAGCTTGAAGCGTTTCGCGGTTACAAGGGCGCGCAGAGCTATCCTTCGCGCACCAAGGACACCGACGATGTCGACTTCTCGACCGGCTCGGTCGGCCTCGGCGTCGCACAGACTTTGTTCTCGTCCCTGACGCAGGATTACGTGAAGGCGCATGGTTGGGCGAAAGCTCGCCCCGAGGGCCGAATGGTGGCGCTGGTCGGCGATGCCGAACTCGACGAAGGCAACATCTTTGAAGCGCTGCTCGACGGCTGGAAGCAGGGTCTGCGCAATTGCTGGTGGATCATCGACTATAACCGCCAGAGCCTCGATGCCGTGGTGCGCGAAGGTCTGTGGGAACGCTACGAGCAACTGTTCAAGAACTTCGGCTGGAACGTCGCCATCGTCAAATACGGCTCGCTGCAGCAGGCGGCGTTCAAGGAGCCCGGCGGCGCGAAACTCAAGCACTGGATCGACACCTGCCCGAACCCGCTTTACTCGGCGCTGGTGTTTGCCGGCGGCGCGGCGTGGCGCAAGCGTCTCAATGACGAGATCGGCGATCAGGGCGAGGTGTCGAAGCTGATCGAAAAGCGCAGCGACGATGAACTCGCCGCGCTGATGAACAATCTCGGCGGCCACGATCTGCCGGCGTTGCTCGAAGCCTTTCACGGCGCCGACCCGGAAAAGCCGACCTGCTTCATTTGCTACACGGTGAAGGGCTTCGGCCTGCCGATGGCCGGCCACAAGGACAATCACGCCGGCATGATGACGCCGGCGCAGATGGAAGTCTTCCGCACCAAGATGGCGGTGCGGCCGGGCCACGAATGGGACAAGTTCGAAGGTCTCGACAACGCGGCCACGTTGCAGGCTTTCCTCGACAAGGTGCCCTTCGCGTCGGGCGGAGAGCGCCGGCTCAGCGCCCCCGCAATCCCCGTGCCGGAGACTTTGCCGGTCACAATCCAGCCGACCATGGCGACACAGACCGGCTTCGGCGCCGTTCTCAACGAGATCGGCCGCGGCGACGATGAATTCGCGCGGCGCATCGTCACGACGTCACCCGATGTTACCGTTTCGACCAATCTCGGCCCGTGGGTCAACCGGCGCGGTCTGTTCGCCCGCGAGTCGATGGCCGACACCTTCAAGAGCGAGCAGATACCCTCGACCTTCAACTGGGAATTCTCGCCGAAGGGACAGCACATCGAGCTCGGCATCGCCGAGATGAACCTGTTCATCATGCTATCGGCGCTCGGGCTCTCGCACTCGATCAACGGCGAGCGCCTGCTGCCGATCGGCACGCTGTACGATCCATTCATCGCCCGCGGCCTCGATGCGCTCAATTACGGCTGCTACCAGGACGCCCGCTTCATGGTGGTCGCCACGCCCTCCGGCATTACGCTGGCCGGCGAAGGCGGCGCGCACCAGTCGATTGCCGAGCCGCTGATCGGGCTGGCGCAGGACGGCCTGGCGAGCTTCGAGCCGGCTTTCGTCGACGAACTCGCCACCATCATGCGCTGGTCGTTCGACTATATGCAGAAGGACGGCAAGGACGCCGAGGCGTCGGAAAAGAACTGGCTGCGCGACGAGACCGGCGGCTCGGTTTACCTGCGCCTCTCGACGCGCCCCATCGAACAGATCAAGCGTGACATGACGCCAACGCTTCGTCAGGAAATCATCGATGGCGCCTACTGGCTGCGCGAACCAGGCCCGAACTGTCAGGTCGTTATCGCCTACACCGGCGCGATCGCGCCGGAAGCCATCGCCGCCGTCGGACTGATGGCCGAGGACCGCCGCGACATCGGCCTGCTTGCCGTGACGTCGGCCGACCGTTTGAACGCCGGCTGGACCGCGGCGCAGCGCGCCCGCGAGCGCGGCCTCGTTCATGCGCGCTCGCATATCGAGCGCCTGCTCGGCGACTTGCCGCCGCATTGCGCCATCGTCAGCGTGATCGACGGCCACCCGGCGACGTTAGCGTGGCTCGGCGCCGTGCACGGCAACCGCACCCGCGCGCTCGGCGTCGAGCATTTCGGCCAGACCGGTTCGCTCGCCGAGCTTTATAAACACTACGGCATCGACACCAATTCCATCATCGCCGCGGCGCAGGCCATCGCCCCGGGGCGGCCGATGCGTTATTTAAGGGCGTTGTAGCCCGCACGACGTCTCTTGCCGGCGGCCTCCGGTCGGTCATCCTGAGGTGGCAGCGAAGCGAACCTCGAAGGATGAGCCGGCACCATCGGCACCTCGGCCGTCGCCTTTGGCGGTCGATGCCGCGATCTCAAACCGTATCCTGGCGGCCTTGGAACAGATTCAGTCGCGGTAACTTATTGATAGCGGCGCCATGCAGGACAACCGGCCCGCAAGCCCCCTGTCTGTGATGGTCGTCACAGCAATGACACGGACCTGAGCGCTAGTAGCGATTTCAATTAAAGGAGTTGGCGCGATGGGTCTCATGGACGTCCTCAATGGCATGCAGAACGGTCCGCGCGGGCAAACTGAGCCCGGCAAGGGCGGCATGTCTCCCATCACGATGGCGATCCTCGGCCTGCTCGCTTACAAGGCGGTCAAGAGCCTGAGCGGCGGCCAAACAGCGCCCTCGACGCCATCCGCGCCAGCGCCGACACAGACTTCATCCGGCGGCCTTGGTGGTGGTCTGGGCGGCCTTCTTGGCGGCGGCCTTGGTAGCGTGCTCGCGGGCGGCCTGGGTGGACTGCTGACCGGCGGCGCGGCCGGAAGCGTTCTCAGCGGCGGCCTCGGCGATCTGGTCAAGCAGCTTCAGCAAAACGGTCTCGGCGATACGGCGAATTCGTGGGTCGGCACCGGCCCGAACAAATCAGTCGATCCGAACGATCTGGCGAAAGCGCTCGGCGCGGACCAGCTCGATGCACTCACCAACCAGACCGGCATGTCGCGCAATGAATTGCTGGAAGGCCTGAGCCAGCATCTGCCGCAGGTGGTCGACAGCATGACGCCGCAGGGCCGCCTGCCGGACGAGCACGAAGTTTCAAAGCTTCTCTAACCGGCACACGCTTGGAAAGATCGCATTATGGGCATCATCTGGATCATCCTGATCGGCTTCGTCGCCGGCTTGATCGCGCGCTGGATCTCGCCGGGCCCGAACGAGCCGAGAGGCTTCCTGCTCACGACCGTGCTCGGCATCGCCGGCGCGTTCATGGCGACATGGATCGGCCAGGCGGTCGGCTGGTATCGACCGGATCAAGGGGCGGGCTTCATCGGCGCCACGGTCGGCGCCATTCTTGTCTTGTTTATCTGGGGCCGGCTGGTGGCCGCCCGCGTTATTTCCGATCCCGGAAGCAGACCGCAATAAAGAGTTCTTTCGTCAACGTTCGACTACCAACAACCCTGAAGGGGACACCATGAGTATCTTCGGTAAGATTATGGGCGCGATTTTCGGCAGCGGTTCGGCGCAGGCGCAAGCATCGCCGACGACACCGGCGCCGGCTCCGATGGAGCCCGTTGATGTCGCCGCCATCGTCGACAAGGCGGCAGCGTCCAAGGGCGAGAAGCTCGCGTGGCGTACCTCGATCGTCGATCTGATGAAGGCGCTCGACCTCGACTCGAGCATCGGCGCGCGCAAGGAGCTTGCCAAGGAACTGCATTACACCGGCGATACCGGCGACTCGGCCACGATGAATATCTGGCTGCACAAGCAGATCATGGACAAGCTCGCCGCCAATGGCGGCAAGCTGCCGGACGACATCAAGCACTGATCGCGCGACAAAGTTGCGCCAACGCCTCCTCCCGGAAACGGGGGGAGGCGTTTTTGTTTCCAGGCGATGAAGCGGATGATGCCTTAGCGCGCGTCTTCGACGATCATCGCCGCGCCCTTCTCGGCGATCATCATGGTCGGCGAGTTGGTATTGCCCGAGGTGATCGACGGCATCACCGACGCGTCGATCACGCGCAGGCCCTCGATCCCGATGACACGCAGGCGCGCATCGACCACCGCGCGCGGATCGTCGTCGCGGCCCATTTTCGCCGTGCCGACCGGATGGAAGATCGTCGTGCCGATATTGCCGGCGGCTTCTTCCAGAGCAGCCTCGTCATCGCTTCTCACCTGCTCACCCGGCAGATATTCGGCGGGCGCATATTGCTTCAACGCCGGCTGCGCGACGATGGCGCGCGTGACGCGGATCGAATCCGCGGCGACGCGGCGGTCTTCGTCCGTCGACAGATAGTTCGGCGCGATGGCCGGCGCCTGGGATGGATCGGCGGACTTCAGCGTCACCGCACCGCGCGACGTCGGACGCAAATTGGCGACGCTCGCCGTGAAGGCCGGGAACGGATGCAGCGGCTCGCCGAACTTTTCCAGCGACAAAGGCTGCACGTGATACTGGATGTTGGCGCGATCCTGCGCCGGATCGGACTTGGTGAAAGCGCCGAGTTGCGACGGCGCCATGGTCATCGGACCGCGCCGGCGGAAAACATAATCGAGCCCCATGCCAAGCTTGCCAGCCAGCGTCGCGTTGATCGCGTTCAGCGTTGTGACGCCGGACACCTTGTAGATGGTGCGCAGTTGCAGATGGTCCTGCAAATTTTGACCCACGCCGGCCCTGTCGCGCAGGGTCGCGATGCCATGCTGGCCGAGATGCGCCGCCGGCCCGATGCCCGAGAGCATGAGCAAATGCGGTGAACCGATCGCGCCGGCCGACAGAATGACCTCGCCACGGCAATTCGCGCTGCGCAGTTCGCAGTTCTGCCGGAAGCGCACGCCTCGCGCGCGCTTTCCCTCGAACAGAATCGCTTCCGCCTGGCATCCGGATTCAAGCCGCAGGTTCGGCCGGTTGAGCGCCGGCTTCAAGAACCCCCGCGCGGCGGACCAGCGCCGTCCGAAGCGCTGGTTCACGTGGAAATAGCCGATGCCTTCATTGTCGCCGGTGTTGAAGTCATGGCTCTCGGGAATGCCGTACTGGATCGCGGCCTGACGGAATGCCTCGAGGATTTCCCATGACAGCCGCTGCTGCTCCACTCTCCACTCGCCACCCTGCGCGTGATGATCACCGGTGAGGAAATGATCGACATGCTTGCGGAAGAACGGCCGGACGTCGTCCCACGACCAGCCGGGCAGACCGATCTGGCGCCACTGGTCGTAGTCGGTCGCCTGACCGAGCATGTAGATCATGCCGTTGATCGCCGAGCAGCCGCCGATCACCTTGCCGCGCGGATAATTGAGGCTGCGGCCGTTGAGGCCCGGCTCGGCCTCGGTCCTGAACATCCAGTCGGCGCGCGGATTGCCGATGGCGAACAGATAGCCCACGGGGATGTGAAACCAGATCCAGTTGTCGTTGCCGCCGGCTTCCAGCAGCAGCACGCGCTTGGACGGATCGGCCGACAGACGGTTGGCCAGCACGCAACCGGCCGAACCCGCGCCCACGATGATATAGTCGAATTCGCCTTCCAGGGGCGCCGCCGCAGTCATTGAACGTTTCCTTTTTGGCGAGTGTGCGCGACGGCTTGAGCGGTGACAAGCGGCGAAAAACTTGCTAAAAGCCAGTCGTCCAGCGGTGCATTGCGCATGTCCCGCTTGCAGCCGGAACGGCGGTTCTGGCGACGGATCGATCATCAACAGCGATTTGACGCCCACCCGGCGCCTCGTTTGGCGCCCGAGGAGTACCGCCATGTTCAAACGAATCCTTGCCGTCATCGTCGGCCTTCTGGCCTTGGCCGCCGCCGCGCCGCGGCCCGCGCAGGCGCAGGAGACGCTCACCGTTTTCGCCGCCGCGTCGTTGAAGAACGCGCTCGACGACACCAACGCCGCCTTCACCAAGACGACCGGCGTCAAGGTGACGGCGAGCTATGCCGCCTCGTCCGCGCTCGCCAGGCAGATGGAAAGCGGCGCGCCGGCCGATGTGTTCATCTCGGCCGACATCAACTGGATGGACTACGTCGCCGGCAAAAATCTCATCAAGGCCGGCAGCCGCTATAACCTGCTCGGCAACAGACTGGTGCTGATCTCGGGCAAGGATACCAGGATCGCCAATGTGAAGATCGAACAGGGCTTCGACATCGCCAAGCTCGCCGGCGGCGGCCGCATCGCGGTCGCCGACGTCAAGGCGGTGCCGGCAGGCCTCTACGCCAAGGCGGCGCTGGAGAAGCTCGGCGCCTGGGCCGCGGCGGAGCCAAAACTGGCGCAGGCCGAGAACGTCCGCGCCACGCTGGCTTTCGTCGCGCGCGGCGAAACGCAGATCGGCATCGTCTACGAGACCGATGCCAAGGTGGAGCCGAACGTCAAGATCGCCGGAATCTTCCCCGACGGCTCCTATCCGCCCGTGATCTATCCGGTCGCCGCGACCACGAACGCCAGGGCCGGCGCGGCGAACTATCTTACCTTCCTGCGCGGTGATGCGGCCAAGGCGATCTTCGAAAAATACGGCTTCAGCGTGCTGTCGAGCGCCAAAGCAAGTTAAGAAGAGTAATGCTCTCGCTCTCTCCCGACGAATGGACCGCCATCGCCCTCTCCGTCCGGGTGGCGACGGTGGCCACACTTTTCTCACTGCCGCTTGGCATCGCGGTGGCGTGGCTGCTCGCGCGCAAGAACTTCCCCGGCAAGGCGCTGCTCAATGCCGTCATCTATCTGCCGCTGGTGCTGCCGCCGGTCGTCACCGGTTATCTGCTGCTGATCGCCTTCGGCCGTCGCGGCATTTTCGGCGAATGGCTGGCAAGCGTCGGCATTGTGTTGTCGTTCCGCTGGACCGGCGCGGCGCTGGCCTGCGCGGTCATGTCGTTCCCGCTTCTGGTCGGCGCGATCCGGCTATCGATCGAAGCAGTCGACCGCAAGCTTGAAGACGCAGCCTCGACCCTGGGGGCCAACCGCGCCTGGACCGTGTTCACGGTGACGCTGCCGCTGGCGCTGCCGGGCATCATCGCGGGAGCGGTGCTCGCATTCGCGCGCGCGCTCGGCGAGTTCGGCGCCACCATCACCTTCGTCTCCAATATCCCCGGCGAAACGCAGACCATCTCGGCGGCGATCTATACGCTGACGCAGGTGCCCGGTGGCGACGCCCAGGCGCTCAAGCTCGTCGCGATCGCGGTCGTCATTGCGCTGCTGGCGCTGATCCTGTCCGAGTGGTTCGGCCGCCGTGCCGGCGCCCGCGTGCATGGTGTCTAAGATGCAGGTCCTTGCGTGATTTCAATCGAGATCGACAAGAAACTGGGCGACTTCACCGTCAGCGTGTCGTTCGAAGCCGACAGCGGCGTCACCGCTTTGTTCGGCCCGTCCGGTTCGGGCAAGACCTCGGTCGTCGCCATGATCGCGGGATTATCGAAGCCCGACCGCGGCCGTATCGCCGTCGATGGCGAGACCCTGTTCGACAGCGCCACCGGCATCGACGTGCCGGCGCACCGCCGCCGCATCGGCTATGTATTTCAGGACGGGCGGCTGTTTCCGCACCTCTCGGTCGCGCGCAACCTCGATTACGGCCGCTGGATGACCGGCCTGCCGCGCGACGAGGCGCAGTTCAGGCACGTCACCGAACTGCTCGACATTGCCGCGCTGGTGAAGCGCCGGCCCGGCGCCTTGTCCGGCGGCGAACGCCAGCGCGTCGCGCTCGGCCGCGCATTGCTCATGAAACCGCGCCTGATGCTGCTCGACGAGCCAATGGCCTCGCTCGATGCCAGGCGCAAGAGCGAAATCCTGCCCTATTTCGTGCGCCTGCGCGACGAAACCAAACTGCCGATGATCTATGTCAGCCACGATGCCGCCGAAGTGAAGGCACTGGCGAGCCGCGTGGTGCTGCTCGACGGCGGCCGCGTGGTGAACAGCGGCGGGGTGGAGTTGTTGAATCAATAGCCATCATTCCGGGGCGCGGCCTTCAGGCCGCGAACCCGGAATCCCTATCTCCGGCGCTTTGGAGTATGGATTCCGGGTTCGCCGCTTCGCGGCGCCCCGGAATGACGAGAAAACATGTTCCCGCCTTCCCGCATCGTCTGCCTTACCGAAGAAACCGTCGAGACGCTTTATCTCCTCGGCGAAGACAAGCGTATCGTCGGCGTCTCGGGCTATGCGGTACGGCCGCCGCAGGTGCGCAAGGAGAAGCCGCGGGTGGCGGCTTTCATCTCCGCCGACGTGCCGAAGATTCTCGAACTCGAACCGGATCTCGTCCTCACCTTCTCGGATCTGCAGGCCGACATCGTCGCCGAGCTGATCCGCAACAATATCGCCGTGCATGCCTTCAACCAGCGCGACATCGCCGGCATCTTCGACATGATCAGCATGGTCGGCGCGCTGGTCGGCCAAGCGCAAAAAGGCGACGCGCTTGTCGCCACGCTCCAAGGCCGCCTCGACCAGGTGCGCGCGAAAGCGGCAAAACTGCCGCGCCGGCCGCGCGTCTATTTCGAGGAATGGGACGAGCCGATGATTTCCGGACTCGGCTGGGTGTCCGAACTGGTCGAGACAGCGGGCGGCATCGACATTTTTCCCGAACTATCGAAGCGCAAGAATGCGAAGGATCGCATCGTCACGCCCGAAGCCGTCATCGCGGCGAAGCCGGACATCATCATCGGCTCCTGGTGCGGCAAGAAATTCGTGCCCTCCAGAGTCGCCGCGCGCCCGGGCTTTATTGCCATTCCGGCTGTCGCCAATGGCTGGCTGCGCGAGGTCAAATCGACGCTCATCCTCCAGCCCGGCCCGGCGTCGCTGACCGACGGGCTCGATCAGCTCATCGCCATCATGGCGAGCTGGGCCGCGACCGCCCCCAGAACGCCCCGGCCCGCGACTTGATGAAAATGATCGTGCCCTGAGACCTCGGCAGCGAGGCGCAGTCCGCATCATCTCAGCGATGAACGGAAACGATCCTGGCGCGCCGATGACGCGCGAGCGCGTGATCGATCAATATGTCCATCAGTTCGTTTTGCGGCAGGCCGCTTGCCTCCCAAAGCTTGGGATACATGCTGATGCTCGTGAACCCTGGCAGGGTGTTGGCTTCATTCACCAGGACATTGTTCCCGCTAAGGAAGAAGTCGATCCTCGCCATCCCCTCACAGCACAATGTCTTGAATGTCTTGATGGCCAGCGACTTGATGGTGTCGCTCATTTCCGGCGGCAACCGGGCAGGCACGACCAGAGCGGCACCGTCTGCATCGATATATTTGGCGTCGTATGAGTAAAATCCATGCCTGCTGTCAGGCACGATTTCTCCGAGTTCGGATGCTCTCGTGTCGCCCTTCGCATCCTCCAAAACCGAGCATTCAATCTCGCGAACGGACGGTACGCACTCCTCGATCAAGATCTTCCTGTCGAAGCGAAAGGCCTGGTCGCAGCATGCTTTGAATTCTTCGGCTGATCGCGCTTTGGAAACGCCCACCGACGAACCCATGTTGGCAGGCTTGACGAAGAGGTCTGTTGTGCCGACCGCCCGAACGGCGTCCTCATAGTCAATCGTCGAGGGCGCCGAGACCGAAATAAAGCGGGCCGTTGGCAGGCCGGCGTCACGAATGAGTCGCTTGGCGATATCTTTGTCCATCGCCACGGCCGATCCGGCGACGCCTGATCCAACATAAGGCACATCGGCCAGTTCGAGCGCGCCTTGTACAGTTCCGTCCTCACCGTGGGGGCCATGCAGGACTGGAAAGACGGCATCAAAGGCAGGGAGCTCACGGGCCTCTGCTTCGGCGCCCTGCATCAGCAGTACACGACCCTGCCCTCCCGGAAGCAGAGCGAGCTGCGGACCATCCTGAGGAACAACCAACGCAGTTGTGCCGGTTCCAGCGCCGTTGCCCGCGTCGGCGGGCATCCAACGCCCCTCCCTCGTTATTCCAACGAGAACTGTTTCGTAGCGCTCTGGATCCAGGGAGCGAAGCACGTTCGCCGCCGAGGCTCGCGACACGTCGTGTTCGGCCGACCGCCCGCCAAAAAGGATTGCCACTCTGAGCTTGCGGCGTTTCATGTCAAAGACTCCGGTTCGCCCAGACCTTCAGCCAACCTACCAAGGGCCGGACGAGGTGCAAGGCCAACGACCGGCGGCAGCACCCCAATTGGCCGATAGCCTTGGCGGCACGGCCTATGCTATGAAGGCAGCGAATAACGCACAGGATTTGTCTGCGATGCAAACGACCGCGAACCGCTCCACCATTTGGGCCGATCTGGCGCTGATCGCCTTCCTCATCGGCTTCGATGTCGTGGCCCGGCTCCTGCCGCACGCTTGGGGCTTCATGCCGATCGCGGCCAGCGCCCTGTTCGCCGGCCGCATGTTGCGGACCCCGGTGCTGGCGCCGGTGGTGCCGCTCGCGGCAATGGCGTTGTCGGGCCTGGTGCTGGCCGGCGACGATTGGCGGGTATCGCTGATCACCTACGCCGCGATCACGCTTCCCGCTTTCGCCGGCATGGCGACACGCAACTGGCGCGGCGCGCTGCCGACTGCCGGCGTCATGGTCGCCTGCTCGGTCGCCTTCTTCGCGCTGTCGAACTTCGCCGTCTGGGCCTTCAGCGGCTTATACAGCCTCGACCTCGCCGGGCTGACGCAGTGCTACGTTTTGGCGCTGCCGTTCTTCCAGCATACGCTGGCCGGCGACCTGTTCTGGACCGCAGTGCTGTTCGGCGGCGCATGGTCGGTTAATTGGATGATCCAGCACACGCCGATGTCGGCGCACCGCCAGCACTGATCCACTGTTAAGGCCGATCAGCCGATCCACTTTTGCACTTTTTTGAGCATGGCCTTGGCGCGCCCGCTCGCCGTCGCCGGTGCTTCCGGCTCGTCAAGCCGCAGGCCGACCGTGGTGACCTTGCCGCTTTCGACCTTCTGGGCGAGCAGCGCGATGGTGCCCAGCGCCACGACATCGCCCGCCTTGACCGAGCGGCCGAGCTGCTCGGTGAAGTAGTCGGCCAGGCTCACCTCGGCGTGGTCGGCCGCGACCTGCAAGCCGTAGATATCGGCGAGCGCGCCGAGGCTCGCGCTGCCGGCGACGAAGAAGTCGCCCAGCAATTCCGGGTCGGGTACGCGCGGCAGCGGCGTATCCATGAAAAAGCGGTCAAGCGCCTGCGCCTTCTCCGGCGGCGCCAGCAGATAGACGTAGTCGCCCTCGCGCACCGGCGCGGCCTCGACAGGCGTCAAAATCTCTTCCTTGCGGATCACCAAGGTCGGCCGCGCCCAGTTCGGGATCAGGCCGCGCTTGAGGAACGGGCTGTTCGCCGGCACCGGATAGCCGACCATCTCGCGCGTCAACTGCCCGGGCAAATCGAGTTCGACACGCTTCGGCAGCGGGTCGGCACGGCTGAAGGAGATGTCGAGCTTGCGCGCCGACAGCGCCACGGTCCAACCCTGGATCAACAGCGACGACAGCACCACAACGAAGGCGACGTCGAAATACAGGATCGCGCCGGGCAGCTTCACCAGCAGCGGAATCGAGGCCAGAAAAATCGCCACCGCGCCGCGCAGGCCGACCCATGAAATGAACAGCTTTTCGCGCCACTGAAAATTGAACGGCCACAGGCAGAGAAACACCGCCGCCGGCCGCGCCACCAGCATCAGCGCCATCGCCACCACGACGGAGCCGACGAGATTGTCGCCGAGCCGGCCCGGCCAAACCAGAAGCCCGAGCAGCACGAACATGACGATCTGCGCCAGCCAGGTGATGGCGTCGAGAAACACCACCACCGAATTGTGGGCGCGGACCTGGCGGTTGCCGACGACGAGCCCGGCCAGATACACCGCCAGGAAGCCGGAGGCGTGCACGGCATTGCCGAAGGCAAAGACGACGAGCGCGCTGACCGCGACGAATGGCGCGTGCAGCCCCTGCGCCAGCGCCACGCGATTGAGCACCAGCGTGATGATGCGGCCGCCGGCATAGCCGATCACGGCGCCGAGCGCGGTATCGCGGACCAGCGTCATCAGCGCGTGCGACCAGCTCTGGCCGCCGGACGACAGGATTTCCACCAGCAGCAGCGCGAGGAAGACCGCGAATGGGTCGTTGGTGCCGGATTCGACCTCCAGCGTCGCGCGCACGCGCGGCCGCAGACGCAGACCGCCGGCGCTGATGAGGAAAAACACCGCCGCGGCGTCGGTCGAGGCGACGATCGCGCCAAGCAGCAGCGCCTCGGTCCAGCCGATGCCCAGCATGAACTTGGCGACCGGCGCGATGAGCAGCGTCGTCAGCAGCACGCCGACGGTCGCCAGCATCACCGACGGCGCCAGCACGCTGCGGATGCTGGCGAAGCGCGTGCGCAGGCCGCCGTCGAACAGGATCAGCGCCAGTGCGATCGAGCCCACGGTGTAGGCAACACCGACGTCGTCGAAGCGGATGCCGCCCGGGCCGCCTTCTCCGGCCAGCATGCCGACCAGCAGGAACACCAGCAGCAAGGGCGCGCCGAAACGCAGCGCCAGCAGGCTCGACAGGATACCGGCCAGAATGAGCAGGCTGCCGAGCAGGATGGCAATGCTGACCGCGTCGAGTGCGTTCATAGGGCTTTCAAGGTGCGATTATGGGGCTTTCCGAATCCTCATTCGCATAGGACGGCTTCGCCGCCGCAAGAGCAACGGGCAATTGCGTCGCATCGGCCGCGCTGGACGGTACGACGAGGCACGCGGCTGCGGACCTGATGGTTATGAAACGATGTACGGCAGCCAGATGGCTATTTTGGGGAATATCGCCAGGAGAATGATGCCCGCGAGAAGAATAACGAGGATCGGCATCGCGAATTTGAAAACGTCGAGGATGGCGACACTGTCCTCCTCGACCGCGGCCTTGGCGGCGTAGACGATCAGGCCGAAGGGCGGGATCAGTTGCGCAGCTTCGAGCGCGAGAATGCCGATCACGGCGAAGGCGAGCGGGTCGATGCCGAGCCTTGCGGCGGCGCTGGAGAACAGCGCAACCGTCAGCGCCATGATCGAGAGCGAATCGAGCACCGTGGCGAGCAGCAGCCAGACCGCGATCATGATGCCGAGGCCGAGCGCTGAGCCGTAGCCGGCCAGCGCCGACTGCACCGCCGCGCCGGCCCCGGTGATGACCAGCGCCTGCAAATAAAGCTGCGCGGCGAACAGCAGCAGCAGCACCGGCGCCGAGGCCCGCCCGACCACGAGGATCGCTTCGACGATGGCGGCAAGCCGCATGCCCTTGCGCAGCGCCAGGACGAGCCCGATGGCGGCGCCGATGCTCGCCGCCTCGACCGGGGCCAGCAGCCGCGCGCCGATGCCGCCAAGCACGGCGACGAACAGCAGGATGACGCCGAGTACGCTTTCCAGCGCGTGGGGCGGCAGGCCAGCGGCGGTCTCGTCGAAGCGGCCGTCCTGTTGGCCGACATGGGCGGCGCCGACGGTGGACAGCCGCCGTCCGGCGCCGACGAGCTCCGGACGCCGCAGCGTCACGGCCAGCACATAGGCGCCGAACAGGATGGCGATGGCGAGCGCCGGCAGCAGCGCCGCCAGGAAGATCGCGCCGACCGATTGCCGGGTGAGGATGGCCCAGGCCACCATCAGCACGCCCGGCGGCACCAGGACGCCGATCGCGGAACCGCCGGCCAGCGTACCGAGGGCGAACGCGCGGTCGTAGCCGCGGCGGCGCAGGTCGGGATAGGTGATGCGCGAGAAGCCGGCCGCGCTCGCGGTGCTGGTGCCGGCAACGAAGGCATAGAGCGCATTGCCGATGACGCCGGCCAGCGCCGCGCCGCCGGGCACGAAGCGCAGCATGCGGAGCACGACCCGGTAGACATCCGTCACCGCGCCGGAGCGGGCGATGAACTCGCCCATCAGCATGAACAGCGGGATGGCGATGAAGGCTTCGCCGCGCACGCCGTCGTAAGCGGCGGCAGAGATCAGGCGCGAGACGATGTGCCAGTCGCCGGCGACAGCGAACACACCGAGCACGCCGACGACGCCCAAGGCGACCGCCACCTGCACCCCGAGCGCAACGAGCACCGCGAGCACCGCGAACACCAGCGTGGCTGCGCCGACTTCGATCACGTTGACGCCTTCTTGTACCTGCGGCTCACGGCTCGAGTTCCCGCAAATCCGCGATCTCGCTCTCCAGCGTCGGCTCAGGGCCGTTGAGGTCGAGATAGGCCAGCAGCGCATAATTGACCGCCGCCAGCGCCGCGCCGGTCAGAATGACGACATGCGCCGGCCAGGCCGGGAGCCCGGCGCCGCCGCCGAACGACGTCAGCGCCGGCTGCCAATTCGCCAGAAAGATCGCCGCGAAAAACAGCGCACCGAACGCATAACCCACCGCCAGAATGGCGCGGCGCAGCGGCCACGGCATCAAGCCGACGAGACAGTCGGTGCGCATCATCGACCGGCAGCGCACCGCGTAGCCGGCCTGCAAGAACACGATCATCACGATCGCGTTGCCAATGATGTCGCTGGAGCCGCCCAGCGGCCGGCCCACCGCCGCGCGGCTCACCACATCGGCGAGGATCACAATCGCGAGCACGAAGGTCAAAGCCGCTGCCATGACCATGGTGAGTTTAACCAGCCTGTCGATGAGCGCGACAGGCGCCGGCCGCGATATGTGACCGGACTTCCGCATCAAAAGTTGACCTTGTCGCCGCCCTTGAGCGAGAGGATCTCACGGGCGTCATCGGGCGTCGCGATTTCGAGCCCGAGGCCTTCGAGAATCTGGCGCACCTTGGTGACCTGCTGCGCGTTCGACTCGGCGAGCTTGCCGGGCCCGATCCACAACGAGTCCTCGAGGCCGACGCGGACATTGCCGCCCATCGACGCCGACATCGCCGCGATGCGCATTTGCGAGGCGCCGGCGCCCAGCACGGACCAGTGATACTGGTCGCCGAACAGGCGGTCCGCCGTACGCTTCATCATCATGACATCTTCGGGATGCGTGCCCATGCCGCCGAGAATGCCGAACACCGACTGGATGAACAGCGGCGCCTTGATGACGCCGCGGTCGAGGAAGTGCTTCAGCGTGTAGAGATGGCCGATGTCGTAGCACTCGACCTCGAAGCGCGTGTTGTTGGCAGCGCAGGTCGTTAGGATCATCTCGATATCGGCGAGCGTGTTTTTAAACATGCCCTTGCGTGTGCCTTCGAGATACGGCTCCTCCCAATCGTACTTGAACTTGCCCTTGAACCGCTCGATCATCGGATAGAGACCGAAGTTCATCGTTCCCATGTTGAGCGAGGCGACTTCCGGCTTGAGCGTCGCCGCCGGGCGCAGGCGCTCCTCGACCGTCATGGTCGGCGCGCCGCCGGTGGTCAGGTTCAGAACGACATTTGAACGCTGCTTGATGACCTTGAGAAAAGGCGAAAAAAGTTCGGGCGACTGATCCGGACGGCCATCCTGCGGGTTGCGCGCGTGCAGATGCACGACGGCCGCGCCGGCTTCGGCCGCGCCAATCGCCGCGTCCGCGATTTCCTGCGCGGTGACCGGCAGGTGCGGCGACATCGAGGGCGTATGAATGCCCCCGGTAACGGCACATGTAATGATGACTTTCCGCGACTTCGCCATGAGCTATCCGTCCTTGGGGTAGGTGCGATGTGTTTTGTTCGTTAGACTTATCCGGCGATCCTAGAGTATCTGCCGGGTCGGCGTCACCTCGCATGACGCATGATCGTACGCCACAAAAAACTGGATTTCGACTTGCAGCCAGGCCCAACGAAATCCGGAATTTCGCCGGCCGGAATTTCCGCCGGCTTCGTCATGGGCGTCCTGTCCGGCATCGGCGCGGCGCTCGCCTGGGCGGCCGGGTTCGCGGCGGCGAAACACGGCATTTCGGTCGGGTTTTCACCCGCCGATTTGGCTTTCCATCGCTACGTGTGGACCGGATTCCTAATGATCCCCTTCGTCCTGCGTAACGGCGTATCGGACCTCGGCGGTGTCGGATGGGGGCGTGGCTTCGTGCTGGCGGCGCTGTCGGGGCCGACCCAGGCCTTGGTCGCCTATACCGGGTTCATTCTGGTTCCGTTCGGTCACGGCACCACCATTCAGCCAGCGACGGCGGCTCTCGCCGGCATCGTTCTGGCCGCGTTTCTCCTACGCGAACGCCTCTCGGCATCTCGCATTCTCGGCGCCCTCATCATCACCGCCGGCCTTGTCGTATTCGGCATCGAGTCGTTCGCCACCATCGGCACGCATGGCATCGGCGGCGACCTCATGTTCGCCGCCGCCGGCGCGCTATGGGCAATGTTCGGCATCCTGCTGCGACAGTGGCGCGTGTCCGGCATGCGCGTCGTCGCCGCCGTCGGCCTGATGTCGGTGCTTATTTATGCGCCGATCTTCTTTCTGTTCTCCGGCATGGACAATCTGATCCGGTTCGGATGGGCGGAGAACCTGCTTCAGATCGTCGTGCAGGGAATTATCGCCGGAATCGTTCCGATCTTCCTCTATGCGCGGGCGGTGGCAGCGCTCGGCGCCGGCCGGGCCGCCACCTTCACGGCGCTGGTGCCGGGCTTCTCGCTCATCATCGGCTTTCTCGGCCTCGGCATCGTGCCGAGCCTGGCGCAAGTCGTCGGCCTTGCCATTGTTCTCGTCGGCTTCCGCTTCACCCTGCGATAACCGGTTCTACGCTCCGCAGGTGTGCATAACCCGCGCCAGGCCGCCGCCATGGGCGGCGCAAATTTGTTATGGGTTGCGTTTGGGGACGGTGTCGATCGACTCGTCTCCTTTCGGGAGCGCATGACATGAACGGTGCCCAAGCCGTCATCACACAATTGAACGACGTCTTTCAAGGTCTGGCCGCCGAGCTCTCCTCATTCTGGCTGCTGGTTCAATTCGGCATCCTTCTTGTCACCGGCGCGATCGGCGCCGTGTCGGGCGCGCTGATCCGGCGCCGTGTCGACATCGCGTCGCTCAGCATGGGCTGGGTGCCTGTGCTGAAGCTGCTGACGCGCACATTCCTCGACTGTGTCGGCACCATCGTCTTCATCGCGCTGGCCTTCACCGTCCACACCATCATGTTGTCGCTGACCTGGCCGAGCCGCTCCTATCTGCTCGGCGTTGCCGTCAGCCTCGCGACCGCCTGGGTCGTCATCGCACTGGTCGCCGGATTGATCCGCAACCAGTTCGTCCATCGGCTTGTCGCCATCGTGGCCTGGACGGTCGCCGCGCTCGACATCCTCGGCATTCGTGGCGCCGTTCGCACCGAACTCGATTCCTATGCCGTGATGGTGGGCGGGCTGCGGGTGTCGGCGCTGGTCGTCATCAAGGGCACGGTGCTGCTGCTGATCACGCTTTGGCTCGCCAATACGGTCAGCGATTTCCTCGAACGTCGCCTCCGGCACACCGCCGACCTGACGCCTTCGGTACAAGTGCTGATCGGCAAGGTGGCTCGTATTCTACTGATCACCGTCGCCGTTATCATCGCGATGTCGACCGTCGGCATAGACCTTTCCGCGTTCGCCTTTTTCTCCGGCGCTATCGGTCTCGGCGTCGGCTTCGGCCTGCAGAAGATCGTCTCCAACCTGGTCAGCGGCATCATTCTGCTGGCCGACAAGTCGATCAAGCCGGGCGACGTCATCACTATTGGCGATCAGGTCGGCTGGGTCACCAATATGGGCGCGCGCTATACCTCGGTCGATACCCGCGACGGCCGCGAAATTCTCGTTCCGAACGAGGACTTCGTTACCCAGCGGGTGATCAACTGGTCCTACTCCGACTACAAGATGATGCTGAAGTCGACCTTCGGCGTGAGCTACGACAGCGACCCGCATCGCGTGCTTGAAGTCGCCGTCGCCGCCGCGCTGGCGGTTCCTCGCGTGATGAAGGATCCGGCGCCGGTGTGTTACTTTGAGGAATTCGGCGACAGCTCGCTGAACTTCTCGCTGCGTTACTGGATCGCCGATCCGGACAACGGCATCATCAACGTCCGAGCCCCAGTGATGCTGGCCTTGTGGGACGCCTTCAAGAAAGAAGGCATCGAGATTCCATTCCCGGTGCGCGATGTGCGGATCACGCAGAGCGTCGCGTCGGAAAAGAAAGCCTGAGAAGTTTACGCCGCTTTCCGCTTCGCCAGGAAATCGCCCATGCGATCGAGCGCCTTGAGGATGTTTTCGGTCGAGTTCGCGTAAGACAACCGCACATAGCCTTCACCGAGAATGCCGAAGTCCGGGCCGCCGATGATGGCGACGCCGGCGTCCTCGAGCAGTGACGCGGCCAGCGCCTTGGCCTTCCATCCCGTCGCCTTGACGTTCGGGAAGGCATAGAACGCGCCCTTCGGCGTCGCGCAGGAGACACCCGGCAATTTGTTCAGCCCCTCGACGACGACCTTGCGGCGCCTGTCGAACTCGGCGATCATTTTCGTCACCTCGTCCTGCGGCCCGGTGAGCGCCGCAAGACCGGCAAACTGCGCCGATGCGTTGACGCAGGAGTGCAGGTTGACCGCGAGCTTGCGTGCCAGGTCGTAAAGCTTGCCCGGCCATACCGCGTAACCGAGGCGCCAGCCGGTCATGGCATATGTCTTCGACCAGCCGTTGAGCAGGATGAGACGATCGCGAATTTCCGGATACGACAACAAACAGACATGCTTCTCGCCGTCATAGACCATGTGGTCGTAGATCTCGTCCGACATGATGGCGACGTCCGGCCACTTGGCGAGACCGGCGACCAGCTTGTCGACTTCCGATTTCGGCGTAACGCCTCCGGTCGGATTCGCC
>JBAZSM010000067.1:0-15100 GCA_041662425.1 Pseudolabrys sp.
AGAGAAGAACATTGTCACGACTTGTCGTCGTATCCAACCGTGTCGGTATTCCCGATGGCAGCGCCCGGGCAGGCGGCCTGGAAGTTTCGATTCGGCCGGCGCTGAAAAAGCGTGGGGGAATCTGGTTCGGCTGGAGCGGGAAGGTGGCGGACCATGAGCCCGGACCCGCGAAAACGGTTGTCCATGACAAGGTGACCTACATCACCATCGACCTTCTCAAGGACGACTACGAAGAATTCTACAACGGCTTCGCCAATCGCGTGCTGTGGCCGATCCTGCATTACCGGCTCGATCTCGCCGAATTTACGCGGCGCGATCTGAGCGGATATTTCCGCGTCAACCGTTACTTCGTCGAGAGTCTCGAAAATTTCATCCGACCCGACGATGTGATCTGGGTGCACGACTATCATCTGATGCCGTTGGCGCAAATTCTGCGCGAGCGCGGCCACAAGAATCGCATTGGCTTCTTCCTGCACATTCCGTGTCCGCCGCCGGAGATCCTCACCGGTCTGCCAAATCACGAGCGATTGATACCGGCGCTGTGCAATTACGATCTCGTCGGCTTCCAGACGGAGAACGATGCGGCCAATTTCTCGCGCTATCTCGCCAACGAGGTCGGCCTCAAACGTGCGGGCGACGACGGCTTCTTCTATGAGGATCGCGTCGTGCGCGCCGGTGTCTTTCCAGTCGGTGTTGAGACCGAGGCGTTTTCCCGGTTGGCGCGGCGCTCCGTCGGGTCGCAATTCGTCCACGATGTCGTCGCCAGTATTTCGGGGCGGGCTTTGATCATCGGCGTCGACCGGCTCGACTACAGCAAGGGCATTCCGGAGCGTCTCAATGCCTACGAGCGCTTCCTCGCGAATTTCCCCGACTGGCGCGGGCTGGTGACCTATCTGCAGATCACGCCGCGCAGCCGCACCGATATCAGCGAATACGCCGATATCGGCCGCGTGGTCGGCGAGACGGTGGGGCGCATCAACGGCACCTTCGGCGAGGCGTCGTGGACGCCGCTGCGCTATATCAACAAGGCGCACGGCCGCAGCTCGCTTGCCGGGCTCTATCGCTTCGCGCGTGTCGGGCTGGTGACGCCGTTGCGCGACGGGATGAATCTCGTCGCCAAGGAATACATCGCGGCGCAAAATGCGGACGATCCGGGCGTGCTGGTGCTGTCGCGATTTGCAGGCGCGGCGCGAGAGTGCGGCGCGGCGCTGCTGGTCAATCCTTACGATTCGGAAGGGGTGGCGATTGCCATCAATCGCGCGCTCGGCATGCCGCTGGAAGAAAGGCGCATGCGTCACGAGGCGAATTTCGCGGTCCTGGTCAAAAACGACCTGACCTATTGGGCGGAGCGCTTTCTGGGGTTGCTGGAAGCGGCTCCAGAGGCCGCGGCCGAGGCCGGGTCCGAGACATTGCCGCCGCCAAGGCGCCTCGCCCGCGGTTAGGGTGTTGATCTAGGTCACGGAAGACGGCGCCGCGACATATAGGTATATTGAAAGCGGGCGCGTCAACCACCGAAGGCTTATCCCATGACCGGACGATTTGCGGCGCTGTTTTTGTCGGTGGCGTTGATTGCGCTCGCCGGGGCGCCAGCTGTTGCCGCGGACGCCAACAATGGCGGAGTGCTGGCGAAGCGCTGGTGCGCGGCCTGCCATGTGGTCGCCGCCGATCAGCAGCAGGCCAATGGCCAGGCGCCGCCATTCTCGGCCATCGGCAAAACGCCAGACCTCGATCCGTCCAAGCTCGCGCTGTTTCTGCTGCTGCCGCATCCGAAGATGCCGGACATGGCGTTAAGCCGGAGCGAGGCCGCCGATCTCGCGGCCTACATCCAGCGGCAGGGGAAATAAAGGCCGCGTCCGCGTCTACGGTTTCTTGGCGGCCACGGGTGGCGCCTTCGGCGAGCTTGGTGTGCAATATTTCGGCTGGTCCCCGCCACGTTTCGGCCCGCCACCCCAAATCATTTTCGGCAATATGCCTTCTTCAAATTCTAGCGGAATGGCGAAACAGGTCACGTTCACGGCGTCCCAAATCTTGCCGCCAGCGGCGACCGTCAATATGCCGGTTGAGGCCCAGCGTTAGGCATTCATCCGCTTGACGTCCGGCGGCAGCGCCTCATCGGTCAGCAGCTTCAGCGCATCGTCAAGCGCCATCACCTCGTTCTTGTCGGAGCCGAGGCGGCGGATCGAGACCTGCCGCGTCTCGGCTTCCTTCTTGCCGACGACGAGAAGTACCGGGACCTTGGCGAGCGAGTGCTCGCGGACCTTGTAGTTGATCTTCTCGTTGCGAACGTCGGCATCGGCGCGCAGGCCCGCGCGGCGCGCCAGCCCGGTGACTTCAGCGGCATAGCCGTCGGCATCCGAGGTGATGGTGCAGACCACGGCCTGCTTCGGCGCCAGCCACAAGGGCAGGTGGCCGGCATAGTGCTCGAGTACGACGCCGAGGAAGCGCTCCATCGAACCGCAGATGGCGCGGTGGATCATCACCGGCGGCTGCTTGGAGCCATCCGGCGCGATGTAGAAGGCCTCGAACCGCCCCGGCAGGTTGAAGTCGACCTGCGTGGTGCCGCACTGCCAGTCGCGGCCGATGGCGTCGCGCAGCACATATTCGAACTTCGGGCCGTAGAACGCGCCTTCACCGGGATTGATCGCGGTCTTGATGCGGTTGTTGCTCGCCGCGATTTGCTTGAGCACGTTCTGCATGACGCCTTCGGCATGATCCCACGCCGCGTCGGAGCCGACGCGCTTTTCCGGCCGCGTCGACAGCTTCACCGTGAGGTCGCCCTCGAAACCGAAATCGGCATAGGTCGACAGGATCAGGTCGTTGATCTTGAGGCACTCCTCGGCCATCTGCTCTTCGGTGCAGAAGATGTGCGCGTCGTCCTGCGTGAAGGCGCGCACGCGCAGCAGGCCGTGCATGGCCCCCGACGGCTCGTAACGATGCACGATGCCGAATTCGGCCATGCGGACGGGCAGTTCACGATATGACCGAAGGCCATGTTTGAAGATCTGGATGTGGCCGGGGCAGTTCATCGGCTTGATGGCGTAGACGCGCTCGTCTTCGGTGTCGTCGCCGGCCGAAGTCGCCTGGAACATGTTCTCGCGGAACCAGCCCCAGTGGCCCGACGTCTCCCACAGCGACTTGTCGAGCATCTGCGGCGCGTTGACTTCCTGGTAGTCGCCCTTCAGGCGGCGGCGCATGTAAGCGACGATCTCCTGGAAGATGGTCCAGCCATTGGCGTGCCAGAACACGGTGCCGGGGCCTTCTTCCTGGAAGTGGAAGAGATCCATGTCGCGGCCGAGCTTGCGGTGGTCGCGCTTCTCGGCTTCTTCCATCTGCGTCAAGTAGGCGTCGAGTTCTTCCTGCTTGGCGAACGCCGTGCCGTAAATGCGCGACAGCATCGGGTTGTTTGAATCGCCGCGCCAGTAGGCGCCGGCCACCCGCATCAGCTTGAACGCGTTGCCGACCTTGCCGGTCGAGGTCATGTGCGGACCGCGGCAGAGATCGAACCAGTCGCCCTGTTTGTAAATCTTGATCGACTGGTCGGCCGGGATGGCGTCGACCAGCTCGACCTTGAAGTTCTCGCCTTTGTCTGCGAACACCTTCTTGGCCTGATCGCGCGACCAGACTTCCTTGGTGAACGCCTTATCGCGCGCGATGATCTCCTTCATCTTCTTCTCGATGACGGGGAGGTCATCGGGCGTGAAGGGCTGGTTGCGCGCGAAGTCGTAATAGAAGCCGTTCTCGATGACCGGGCCGATGGTCACCTGGGTGCCGGGCCACAATTCCTGCACCGCTTCGGCGAGCACATGCGCGGCATCGTGCCGGATCAGTTCCAGGGCGCGCGGGTCCTCGCGCGAGATGAATTCGATTTTGGCATCCCTGTCGATCGGATCGGCGAGATCGACGACGGCGCCGTCGAGTGCCATCGCCACGGTGCGCTTGGCCAGGGAGGGCGAAATGCCCTTGGCGATGTCGAGGCCGGAAATGCCGTTGGGAAATTCGCGGCGTGCGCCGTCGGGAAAGGTCAGGGCGACCATCGTAGTACCTCCTGTTGCTCACTCCCGCGAACGAGCGCGGGTAAGCGTGGAACTTGCGGGAGCGATATAGCAGGGGATTCGGCCGGCGCAAGCGGCTCAGGCGCGCTGTATTCGCCGCCGGAGCCAGACCAGCGCCCGTCCGTCGATCACGAGGAGGGACGCGGCGATGATCAGCGCGCCGACGATCTCGTTGGCCGAGTACGGCTCGTTCAGAATCCAGACCCCGAGCAGGATCGCGGTGACCGGGATGAGCAGAGTGACCAGCACGACGTTGACTGCGCCCGAACGGTTCAGGATGCGGAAGAACAGAATGTAGGCCAGCGCCGTCGACAGGGTAGCGAGGCCGGCCAGCGCGGCCCATGTGGCGCCGCCGGGCATGGGCAGGGCCCAGGGCCGTTCGGTAAATCCGGCGATGACGGCGATGATCGGTGTCGAGCAGATCAGTTGGGCGGTCGCCGACGTAAGCGGTGGCACGCCGGCAAGCGCACGTCGGCCCCAGAAGCCGGCGAAACCGTAGCTGAAGGCGGCGCCGAGGCAGAGTGCGATGCCGAGCGCCTGATCGGACACGCTCAAACTCGGCGCGCGCAACAGGGCCACGCCGCCGATGCCGATCAGGACGCCGGCGATGCGACGTCCGGTCATGCGTTCCTCGCCTGTGGCCGCCATCACCATGACCGCGAACAAAGGTGTTGTCGCGTTGACCACGGCGGCGAGGCCGCTCGAAACCATGGTCTGCGCCACCAGAAACAGCGAGAACGGGATGACATTGTTGACGAGCCCCATGACCGCGAAGGGCCACCAGTCAACGGCGCGCTTTGGCAGCGTCCCTCCGAGCGGGCCGATAACGGCAAGCAGGCACAGGGCGCCCAGTGCGACCCGGGCGAAAGCGACCGTCAGCGGCGGCAGTTCTCGTAGCGCAACGCCGTTGAAGAAGAATGAGCCGCCCCACAGGATCGACAGGATGACGAGCAGCAGCCAGTCTTGGCGGTGCATGGGAAGAGGATCGTTGGTCGCTGGCATGTTCTCTCGCCGCTCGTGTCGCGTTACCCGCAGGCTTTGCCGCCATCGCAGGCGACGACGCCACCCGGTTTCTGGTCGTGCGGCTTAGGGTTCGGTTTGCGTGCCATGCCATCGGCCGTAGCGCCACGGCGTCCACCATCGTGCGCTTGCCGGCGCGCGCTTGGGAACAAAGTCCAGGCCATGCGTGCCCCATGGCTGGCAGCGCAGGATGCGCGCCAGCGCCATCCAGCCGCCGGCCCACAGACCGAAACGGCTGATGGCTTCGTCGGCATATTCCGAGCAGCTCGGCAGGTGCCGGCAGCGCGGACCAATCAGCGGCGACAACGTGTAGCGATAGATCGCCACCAATGCGCGGCCGAAGAGTCGCGGGATGCGGGCCAGGAGATTTGTTACGTGCTGCGAATTCATCGTGCCTGATCCGGCCACCCAGCCGCGAGGATGACCGCATGAGCCCATAGCAGAGTTCCGGACAAAAGTTCCATCATCTTGGAACTGCTTAGCTTTCAGGCAATTTGGGGCAGGGACAGCGACCTTTTTGCACTAGCGGGAATCCGTACGACAATTTAAAAAAGCTAATCGGGGTTCGGTGATTGTTCAAAGGCTTAGGCCTGCGTCAAAGTCTCCAGCGGCGACTGCCGTCGAGCCACTCCAGCGCACAAGCCCCGATCGAGATTTTGGAATCTCCCGCTTCGACAATGCGGCAGGTCGGTTCCGGTTCCCGAGATGAGCGGACTTTTTCAGGTCGGCATTGGAAGGGGAAGTATGCGACGTTCCCTGGCTGAGTTTGGCAACGCTGTCCGCGCTCGGGGCGCGTCGAGCCTGCTTGTTGCGGCCCTGTTGGCCGCGACCCTCGCCACACCCCTTGCCACGACACTTGCCACGACCCTTGTCACGCCAGCGCGTGCCGACGATCGCACGTTGCCGATGCGGTTTGAACTACGCCTTCAGGGCCCGGCCTCGCAATGTGGTGCCACGTGCGAAACCTTGATCGCTGCGAGTGGCGCCATCACCGCCGACAGCCCCCTCGATTTCAAAAACTTCATGGAGGCCATGGCCGCGCGCGGGCGGAATGTGCGTTCCGCCACCGTGGTGTTTGATTCCGACGGCGGTTCGGTGTTGGGCGCGATCGCGCTCGGCCGCGAGATCCGCAAAGCGCAGCTTTCGACGACGGTCGGCCGGGTCATCGATCTTTCTGAGAAGACCGACGGAACCCCCGGGCAAACGTCGCGCGCCAGGGTTTCGCCGCAGGCCGATTGTGAATCGATGTGCGCCTTTGTGATGCTCGGTGGCGTCAGGCGTTCGGTGCCCGCCGAAGCGCGCGTGATGGTCCATCAGATCTGGCTCGGCGATCGCCGTGAGGATCCGACCGCGGCCAATTATTCGGCCGAGGATCTCGTGCTGGTGCAGCGCGATATCGGCCGGCTGGCGCATTTCACCGCCGAGATGGGTGCGTCGATCGATCTGCTCGATCTGGCGCTGCGCATTCCGCCGTGGGAGCCGCTGCATGTGATGTCGCGCGACGAGATCGCGCGCACGCGATTGGCGACCGAGGATCCGGCGGTTGCCGCGGCTGCTATTGCTTCTGCTGTTGCAGCGCCACGCGCACCTCTTCCGGAGCGGCGCGCGACTGACGGTGCGCGGGCAACGCCGATCAGCGAACACAGCTGGGCGATGGTCAATCGCGATGGCGGCGGCACGTCACTTGCGCGTCGTCACCCGCTGACCGTCGAGGGCGACCAGATCGGCTCGTTCGATCTGATGCTGTCCTGCGGCACGTCCGGCAATTTCGATCTGAGCTACGTCGAGCGCCGGCATAGCAGCGACGTAACGCCTTTGCCGAAAAAGCTCGATGGGGTGAGTTTGCGGGTCGGCCGCGACCGGGTGCCGTTGAATGTCGTCTCCAGCGCCCCGCACGATCAGGCCAAGGAACTGAGCAGCCTGGCGATCGGTCAGGTGCCGGCCTCTTTGATTCGGACATTTGCCGCCGGCAATCGATCCATTGTGATCGAAACGACGAGCCGCGAGACGGTGACCGTTATCAGGATCGGCAATACCGGCGCGCCGCAAAACTTCCCGGTGCTGGCGGCGGCTTGCTCCAAGCCGCTTGGCGATCGTGCCGAAGCAGCGGTGGCGCATAAGACCGGCGGGATGGCGGCGAAGTAACAGGCTGCGCAGTGCGCGGCGCTACTCGGCCGCCTGCTTCTCTTGTGCCTTTTTGGCCTCGATCTCATCGACCGCCTTCACGACCGCGTCGAAGGTCAGCAAGGTCGAGGCGTGGCGCGCCTTGTAATCGCGCACCGGCTCCAGGTAAGCGATGTCGGCCCACTTGCCCTCTTTCGGCGGGGCTCCGTTCTCCTTGAGCATCTTGCGCACGGTTTCCCGCAGCGCCCGCAATTCCTCGGGCGTCGAGCCGATGACATGGCGCGCCATGATCGAGGACGAGGCCTGCCCCAGCGCGCAGGCTTTGACGTCATGGGCGAAGTCGGTGACCGCGCCATCGTCCATCTTCAGGTCGATGGTGACCGTCGAGCCGCATAGCTTGGAATGCGCGGTGGCGGTGGCATCGGGGGCGGCGAGCCGGCCCAGGCGCGGGATATTGCCGGCCAGGTCGAGAATTTTCTCGTTATAGACGTCGTTCAGCATGAAATTTCTATCCGTCCGGCCCTCCGGGGGCCGATGATCCGGCACATTGCCTCGCTCGTACAAAGCAATATATAGGGATCGTTTAGCCGGTTCGAGAAGGGTTCTCGGAACGGCGGACTGGGCTTTCCTGCTGGAATTCCTTGTAAGTCCAAAGGGTTCCCGAGGGAAAGTCGGTCGTTTTTGGGATTGCGGCGTCACTGCACCCTACAAAGGGTGCACCAGCGTGGCCACCCCGGTGACACTCCCAGCGCGGCTTTCGGGCGAGGCGCTGGTCGAACGGAGACCGTAATGGACGCCAAGAATACCGTTATCAAGCCCTGGCAGCAGCAGGGACTTTCCGACCATGTGAGGTCCGTGCCGACGCCGAACGCGACGCGGCCGTCGCGCGAGGAGGCCGAAGCCGCCGTGCGCACGCTGATCGCCTACGCCGGCGATGACGCGACCCGCGAAGGTGTGCTCGACACGCCGAAGCGCGTGGTCGATGCCTATGACGAGCTGTTTCAGGGCTACCGCGAAGTGCCGGCCGATACGCTCGATCGCACCTTCTCGGAGACCTCCGGCTACGACGATTTCGTGCTGGTCAAGGACATCCCGTTCAACTCGCATTGCGAACATCACATGATGCCGTTCTTCGGCAAGGCGCATGTCGCCTACTGGCCGACCGAACGGGTGGTCGGCCTGTCGAAACTGGCGCGGCTTGTCGATGTGTATGCCAAGCGGCTGCAGACGCAGGAAAACATGACGGCCCAGATCGCCACCGCGATCGAGGAAGTCCTGAAGCCCAAAGGCGTGGCCGTGATGCTGGAAGCCGAGCACATGTGCATGTCGCTGCGCGGCGTCACCAAGCCCGGCTCGCTCACCGTGACGACGCATTTTGCCGGCGCGTTCCGTGATGACCCGAAAGAGCTCGTGCGCTTCATGACGATGCTGCGCGGGAAGTAGCGTTCGCCGAACGTCATTCCGGGCGCGCCGCAGTTGCGAACCCGGAGTGACGGCATTGAACAGGCTCGCCATGGCTTCCGCTCATGACATCGAAGAAGGCTTAGCGCTTCTTCCCAAATTCGACGCCGACGGCCTGGTTACCGCGGTGGTGACCGACGCCGGCAATGGCGATGTTCTCATGGTCGCGCACATGAACGCCGAGGCGCTCGCCAGGACCATCGAGACCGGCGAGGCGTGGTATTTCAGCCGCTCGCGCCAAAAGCTCTGGAAGAAGGGCGAGACCTCCGGTCACGTCCAGCGCGTCAAGGAATTGCGCGTCGATTGCGACCAGGATGCGCTCTGGCTCAAGGTCGAGCAGGAGGGCGAGGGCGCCTGCCACACCGGGCGGCGCTCCTGTTTCTACCGCGCCGCGCCATTGGGCCAGTCCGGGGCGGTGAAGCTCGAATTCCGCGACGCCGACAAGGTGTTCGATCCGTCGGCTGTTTATTCGCCCAAAGGCTAGATGGGTTGCCGCCGTTGGTGGCTCGACTCCTATCGGTGAATCGATTATCTCTATCAATGAACGGGAGAGACTGGTTCGCGAGAACCGGCGCCGAAGGAGCAACCGCCCCGGAATCTCTCAGGCAAAAGAACCGTTCATCAGGATTTCGATCTCTGAAGAGTGGAGCCCATAGGCTCCCGCCGACGGTGAAAATCGCGACAGGCAATGACGCCTTTGCGATGAAGCTCTCAGGCCAATGACAGAGGGGGCACGCATTCGTCGACACGACGCATGCGCGCTGCTGTCAAAGGGGCCTGAGCATGTCTTCCTCTTCTTCCACTGCATCCTCCGCGAACGATTTCGACGTCATCGTACTCGGTGGCGGTGTCGTCGGCGTCAACACCGCCTATTTCAATCTCAAGAATGGCAAGTCCGTCTGCGTCATCGACCGCCAGCCCGAAGCCGGCCTCGAAACCAGCTTCGCCAATGGCGGTCAGGTCTCGGTCAGCCATGCCGAGCCGTGGGCCAATCCATCGGCGCCGCTGAAAGTCCTCAAATGGCTTCTGCATGGCGATGCGCCGCTACTGTTCCGGCCGCGCATGGACGTTCGTCAATGGCTGTGGATTGCCAGGTTCCTGGTCGATTGCCTGCCGCAGCGCGCCAGCCGTCACACCACCGAAATCGTCAAGCTGGCGGTGCAGAGCCGCTCGCTGATTCAGCAGATCCGGCACGATGAAGGCTTTCACTACGACGAGCGCAGCAAGGGCATTCTGCATTTCTATCGCAGCGCCCGTGAATTCGAGGCCGCGATCCCGGTCGCCGAACTGATGCGAAAATACGGCTGCAACCGCGACATCATCGACGCCGACAAGGTGGTCGAGATCGAGCCGGCTTTTGCCGACAAGCGTCATGAGATCGCGGGCGCAACCTATACGGCGGAAGACGAAAGCGGCGATGCGCTCAAATTCACGCAGAACCTGGCGCAGGTTTGCGAAAACATGGGTGGCGTATTCCTCTACAACCACCAAGTTACCGCGCTGAACGCCGATCGCGCCTCGGGAGAGGTCAACAGCGTCGAGGTCGTTGGCCCCGATGGCTATAAGACTTTGCGCGCGCGCGATATCGTGGTGAGCATGGGCTCTTGGTCGGCGCCATTCCTGCGGCCGTATGGCGTGAACCTCGCCATCTATCCGGCCAAGGGTTACTCCGTGACGATCCCGACCGACGGCTCCAACACCGCGCCGGTGACGAGCCTCACCGACGACGAGTACAAGCTGGTCTATTCCAACTTCGGCGGCCGTCTGCGTGTCGCCGGCACGGCGGAACTGTCGGGTTATTCGCGCGATCTCAATCGTACGCGTTGCCAAGCCATCGTCGACAATGTGCGGAAATTGTTTCCGCGCGCCGGCAATTTCGACGCGGCGACGTTCTGGACCGGTTTGCGGCCGGCGACGCCGTCCAACATTCCCTATGTCGGGCGCACGCGCTATCGCAACCTGTGGCTCAACACCGGCCACGGCACGTTGGGCTGGACGCTCGGCGCCGGTTCGGGCTTCCGCGTCGCTAATATGATCGCGGAAAGCAACGGCCCGCTCGCGGCCTGATCGTCAGGATTTTCCCGCGGCGGCGAGCAGCCGTTGCGCGCGAATGAGATGCGGGCGGTCGAACATCTTGCCGTCGATGCCGACCGCTCCGGCTCCCGGTTGCGCCGCGAAGGCCGCGACCACGGCCTTCGCCTTTTCGATCTGCTCGGCGCTTGGCGTGAACACCTCGTTGATCACCGGCACCTGCGCCGGGTGGATGGCGAGCCGCCCGGTGAAACCGTCGCGCCGCGCCTCGATGGTGTCCTTGCGCAGACCGTCCGAATTGCGGAAGTCGACATAGACGGTCTCGATGGCCGGCAGCTTGGCCGCCGCCGCACCGAACAGGCAAATGGAGCGGGCCAGACGATAGGGCTCGGTGAGAAAGCCTTTGTCGTCGCGGTTGGATTCGGCACCCAGTTCGGCCGAGAGATCCTCCGGGCCCCATGTCATGCCGATCAGGCGCGCGCTGACGCCCTTGAACGTGCCGGCCATGAACAGGCCGGCGGCGGATTCGACGTTTTGCGCCAGTACCTTGATCGCACCGTCGGCAACGCCGGCAATCGCTTCCTGCGCGGTGAGCTTGGCGTCGAGATGCACGACGCTGGCGCCGCCTTCGGCCTTGGGAAACAGGACGGCATCGGGCTTGCCGGGCACGATGGCTTCGAGATCGGCGTCGGTCATGCCGGTGTCGAGACCGTTGATGCGCACGAACAGGCGAGGGCGGTTGGCCTTGCCGGAATGTGCCTTGAGATAATCACGCGCGGCCTCGCGCGCCGCGGGCTTTCGCTCCGGCGTGATGGAATCCTCAAGATCGATAATCACGGCGTCGGCGCCCGACGCCATCGCCTTGTCGAGCTTGGCGCCGGCATCGGCGGGGACGAAAAGGAGAGAGCGCATGGGCGTTTACTTCGGCCTTTTGATGATGAAAGCGTTGCGGAGGCATTCGGCCACCAGTTTGCCGTCCTGCTTGAACGCCTTGTGGTGAAATTCGACGATACCGGCATTCGGACGCGACTTCGATTCGCGCTTGCTCACCACCACCGTGGTGCAATTGATGGTGTCGTTCTCGAACAGCGGGTTGGGGAATTTGACGCCATCCATGCCGAGATTGGCAATGGTGGTGCCGACGGTCATGTCGGAGACCTGAATGCCGATCATGAGGCCGAGCGTGAACAGCGAGTTCATCAGCGGCTGGCCCCATTCGGTCTCTGTCTCGCAGAAATGCCGGTCGATATGCAGCGGCTGCGGATTGAGCGACATGTTGGAGAACAGCATGTTGTCCATCTGCGTCACGGTACGGGTGTAGCGGTGCTCGTAGAGCTTGCCGACTTCCATATCCTCGAAATAGAGGCCGCCGCGCTTATGCCGTTGGACCGTTTCCGCCATTGCCGTTCTCCGTCTTTTAAGGTTCGGCGCCGTAAAGGGCTGCCGTTAACCAGTCGTTTACCATAATTACCCAAGGTCAACAGGTTCCGTTCGCGCCCTGTTGGCCGTTTACAAGGCCGGCTCCTTTTTGGGGCCGGGCAACCTAGAGGGCAACCCATGACCGTCGATCGCGTCGCCAGCAGCGTCGCACCGCAGATCAGCGGCGCGATCAGCCAGGCTGCGGCGTCGACCGGCATCAGCTTCCAGTATCTCCTGACCACGGCCCAGATCGAATCGAACCTGAACCCGTCGGCGCAGGCCTCGACCTCGTCCGCCAAGGGGCTCTACCAGTTCATCGAGCAGACCTGGCTTGGCACCGTCAAGCAGGATGGTGCCGCCCTTGGCCTCGGCCAGTACGCCGACGCCATCTCGCAAGGGGCGGATGGCCGGTATGACGTCGCCGACCCGACCATGCGGCAGTCGATCATGAAGCTGCGCAGCGATCCGGCGGCCAGCGCGATGATGGCCGGTGCGCTGGCGCGGAATAATGCCGGGCAACTCACCAACACCATCGGCCGGGCGCCGAGCGAAGGCGAACTTTACGCGGCGCATTTTCTCGGACCTGAAGGCGCCGGCAAGCTGATCAACGCCGCGTCGACCAATAGCGGCGCCAATGCGGCCGCAATGTTTCCGTCGGCCGCCGCCGCCAACCGGCCGATTTTCTATAACCGCGACGGCTCGCCGCGCACGGTGGACCAGGTTTACGACCGGCTGACCGGCCGCTTTGACAATGCCCGCGTCGCGCTGCTGCGGCCGCCGGCCGATATTCCCTCGGCGCAGGGTTCGCGGTCGGGTGTGTCGCTCATTCCGGTCTCTGTGGCGGCGCTCAATGCGCCGGTGCCGACGGCGTTGCAGTCGCTGTCGTCGCCGGTGCCGGACACCGCCGGCGTGACCCAGGCATTGGCGTCGGCCGACAACCGGCCGCCGCCTCGCAGTTCGCGGCCTTTGTTTCAGGCGATGTTCAGCGACGGCGAGCGCGGCCCGGTCAACCGCACGGTTGCGTCGCTATGGTCGGATACGGGCAGCACAGCAAACGCGGCCGTCAATGTGCCCGCCACGGCGCCATCGTCGCAAGCGCCGAGCCCCGAACAACCGGTGCGCACGCTCGAACTGTTCACCGACAGCGCCGCCAATGTCCGCGGCATGTTCCAGCGCAGCAGTTGATCGCACGGCGGTTTCGGCGCCAACGTCGTTAATGTCTTCTCAATACCTATGGTGAACGCTTTGTTAAGTGTCCTCGACTAGGCTTTCTTCGTTCGCCGTTGTGTATCGGCGATTGTTGTAGCGTCTGGTCGTGTCATGATTGTACGTCAGTTTTTGCAGTGGCTGCGTAATGCAGCGCCAGGCGAACGCGCCGAAGCGACATCCGCGCTGGCTCGCGCCTATCTCCATTCAGATTTATCCGCCGACGATCTCGCCGCCGCCGAAGGCGCGATGATCATGTTGCTTGACGATCCGTCGCCTCTGGTGCGCGGGGCGATGGCGCAGGTTTTTGCCTCGGCGCAGAAGGCGCCGCCCGTCGTCGTTCATGCGCTCGCCGCCGATCAGCCCGATGTTGCGATCCCGGTGCTGTCGCGCTCGCCGCTCTTGAGCGATGAAGATCTCGTCGACCTGTTCGCGACCGCGCAGCCCGACGCGCAAATGGCGATCGCCGGCCGCGCCATGCTGTCGCCGCCGCTCGCCGCAGCCATCGCCGAGGTCGGTTCGGCGCAGTCCTGTCTCGCGCTCATCGAAAATCCGGACGCCCAAATCGCGGCATTCTCCATCGTTCGCATCGTTGATCGCTTCGGTCATCTATCGGCGATCCGCGAGAACCTGATCGGCCGCCATGACCTGCCGATGGCGACGCGCCAGGCGCTGCTGGCCAAGCTGTCGAAGACGCTGGCTGGCTTTGTCACCGCCCGGCACTGGCTCGGCTCCGAACATGCCGAAGGGGCCGCGCGCGAGGCCTGCGAAAAAGCCACCGTGGCGCTCGCCGCCGAGACGCCTTACGAGGAAATCGCGGAACTGATGCGGCATTTGCGCCAGAGCGGCCAGCTCACCGCCGGCATGATCTTGCGAGGGCTGTTGTCCGGCAATGTCGTCGTCTTCGAGGAAGCGCTGGCCGAGCTTACCGGCATGCCGATCGACCGCGTTTCAGCCTATATCCACGACAAGCACATTTCCGGCTTCCGCGCGATCTATACCAAGGCCGGCCTGCCCGACGCGGCGTATCCTGCGTTCCGCGAAGCGATCGCGGCGCTGCGCGACGGCATTCTCGTCGGCGAGCAGGGGGGCGTATCGCGCCTCAAGCGCCGCATGGTCGAACGCGTGCTCGATGCCTGCGCCATCGAGCGCCGCGAGGACATGGCGTCCTTGCTCGCGTTGCTGCGGCGGTTCGCGGTCGAAGCCGCGCGTGAGGAAGCCCGCATGTTCTGCGACGACCTCGTCGCCAACGACGAAATGGTCTTCGTGCCGCGGCTCGAAGACGCCCGCATGGTGGCGTAGCCCAGGCCGTCATGCCCGCGAAAAGCGGGCACCCTGTACTTGCCTTGCTATTTTCCGATGATCGCTGAATCATCCGCTTTCGCGGATGACGACGGTGGATGATGCGGGGCCGTTACGATCTCGCCTTACGTCGGCGCCAACGGCGGCGAGCCGGTGATCTGCTCGATAATGTCCGGCCGGTTTTTGTTTTCAGCCACCAGGAAGTCGTCGGTAACGTCGCGCAGCTTGCTGTTGAGTTGTGCGGCGAGCTCCCTGGCGTCGGAGCGGGCGTATTCGCGGTGGATCGCTCGCACCGCATCGACATGCTGGTTGATAAGCTTGACCGGGATGCGGTTCGACATCGGCGTATATTCGATCAGGCGGCACAGGCTGTCGGCGATCGCCGCGACGGCCGGGAAGCCGAGCGTTGCCGCCTGGCCCTTGATGTCGTGGGCGGCGTGGAACAGAACCATCTTGTTGTTTTCGGTGACGCCGCGGGCGGCCAC
>JBAZSM010000067.1:15110-22827 GCA_041662425.1 Pseudolabrys sp.
TCCATCCAGTTGCCGAACTCGCTCGACAGTTCGGCCAGCGCGCGCTCGGCCCTCGCCACCGGGTCGTCCTCGCCGGGGGCGGACGGCGAGTCGGTCGCTGCGCTGCGCAGCTTGTTCTCCGGACGGATGACCTCATGGTCGCCATAGGTGGTGATCGCGGCCGTATTCTTTTTCGACTTCGACGCCATCGTGGTTTGCCTCTATCAGTTCGCGGAGCGAACTTTCTCGAGCAATGTTGAGTGTCGGATAACGTCGGCCTTGCCGCCCTTGCGGCGCTCCGGGCCGACATAGCTTGCATTGGCGTTGCGGCGCCGGTCCGGACCGAAATAGGTCCGCGTCCGGATGAACGGCCGCGGATTGACGACGACGTTGACGATGCGCTCGTACAAGCCCTTGGCCGAAATCGGCTTGGCGAGGAATTCGGTGATGCCGGCATCGCGCGCCGAGGTGACCCGCTTCTTCTCCGAATGGCCGGTCAGCATGATGATGGCGACGTAAGGGTTGGCGTTGGCGCCCGGCTGGCGGATCATCTGCGCGAGTTCAAGGCCGTCGAAGATCGGCATGGCCCAGTCGGTGAGAATGATGTCCGGCAGGAAATGGTTGAAGGCCTCGAGCCCGGTGGCGCCGTCTTCGGCTTCGTAGACCTCGCGTGCGCCGAAGCCATGCAGCAGCGTGCGCAAGATGCGGCGCATATGAGCGTTGTCGTCGATGACGAGGAAACGCAGGCGATTGAAATCGATGCGGACCATTGAACCTCGGAACGCGGGCGCCGTGGGACCCGTGCCTTGAGAAGGCAAAAAGGTACTTATTTAGGGTTAATGGACAGTTTCGACTGGACGGGTTGACGTGCGACGCCGACGCCGCCAGCGCCGAAAACGCGGGGAAAGGCGGTCGGTTAGGGGCTGGTTATTGCCGTCGCGGCGTCTAAGCTTGCCGTAGCCGTCCGACCTTAGACCTGCCGGGACGTGCCTGGGACGTCACGCCCGGCTTCAACAAGAACGGTTTTGCCATGAAAACGATTCTCATTCCGACCGAAGACCACGACGCCATGCCAGCCGTCCTGGAGGGCGCGCGGCTCCTGGCCAGCATGTTCGACAGCTATATGGAGGGGTTCTCCGTACGGCCGTCGCCGGGGACCTACGTAACGGTTGAACCGGTTTCGAGCCTCGCCATTTCCGGCGTATTCGAAGCCGATACGGCCAAAGCCAGAGCTGAGTTTGAGAAGTTCATGCAGGCGCACAATGTGCCGCCGGGCGGATCGCAGACGCCGTCGGTCTTTTCATATGCCTGGCCCCGCATCGAGGCGCTGGAAGACGCCTTTATCGGTAGCTACGGCCGCATCTTCGATCTGATCGTGCTCGGCCGTCCCGGGTCGGCGCCGGAGAACCCGCGAATGCCGCCGCTCGAGGCCGCGCTGTTCGATTCCGGCAAACCGGTTCTGATCGTGCCGAAGCAGGTGCCCGCCTCGATCGGCCGTAACGTCCTGGTGGCCTGGAATGGCAGCACCGAGCAGGCTCACGCCAATGCCTATGCCCTGCCGCTTCTGCAGCGCGCGGAGAAAGTTACGGTGCTGTCGGTGGCGGGCGGGGCGCCGGATGGACCGTCGGTCGAGGAGGCTGCGTTGCATTTGCGCCGTAACGGCGTCAGGGCCGAAGCGGTTATGGTCAAGCGCGAGCGTACCTCGGCGGAAGCGGTTGGCGAGATCACGCTGGAGCATGCCGCTTCGCTCGGTTGCGATCTGGTGGTCAAGAGTGCCTATACCCAGAGCCGGCTGCGTCAGATGATTTTTGGCGGCGCGACCCGCCATATTCTCGCCAATGCCAATCTCCCCGTGCTCATGGCGCATTGAGGGGGGTAGACAGGACCCAAGCTGTTGCCACGCGATTCCGATCAGACTTCCGCCTCGACGCCGCCCGGCGCCAAGACCCCGGCCTTCCTTGCAATCTTTCCGTCCATCATGCTGCCGATGTTCCTCGCGGTGGTGGACCAGACCATCATTGCAACCGCGCTGCCGGCGATCGCAGCGGCGACCGGGGACGTCCAGCGCGCTTCCTGGATCGTCATCTCCTATCTGATTGCCGCCACGATCGCCGCGCCGATCTACGGCCGACTCGGCGATTCCTTCGGTCGGCGCAAGGTGATGTATTTTGCGCTCGGCATTTTCATGGGCGCCTCGGTGCTCTGTGCCGCGTCCACGACAATCCTGACACTGACCGCGGCGCGCGTGCTGCAGGGTCTGGGGGGCGGGGGCCTGATGACCTTGTCGCAGGCGCTGGTCGGCGAAGCCATCCCGCCGCGCGAACGTGCCCGCTATCAGGGCTATCTCGCCGCCGTCGCGGTCTGCGCCAACAGCTTCGGCCCGGTGGCCGGAGGCTTCCTGACGCAGAATTTCGGTTGGCAGTCGATCTTTCTCGTCAACCTGCCGATCGGCCTGGTGGCACTGTACCTGGTGACGCGGCTGCCGCAGCCGACCCGGGAACGCCTGGCCTGGTCGGCCGACATAGGCGGCATCGTGCTGTTCACGATCTTCGTCGCCACCACGCTGCTCGCACTCGAGCAGGTGCAACATGTCGACCTTTCAAGTCTGCCGCTCGGCGGCGCGATGCTGATCATCGGCTTGATTGCACTGTTTCTATTGGTGAGGCATGAGGATCGTGCCTCGTCGCCGCTTATTCCGTTGTCGCTGTTGCGGCAGTCGGCGATTTGGCACAGCGACGCGCTGGCGGCTTGTCACGGCGCCGCGCTGGTCGCGCTCATCACCTTTATCCCGGTATATCTGGAAGTCGTGCGCGGCTTCAGCCCGTCGACGATTGGCGTCGTACTGGTGCCGCTGACCATCGGCATCGGCGTCAGTTCGCTGGTGACCGGCCGCCTCGTCAATTCGACCGGCCGCCTGACCATCTTTCCCGCGGTTGGACTTTTGATCGCCACGCTCAATTTCGTAGTGTTGGCTCTGGCGGCAGGGGACCTCGGCGTCACGGCACTGGCGATGCTGCTTCTCGTCAACGGGCTGGCCATGGGTACGGTGATGGGCGTGGTGCAGGTCAGCGTGCAGAACGCGGCCGGCCAGCTCCGGCTCGGCGAGGCAGCGGCCTCGGTGCAGTTCTCGCGTTCGATCGGCGCGGCCTTCGGCACCGCGCTGGTCGCGACCGTCTTGTTTGCCGTCCTGACCATCCGCAATCCGCAGGCCGCGACGGTCTTCACTGCCATGGTCGAGCACGCCAGGAGCGCCGGGATCGGCCTGTCCGCGGATCAGCACGCAGCCATCGACGGCGACATCGCGGTCGCGTTCCGCGCAGCTTTTCTGGTGATGGCGCTGTTCACGACGTGCGGCTTCTTCCTGTCGATCACCAATCCGCAAAAGCGGATTTGAGTCTATTTGATCGACACGGTTTCTTGGCGCGAACCGGTGCCCGTTTCGCTGGAAAACGGATTGTCAGAAGCCAAACTGCTCGGCCAGAATGCGCTCGTCGAGACTGTGGCCGGGGTCGAACAGCATGTTGATGGAGATCGTATGATCCATGCTGATATCGACCTTGCGTACGGAGCGCACCTCGTCGTGATCGGCGACGGCGGCAACGGGACGCTTGTCCGCTTCCATTACGTCGATCGTAACCTTGGCCTTGTCCGGCAACAGCGCGCCGCGCCAGCGTCGCGGCCGGAAGGGGCTGATCGGCGTCAGCGCCAGCAAAGGCGCGTTGATCGGTATGATGGCGCCTTGCGCCGACAGGTTATAGGCGGTTGAACCGGCGGGCGTTGCAACGAGCACGCCGTCCGAGACCAGTTCGGCCAGCCGTTCCTGGCCATCGATCAGGATGCGCAGGCGCGCCGCCTGCGCGCTTTGCCGGAACAGCGACACCTCGTTGATGGCGCGATGCTCATGAAGGCCGCCGGCATCGTCGCGTGCCTGCATCACGAGTGGATGGATGACGGTAGTCTGCGCGGCCGCGAGGCGCTCATGGAGAGCGTCGGCGGAGAATTCGTTCATCAGAAAGCCGACGGTGCCGCGATGCATGCCGTAGATCGGCTTTCCCGACGTCATGAACCTGTGCAGCGTCTGCAACATGAGACCGTCGCCGCCGAGTGCGACGATGACGTCAGCGTCTTTCGGATCGGCGTTGTCGTAGCGCGCCTCAAGCTGGACGATGGCGGCGCGCGCCTCTGGCGTCGGGCTTGCCACAAAGGCGATACGTTTGAACTGCTGGGCCGGCGACATCATCGAGGGCTCTTGCAATCGGGTGCGCCTGCCACGTGTTCTCGCACAAGACCTTGGCAGGCATTGGTTTTCCGGCGCTCCTTTATACGACTTGACGTTGTCTTGTCGAGCCGGCGGGAAAAGTAATGCCCGGCGCTGGTGTGCGCCGGGCATGGAGGAGGCTGGGGGCTTTAGGCCGCAAGGAGAAGCCGAAAGCTCCCGCGATTGGCCGGCGTCAGAACTGCTTCCAGTCGGTCTCGGCGTCGGCTGCCATGGCGGCCTCCGCTTTCCTCACCGCGCCGCCGCTCTTGCCGCCGGCGCCGGTCTTGAGCTGAACGACGGTCGTCGATTTCGCCGCGGGCCTTGCCGCGGCAGGCTTGGCTGCCGTGGTATTCGCCGCCGGCTTCTCCATCCGCTCCCGGCTGTGCATGGCGTCCGGATTGCCGTCGCCGAGATTGAAGAAGGCGACCTGTTCGTCCATGACCTTGGCCTGGTTTTCCAGCGTCTTCGCCGTCGCGGCGTTCTCCTCGACCAATGCCGAGTTCTGCTGCGTGACCTCGTCCATCTGGGTCAGCGCCTTGTTGATCTGGTCGATGCCGGTCGCCTGCTCGGTGCTGGCATTGGCGATGTCGGACACGATCTCGGCGACCTTCTTGATCGATTCGACGATGTCGTTGAGCGAGGTGCCGGCCCGGTTGACGAGGTCGACGCCTTCTTTCACCTGCACGCTGCTGCTGGTGATGAGATCCTTGATGTCCTTGGCGGCTTGCGACGAGCGTTGCGCCAGGCTGCGGACCTCCGAGGCAACGACCGCGAAGCCGCGGCCGGCTTCACCGGCACGCGCGGCTTCCACCGCGGCGTTGAGTGCGAGCAGGTTGGTCTGGCGGGCGATCTCGTCGATGACACCGATGATGTCGGTGATCTTCTGCGAGGACTCCTCGATCTTCGCCATCGCCTCGACGGTCTGCGCCACGACCTTGCCGCCGCGGTCCGCGACATCGCGGGTCTGATTGGCGGACTGGCTGGCCTGCTGCGCGCTTTCGGCGTTCTTGCGAACCGTCGCCGACAGTTCCTCCATCGCGGCGGAGGTCTCTTCCAGGCTGGCGGCCTGTTCCTCGGTGCGCTGGGACAGGTCGGTGGTCGAGGTCGAAATCTCGGCCGAGGCGTTGGTCACTTCGCGGCCGGATTGCTTGATCTCGGTGATGGTGGTGCGGACCTTCTCGGCCATTTGCTGAACCGAACTGGCGATCTGGCCGACTTCGTCCTTGCGGTCGGTGCCTGGCACCACAATGGTGAAATTGCCCTCGGCGATCTTGTCGAGCGGGCCGACGAGATCGCGAAGCGGCGCGGCAATGCCGTACTGGCCGATTATGAAGCCAACCGACAGGCCGAGCACGATGCCGATGCCGGCAGCGATGATCATCAGCTTGGAGACATACAGATACTCCGCGCTGGCGCTGTCCGACACTGCCGTAACGTCCTTGTCGAGGCTTTCAGCCAGATCCCGTAGATTGCCACGGACTTTGTTGGCCAGATCTGCACTCGACAGTGCTTCCTTGCGTAGCCGATCCATCTCAGCCGTCATCTGGAAATTGGTGACCGCCGAGGCCGCACGGAACGTGCCGGCGAGCTCCTTTTGGTAGTCGGCCCAGTCGGCTTCGAGTTGCGTCAGTTTTGATTTGATTTGTGGGCGCTGCGCCTTTTCCTTGAACCACTGGAAGCGCTCGTGGAACAGCTTGGTTTCGGCGGCGATTGTTTCCTGCGCAGCCTTGATGCTTTCGGGCCGCGGATCGGTAGAGACCTGAAACTCGGCGCGATTGATGGCGAGCAGGTTGACGGCAAGGCGCTGAGCCATCGTCGACTGGCCGCCGACCAGTTCCATTCTGTCGGTGGCGTCGCTGAGCGACTTCAGGGAGGTCACGCCGAGCCAGGTGATGCCGGAGGCGATCAAGGCGAGGAGCGCAACAACTGTGACGATCTTTGTCAGCACTTTAAAGCGGGCGAGGAAGGACATTCGAGTCTCCATTTCGTTGTGAGATTGCGAATAGATGATGAGCGGAGTTGTTACGCGTCGAGTACAATGGTCTTGATGTCGATACCGTCCCGGCCGGCCAGCAGGTTCGGAAGATCGATCAAAGCAATCATGACGTCGTCGTTGGATACGAGGCCGGCGAGGAAGCTCGCGGAGCGCGTGTTGCCGGTATGCGGCACAGGCTGGATCTGATCGGAGGAGACCGAGACGATATCGAGTACGCGGTCGCCGATGAGGCCGACCTGGCGGTCGCCGATCTGGACGATGATGACGATGTGCAGCGGCGAGGTTTCGGTCAGGCCCTGGCCGAAGCGGCAGCGCAGATCCACGATGGGCACGATGGCGCCGCGCAGGTTGAGCACGCCGCGCACATAGTCCGGTTGCTTCGGCAGGTGGGTAATGGCGGCCCAGCCCTTGATTTCACGCACCGCCATGATGTCGACGCCATACTGGTCGTTACCGATGGCGAAGCTGATGAACTCCGTTATGTGTCCGGCGGCCTGCCCATTGGCGCCGGATTCCATGCCGCTCACTGCGCTGGCGGCAACGATGTGATGATCGAAGTCGGGTGTCTCAGTCTGTGTCATACGTTGCGTCCTTTTGCTCATGCTCGCGGCAAAGCTTCAGCGTTGCGGGCGCTTGCACGTCCGCTGCGGTGCTGTATCGCTTGTGAATGAATTCACATTGCGAGAATGTAGTATTAGAATACCTCAACACCCTTAAGTTGTAGTTGAATTTAATCCTATACAGGATTAATATCCTTCCTTATCAAGGAGGCGCTACGCGCCTGCTTGATTGCCGGGGCTTGCTGAAACTTGGGCGAAGACATTGACTTGGCATGCCGCGGCGCCGGGGCGCCCGGTGAATTGAAAGTCACGGCGCGTTCGGGCCGGATCAAAAGCCGACGTAAATAAGATCGACGAATTCGTTTTATGTTTTTAAAAAATATGCCGATGGCATCCGGCGGTGTCGGGGACGCCGGCTTCCTTCGGGTCCATTATCGTAGCGCGCTTCGAGTTGCGCGACGGCCGCAGCCTTCCGATGTCGGGCTTGCCACAACTGCGATGCGCTTGAACTGCTGGACCGGCGCATCATCGAGGGCACTTGCAACCGCGGGCTCCGGCAGTTGCGCTACTTCTCGCAGGGCCTTGGCCGGCATGCGTAGTCCGGCGCCCCTTTTATATGGCTTGGCCTCGCCTCGTTGAGGTTGGCGCGAAAAAGGCAACGCCCGGCGCTGGTGTGCGCCGGGCGTGAGTTCAGTATCGGTGTTGGCTTCGGTCAGGCGGCGCGGTCAGCCGCTGAGGCTCTCCGCGCCACCTGTCCGGTGTCCGATCCGCCGGACGGACTGGCCGGCGTCAGAACTGCTTCCAGTCGGTCTCGGCGTCGGCTGCCATGGCGGCCTCCGCTTTCCGGACCGCGCCGCCGCTCTTGCCGCCGGCGCCGGTCTTGAGCTGAACGACGGTCGTCGATTTCGCCGCGGGCCTTGCCGC
>JBAZSM010000068.1:0-22730 GCA_041662425.1 Pseudolabrys sp.
TTTGGATATGTCCAAGTATCGCTCACGTGTCCGCAACGCGTCGCTCACGCGTGAGGCACGCGTCAGCCAGTCGAAAAGCGTGCGCGGTGGACATCGTTCCAGTCCTCCCCAATCGCCTCCGGCACTTGAATGGTTACGAGTCGCCCCTGGTCCTTCATCTTTCTCGCGAGCGCGTATGCAGCTTCCTGGCCGGTATAGTTCTCATCGTTGTCTGCGAAGACCACGACGTGTTTGGTCCCTTCGGGGGGCTGCCAATGCCGAAGCATTTCGGCGCTGAGAGCCGCCCAGCAAGGAATGCCGCTGATGGCGGTTGCGGAGATAGCCGTCTCAATGCCTTCCGCGAGGCCCAGCGTCGACGAGGGCTCCGTCAATCTCACGTGAGCGCCTTTCGCCACCGGCCCCGGCATCATCTGGCGCGGACTTTCGATCGGCGCCTTGTCACCCATTTCAGTCAGGTAGGTGCGGTGAACCTGGCACGGAGTACCGTCCGGCGCAGTTAGCATTGCGAGCATCGCTGGAAGATCACCTTCCTCGGTACAGTGCAGCGACCGGGCGAAGCGGAGAGCCGAAGGACACTCAGAGGCGCGACACCGTGACCACAGATAGCGACCCGCTGGGTCGTTCGGCGTCAACCGGCTGGCGGAGTGCCACAGCCTCATGGCGGCATCGCGCTTCTGTTCAGCCGTTCGGCCCCGGTTCACGACATCAGGCTGGACTGAACCGACGACGCGATCCACCTCATAAGCCGCCAACCTAAAATCCCACCCGCGCCACAGTTTCAACAGATCGAAGCCCGAGCCGCTGCCGCATTGGTTACAGACGAATCCTCCGGACCGCTGATAATCGGTGAACCGGAACCGATCCTTCCCCCCGCAGCGGGGACAGGGATGGTGCTTTCCATCGAGCAGTGCCGCCGGCACGCCCAAGCTGGTCAAAATGCCGCGCCACCGACCGCGAGCAATGTCCTTCGTTTTCGGGCGCATCAGCGTGGGCGCCTCGTGCTGGGTTTCGTCGACCCCTCCAAGCCGACCATGCGTTCGTTGGCATCGCTGCCCTGAACAGGGAAGAATTGAGCCCCGCCCGCCCTCATTCCGCACCTTCGCGAACGAGACTGGCGGCGTACGCGAGATCCGGCTGATCCCAATCCGTATCGCTTTCAGAAACATTGTTCCCCCCTTGATCGGGCGCTTCCGTGTGGCGAGCGGCATGAGGCAGCGATGCCGGGGCGATCGCATTGCCATCGCGGTGCGGTCGCTCACCGAAGGCATGGCGATCGGCGCTGACATGCCGATTGCTGCCCCAGCGGACAGTATTGCCCTTCTTGCCCGCTGCGGATTTCCGCTCCCGCGCTTCGAGTGCATCTGCGATCGCAGCATCAAGCCAGGCCAACTTCCAGCTCGGGCCGAAGAGCGCTGCGAGCGTCTCCCGATGCTTTTGCCACTCCTTCACGCTCATACCGGCGACGATTGCGAGTTGAGCGTCTTCGCCGGGCAAGCCACCGGTCGACCAATAGTGCATGATCAACATCAAATAGGCGCCATGCTCACACGCTTTCAGGTGGCGCGTGTGGCGCAAGTAGTCCCCGACGTGCAGATTCAGACGGATCAGAGCTGTGTTGCCCATGCTCCTAGCCCTCCACCGGAGCGGATTTGACGGCGGGCAGTTGCTCAATCCAGTGGCGGAGATCCTGGTCGAGGATCAGAGTCTTTTTACCCAGCTTGCGGGCCACCAACTCGCCGCGACGGATCGCGGCATAGAGGGTAGTCCGGCCGGCGCGCGAGATTTCGCAGGCTTCCTTTACGGTGTATGCAATCGGCACAGGTTTGTTCTCCTTTCGCTCCGCACACATGCGTGCGGTCACGAACGAGAGAGACCCATTCCGAAACGAAGAAAAAGCGCCTTATAGTTTTTTCGTCTAAGTGAAGATCCGCAATTCAACGAAAAAATTACGAGTTATAATTTTTTCTTCCGCTTCAGAGCCGCCGGAGGATTTTGGGGGCTCCGCTCTGCCAGCCTACGTAATTGCTGGCGACCCAGACTCAGTTGTTTCACAAGCGCTTCGGTGCCCGTGGCCACAAACAGAGGGGGGATACCACTTTGCGATTTCAATTCCTCGCACGCTTTCTCGTCGAAAATTCTTTCTGCCGATTCTCTCTGGATGCGGTCTACCGCGCGCACTAATTCGAAGCGCATTGAAGCAACCCACTTCTTCTTGGCGCCCTTCTTTTTGGGGCCTTCAGCAACAGCGTCAAATTCCGGTTCAAGAACCATTGCCATTGCCCGCAGCAATGTGCCCCAACTGATTGGGTCACGCGGATCTAATCCGAACGCATCAAAGGCCTTTACCAACGCCTTGTCGCTTCGACCAACGTGGAAAAGCAGACGAGCGCGCTGGGCCCAAGCCTCATGATGTTCAAAGGGGGGAATGGGGCCGCCGATACCAAGACCACCACCCTTACGAAGGGAGGCTGCCAATGGGCTCGTATGCGCCTTTATGGCGCCACGAAGGCGCTTCTGTACGTCGTTTCGCCTAGCCATGGCACTAACGGCGCAGAGAGCCGGCGGACCGCAGTGCTATAATCTCAGCACCCGATCGCAACTGATCGAGATAGTCCGCCCACGCCTGCATCATCTCGACGCGCTCGGCCCAAAACTCCGCCGCATGCATATAGGCGTTACGGACTTCGTCCTGCTCCTGGTGCGCCAATTGGCGCTCAATGGCGTCCGGATTCCACCTCCCCATTTCATTCAATAGCGTCGATGCAGTGGATCGAAAGCCGTGCGCCGTAACCTCGTCCTTGGTGTAACCAAGGCGCCGGAGCGCTGCCTTCAGCGTGTTGTCGCTCATCGCCCGCCGTACCGAGGTGATCGCCGGAAACAGAAACTCGCCGTGGCCGGTGATCTTCTTGAGCTCGTTGATGAGGTCGATGGCCTGACGAGCGAGCGGCACCCTATGCGGGCGACCCATCTTCATCATTTCCGCGGGGATCTTCCACACCGCGGCCGGCACGTCGAAGTCCGCCCAGCGTGCTTGGCGCATTTCACCGGGGCGGACGAACAGCAATGCCGAGAGCTGCAGTGCGATGCGGGTCGTGGGCTGGCCCGTGTAACCATCGATGGCACGCAGCAGCGCGCCTACCTCAGCGGGGTCAGTGATGGCCGGGCGATGTCGTACCCTATGCGTAACCAGAGCACCGCGCAGGTCGAGTGAGATGTCCCGGCTCGCCCGGCCGGTTGCGATCGCATAGCGAAACACCATGCCGGCAACGGTCCGGAGCCGCCTTGCACTCTCGTAGCGCTCGCGCTGCTCGAACTTCCGGATCGCATGAAGCAGTTCGGGCGCGGTGATCTCGCCAATCGCCCTATCGCCGAACGTCTGGTAAGCGGGCACGAGCAGCCACCGCTTCTTTTGGATCGTGCCCTCGTCCTGGCCCTCGCGATTCTGCTTTTGCAGCAGTTCCTCGGCAACCTCCCGGAACGAATTGCCACCAGCGGCGGCAGCAATCTTGCGGAGCCGGCGCTCCAAGCTGGGATCGGTGCCATTGGCCAAAAGCTTGCGCGCATCCTCCCGCAGGTCACGCGCCTTCGCGAGCGTCACCGTGGGGTAAGTGCCTAGAGCGAGTTGCTTCTGCTTGCCGCCAAACCGATAGGCAAAACGCCAGAGCTTGCTGCCGTTGGAGCGAACGAGGAGTTGAAGACCGTTGGAATCGGTGACCTTGTAGTCCTTACCGCGGGGCTTCGCGTTGCGTATCTGAACGTCACTGAGCATGTGTTGGCACCGCAATAAAATTACCGGTCTGATGCCAACGAAAGTACCAACCGTGCCAACGGATGCCAACAGCCGATCGCGGCTGTGGATGAACGGTCACGAAATTAATGTACTGATTTTATTGGGTTTTCTGTACGTCAGCGGATGGTGGCGAACAGAGGTGAACGGGGTGTTGGTGCCCAGGGGCGGGATCGAACCACCGACACTGCGATTTTCAATCGCATGCTCTACCAACTGAGCTACCTGGGCCCACACATCCTCAAACCTGACCCTCGGTCATGAATTTCCCGATGGGAAACCGGCAAAGGCAGGTTGAGCGCCGCGTTATAGAGGCCCCGCCCGCCCCTGTCCAGAACCGCGAGCGGCAAAATTCCCTTACGCTTTCAGGCCGATAGCGGCCCGAAAACGGTTTTTGAGGACGACGCCGTCGCGCTCCGGCAAAACGCGCGGCGGATCGGCCTGGGCAATCGCCAGCCGGGCAAAAACCGGCCCGCGGCCGCCCAGCGTCTTCAGCCGCGCCGCGAGGCTGGCCAGCCCCGCCTCATCCCGTACGTCCAGCGCCGTCTCAATGCCGCAACCCTCGGCCACCGCCACCAGATCGACGCCGCCTTTGTGGGTGTGGCTTGGCTGCATGCCGGTTTCGCCGTAATGGCCGTTATCGAAGACAACAATGGCAAGATTCGGCGGCTGCTTGTTGCCGATGGTGGCGAGCGCGCCCATGCCCATCAGCATCTCGCCATCGCCGGTGACGACCAGCACGCGCCGGCCGGGTTGAGCCAGCGCCAGACCCAGTCCGATCATCGCGGCGCCGCCCATCGCCCCCCAGAGATAGAAATTGCGATCGTTGTCGCCGGCGGCGGCAAGATCCCAGCAGGTCGAGCCGAGACCGGGAATGACCAGCAGGTCATCCGCGCGATCGGCCAGCAGCGTCGCCATGGCGGCCCGGCGTTCAAGTCCGCTCATTGGGTCCAGACCTTCATTTCGTCCAAACTTTCTTGCCGATGAGCTGCTGCGACAATATCAGCGCCGCGATGCGCTCGTCGCCGAACACATGCTGCACGGCGCGCTCGGCGAGACCTTCGACTTCTTCCGGCCTGGTCGCGCGATAAACCTCGGCGTCACTGAGCTTCATCACCGGCTCGACGATGGAGCCCATCGGCTGCTGCCACGGATTGAACTCCTCCCACTCGCCGCGCATCGTGATCATCATCAGCAACGGAAAGCGGCAGGCGCGCGCCAGCGACAGCATGTTGACGCAGTTGCCGACGCCGCTCGACTGCATCAGCAGCACGGCGCGCTGGCCGCCGAGCCACGCACCGGCGGCGAGCGCAATGCCCTCTTCCTCGGTGGTGAGCACAACATCATGGATATCGGGATCGGCGCGGCAGCGATCGATCAGCCGCGCGTGTCCGGCATCCGGCACATAGCCGACCTGGCGGATATCGGCGCGCTTGAGCGTGGCATAGAGCTTCTCGGGCCAATCGACCGCGAGCACGGGCGCGTTCATTCTTTCTGTTCCTCGGTGCCGTCGGCCGGACGCGTGCCGTCCTCGTCTTCTTCTTCCTTCACCGGCACGGCATAGACGCCGGACAGCCAGCGGTTGAGATCGATATCGGCGCAGCGCTTGGAACAGAACGGCTTGAAGGCGACATCGGTCGCGGTGCCGCAGATCGGGCAGCGCGCGGTCGGGGTTTTGCGGACGGTCTCGTTCATGAGCGCAATATAGTCATTTCCGGCGCGCATCGAGCGCGCGCAGTTCGGTTTTCAGGATCTTGCCGTAATTGTTCTTCGGCAGGGAGTCGACAAAAACATAGTCCTTCGGCCGCTTGAACCGGGCAATGTGGCCGAGGCACAGCGCGTCGAGTTCGCCCGCCGGGGCGTCGCCGACGACATAGGCCACCACCGCCTCGCCCCAATCGGAATCCGGCCGGCCGATGACCGAGACCTCGCGCACGGCGCCGTGGGTCAGCAACACCTCCTCGATCTCGCGCGGATAGATATTGGAGCCGCCGGAGATGATGAGGTCCTTGGAGCGGTCCTTCAACGTCAGATAGCCGTCGGCGTCGAAAGCGCCGACATCGCCGGTGTGCAGATAGCCGCCGCGCAGCGAGGCGCTCGTCGCCTCCCCGTTGCGCCAGTAGCCGGCCATGACGACATCGCCGCCGACCAGGATTTCGCCGGTCTCGCCCGGCGGCAACGGCTTGTCGTCACCGTCGGCGACGATGACATCGACGCAGGCATAGGGCCTGCCGGCGGAACCGAGCCGCTCGCGCCAGCGCGGATGATCGCGGCCGGCGACATCCTGCTTCGAGAGAGCCGTGATGGTCATGGGCGACTCGCCCTGGCCATAGATCTGCGCCAGCCGCGGGCCGAAGCGATCGAGCGCGCGCAGGCAATCCTCGACATACATCGGCGCGCCGCCCCAGACCAGGGTGCGGATATTGGCGACATTGCAGGAACCATCGCTATCGACGAGGCGCTTGATCATGGTCGGCGCCGCGAACATCGACACGTTGGGCCAGCGATCGAACAGCGCGAAGATTTCATCCGGCTCGAACGCGCCGGACTCCGGCACGACCTGAACGCCGAGCCGTGCGACATGCTGCATGATGTAGAGGCCCGAGCCGTGGCTCATCGGCGCGGCATGGAGAATGGCGTCGCCCGGCGTGACGGGATCGACTTCCGTGCCATAGGCAAAGCTTGCCTGCGCCAGATTGCGGTGCGTGAGCATCGCGCCTTTCGGTTTGCCCGTCGTGCCCGAGGTGTAGAACAGCCAGGCGAGATCGTCGCCGCCGCGCGGCGCGACATCGATCGCGTCGGCATCGAACAATGCATTGTAGTCGGCGCTGCCGATTGCGATCAGCCGCTCCAGCGATTTCGGCGCATGCGGCGCGATCGCGGCCTCGATGTCTGGCGAGGCGAAACAGACGCGCGCGCCGGAATGCTCGAGAATGTAGCCGAGTTCGGCGCCGTGCAGCTTGGCATTGGCCGGCACGGCGGCAAGCCCCGCATGCCAGATGCCGTAAAGCAGCGCGAGAAAATCGGGTGAATTCTTCGCGACGATGGCGACGCGATCGCCGGCCTGAAGCTTGAGCCTGTTACGAAGCGCGCCGGCCAGCTTGGCGGCGCGTGAAGCCAGTTCGCCGTAGGTCATCACCACACGCGCGCCTGACGAGGCGGCGGGCATGGATGGATGCGACAGACCTGAGCGATGGAGCCAGAGGGCGGAGTTCATGACATTGACGCGCTCTTTGCCACCGTGTGCTCCCCTCCCCCTTGTGGGGAGGGGTTGGGGGTGGGGGTCGAAGCTTCTCGCAATTACCCCCCTCCCTAACCCTCCCCCACAAGGGGGGAGGGAATAAAGAGAGCGTGACGCCTGCGCTAAACCTACGCCCCCACCGCGTTCAGCCAGCCGAAGCGGATCGGGAAACCCTCGCCGCCGAGCAGCGCCATGGTTTCATAAAGCGGCAGGCCGACCACGCTCGAGTAAGAGCCGACCAGCTTGACGATGAAGGTGCCGCCGATGCCCTGCGCGGCATAGCCGCCGGCCTTGCCGCGCCATTCGCCGCAGGCGAGATAGGATTCGATATCTTCCGACGACAGCCGCTTGAAGCGCACGCGCGTTTCAACGAGACGCTGGCGGAACGCTTCGCGCGGCGTCACCAGACAGATCGAGGTGTAGACGCGATGATTGCGGCCGGACAGCAGGCGCAGGCACTGCTGCGCCTCGTCGAGCAACTCGGCCTTGGGCAGAATGCGGCGGCCGACGGCGACCACGGTGTCGGCGGCGAGAATGAAGGCGCCGCGCAGTTCGTCATCAAGGCGGATGTTGTCGAGCGCGACCTGCGCCTTCTCCTTGGCCAGACGGTTGGCATAGGCGCGCGGGATTTCGCCGCGCTTGGGGGTCTCGTCGACATCGGAGGGCTTGAGCGCGTCGGGCTCGACGCCGGCCTGGTTGATGAGGGCCAGGCGGCGCGGCGAACCGGAGGCGAGGACGAGTTTCGGACGGCCGATCATGGGGTTAGCAATATCGCCTGGGGTCTGAATAAAGAGATCGAATGGCCGCGGAAACTAGCGGAATAGGGAGTGAAGGGCAAACAGAGCACTGTCGTCACCGGGCTTGACCCGGTGACCCCGCTTAGGGACGCACCGTGCCAGCCTAAGCGGGATGGTCGGGTCAAGCCCGGCCATGACAGCCGTGTGTTTGCGTCACGCCTATTCATTCCCCTGCCCGCCCGAGCCAAATCTCTCCCGGATCTGCTTCAGCAGCCGATCCCTTACCTCGCGGTAAGCGTCCAGCTTCTGCTCGCGGCTGCCTTCGATGCCGGTCGGATCGACCGTCGGCCAGTATTCGACGTCGGCCGCCACGGTGCGCGTCAGGTCGAGCGCCTTGTGATGCGCCGGCGGCGACAGCGACACGATGAGATCGAAGTTCAGCCCCTCGAGATCTTCCAGTTCCTCGAAGTCGATCGGCCGGTGGCGCGAAATGTCGATGCCGAGTTCTTCCATCACGGCGACGGCGAAGGGATCGAGATCGCCCTTCTGCACGCCGGCGGAGGCGACATAGACGTTCTTGCCGTAGAGCTGTTTGAACAGGCCCTCGGCCATCGGCGAGCGCACCGCGTTGTAGCCGCAGGCGAACAGAACGGCTTGCGGACGCAAGGGCGCCATTATCCGTCATTCCGGGACGCGCGTGTAACGCGCGGACCCGGAATCCAGCCACATTGACCGAGTGCGCCGCTGGATTCCGGGTTCGCGGGCTTATGCCCGCGCCCCGGAATGACGGCGATATGGATGCGGGCGCAGCGCATCGCACTCAGCCCTTCCAGTGCAAAACGCAGATCAGCGTGAACAGGCGGCGCGCGGTGTCCATGTCGACGGTCACCTTGTCCTTGAGGCGCTCCATCAGAATTCGGGAGCCATCGTTGTGAATGCCGCGGCGGCCCATGTCGATGGCTTCGATCTTGTCCGGCGTCGCGGTGCGGATCGCCGCATAGTAGCTGTCGCAGATCATGTAGTAATCCTTCACGATGCGGCGCAAAGGCGACAGCGAGAACAGATGCGCGACGACGGGCGTACCGTCCTCAAGGCGGATATCGAAGACGAGGCGGTTGTCGTTGATGCTCAGATGCAGGGCGTAAGGCCCGCCGGGGTGATCGACCGGCGCGAAATAATTCTGTTCGATCAGATCATAGATGGCGATAGCGCGCTCGTGCTCGATATCGCGGTTGGCGCTGCCGATCGAAGCTTCATCGAGCGTCACCGAGACCAGGCGCTGTTTCATCCCGGCCGGAGTGGGCTTTTCGCTCATCACGATCCCGCCAGATTCAATCTGATCGCCACCGAACGGGCATGGGCATCGAGCCCCTCGGCCTTGCCGAGGGCGATGGCCGCGGGACCGAGGGCGCGAAGCTGCTCAGGCCCGCACTTGAGCAACGACGTGCGCTTCATGAAGTCGAGCACGCCGAGGCCGGACGAGAAGCGCGCCGAGCGCGCCGTCGGCAGCACATGGTTCGAACCGGCGACATAATCGCCGATGGCTTCCGGCGTATGCGCGCCGATGAAGATGGCGCCGGCATTGCGGATGCGCGCGACGAAACGCTCTGGATCGTCGGTTGCGATTTCGAGATGCTCGGGCGCAAGGCGATCGGTGAGCGCAATCGCATCGTCGAGTTTGCCGACCATGATGATGGCGCCGAAGTCGCGCCACGATGGCGCGGCGACCGCGGCGCGCGGCAAGGTCCTGAGCTGGGCCTCGACGGCCTTCTCGACCTGCGCCGCGAGCGACGCGTCATCGGTGATCAGGATCGACTGCGCGCTGACGTCGTGCTCGGCCTGGGCCAGCAGGTCGGCGGCGATCCAGTCCGGGTTGCCGGTGTTGTCGGCGATAATGAGGACTTCCGAAGGTCCGGCGATCATGTCGATGCCGACCTGGCCGAACACCACGCGCTTGGCGGCCGCGACATAGGCATTGCCGGGGCCTACGATTTTCGACACCGGCGCAATCGTCTCGGTGCCGTAAGCGAGCGCTGCCACCGCCTGCGCGCCGCCGATGCGGTAGACCTCATCGACGCCGGCGATCCTGGCCGCTGCCAGCACCAGCGGCGACAATTTGCCGTCCGGCGCGGGAACGACCATGACGAGACGCTCGCAGCCGGCGACCTTGGCCGGAACGGCGTTCATCAAGACCGACGATGGATAAGCGGCAGTGCCGCCCGGCACGTAAAGGCCGGCGGCTTCGATGGCGGTCCAGCGCGTGCCGAGTTCGACGCCGAGCGCATCGGTGAAGCGATCGTCCTTCGGCTTCTGCCGCAGGTGATAGGCCTCGATGCGGTCGCGCGCGAGCTTGAGCGCGGCGAGAGCTTCGGCGTCGCAAGCCGCAAGTGCGGCATCGATCTCGGCGGCGGTGACGCGCAGGCCCACTTTGGCGAGATCGACGCGGTCGAATTTGGCGGTCAGTTCGAACAGCGCCTTGTCGCCGCGGGCCTGCACATCGGCGATGATGGCGCGCACGGCAGCCTCGACGTCGGCCGCGGACTCGCGCTTGGCGCCGAGAAAGGCGCGGAAACGCGGCTCGAAATCGGGATCGCGGGCATCGAGGCGGATCGGCATGAGTGGCTTCCGGCGCGGGCGGCAGTCCCGCTCTGACGACCATGGTCAATGGCGTGCAGGCACCGATCCGTCAACCTGTCGCGGTCATTCCGGGGCGCGCGGAAAGCGCGAACCCGGAATGACGCGGGTCAGTCTTTGGCCTCGACGGCGTGGACCGGGCGTCCGGTGCAGGTCCAGACCGGGCCGAGATCGGCCAGTTCCGCCTCCAGACACTCAACTTCAAGCCGCATGGCGGCATCGCCGGAGAAAATCAGGGTGACGACGCCGGACGGGGCGTCGGTTTCGGTGAATTCGACGGTCAGCAGATTGAGGACAGTGTCCTTGCCGTCCTGATCGACGCTGCGGCGCTTGAAGGACTGGACGCGCTCGAAGCGCAAGGCCGAGCGGCGGCGGCAGTTCTGCGGCTTGTCGGCGATGGCCTGCTCCCAGTCGAAGCGGTTGAGGCCGATCACCAGGCGCTGGGCCTCCGGCTGCCAGATGACGTCGGCGACCTTGACCACCGCGTCCTGAAGATGCGTGGCGACGACTTCGAGGTCTTCCTCGTCGAGGACGGCCAGTTTGAGCGGGTCAGATTTGCGGTCCATGGCGGTCGCTCCGGTTGTCCTGAAGCTAGGCAGGTAGGGCGCGGGCCGCAAGGTCGCGGTTGAGCGATCAGCCGCTGATGCGCTCGATGGTAGCACCGCAGCGGCCGAGCTTGTCCTCGAGTTTTTCAAAGCCGCGGTCGAGATGATAGACGCGGTTGACGATGGTCTCGCCTTCGGCGGCGAGCGCGGCGATCACCAGCGACACCGAAGCGCGCAGGTCGGTCGCCATTACCGGCGCGCCCTTGAGGCGCTTGACGCCCTCGATGGTCGCCCGCATGCCGTCGAGATGGATATGGGCGCCGAGACGCGCCAGTTCCTGCACATGCATGAAACGGTTTTCGAAGATAGTCTCGGTGATGTGCGAGGTGCCTTCGGCGCGCGACATCAGCGCCATCAACTGGGCTTGAAGATCGGTCGGGAAGCCGGGGAACGGCGCGGTGGTGACATCGACCGGCTTCAAGCCGGCGCCGTTGCGCGCGATGCGAATGCCTTCATTGGTCGCGGTCACGGTGGCGCCGGCCTGCGCGATGACGTCGAGCGCCGACTGCAGCAATTCCGGACGCGCGTTCTGCAACAGCACGTCGCCGCCGGTCATGGCTACCGCCATGGCATAGGTGCCGGTCTCGATGCGATCCGGCAGCACCTGGTGGCGCGTGCCGTGAAGCTTCGCCACGCCCTCGACGACGAGACGCGAGGTGCCGATGCCGGTGATCTTCGCGCCCATCTTGTTGAGGCAATCGGCGACGTCGCCGATCTCGGGTTCGCGCGCGGCGTTGTCGATCACGGTGGTGCCCCTGGCCAGCACCGCGGCCATCAGCGCGGTATGGGTGCCGCTCACCGTCACCTTGGGGAAATTGATTTCGCCGCCGCGCAATCCGTTGGGCGCGCGGGCGATGACATAACCGCCTTCGATCTCGATTTCGACGCCGAGCTTCTCCAGCGCCATGATCAGCAGATCGACCGGCCGCGTGCCGATGGCACAGCCGCCCGGCATCGACACTTTCGCCTCGCCCATGCGCGCGACCAAGGGCGCGATGACCCAGAAGCTCGCCCGCATGGTCGAGACCAGTTCATAGGGCGCGGTGGTGTCGACGATCGTCCTGGCGGAGAGTTCGATGGTGCGGCCGGCATTGGCGTCGTCGCCGGCGCGCTTGCCGGCGATGGTGATGTCGACGCCGTGGTTGCCGAGGATGCGCTGCAGCTGGATGACGTCGGCGAGCCGCGGCACATTCTCGAGGATCAGCTTGTCCTCGGTCAGCAGGCTGGCGATCATCAAGGGCAGCGTGGCGTTCTTGGCGCCGGAAATCGGGATGATGCCGTTGAGCTTCGCGCCGCCGACGATTCGAATTCGATCCATGCTCGCCCCGTATCGGCCTGCCGGCCAAAGCCCCAAACCGTGCCCAAAACCGTGCCGTTGAATATGAAGGCGGTCTAGACCGCCGGCCGCCGCCCGGCAAAGCCAAAATTCGCCGACGGTTACCACTTCCGCCGGGCAAATAAGGCGAAAGTCCGGTTCGGGCTCCGCCTAGTCTTTTTCGTCCTCACCCGCCGCCCCGCCGGCCGGGGCGTCGCGGTCGCGCCCGCGCAGTTGGGCCTTGCGGCGCTTGAGGTTTTCCCGCAAGGCGGCGGCCCGCCGCGCCTCGCGGGCGGCGTTCTGGGCGTCCTTGCCCGCTTTCGGGCCTTTGTCGTCGGTGCCGGTCATGGGCTCTCGCGACCGCTATCTATCGGCGAGACCAAAGCTTTCGCAAGTTCTGGGTTTTTGAAAATTCACGCAATCTTCAGGTCTTGTGCCCAGGTTGCCTTGCGTTTAAAGGGGCGCCTGTGGCAGTTTCCGCCGCGTTCGCACCGGGCCTCATCGCGCGGCCTTGCGTCCCAATCGCTGCCTTAGCTCAGTGGTAGAGCACGTCATTGGTAATGACGAGGTCGAGTGTTCAATCCACTCAGGCAGCACCATTTGGGGCCTCGGACAGATCAATCCTCGGCAGCCTTGGGTGGCGAAGGACGCGCCCGGGTACGGCTGATCGCGCTTAGGAGCCAGGCGGCGCCCGGCGAAGCATCCCTCGACGTTCGGTCCTGAGACTGGCGGCTTGCGGCCGATATCGCACTATGCGATAATTGGCCATGCAGGTCGTCTTCACCCCGGCCGCCCTTCGCCAGTGGGTCAAGATCGGCCCAACCACCCGCGCGAGCATCAAGAAAAAGATCGATGCGTTCGCGGCAACTGGAACCGGCAACGTGAAGCGGCTGCAGGGGCGCGCGGGTTTCCGCCTCAGGGCCGGCGACTGGCGTGTGATATTTTATATGGAAAGCCAGACGATGATTGTCGTCGCCGTCGGAAACCGGCGCGATATTTACGACTGAGAGGATGCCATGAACGTGCGCTTCAAGAAGACCGGTCAAGGCGAGGTCGCGATCCTGCCCCGCGCGGAATACGAGAAGCTGGTCGCCCGCGCCGCCGAAGCCGACGAGGATGCAGGCACGGCCCGGCTCGTCGCCCGCGCGCGCAAGGAAGTCGCCGGAGGCGCGGCCCTTATTCCGTTTGAAGTCGCGGAGCGTATCGCCAACGGCGAAAGCCCGATCAGGGTTCTGCGCGAGTGGCGCGGCTTGACGCAGATGCATCTCGCGCGCCGAACCAGCATGAGCCAAGGCTATATATCGGACATCGAGAAAAGCCGGCGCCAGGGAACCGCCGTTGTGCTTCGTGCCATCGCGGAAGCATTGAAGGTGCCGCTGGACATGCTTGTGACCGAATAAATGCGCGACGGCATCGAAACAGACGCTCCCCACTACCCCTTCAAAAACCCGAAATCACAGCCCTCATCCGCGCCGGTGATTTCCCGGGCGTAGAGCCGGGCATAGCCGCGCGCCGGGGTTTCCGGCGGTTTGGCGCGGGAGGATTCGCGTTTTTTGAGTTCGGCGTCGTCGACCAGCAATTCGATGCGCCGCTCCTTCACCGACAGGCGAATGCGGTCGCCGTTACGGACCAGCCCCAGCGGGCCGCCCGACGCCGTATCCGGTGTCACATGCAGCACGATGGTGCCGAAGGCGGTGCCGCTCATGCGCGCGTCGGAGACGCGGATCATGTCCTTGACGCCCTTGACCGCGAGCTTCTTCGGGATCGGCAGATAGCCGGCTTCCGGCATCGCCGAGTCCGAATGCGGGCCGGCGTTCTGCAGCACCATGATGTCGTTGGCCTCGATGTCGAGGTTCGGATCGTCGACGCGCGCGGCGAGATCCGCCAATGAGGTGAACACCACGGCGCGGCCTTCGGTCTCGAACAGCGTCGCGTCCGCCGCCGAGCGCTTGAGGATGGCGCCTTTGGGCGCGACGTTGCCGAACAAGGCGACGAGGCCGCCTTGCGGCTCCAGCGGCGCGTTGCGTTCGGCGATGATGCTGCGATCGACCCACACCGGCGCTTCGCCCTCGAGGCGTTCGCCCAAAGTCTCGCCGGTGATGGTCATGGCGTCGAGATGCAGCAGGTCCTTCAGCTCGCGCAACAGCGCGCCCATGCCGCCGCCGGAATAGAAGTCTTCCATATAGCCATTGCCGACCGGCTTGAGGTTCACCAGCACCGGCGTGGTGTCGGATAATTCGTTCAGCCGTTCGAGCGAGACCTTGATGCCGGCGCGGCCGGCAATCGCGGTCAGATGAATGATGGCGTTGGTCGAGCCGCCGATGGCGAGCAGCACACGCAGCGCGTTCTCGACCGACTTCGCGGTGATGATCTTGTCGGGCGTCAGCGTCGAGCCGATCAGCTTCACCGCCAGCGCGCCGGTTGCTTCCGCCGCGCGCAGGCGATCGGCATGCACCGCGGGGATCGCCGCCGTGCCGGGCAGGATCATGCCGAGCGCCTCGGCGATGCAGGCCATGGTCGAGGCCGTGCCCATCACCGCACAGGTGCCGGCGGTGGTGGTGAGATTGCCCTCGATCTGCGTGATCTCGGCGTTGTCGACCTTGCCGGCGCGATACAGCGCCCAGAAGCGGCGGCAATCGGTGCAGGCGCCCAGGCGCTCGCCCTTGTGCCGGCCCGTCATCATCGGGCCGCCGATCAGCATGACGGCCGGACGATTGGCCGACACCGCGCCCATCAATTGCGCCGGCACGGTCTTGTCGCAGCCGCCCATCAGCACGACCGCGTCCATCGGCTGCGCCCGCACCATCTCCTCGGTGTCCATCGCCATGAGATTGCGGAACTTGAGGCTGGTCGGATTGAGATAGGCCTCGCCGAGCGACACGGTGGGAAAATCGATCGGCAAGGCGCCGGCGGCGAACACGCCGCGCTTCACGGCATCGAGCAGTTCGGGGAAATGGCGGTGGCAGTTGTTGAAGCCCGACGGCGTATAGGCAATGCCGACGACGGGCTTGGCCAGCATCGCATCGGAATAGCCCATCGACTTGGCGAAAGAGCGCCGCAGGTAGAGCGAAAAATCGCGGTCGCCGTAATTGGTCAGGCCGTTGGCAAGGCCGACAGCTTGGCCCACAGCTTGACCGACAGGTTCATCGCTCATCAGGCAATCCTTTCGGGGCCGGCAGCCCTGTCGAGCCACGCGATTGCGGACGCCACGCGTGGCGGCCAGAACAATCGCGTTGCCCGCTCCATCATCGAGGGATAGCGGCGGCCAAGCCAGGCAAAGCCGATCTGCTGCATGTAGGCCGCGGCCACCAGAAATGTGAGAAACCAGGTGAGGAAATGGTAGCGCGCGGTGGCGGCATAGAAAAGCGCTACCGCGTGTTGCGCCAGCGCCGCGCCGCCGATCAGCCGCAGCCAGGGATCGAAGGCGCGGCCGCGCGCGACGACATACAGGAGCATGGCGACGCCGGCGGCATTGAGCGGCACGGTCCACCAGGATTCGGCCGGGCCGGACAGCCAGTTCGGGATCTGCATCAGAGCGCGATGGGCAAAGCCGCCGCTGAAGTTGAACGTGACGATTTCGTGCAGCGCAGCAATCCACGCCGCAGGCGGCATGAGCAGCAAATTGGAGTCCTGCGCATTCGCGGAGAACAGCACCAGCGCGCGGCCGAACACCCAGTTGTGCAGCGCCATCGACAACACCGGCACCGCGCCGAGTGAAAGGCCGGCGAGGCGCAGCCATTGCCGGCCAAAGGCGGCGTGAAGCCACGCACCCGCCAGGAAGACGAAAGCGGCAACGACCACGATCGGCTTCATCGCCACGCCGATGACGATCAAAAGCGCGCCGAAAAAAGCCGGCCAGAACGCATCGCGCGGTCCGCTTTCCTTCGGCCCGAGCAGCGGCACGAGGCCCGCGATAAAGAGAATGTAGGCGGCCGGATCGGCAAAGCCGCGCGCCGCCCATTTGGTGTAATCGGCGAAAGAGGTGCCGAACAAGGTGCCGATGGGAACAGTGACAAACAGGATCGCCAGCGCCAGCGGCCATGGCCGCGCCAGAAAGCGCCGGAACAGCGCCAGCGCCGCAAAGGGCAGCGCCAGCACCAGCGTCAGATAGCCGAGATAGCTGTCGCCGAACACGATGTGCTCCAGCGCGCGGAAATAGCGCAGGCCCGGCCCGCCGTAATAGAACACGGGCTCGCCGCCTTCAAAGAAGCCCCACCAATTCCCCGCCAGCAGCTTCTGCAACAGATCGCGGCCGAGGCTGTCATAGAACAGACCGTCGTCGCCGCCGTCGAACGGCCGCACGCCGCCGAGGAAGCTGGCATCGTCGATGGCGATGACGAGTGTCGCGAGCGCGATCAGGATCAACGGCACGACGGCGCGGCGCGCCTTGACGCGCACCAGCACGAAGACGATGGCGACGATGGCCAGGAATTTGATGCCGGCCTGCGCCGCGCGCAGCAGCCGCACCGAGAGCGGCCCTTGCAGGCGCATCGCCAGCGTATCCGGCTTGATCGCCATGCCGACGACGCGGCGTCCGGCATCGGCCGGTTCGATGGTGCGGCAGCCGCCGTCGCTCAACGGTGCGAATGTCTGCGCGGCGCCTTCCCAGAGAATGTCGCCGCGCCAGCACAACCGGCCGCCGACATAAGCCTGCGGCAGGCGCACCATCTCGAACCACGGCATGGTGAGATGCCAGCGCTTGTATCCCATCCAGAAGCGGCCATCGCGGCGCGCGCGCTGGATGTCGCTGACCGGAAACCAGTTGTAGCGCATGTCGTTGATGAAGCCGAGCCGTTGCCGCACCGGATCGGCGAAATCGAGCCGTGTCACCGAACGCGACATATCGGATTTGTGAAAGATGCCGTCGGCGGAAAACGCGAAGGCGCGATCCGGATAGCCGCTTTGCCGCCAGCAGCCGAGCGCGGCGGGATCGCAGCGTTTGTCCGCCGGATATTGTTTGTCGAATTCGTTCGCCAGCGCGCGATAGACGTCGGCCGGCAATTCGCGCTCCAGCGCGCCGCCGCCCGGCAGGAAGACGTTGAAGCCTTCGTCGATGCGCGGCGGCGCCAGCGCGATGGAAGCGACGATGCCGGTCACGGCGATGGCCGCGGCGGCGATCCAGGCGCGCGGCGCGAGCCGCAATGTGCCGCCGAAGATGAGGACGGCCGCCAGGCACAGGACGGCATAGGCCACGATGTTGTTGACCGGCAGGCCGACGACCGCGACGGCCGTAGCCAGCACGACGCATTTGAGCGCGGTCGACATCGTCTGCGACATGGAAGGAGCGCCGGGCATAAAACCGCCATAGCACCAAGGCGCGCTCAACGGCAATCGCGCGGCGGGTTAACCGGCTCGAAAGCCTCGATAAATCGCAGTCCGCCGGCACATTGGCCGGGTCAAAAAGCGCGTGCTAGAAGTTCGCCGCGATGGCGACGCCCCATTCCCAGGACAAGAAGAAAGAGATCGATTTCTTCGACAGCTACGGCGCGTCGGGGGCTTACGACGTTTTCACGCCGGCAACGAACGAACGCATCGTCGATATCGTCACCCGCCTGCTCGGCCTGCCGCCATCGGCGCGCATCGCCGATCTCGGCTGCGGCACCGGCGTCTTCACCGGCCTGCTGCACTGGCGCGGCTTCGCGAGCTGCGGCGTCGACCTGAGCCCGAGCCTGATCCGCATCGCGCGCGAGAAATATCCGGACATCGTGTTCCTCGAAGGCGACATCGAACGCCTGCCCTTCGCCGATGCAAGCCTCGACGGCGTGCTGCTCGCCGGCGTGCTGCATCATCTGCCGGATCGCGCCGCCTGCGCGGCGGAAATCAAGCGCATCCTGCGCCCGGGCGGGCGCTTCGCCGCCTTCGACCCGAACCGCAACAATCCGTTCATGTATCTGTACCGCGACCGCAGTTCGCCGTTTTACAGCGCCTATGGCGTGACGGAAAATGAAAGGCCGGTTATGGCCGGCGAACTGGCCGAAACCTTCCGCGCCGCGGGTTTCACGGCCGGCACCGAGTTTCACTCCGGCCTGAAGTATCGCTATATCGCATCCCCGATGCTGCGCTGGCTGCTGCCGGCCTATAATGCCGCCGACCAGTTTCTGTTCAGACCAAAATCGATGGAGCGCATGCGCCAGTTTGTTTTCACATTCGGCGAAAAGCCACGGGAGCAGCCGTGATCCGCCTCGGTATTGTCGGCGTCAATTACGGGCGCACCGTGCTGTTGCCGGCGTTCCGCGCCGATTCGCGCTGCGACGTCGTGGCGCTGGCCGGCAGCGATGCGGCGCGCACCGCCGCTCATGCGAAGGCCGCGCAGGTGGCGAAGGCCTATGGCGACTGGCGCGCACTGGTCGACGACAAGGATATCGACGCCATCGCGATCGCCACCGTGCCGAGCCTGCAGACGCAGGTCGCGCTCGCGGCGCTGAAAGCCGGCAAGCCGGTGTTCGCCGAAAAGCCGATGGCGTCAACGCTCGACGAAGCAGCCGCCATGCTGCGCGCCGCGGAACAAAGCGGCCTGCCGACCGGCATCGATTTCAATTTCCATCAGATCATGGCCTGGCAACGCGCCAAGGCGATGCTGGACGACGGCGCCATCGGCAAACTGCGCCATGTCACCGTCTATCTGCATGTCGAGAACTATTCGATCCAGCAGCGCATGCGGAACTGGAAGACCTTGCGCGACGATGGCGGCGGCGTGCTCGGCAATTTCGTCAGCCACTGTTTTCATTATCTCGAATGGTTCGCCGGACCGCTTGCCGGCCTGCAGGCGCGCGTCGGCGGCCTGCCCGGCGATGACGCGCTCGACACCACCGTGGCGATGGCCCTGCAATACGCGGCGGGACCGCTGGCGAGCCTCAGCGTCAGCTGCGCCTCGTTCCGCGGCGATGGCCACCGCATCGAATTCTACGGCGAGGACGGCACGCTGGTGCTGCATAACCGCACCGCCGACTATATGCGTGGCTTCGAACTGAGTTACGCCAAACGTCCGGGCGTGCTGGCGGTCATCCCGGTCGAAGACCCGGCCGACGCCCCGCATCCGGATGGCCGCATTGCGCCGACCTCGCGGCTCGCCGCGCAGTTTCTTGACGCCATCGCCGCCGCGCCTCGCTATAAGCCCAACGCCGCGCCGGACTTTACGGCCGGCTACCGGGTGCAGCGCCTGATCGACGCGGCGCAGCGCTCGCATCACGAAGGCCGCTTTATCGACGTCGCGGCCGAGGCTCAGGAGAACGACAGATTATGAGCGCCCCCAAGGTTCTGGTCACCGGCGGCAGCGGCTTTATCGGCTCCGGCCTCGTCAAGGCGCTGGTGAAATCCGGCGCGCGCGTGCGCGTGCTCGACGACAATTCGCGCGGCCGGCCGCGCCGTCTGCACCGCGTCGAGGAAGAGATCGAGTTCGTCGGCGGCGATATCCGCGATGCCGACACGGTGGCGAAGGCCGCGCAAGGCATGGACGAGGTGCATCACCTCGCCTTCGTCAACGGCACCGAGTTTTTCTATTCGCAGCCGGACCTGGTGCTCGACGTCGGCGTGCGCGGCATGATCAATGTCATCGACGCCTGCCGCAAACATAGTGTTGGCAATCTCATCCTGGCGTCATCGTCCGAGGTCTATCAGACCCCGCCGACGATCCCGACCGACGAGAGCGCGCCTTTGTCGGTGCCGGATGTGCTCAACCCGCGTTATTCATACGGCGGCGGCAAGCTGATCAGCGAACTGATGGCGATCAATTTCGGCCGCAAGTATTTCGAGCGCGTTCTCATTTTCCGGCCGCACAATGTCTACGGCCCCGACATGGGCTGGGAACATGTGGTGCCGCAATTCGCGATGCGCGTGCAGAAGCTCGCGGCGGCGCAGAAGGATGGCAGACTGCGCTTCGACATTCAGGGCACCGGCGAGGAAACGCGCTCGTTCTGCTATATCGACGACCTCGTCGCCGGCGTCATGGCGATGCGCGACAAGGGCGAGCACCTCGGCATCTATCACGTCGGCACCACGGAAGAACTGTCGATCGCCGACGTCGCGCGGATGGTCGCGGCGCAAGCCGGCCGCGAGATCGAGATCGTCCCGGGCAAGCTGCAGGCCGGCGGCACGCCGCGCCGCTGCCCCGATATTTCCAAGCTCGCCGCGCTCGGCTACAAGCCCGCCGTGCCGCTCGCGCAGGGCCTCAAAACCACGCTGGACTGGTACTGGAAGAACGCCGATCTGGCGCCGAAATCCTGAATGGAGACTCACTTGGTAGGTCCCACCAAAGTCGCGCGCGGCGCCGGCACCGGCGGCAGCGTGCCCGTCGAGCAATGCCAGATCTGCGGCTCGGAAAAGCTCGATGCGGTGCTGTCGCTCGGCTACATGCCGCCGGTGAACCAGATGGTGCCGATCGGCCAGGTCCCGCGACAGCAGCCGTGGTTTCCGACCGACCTGCTGCATTGCCGGAATTGCGACCTGGTGCAGCTCGGTCTCGTGGTCGATCCGGTCATCATCTTCCCGCCCGAATATCCCTACACCAGCGGCACCACCAAGCTGCTGCGCGACAACTTCGCCGATCTGCAGCGCGAAAGCGCGGCACTGCTCGGGCTGACCGAGAAGGATCTCGTCGTCGACATCGGTTCGAACGACGGCACGCTGATCTCGAACTTCCAGAAGGCGGGCAACCGCATTCTCGGCATCGAGCCGACCGATGTCGGCGATATCGCCAATTCGCGCGGCATCCCGACCATCAAGCGCTATTTCGGCAAGGCCGCGGCGCAGGAAGTGGTCGGCTCACACGGCCGCGCCAAGCTGATCACGGCGGCGAACTGTTTTGCGCATATCGAGGATGTCCACGCCATCGTCGAGGGCATCGTCGAGATGCTGACCGATGACGGCGTGTTCATCTCGGAATCGCACTACCTCATTCCGCTGCTCGACACGCTGCAATACGACACCGTCTATCACGAGCATCTGCGTTATTACTCGCTGACGAGCCTTAAAGCCCTGCTGGAAATGCACGGCCTCGAAGTGTTTCACGCGCGTCCGATCCCGAGCCATGGCGGCTCGATCCGCGTCTATGCGGGCCGTAAAGGCGCGCGCCCGGTTGAGGCCAGCGTCCAGACGATGCTCGATGCCGAGCCGAAGGGCGAAGCGATGGCCAAGCGGCTGAAGCAGTTCAAGCACGACGTGCTGCTGACCAAGCTGCGTCTGCTGTCGATGCTGCGTGACCTCAAGGAGCAGAACGCGCGCGTCGTCGGCATCAGCGCGCCGTCACGCGCCTCGACCTTGTTCAATTATGTCGGGCTCGACGACGGCATCATCGATTATGTCTGCGAGATTCAAGGCTCGCTGAAAATCGGCAAATGCATGCCGGGCACCGCGATCCCGGTGGTGGACGAGGCGCGGCTGTACGAAGACCAGCCGGAATGCGCCGTCATCTTCTCGTGGCACATTGCCGACGAACTGGCGCCGAAAATCCGCGCCAAGGGCTTCAAGGGCAAGCTGATCACGCCGCTGCCGGAGCCGCGGTATCTGTAACCTATCGCGATAGTACGGCAGCCATTCTTCGTCATGGCCGGACTTGTCCCGGCCATCCACGACTTGCTGCAGGAAGGTCAGACGTAGATTCCCGGCACGTACGGGCGTTCACGCCCGTCTTCGACAGGCCAAGGCCGGGCATGACTGCGGTGAGTTTCGTGCTAAGCTCCATAGAGACTGGAGCAAAGCCATGGGCGAATATCCGAAGATCAAATCGCGCCGCGATATCGACATCTCGCCATGGATGAAGGTCATCGAGCGCGAGGTCGAATTTCGCCAGGGCGCCAAGCCCGAGCTTTATCACGCCATCGGCCAGCAGGATTACATCGCCATTGTCGCGCTGACGCCGGACGGCCGCATTCCGATCGTGCAGCAATATCGGCCGGCGCTTGAGCGCAAAACCTGGGAACTGCCGGCCGGCATGACCGAGCCCGGCGAGGCCCCCGCGCGCTGTTGCGAGCGCGAGCTTCTGGAAGAGACCGGCTATCCGGCCAAGGCGATCCATGCGCTGGGCAGCTTTGCGCCATGCACGGCGCGCCTATCGAACATGGTGCATTCGTTCTTCGTCGAAACCGATCTCCGTCCGCCGGGGCAAGGCGTCGAGGCCGGCCTCGAGCTCAATCTGGTCAGCCCGGCGGAACTCGGCGCCATGATCTATTCAGGCGAATTCACGCTGCAACTTCACATCGGCGCGCTGATGCTGGCGGGTATGCGCGGGTTCCTCGACCTCGCCGACTTTCGGTCGCGCTAGAGGCGCTGCGTCGTCACGCCCTCCATCGCGTATGGGGCGTAGAGGAAATCGCGGATCGTGGCGACGTCGTCGCCCGACCAGCCGAGAAGGATCACATAACGCACGGCGTCGTCATCCATTCCGCTCGCCAGAAGCGCCGCCCGGCCTTCGTCA
>JBAZSM010000069.1:0-22502 GCA_041662425.1 Pseudolabrys sp.
CTACGACCTCTCGATCCGCCGCGACCTCATCAAGGTCGGCGAGGACATGGTCAATGTCGCCTACGATGCGCCGGTCGACTTCGCGCCGCGCGCCCAGATCGAGGACGCCGAGCGCAAGCTCTACGAACTCGCCGAAGTCGGCCGCTATGACGGCGGCTTCCAGCGCTTCGGCCAGGCATTGACCACCGCCGTCGATCTCGCCGCGCACGCCTATCAGCGTGACGGCAAACTCTCCGGCATCGCCACGGGGCTCAACGACCTCGACCGCATGATGGGCGGCCTGCAGCCGTCCGACTTGATCGTGCTCGCCGGCCGTCCCGGCATGGGCAAGTCCGCGCTCGCCACCAATATTGGTTACAACATTGCCAAGGCTTACATTCCCCACACAAAACCGGATGGCACGCTGGTAGCCGCCAATGGCGGCATTGTCGGCTTCTTCTCGCTCGAAATGTCGGCCGAGCAGCTCGCCACCCGCATCATCGCCGAGCAGACCGGCATTCCGTCGAACCAGATCAGGCGCGGCGCCATCGGCGAAGCCGATTTCGAGCGCATCAAGGATGCCTCGATCGAGATGCAGAACCTGCCGTTCTTCATCGACGAGACCGGCGGCCTGTCGATCGCACAGCTTTCGGCGCGCGCGCGCCGCCTCAAGCGCCAGCGCGGGCTCGATCTGCTAATCGTCGACTACCTGCAACTGCTCACCGGCTCGTCGAAGCGCTCCAGCGAAAACCGCGTGCAGGAAATCACCGAGATCACCACCAAGCTCAAGGCGCTCGCCAAGGAATTGCAGGTGCCCGTGATCGCGCTGTCGCAGCTGTCGCGTCAGGTCGAAAGCCGCGAAGACAAGCGCCCACAACTTTCCGACTTGCGTGAATCGGGCTCGATCGAACAGGACGCCGACGTCGTGCTGTTCGTCTACCGCGAAGAATATTACCACGTCATGCGCAAGCCGATGGAGAGCGACCGCGAGAAGTTCGCCGCCTGGATCGCCGATGCCGAGAAAGTCGGCGGCAAGGCCGAGGTCATCATCGGCAAGCAGCGCCACGGCCCGACCGGCACGGTCGAACTCGCCTTCGACGGCGCCATCACCAAGTTCTCGTCGCTCGCGCAAGGCGACCATCTGCCGGAGCGGATGGAGTAAGCGCCTCGGCCTTTGAGGTATAGCCAGTGTCACCGCATGACGATTTAGGGCAGCCGGTTCATTGCAGAGAACTCACCAGCGGTGCCCAACATACGGGCATACTCACAATAGGCTCTGACAATATCTCCTTAGATATATTTGGATACGAAACGAAATTTATACAGATTGACCACAAAGCACCAATTCACGTTCAAACTCAGAACTTAAACATCGCGTCGTTGCACTGGAATGCGACCACCCGATCTGGCCGAAACGGCAAAAGCTCCGACGATCCGAGATTTCGCACAGTTTATCGGCATAGCTTCTCGTGTAGCGCTGCGGTTATAGGCGCCGACCCATGGCTCACATCGGATTTAATAAACGTCGCAAAATTCGAGTTGGATGGGTTTGATTACATCCTTGAAAATATCGACAGGACAGAACAGATCAGTCGCTCCGAACCGTCTCAAGAATTCAAACAAAAACTATTTGCCACGACGGTCGGAAACGTCGAATTTAGCATCCTGTACGATGTGACTTATTCCATTTTTCAACCATTTCCTACACAGATACGACCAACCGTAGTTCTTAGATTTTCGGAAGGTGAAACGCTTCAGACTTACTTGAAATTCGCAACGGCATTTACTCAACTAATTTCCGCATCGACAGGACTTGCGACATTTCCAAAAAATATCTTTATCGGTCGACCGACATTGGACTCAGCCGACGACGCTTTGGATGGGAACAAAGCAACACATTTGGTCAGATACATATGGCCGCACACAGACAACGCGTCCAGCACCTCTATCTTATTAACAGCAAATGACGATGAAATTTCAACATTTTCTGCATGCTTATCCAGATGGATTGATCGATACGATCAATGGTCAGGAGCATACGCCCTGTTTGTAAAGAGCAGGCTTATGGCGAATCGCATCGATGCTGAGCGACTTCTGAACGCATGTCGACTATTTGAAGAAATCCCACTTACAGAGACTAAACGGATTATTCCAAGCAACGATGTTGAAAGTATCGCTAAAGCAGCAGCGATGAAGGCAGCAGAACTCGGCCACGACAATATCCACCATAGGATACTGGGCGCACTTCGAAACATTTCCAGCGAGACGCGAAAGGATAAAATCGATCGCCTTATTGCGATGATGCGCGGGCGATTTGGGCAATCAATTTTACCTGACGACATTTTTGAAGATATTGCCCAAGCGGACAAGCTGCGAAACAAAGCAGCACACGGGCATTTATCTGGCGAAAGCGACGAAGAGTTCAAACAACTTTCAACGTCGGTTTACGCGATGGAGGCATTTTGCCTTTTGGCCATCTTTCTTGATATGCCCTTAAAGAAAGATGGCCATTGGCGATTGACCTCCCACCCCACGCTTGAACAATACAACGCAGCCGTCGCATCGAGAGTAAGTAAAGACTAAAACTTGCGTACCAATAGAATCTACCACGAAGAATAGCGCACGGGACGGAAATGGACACTTTCGATTACGTGATCGTCGGCGCAGGCTCGGCCGGCAGCGTGCTCGCCAATCGGCTGAGCGAGGACCACGACGTCACGGTCTGCGTGCTGGAGGCCGGCCCGGCCGACTGGCATCCCTACATCCACCTGCCCGCCGGCTTCATCAAGACGTTCTATAACAAGAACATCAACTGGTGCTATTCGCAGGAGCCCGGCGCCTACACCAATGGCCGCCGCATCTTTTCGCCGCGCGGCAAGACGCTTGGCGGCTCGTCCTCGATCAACGGCCATATTTATAATCGCGGCCAGCGCAGCGACTTCGACACCTGGGCGCAATACGGCAATCGCGCATGGGGCTATGCCGACGTGCTGCCCTACTTCAAGCGCATGGAGCGGCGCATCGGCGGCGGCGACGAAACATTTCACGGCCGCGGCGGCGAACTCACCGTCACCGATATCGACTGGCGCGATCCGCTGTGCGAGGCCTTCATCGCCGGCGCGGTGAGCCTGGGGATCCCGCGCAACCCCGATTACAACGGCGCGACGCAGGAAGGCGTATCTTACGCCCAGCGCACGATCCATAACGGCCGCCGCGTCAGCGCCGCCACCGCGTTCCTGCATCCAGCCGTCAAGCGCGGCAATGTCACCATCCGCACGCAAGCCCACGCGACCGAAATCACGTTCGACGGCAAGCGCGCCACCGGCGTGCGCTATGCCAAAGGCGGACGCGGCGGTGCGACGATCGAAGTCCGCGCGCGCAAGGAAGTCATCCTTTCGGGCGGCACCTATAATTCGCCGCAGCTTTTGCAACTGTCCGGTATCGGGCCTGCCGAACTGCTGCAATCGCACGGCATCGCGGTGAAACACGCTTTGCCCGGCGTCGGCGAAGGCCTTCAGGATCACTACGCGCCGCGTTCGGTCGCGCGCGTCAAAAACGTCAAGACCATCAACGAGCGCGCGCGCGGCGTGAACCTCGCGATTGAGGCGCTGCGCTGGGCAACGACGCGCCGCGGCATTCTCGCGCTGTCGCCGACTTTGGTTTATTGCTTCTGGCATTCCGGCGAGACCGCGGAAACCTCGGACCTGCAGCTCACCTTCACGCCGGCAAGCTATATGGAAGGCGAACAGGGCAAGCTCGAGCGCGAACCCGGCGTTTCGGTCGCCTCGTGGCAGCAGCGGCCCGAGGCGCGCGGCCATGTCCGCATCCGCTCCGCCGATCCGTTCGCGCCGCCCGCGATCCAGACCAATTATCTCGGCCACGAACTCGACCGCCGCGTCACCGTGGCCGGCATGAGGCTGGCGCGCCGGCTTTTGTCATCCGAGCCGCTGAAAGCCTTTTATGACTATGAGGACTTTCCCGGCCCGGACGTTCAGACCGACGACGAATTCCTCCACGCCGCCACCCAGCGGGCGCAGACCACATTCCATCCCGGCTGCACCTGCCGCATGGGACCCGCGACCGACAAAATGGCCGTGGTCGACGACCGGTTGCGCGTGCGCGGCCTCGAGGGCCTGCGCGTCGTCGATGCCTCGATCATGCCGCGCATGATCTCGGCCAATCTCAATGCGTCGACATTGATGATCGCCGACAAGGCTTCCGACATGATCCGCGGCCGCGTCGCGCCCGAAGCGGCAACGGTCTGATCAGGCGCGGCGATAGCCTGCGAGCGAGGCGTCGTCGATATCTGGCAGGTTCACCACGATATTCTCCGGCGTCCGGCAGGCGAGCCACCACAGTTCCTCGGTCGTGCTCATATTGACTTCGAGGTGCGGCAGATAAGGCGGCACGAACATGAAGTCGCCTTCCGACAGGTCGATGTAGTCCTTGAAGCCGTCGCCGAAATAAATGCGCGCGCGGCCGGACAGCACATAGGCCCCGGTCTCGGCCTCGCCATGATGATGCGGCAGCGACCGGAAGCCGGGCGGATTGCTCGCTTTGCCGAACCAGAGTTTCGCCGCCGGCGTGTGTTGCGGGCCGACGCCGGTCACGAGTTTCAAGCCCCCGGACTGACCGGTGTTGGCATTCTCGGTGCCCTTGCGGGTGATAATGGGCCGATCGTTCATGGTCCGCCTCCTCGTCAGGAAAGCATGGCCTTGATAGCACATGGACGGGCCGCGCCGGTGGCGCTAAACCATGAGCCATGGCCAAGATCGACCAGAAATTCGAACCCGTCACCGCCGCCGAACCGATCCCCGCCCCCGCTAGCGGGATCGCGAGCACCGACGGCCCGCCGGCGGATCAGGCCGGCGGCACGCTGACCATCGACCTCGGCGCGCTGGTTGCCAACTGGCGCTCGCTTGGCCGCCGCGGCATGCCGTCCGAATGCGGCGCCGTGGTGAAGGCCAACGCCTATGGCCTCGGCATCGAACAGGTCGTGCATGCGCTGATGCGCGCGGGCTGCAAGACCTTCTTCGTCGCCGATCTCAGCGAAGCGCGCCGCGTGCGCGCGGTGGCACCCGATACGGCGATCTATGTGCTCAACGGCCTGATGCCGAACACCGGGCCGGCCTTCGCCGACATCAAGGCCAGGCCCGTGATCAGCTCGACGGTGGCGCTGGCGGAATGGGATGCGTTCTGCGCGGCGTCCGGATGGCGCGGCGGCGCGGCGTTGCATGTCGACACCGGCATGAACCGGCTCGGCGTGTCGATCAACGACGCCGCGGCGCTGGCGCCGCGCATTCGCTCCGAGAACCATGGCATCCATCTTCTGATGAGCCACTTCGCCTGCGCCGACGAGCCGGACCATCCGCTCAACGACAAGCAGATCAAGCTGTTCCGCGAGGTGCGGCTTTTGTATCGCGGCATTCCGTCGTCGCTGTCGAACTCGTCCGGTATCTTCCTCGGCGACGCGGCGCATTGCGATGTCGTGCGTCCCGGCGTGGCGCTGTACGGCGTCAATCCGACACCGGGCAAACCGAACCCGATGCAGCCGGTCGTCGGCCTCAAGGTTCGCGTCGTGCAGGTGCGTCATGTGACGCGCGGCGAAACCGTCGGCTACAGCGCCACCTGGACCGCACGGCGCGCCGCGCGTGTCGCCGTGATCGCCGCCGGTTATGCCGATGGCTTTCTGCGCGCTTCCGGCTCGACCGACGAAGTGCCGGGCGGCGCGGCAATCGTTGCCGGCAAGCGCTGCCCGATGGCCGGGCGCGTGTCGATGGATCTGGCCACGATCGACGTCACCGAACTGCCCGAAGGCGCGGTGCGCCGCGGCGACATGGTGACGCTGATCGGCGATGACCTGCTACTCGACGACGTCGCCAAAGGCGCCGGCACCATTGCCTATGAACTGCTGACCGGGCTGGGGCGGCGGTTTCACCGGGAGTACCGCAAGGATTGATTGGTCATTCCGGGACGCGCCTGGCGCGGACCCGGAATCCAAACACCGCGGCCGGGATTATGGATTCCGGGCTCGCGGCCGTTCGGCCGCGCCCCGGAATGACGGGATTTGGATTCTATTTACGAATGTTCTTGTAATGTTCTCATCGCCAATCTAACGTCGGTTTGAGCATTTCGGGGACGATTCCACACCATGTCCAAGCGCAGCCTCGCCTTTGTCTGCCAGAACTGCGGCGCGGCCGCCCCACGCTGGCAGGGCAAATGCGAAGCCTGCGGCGAGTGGAATTCGCTGGCCGAGGAAGGCGCCGAGCGCCCGGCCGGCCCGCGCAAACCCGGCAAAGGCCGCCTGTTCAAGCTCGAGCCGCTCACCGGCGAGGCCAAAGACGCGCCGCGCCTGCCCTCCGGCGTGGCTGAACTCGACCGCGTCACCGGCGGCGGCTTCGTGCGCGGCTCGGTCATCCTGATGGCCGGCGATCCCGGCATCGGCAAATCGACTTTGCTCATTCAGGCGACCGCGGCGCTCGCGCGCGCCGGCCACCGCGCCGTCTACATTTCCGGCGAAGAAGCCGCCGCCCAGGTGCGCCTGCGCGCCGAGCGGCTCGGCCTGTCCGATGCGCCCGTTGAACTCGCCTCCGAGACCTCGGTCGAGGACATCATCGCCACCTTGTCCGAAGGCAAGGTGCCGCGCCTCATCGTCATCGACTCGATCCAGACCATGTGGACCGACGCGGTCGAGAGCGCGCCCGGCACCGTGACGCAGGTGCGCGGCGCGGCGCAGACGCTCATCCGCTTCGCCAAGCGCTCCGGCGCGGCCGTGATCCTGGTCGGCCACGTCACCAAAGACGGCCAGATCGTCGGCCCTCGCGTCGTCGAGCACATGGTCGATGCGGTGTTGTCGTTCGAGGGCGAAGGCTCGCATCAATTCCGGATTTTGCGCGCGGTGAAGAACCGTTTCGGCCCGACCGACGAAATCGGTGTGTTCGAGATGACGGGCGCGGGCCTGCGCGAAGTGTCGAACCCGTCGGAGCTGTTTTTGTCCGAGCGCGATCTCGGCTCGCCCGGCACAGCCGTGTTCGCCGGCATGGAAGGCACCCGGCCGCTGCTGGTCGAAATCCAGGCGCTGGTGGCGCCGACGTCTTTGGGCACGCCGCGCCGCGCCGTGGTCGGATGGGATAACAGCCGTCTCGCCATGGTGCTGGCGGTGCTGGAAGCACATTGCGGCGTGAAACTCGGCGGCTACGACGTTTACCTCAATGTCGCCGGCGGCATGCGCATTCAGGAGCCGGCGGCCGATCTCGCCGCGGCGGCCGCGCTGGTGTCGTCGCTGGCCAATTCGCCATTGCCGGCGGACGCGGTCTATTTCGGCGAGGTATCGCTGTCCGGCGCCATCCGCCCGGTCAGCCACGCCGCCGCGCGGCTCAAGGAAGCCGCCAAGCTCGGCTTTGCCCGCGCGGTCATGCCGGAGGCCGGCCGCGGCGAAGCCTTCGGCGATCCGGCGCTGCGATTCATGACCGTGGGTCAGCTTTCCGGCCTGGTCGCCGATATCGCCGCCCTCGGCAATCCCCGCCCGGTCGCGGAGCCGCGCCGAAAAGACGGGTGACGCGTCGGTACTACCCGGCTATAGAAGGCGCGCTCGCGCTACCGGGTGCCGATCGACGTCGCCGGCTGTGGGCAAAAACGACCCTGACGTAAAGCACTTAAGGCCGATATTGACGCCCTGCCCGTAAGCCGCCAAGACGGTTTCCTGGAACAAGGGTCCTGGATTCGCCGTGCCGGCTGCTTCGGGCCAGTGCCGCGCCGATGCCGTCTCGCGGAGCGCTTGGAAAAGCCTGGCATGCCCGTCACTTTGCTCGACATCCTCCTTCTCGTCGTCATGCTGATCTCGGGCTTGCTCGCGATGATCCGCGGCTTCATGCGCGAGATCCTCTCGATCGGCGCCTGGGCCGTCGCCGCGCTGGTGACGCTGTACTCCTTCTCCAAGGTTCTGCCGATCGCGCAGGGTTATTTCTCCAGCACCACGGTCGCGACCGCCGTCACTGTCGGCTCGATCTTCATCGTCACGCTCCTGGTGGTATCCATCGTCACGGTCCGGATTTCGGACATGGTGCTCGACAGCCGCGTCGGCGCGCTCGATCGCACGCTCGGGTTCCTGTTCGGCCTCGGCCGAGGTCTGCTGATTGTGGTGGTCGCCTACCTGTTTTTCGACTGGCTGGTTCCCGATCGCAGCCAGCCGGCCTGGATCAGCGGCGCAAAATCGAGAGTGGTGCTTAAGAGTACAGGGGATTGGCTCAAGGGCATGTTGCCGGATGACCCTGAAAGCACCATCTTACAAAAGCTGAAGCGGCCGAAGCCGGCCGATCAGGATGCTCCCGACGGCCCGCCGGATCGGCGTTCGGAGCTGTCGTTACCTTTGGTACAGGTCGCCGCGCTAGAATTGACCTTGCGTCCCGATCAGCAACTGGGAACCCGGTAGATGCCAGAACAGACGCAGGATTCCGCGAGCCGCGATTCGATCGCCGACGGCGGTCCTCAGGACCCCTATAAATCCGCGGAACTTGATCTGTACGCTGACCGGCTGCGCGAGGAATGCGGTGTCTTCGGCATTCTCGGCCATCCCGACGCCGCCGCGATCACGGCGCTCGGCCTCCACGCCCTGCAGCATCGCGGCCAGGAAGCCGCCGGCATCGTCTCGTTCGACGGCAAACGCTTCCACTCCGAGCGGCGCCTCGGCCTCGTCGGCGATACGTTTTCGCGGCGGGAGGTGATCGACCGCCTACCCGGAAACATGTCCATCGGTCATGTCCGCTATTCGACCACCGGCGAGACCATCCTGCGCAACGTCCAGCCGCTGTTCGCCGAACTGGAGGGCGGCGGCTTCGCCGTCGGCCATAACGGCAACCTCACCAACGCCCTGACGCTGCGCCGCCTGCTGGTGCGCGACGGCGCCATGATGCAGTCGACCAGCGACACCGAGGTCATCCTGCACCTGGTCGCGCGCGCCAAGCGCAACCGCTTCGTCGACCGCTTCATCGAGGGCCTGCGCCAACTGGAAGGCGCCTACGCCTTCGTCGGCATGACCAACAAGAAGCTGGTCGGCGCCCGCGATCCGCTCGGCATCCGCCCGCTGGTCATCGGCAAGCTCGACGGCTGCCCGATCCTGGCCTCGGAAACCTGCGCCCTCGACATCATCGGCGCCGAATATGTGCGCGACGTCGAGAACGGCGAAGTCGTCATCTTCGACGAGGACGGCTTCCAGTCGCACAAGCCGTTCCCGCCGCAGACGGCGCGGCCCTGCATCTTCGAGTACATCTATTTCGCCCGCCCCGACTCCATCGTCGGCGGCCGCCATGTCTACAACGTGCGCAAGGCCATGGGCATGGAGCTCGGCCGCGAAGCGCCGGCCAATGCCGACGTCGTCGTCCCGGTGCCGGACTCCGGCGTACCCGCCGCGCTCGGCTTTTCGCGGCAGACCGGCATTCCCTACGAGCTCGGCATCATCCGCAATCACTATGTCGGCCGCACCTTCATCCAGCCGACGCAGGCGATCCGCGATCAGGGCGTGCGCATGAAGCATTCGGCCAACCGCGCCGTGGTGTCCGGCAAGAGCATCGTGCTGGTCGACGATTCCATCGTGCGCGGCACCACCTCGCGCAAGATCGTGCAGATGATGCGCGATGCCGGCGCCAAGGAAGTGCACTTCCGCATCTCGTCGCCGCCGATCACGCATCCGGACTATTACGGCATCGACACGCCGGAGCGCGACAAGCTGCTCGCCGCGACGCATGACCTCGAGAGCATGCGGCAGTTCATCGGCGCCGACACCCTCGCCTTCCTGTCGGTCGACGGCATTTATCGCGCCATGGGCCTGCCCGGCCGCGACAATGCCCGTCCGCAGTTCACCGATCACTGCTTCACCGGCGACTATCCGACGCCGCTGACCGATCTCGGCCAGCAGGATGCTGGCCCGCGTCAGCTGTCCCTGCTGGCTGAGGCGATCTAACTGCGATCAGAATTCCGTCATGACCGGGCGTGTCCCGGCCATGACGAGGAACGGCTTCAATCCCCATGGCCAAACCCCTCTCCGACAAGATCGCTCTCGTCACCGGCGCTTCGCGCGGCATCGGCGCGGCGCTGGCGCTGCATCTGGCCGAGGCCGGCGCCCATGTTGTCGCGGTCGCGCGCACGGTCGGCGGGCTCGAAGAGCTCGACGACAAGATCAAGGCCGCCGGCAGCACGGCGACGCTGGTGCCGCTCGATATGAAAGACATGGATGGCATTGCGCGGCTCGCGCTGGCGATCCACGAGCGCTATGGCCGCCTCGATATCATGGTCGGCAATGCCGGCATTCTCGGCACGCTGTCGCCGCTCGGCCATGCCGAGCCGAAGGATTACGACAATCTGTTCGCGGTCAACGTCAAGGCCAACTGGCAGCTCATCCGCACCATGGATCCGCTGCTGAAGGCTGCGCCTGCGGGGCGCGCGGTGTTCATCACATCGGGGCTGAGCTGGATGGGCCGTGCCTATACCGGCCTCTATGGCGCCACCAAAGCCGCGCTCAATGCGCTGGCGCAGAGCTACGCCGCCGAGAACGCGACGACGAATGTGCGCGTCAATCTGTTCAATCCCGGTCCGACCAGAACCCGGATGTACAAGAGCGGCTGGCCGGGCGTCGATCCCGAGACGTTGCCGACACCGGAAGATGTCGCCAAAACGATCGTGCCCCTATGCACGGCCGACTGCACCGAGACCGGCAAGATCTACGATTTCCCGCGCGGCAAGTTCGTGGAATTCAAGACGCCGGCGTAGCCCTCACTTCACCCTCCCCTGGAGGGGGAGGGTCGATTGCTTGAGTGCAACGAAAGCAATCGGGGCGGGGTGATCTAGTTCTTCAAGAGGTTCACCCCACCCCGCTCGCTATCGCTCGCGACCCTCCCCCTCCAGGGGAGGGTAAGTAAGAAGATCAATGCTTCCGTTTCGCCCGCCCCTCGAAGGGATTGGCCTTCTCGCGCAACGTCAAACGCACCGGCGTGCCGGGCATGTCGAACGCCTCACGCAATGAATTGGTGAGATAGCGTTTGTAGGCTTCGGGCACGGCATCGGCGCGCGTGCAGAACACGACGAAACTCGGCGGCCGCGTCTTGGCCTGCGTGATGTAGTTGAGCCGCAGACGGCGGCCCGACACCGCCGGCGGCGGATGCGCCGCGACCGCGTCCTCGAACCAGCGATTGAGCGCGCTGGTCGGCACGCGCTTGTTCCAGACGTTATAGGCATCGGCGATCGCCTGCATCAGGCGGTCGAGCCCCTCACCCGTCAGCGCCGACACCGCAACCAGCGGCACGCCGGGCAATTGCATCAGCTTCTCCGTCGCCTTCACGCGCAGCTTGGAGATATCGCCGGGCGCGCGTTCCTTGAGATCCCACTTGTTGACCGCGATCACCACCGCGCGGCCTTCCTGCTCGATCAGATCGGCGATTTTCTGATCCTGTTCCTCGAATGCGCTGTCGACATCGAGCAGCACGACGACCACTTCGGCAAAGCGGATGGCGTTGAGCGTCTCACCGACCGAAAGCTTCTCGAGCTTCTCTTCGACGCGCGAACGGCGGCGCAGGCCCGCCGTATCGTGAATCTGAAACTTGTGGCCGCGGTAATCGAGATCGACGGCGATTGAATCGCGCGTCGTGCCGGCTTCGGGCGACGTCAGCAGGCGATCTTCGCCGATCAGGCGGTTGATCAAAGTCGATTTGCCGGCATTGGGACGTCCGACGATGGCGACGCGGATCGGATGCGGACCCTTCTCCTCGCCGGCTTCCGCCGATGCCTGCGCAGTCTGCTTCGGCAGCGCGCGGCGCAGCGCGTCGTAAAGATCGGGCAGCCCTTCATTGTGCTCGGCTGACAGCGCCACCGGATCGCCCAGACCGAGCGAATAAGCATCCAGCCGTCCGGACTCGCCGGCCCTGCCTTCCATCTTGTTGGCAATCAGCACCGCGGGCTTGCCCGATTTGCGCACCAGCGACGCAAAGGTGCGGTCGTCGGGCAGCGCGCCGGCGCGCGCATCGATGACGAAGAAGACGGCGTCGGCCTGCGCGATCGCGGTTTCGGTCTGCGCCCGCATGCGGCCGGTCAAGGTCTCGGCGCCCGATTGTTCGAGCCCCGCGGTGTCGATCACGGTGAAGTCGAGATCGCCGAGCCGTGCCTCGCCCTCGCGGCGATCGCGCGTCACGCCCGGCCGGTCGTCGACCAGCGCCACGCGCCGGCCGACCAGCCTGTTGAACAGGGTCGATTTGCCGACATTAGGCCGGCCGACAATGGCGACGGTGAAGCTCATGAAATGCCGTGTTGCGCCTCTGGCGGCCCGCTAACCGGACCGCACCCTTCAGCGCTGGAACGTACCGGACGGCTGCGGCGCCGGCCACGCCCCGCTCGAAGATGATGTGGTGCCCTGCGCCGGTGCCGGCCATCCCGAACTCGCCGGCTGTTGCGCCGCTCCGCTCTGGACCGGCGTCACGGGCGCCGATGCCGCGGCGGGCGCAGGCTTGGGAGCAGACGTGCGCTTGACCGTGCGCTTCGGTTTCGGCTTCGGCTTTTGCGGTTCGACCGGCGCCGCGGCCGGCGCCGCCACCTGTTGCTGTTGCGGCCCGGCAGCGGGCGGCACCGCGGTGGCCGCATCGGCGGCGGGCTGATTGCCTTTGAGATATTCCGGCGGGATGCCCTGGGTGACACCGGGCACACCTTGCGGGAACAGGTCCTGGCGCTCGCCGGGCAGCTTCTTCTTTTCGTTCAGGCCGAAGATATCGAGCTTGTCGGGATCGAAATCGGCGCAGCCGGCGATCATCGGCGTGACGCCGACCAACACGGCCCACAAAACGATGCGTGACAGATGGCGCATCGGTTTCATCTTCAACCCTTCTTGCCTTCGCCGGCGATCAGCGCCGACAGCACGTCGATGCGCTGGCGGGCGCCGGGCGGCGTTTCGCCATCGGCGGTGATCATGTCGATGAAACGCTTGGCATCGGCCACATTGTTGTTGCGCCAGGCCGACAGCGCCAGAAGCTCACGGGCGGAATGACGATACGGCCGGCCAGCCGCGGCGATCGGCTCGAGCCGGCCTCGCAGATCGGCGAACGACGCGGTATCGGCGAGCAGCATGCCGGCGCGCAGGGCCGCGAGGTCCTGCCACACGACGCCGAGCGAACCGTCGGCGGCGATCACGTCATACGCCTTGACGGCGTCGGCGGGCTTGCCGGGATTGGCCTGCGCAAGTTCGTTCGCGGCGCGCAAACGCGCGAGCACCGCATAGCCTTTCGGCGCTTCGGCCACGACCTTTTCAAAGGCCTTTTCGGCCTCGGCGTGCTTGCCCTGCTCGCTCAGCGTGACGGCATCCTCGAAGGCCGCGCCGGCGACCGCCGCTTTCTGGGCGACGTAATACTCATAAGCGCGCCAGCCGCCGATGCCGGCGACGATGAGAATGGCGACGGCGACGATGACGATGCTGTAGCGATCCCACAGCCTTTTCAGCCGCTCGCGCCGGACTTCCTCATCAACTTCATTGAAAATATCGGCCACGAACGGCTCCCAGCCCCCAACAAACGATCCGCCACGCCCCGTTTGCGGGCGAAAAGCGGCGTAACCTAGTCATATGGCGGCCCCAAGGCAAAGAAACGGGGCCACAACGTTCAGGATTTCAGGGGTTTAGCCGATGATTGGGGCGGGGGAAACCGTTTTCGGCGTCCCCGGCAGCCAGACCGCATGAAGGCCGAATCCCGCCCGATCAGGGCTTTTTCGCCTTCATCGGGTACACATGGGCATCGCCCGGGAAGGTCCGGGCCCGTACCTCGGAGGCGTAATCGGCAACCGCCTTCTCGATGCCGGGGCCGAGATCGCCGAAACGCTTGACGAATTTCGGCACCCGCGGCGTGAGACCCAGCATGTCCTCCAGCACCAGAACCTGCCCATCGCAGGCGACGCTGGCGCCGATGCCGATGGTCGGGATCGCCACCTGGCCGCTGATCTTGCGGGCCAGCGGCTCGGCCATCGCTTCCAGCACCACCGAGAACGCCCCCGCCTGCGTGACCGCAAGCGCGTCCTGCTCGATCGGCGCCCAGTCCAACTCGTCGCGGCCCTGCGCCCGGAACGAACCGATGGTGTTGATCGACTGCGGCGTCAGGCCGACATGCGCCATCACCGGCACACCGCGCTCGACCAGGAAACGGATCGTGTCCGCCATGCGCGAGCCGCCTTCCATCTTGATGGCGCCGCAGCCGGTCTCCTTCATGACGCGGGCCGCGCTCATGAAGGCCTGCTCCTTCGACGCCTCGTAGGAGCCGAACGGCATATCGACGACGACGAGCGCGCGCTGCGAGCCGCGCATCACCGCGTGGCCCTGCAGGATCATCATGTCGAGCGTCACCGGCACCGTGGTCTCGAGCCCGTGCATCACCATGCCGAGCGAGTCGCCGACCAGAATGACGTCGCAATATTTGTCGACCAGCCGCGCCGTATGCGCGTGATACGAGGTGAGCACGACAATGGGATCGCCGCCCTTGCGCGCGCGGATATCGGGCGCGGTGAAGCGCTTGATCTGTTCCTGAACCGACACGTCCTATCTCCCGAGCATTTTACTTCGTGAACACCGGCACGCCGATGAGATAAGGATGGAAGTAGAAGCCAAGCACGAAATAAAGCGCGAGGCCGATGATGACAACCAGAATATCGTTGCCGTAACCGGACGGCGCCAGCGCCGGCCCGGTGTCGCCACGCCGCTTGGCCGCGATCCGCGCGAACACGCCCCAGGCGAGGAACGAGCCGAACAGCACGATCGAGCCGAGATCGCCATTGGTCAGGAGATGCGCCAGCGCCCATGTCTTGATCGCGGCCAGCATCGGATGCTTGAGCCGGGTCTTGATGTGGCTTGGAATGTAAGTGGCGACGAAAAAGATCACCGCGAACAGCATCAGGAGTTCGGTGATGTGCCGCATGAAGGCCGGCGGATACCAGAGGTCGATCCAGCCATGGATGCGGTAGCTGCCGAAGCCCCAGACGATGAGGCCGAGACCGACGATCGATACGATGGAAAAGGCGATGCGATAGCCGCTGACGCCCAGGCGCGCGATCATGGCCGCGCGCGCCGAGCGCCGCGTCACGAATAAATGCGAACCGAGAAACACCACCAGTCCGATAATGAGAATTGTCAGGCCCAAATTCTTGCCCATGCTTCACCCGGTCACGCATTGACGCCGTTATAGGCGGCGCAGTAGAGGCGAGGACGCCAGCCAATGCAAGCCACCAGAACGTTCCAAATGCCGGAAATTCGTCAATGACCGCAATACTTTCCACGCTCACCGAACCGCAGCGCCAAACCCCCGTCGTCGGCGAATACGACGTTGTGGTGCTGGGCGGGGGACCGGCCGGGATCGCGGCTGCGGCCGCGGCGGCCCAGCATGGCCGGCGCGTGCTGCTGATCGAGCGTTACGGCTTTCTCGGCGGCATGGGCACGGCCGCCGGCGTCACCAATTTCTGCGGGCTGCATGCCAATGTGCATGGCGAACACAGGCAAGTCGTCCATGGCGTTGCCGACGATCTGCTGGCGCGCATCGACCGGCTCGGCGGGCTCAACAAACCGCATCTCGTCTTCGGCAAGATCTACGCGCAGGCCTACGACACCGCCGCCTATAAATGCGCGGCCGACGATCTGCTGATCGCGCACAAGGCCGACATTCGCTTTCACGCGCTCGCCGTCGGCGTCGTCATGGACAGCGATACGCGCATCAAGGCGCTGCTGATCGAGGACAAGTCCGGTCGCGGCGCGATCCTGGCGCGGTCCTTCATCGATTGCTCCGGCGACGGCGATCTCGCGGCTTTTGCCGGCGCCGCTTTCGAGAAGGGCGACGAGCACGGCGACACGCTTTATCCGACCATGATGTTCCGCCTCAACGGCGTCGATGCCGCGCGCGCCGGCGAAGCGTGGCGCAGCATTCCGGCACTGATGGACGAAGCCGAGAAACGCGGCGTCAAGTTTCCGCGCAAAGGCGCCATCGTCCGGCCGCAGAAGCATACCAGCGAATGGCGCGTGAACGTCACGCAGGTGAAGAACGCCGCCGGCCGCGCCGTCGACGCCACCGACGCGGTCGAACTCTCCGGCGGCGAGATCGAGGGCCGCAGGCAGGCGATGGCATTCTTCGAATTCCTGCGCCGCGAGGCGCCCGGTTTTTCCGATGCCTATGTCGTCGACATCCCGCCGCAGCTCGGCGTGCGCGAGACCCGCCGCGTCACCGGACTCTATCAGCTCACCGCCGACGACGTCCTCACCTGCGCCAGCTTTCCCGATACCGTCGGCGTCAATGGCTGGCCGATCGAGAACCACGCCGCCGGCGACGTGATCTGGCGCTGGCCGGATATTCCTGGCTCGCGCGCCTTCAACCACCTGCCCTACCGCATGCTGCTGCCGGTGACCGCCGGCGGCGCTGCCTTCGACAACCTGATGGTGGCCGGCCGCTGCGCCTCGATGAGCCATGAGGGCCAGTCGGCCGCGCGGGTGTCCGGCGGCTGTTTCGTCATGGGTCAGGCGGCCGGCACCGCCGCGCATCTTTCGCTTGCGGGCAACGCCGCCAATGCGGATATTCCCGTCGATATGCTGCAGGAAACGCTCGGCCGCGACGGCGTCTATCTCGGGCGCGACGTGACTTGAGTTTTCCTGAACCGACACGACAAACCGACAAAACGAACCGACAAAACGAACCGACAAGGCGATCCAGCAAGGCTCGCCAAACCATAAATCCGGAGGAGACGCGATGTTCAAACGTATCGGCCTGGGCCTGCTCGTGCTGGCCGCCCTGGCGCTGCCCGCGCAGGCGCAAACCAACTGGCCGCCGAAAAATGTGCGCATCATCGCGCCCTTCGGCCCCGGCTCGACCCCCGACCTCGTCGCCCGCATCATCGCCGACCAACTGGCCAAGAAGTATCCGGGCTCGACCTTCATCGTCGAAAACAAGGCCGGCGCCGGCGGCAATATCGGCACCGACGCGGTCGCCAAGGCGACGCCGGATGGCTCGACCATCGGCATCTCGATCGGCGGCCCGCTCGCCATCAACACGCTGCTGTTCTCGAAGCTGCCTTACGATCCGAAGAAGGACATCGCCGCGGTCACCCAGCTCATCACGCAGCCGAGCGTGCTGATGGTCAGCAACGAACTCAAGGTGAATTCGGTCAAGGAACTGGTCGCGCTGATGAAGGCCAATCCGGGCAAGTACAACTTCTCCTCGATCGGCAACGGCTCGCTGTCGCATCTCGCCATGGAAGCGCTGGCCATAAAGGCCGGTGTGAAGCTCGTACATGTGCCCTACAAGAGCTCGCCGGAAGCGGTCACCGCGGTGATCCGCAACGACGCGCAGATGGCCTGCCTGCCCGCGATTTCGGTGATGGCTCAGGCCAAGGACGGCAAGGTCAAGGCGCTCGCGGTTTCGACCGCCCAGCGTTCGCCCTACCTGCCGGAGCTGCCGACGCTGAAGGAAAGCGGCATCGACGTCGATGCCGATGCCTGGATGGGCCTGATCGCGCCGGGCGCCACACCCAAGCCGATGGTCGACGCCATCAACAAGGACGTCGTCGCCATCATCAAAATGCCCGACGTGACGGCGAAGCTCGCCACAACCCTGATGGCCCCGGTCGGGTCGACGCCGGAAGAGTTCCGCAAGCGCATCGACGGCGAAGTCGACCGCTGGGGCCCGGTGATCAAGGCGGCCGACATCAAGGTCAACTAGGCACGGTATATGCATCGTCATGGCGCCGGCTCGTCGCCGGCGCCATGCGAGGGTCCATGCCAGCTTCTGCTCACGACACCGCCATCCGCCCCGAAATCATCGAACGCGTCATGAAACGCCGGGGGCGTTTGCACTGGTTCGATGCGCTCGATCCAAAGACCACGGCGCTGATCGTGGTCGACATGCAGGACACGTTCTGCGCGCCGGGCGCGCCCGCCGAAGTCGCCATATCGCGCACGATCGTCGAGCCGATCAACCGCCTCACCCGCCGTCTTCGGCCCATGGGGGTGCGGATCGTCTGGGTGTTGCACGCCAACACCCAGCGGAACGGCCAAAGCGACTGGGAAATCTATTTCGACAATGTCGTGGCGAACGAGGTCCGTCTGCGCACGATGGAGAGCTTCAACCCGGGACGTCAGCGCGTCTACAGCGGACTCGAGCAGGGCAACGACGACCTGACCGTGATCAAGAACCGTTACAGCGCGCTGGCATCGGGCGCGTCCGGCCTCGAGCGCATCCTGCGCAATTTCGGTATCGACACCGTGCTGATTGCCGGCACCAAGACCAATGTCTGCTGCGAGTCGACCGCGCGCGACGCCATGATGCTCGACTTCAAAGTCGTCATGCTGTCGGACTGCTGTGCGGCGCTGTCGGACGACGAACATCGCGCCACGCTGGAAACCATCATCCAGCAGTTCGGCGACGTGCGCACGGCGGATGAAACGGTGGCGTTGCTGCAAAAGGGCGCGGAGAGCGCAGCCAAATAACGCATCGTCATTCCGGGGCGCCACGCAGTGGCGAACCCGGAATCCATACTCCGCAGCGCTGGGGTTATGGATTCCGGGTTCGCGCTTTCAGCGCGCCCCGGAATGACGGATATTATCCCGCCTTCTTCACGTCCTTGATGTCGGTGACTACGATGTCAGACGCGCATTTATTTCCACTTCTAAGCGCAAATTCATCGGCTCACTATACGATTGATTAGGCTCAACCGCCGATAGTGTCGACCGGCGCAATATCCAGGCGGTCGGCATGAGATATCTTGGCCTCGGCTTTATCGCGGGCGTCACATGGCTCTACGTGCTGGCGCAAATTCCAATGCGTCCCTGGCTTCTTTTCGTTATCGCCATCGCTAGCATGATCGCCGCAATTGCCGCCTGGCGCTACGGCGGCCGAAAAGCTGCGCGACCCGCCATCGGCTTCACGACCGCATCGGTAATCGTCGTCGCTGGCGCCATTTACATGGCCAAAACGGTTATGAACCAGGCGGAGGTCAGCGCAACCGGTCGACCTTTCTGCATTCAAGTTGCTTCGCCTTCCGACTATTCGCCGGCGCGCACTCTCCTCGACCTTTCGCCGATGACGATGCGGGCGGCCACAGCGTCTGGTCACTCGATGACGCATCACGCTATCCTTGTCGTGCAGGAGCCGTCGGGCGAGCAGCTCTTGCACTGGTCCTATCGCAGGCGGCAGTTTATTCCCGGCGTCGTCAACGAAAGAACGCCCGGCTACGGTCCGGCCATCGTGTGCGAACCTGAGAAAGACTTTGCACAGCATCTGCCAAATCTGATCGCCGGTGCTGTCGACAGTGTCTTCGTCCGTTTTTCGGACCGCGAGGCCTATCGAATTCCGCTGATCTACCGGCCGCGTTGGAGCGGCGGTCCCGGTCGATACTTGGCGCTTCAGATGGTTCCGCCTGAATTCACGCCGTCGGCATCGACTTCGGAGCGACAAAGTGACGAGGTATTCATTCAATGGAATTCGGGTTGGCTAACGGCTCTGCTTCAAGCGCCACCGAGCGCAGCGATCCGGCAACAAGACAGCGCCTACGGCTTGATCCGACAGATTTTCGCGGGAGGGCACACCCGCTATGCCAGTGACACAGGCGCCGATACCACCTTGATCGATTGCTACGGCGGCAATAACTCCGCGCCGCTTTGCCAGCATCGGTTTCTGAATGGCGGGCGCCATATCCGGTTTACGCACCGGCCCGAGGACGTGCCGCACTGGCGGGAGCTACAGGCCCGTCTCGTCGCCCGCCTCGCTTCGTTCAGCGCGGCCGCCGCCGAGCCTACTCCGCCTTCTTCACGTCCTTGATGTCCGTGAACACGATGCCCGGCGCACGCTCGCCGGTGTAATCGAGGATGAACTGGTTGCGCGCCATGAACACCTTGTCGCCGTCGAGATCCTCGGCGACCGACGAATAATTGGCCTGCACGAAATCGTTCAGCTTCTTGTCGTCGTCGCAGGAGATCCAGCGCGCCAACTGGAATTCCGGCTGGTCGAAACCGATCTCGAGGCCGTATTCGTCGTTGAGGCGGACCTTCAGCACGTCGAGCTGCAGCGGGCCGACGACGCCGACCATGGCCGGCGCGCCATCGAGCGGCCGGAACGCCTGCACGACGCCCTCCTCCGCCATCTGCTGCAACGCCTCTTTCAGCTTCTTGGCCTTCATCGGATCGCCGAGCTTGACGCGGCGCAGAATTTCCGGCGCGAACATCGGCACGCCGAGGAACTTGATGTCCTCGCCTTCGGTGAGCGTATCGCCGATGCGCAGCGTGCCGTGATTGGGAATGCCGACGACGTCGCCGGCATAGGCCTCGTCGGCGATCGAGCGATCCTGCGCGAAGAAGAATTGCGGCGCCGACAGGGTCATCGGCTTGCCGGTGCGTACCAGCTTGGCGCGCATGCCGCGGCGCAGTTTGCCCGACACCAGCCGCGCGAAGGCGATGCGATCGCGATGGTTCGGGTCCATGTTGGCCTGGATCTTGAAGACGAAGGCCGACATGTCGGGCTCATCCGGTTCGACCACGCGGCTTGACGCCTTTTGCGGCCGCGGCGATGGCGCGAAATCGGCCAGCGCATCGAGCAGATCCTTGACGCCGAAATTCTTCAGCGCCGAGCCGAAATAGACCGGCGTGAGATGGCCTTCGCGGAACGCGGCGAAGTCGAACGGCCGGCACGCCTCTTTCACCAGCTTGAGTTCCTCGGCGATCGCGCCGGCGTCGAGCATTGGATTTTTCGCCGCCAGCATCGGCAGATCGAGCGGCTGCGATTGCGCGTCCTTGGAATCTTCGGTCATCAGCCGCATGTCACCACGGCGGATGTCATAGGTGCCGGCGAAGTCACGGCCCATGCCGATCGGCCAGGTCATCGGCGTGGTGTCGAGCGCGAGCGTCTTCTCGATCTCGTCGAGGATTTCGAACGGGTCGCGGCTCTCGCGATCCATTTTATTGATGAAGGTGACGATCGGAATATCGCGCAGGCGGCAGACTTCGAACAGCTTGCGCGTGCGCGCCTCGATGCCCTTGGCGCCGTCGATCACCATCACCGCCGAGTCGACGGCAGTGAGCGTGCGATAGGTGTCTTCCGAGAAGTCCTCGTGGCCCGGCGTGTCGAGCAGGTTGAAGACGCGGCCCTCGTAATCGAAGGTCATCACCGAGGTGACGACCGAGATGCCGCGCTCCTTTTCGATCGACATCCAGTCGGAGCGGGTCGAGCGGCGGTCGCGCTTGGCCTTGACCTGACCGGCCAGATTGATGGCGCCGCCGAACAGCAGCAGCTTTTCGGTCAGCGTGGTCTTGCCCGCGTCCGGATGCGAAATGATCGCAAACGTGCGCCGGCGTTCGACTTCCGCCGCCAAAGGCGAGGAATTGCGCAGTTTGGGGGCCGAATCGGCGCTGGCAACGGGCTGGTCCATTGCGGGGCATGTGGCAGGGAAAGCACCCATTTTCAAGGGTTTTCCCGACCTCGGGTCGGCAACCAGGCCGGCCAGCCCGCATATCAGGCCGCTTTGGCCTCGGCGTCGACCGGATGCTTCTTGCGGGTGCCAACCGCGATCCGGTTCCAGACATTGATGGCGCCAATCACCACGATGATGTTGGCGGTGTCGGCTTCGGAAAAATATTGGCGCAGTTCCTCGTAGTCGGCATCCGGCGCGCGGGTCTGCGCGACGAGGGTCAGCGAGTCGGTAAAGGCCAGCACAGCCCGCTCCTCGTCGGTAAACACGGAGGACTCGTGCCAGGCCGACACCAGGTTGATCCACTGCTCGCTCAAGCCGTCGTGCCGCGCCTCCTTCGAGTGCATGTCGACGCAATAGGAGCAGCCATTGATGATCGAGGCGCGCAGCTTGATTAGGTGAATGAGGCGCTTCGGCAGGCCACTGTTCTGGCAATACGCCTCTAGCGCGACGACGGCTTTGTAGGCATCGGGCGCCACGGCGCCGAAATTGAAACGGGTCTTCATAATCTACTCCTTTGGCGTGGTTGAAGATCGGTTGCGTTCGTGAAGGCCGAAGAAGGCGCATGTGCGCGTGGTGATCGCCTTGCCAAGCGCGCTGCCGGGATCCCCGCCGAGATCGGCCACGGTGACTTTTTTCAACTCGGCGCGGTAAGCCTGCTCGGCTTTCAACATCGCCGCGTTCACCGCGCACGGCGCCTTGAAGAAATGCGACGCCACCGGCAACGGCCCGCGCTGGCGGATTTCCGCGCAGCGGAACGCCGGTTCGCGCCCCTCCACCGCCAGCACGACATCGAGCAATGTGATCCTGTCGGCGGGTCGTGCGAGGCGATAGCCGCCCTTCGGTCCCGGAACGGATTCAAGCAGGCCGGCGCCCGCCATCGCCTGCAGATGTTTCAGGAGGTAGCTCGGCGAGACGCCGTGAAACTCGGCCAGCGCCGCGGCCGACAGCACGCCCGTCCCCGACAGGCCGCTCATCAGCAGCACGCAGTGGATCGCCTGCTCAACGCCGTCACCGAGCTTCATTGCCCTGCTCTTCCTGTCCGCCGCGCCGCACTATTCGTGGATATC
>JBAZSM010000070.1:0-21725 GCA_041662425.1 Pseudolabrys sp.
CGCGCAATTAGCGATTAAGCGGCGCCACACTTTCCGTCATTCCAGGGCTTGTCCCGGGCATCCATGATGCATCGGCTACTTGCACTGCCGCAGTTTGATGAGGCCGCCCGGCTGCAAATTCATTTCGGCGCGGTCGGGGTCGATGAGCTTCAGCGTGTAATTGGTGTGGCCGTTGCTGATCTGGCCGGTCGTGAATTCATCGACAACGCGCCAGGCGCTGGTGCCATCCGGCCGGACCGACCGGTTGCGATAGGTCGGCACGCCGCTGCCGGTGTCGGTGCGCTGATTGCCGTTGAAGGTGATGATGCGCAGCTTGGCGCAATCGATCGGGCCCTTCTCGGTGCTCGCGGTGACGCCCCAGCGGCCGGACACCGGATAATTATCGGCGAAAGCGGGCGCGGTTATTGTCAGGATGAGAGCGGCGAGGGCGGCGCGGATCATTGGCGGATTCTCCCAAGCCCTAAACTGGCAGCCTTTGCCGCCGGATCAAGCGCGCTCGTCGCGCCATGCTTAACGGCAGCTTGCGCGCGCTATTTGACGCGATAGGCCCTGAGGAACGTCCGCACCGCGATACCGACGACATGATCGATGCGTTCCTGCGTCGGCGGCGGGCCGAAATTGAACAGCATCGGCTTCAGCATCGACGCGTGACAGGTTTCGATGAATTGCGACGCGGCGACCTCATAGTCGTCGACCGCGAGGATGCCCGCCTCGGTCTGGGCCTTGAGATAGGCGGCCAGACTGGCGACGCCGCGGGCGGGGCCGGATTCGTAGAGCTTGCGGCCGATTTCCGGCATCCGTTCCGCGACCGCGATGACCATGCGCCAGGACGACAGACGCTTGGAGTTGCCGATCGCCTTGACGAACGCCTTGCCGCGATGGAGCAGCACGGCCTCCACGTCATGATCGTTGTGGTCGAAGTCGAACACGCCGTCGAGCTGCATGGCGCATTCGCTGCGCACCATGCCGTCGAACAGGTCATCCTTGTCCTTGAAGTAGACGTAGAGCGTGCCCTTGGACACGCCCGCCGCCTTGGCGATGTCCATCATGCTGGACGCGTCGAAACCGCGGTCCAGAAATACATGCCGCGCGCCGTCGAGAATCTGGCGCCGTTTGGCGCTGTCGTCAGCGCCGTCAGGGCTGCGCTCCAGCACGGCTTCGACCGGGACCTCGCTCATCGTCAGTGCTCCTGGCGGCGAAATTCCATGCCGCCTCAATACTTTACGTGAATTTAGGCGGCTGTCTCCGACGAATCCGCCCGTTGCTCACATAATTTTATATGGCGCAATCCATCTAAAGAATCAATGACCGAACGGTTCGGTCAATGTTGACATGCGGCAAAAGGTGGCGTACCTCCCACGTTGACCGAACGGTTCGGTCATCTGGAGATACCCATGCAGCGCGCTATCGCTGAAAAGAATTCCGACCTGTCACGGCTGAGCGTCGTGTCGGCAGCCCAGCCCGGCCAAGCGGCCGGCGAGGGCGCCCCCGCTCCCGAATCCGCCGGTTCCGAAACCTCCGCCCAGGACCAGCCGGCCCCCAAGCAGGGCCTCGGCGGTCTCCTCAGGGCCAACCGCAAGCGCATCCTGATGGGCGTCGCGGCGCTGGCGGTCGTGGGTCTCGGCTGGGCCGGCGTCGACTACATCACGACCGGCCGCTACCTGATTTCGACCGACGACGCCTATGTCCGGGCCGACGCGACCACACTCGCAGCCAAGGTGTCGGGCTATGTCGCGTCGATCGCGGTCGACGACAATTCCTTCGTTCATGCCGGCGACGTCATCGCCCGCATCGACGACGGCGACTACAAGCTCGCGGTCGATGCCGCCCGCGACAAGGCCGCCACGCAAGAGGCGACGGTCGCCCGCATCGGCCGGCAGATCGAGGCGCAGCGGGCGCTCGTCACGCAGGCGCAGGCCCAGCTCCTCTCGACCCAGGCGCAGGCCAAGCGCGCCGAGCTCGAGCTGCAGCGTCAGCTCAAGCTCGCCGGCAATGCCTTCGCCAGCCAGCAGACCTTGGAGCAGGCGCAATCCAATCGCGATCAGGCTGACGCGTCGGTGTCCGCCGCCAACGCTTCCGTTGCCGCCGCGCTGGCCAATGTCGACGTGCTCAAGGCGCAGCAGAAAGAGGCCGCGGGCACCTTGAACGAACTCAAGACCGCGCAGGCCAAGGCCGAGCGCGATCTGTCCTTCACCGAAATCCGCGCGCCGATCGACGGCGTGATCGGCAACCGCGCCGCCAAGACCGGCGACTTCATGCAGACCGGCCAGCGCTTCGCCAGCCTGGTGCCGCTGAGCGACGTCTATATCGACGCCAACTTCAAGGAGACGCAGCTGTCGCGGCTGCGCCCCGGCCAGCCGGTCGATGTCAGCGTCGACGCGCTGCCGCAGCACGACATCCAGGGCAAGGTGGAAAGCATGTCGCCGGCCTCGGGTTCGGTGTTCTCGCTGCTGCCGCCCGATAACGCCACCGGCAACTTCACCAAGATCGTGCAGCGCCTCGCCGTGCGCATCAAGGTGCCGGCCGATGTCGCCAACCGCAGGCTGTTGCGGCCCGGCATGTCGGTCGTCGTCAGCGTCAACACCAAGTCAGCCAATGATTCGAAAGTCGCCGATGGCGGCTCGTGGTTCGCGGCCCGTGCGGCGGAAGCGCCGACGCAATCCGCGCTGAATGAACAGCAGTCTCTCCGGCGGTAAGCGGTAAGTAACATGAGTACGCTTTCCGCCTCCGACGCGCTTCCGGTTGCCGCCCGTTCCCCGACAGGTGGCGCCGGAAGCGCGGATTCTTTAGCGGCGCGCCGCCGCATCCTCGCCTTCGTGGTGATGTGCTTCGGCATGTTCATGGCGATCCTCGACATCCAGATCGTGTCGGCGTCGCTGAGTGAAGTGCAGGCGGGCCTGTCGGCATCGGCCGACGAGATTCCGTGGGTGCAGACGTCGTATCTGATCGCCGAAGTGATCGCGATCCCGCTCTCCGGTTATCTGTCGCGCGCGCTCGGCACCCGCGTGTTGTTCACGGTTGCCGCCGCCGGCTTCACTTTCGCCAGCGTGATGTGCGGGCTGTCGTCCTCGATCAACAGCATGATCCTGTGGCGCGCCATTCAAGGTTTTATTGGCGGCGGCATGGTCCCCACCGTGTTTGCCGCCGCCTACATCATCTTCCCCGGTCCCCGGCAGAAGATGGTGGCTCCGGTGGTCGGGCTGATCGCAACCCTTGCCCCCACGATCGGCCCGACCGTCGGAGGTTACGTCACAGAAGCGCTGTCATGGCACTGGCTGTTCTTTGTCAACATCATCCCCGGCATCGCCGTCTCGATCCTGGCGTGGACGCTGATCGACTTCGACAAAGCCGACTACTCGCTGCTCGACCGCTTCGACTGGTGGGGCCTGCTGTCGATGGCCGGCTTTCTCGGCACCGCCGAATACGTGCTGGAAGAGGGGCCGCGCAAGGAGTGGTTCGACGATTCCGCGATCGTGCTGCTGGCCGTTGTCTCGGTGATATCGGGCATCGTTTTTTTCGCACGTTCGCTGATGACGGAGAACCCCATTGTCGATCTGCGCGCCTTCACCAACCGCAACTTCGCGCTCGGCAGCATGTTCTCCTTCGTGCTCGGCATCGGGCTTTACGGCCTGACTTATCTCTACCCGGTCTATCTGGCGCAGGTGCGCGGCTATAACGCGCTGATGATCGGCGAAACGATGTTCGTCTCCGGCGTCGCCATGTTCCTGACCGCGCCGATCGTCGGCCAGCTCACCCAGCGGCTCGATCCGCGCTTTATCCTGATGACCGGGTTCCTGCTGTTCGCCATCGGCACCTGGCAGATGACCGGCATCACCCATGACTGGGATTTCTACGAATTGCTGTGGCCGCAGATATTCCGCGGTGTCGGCCTGATGGCGGCAATGGTGCCGGTGACCAACACCGCGCTCGGCACGCTGGAGCCGTCGCGCCTCAAGAACGCGTCCGGCCTGTTCAACCTGACGCGCAATCTCGGCGGCGCCATCGGGCTTGCCGTGATCAACACCGCACTCAACGACCGCATGGACCTGCATCTGGCGCGGCTGCATGAAGCCGTGAACGACGCCAGCATCACCGCGACCGAGACGCTCAAGCAACTGACGGACAAATTCGGCGGCTCCGACGGCGCGCTTCAGGCGCTCAAGCAGATGTCGCTGATGGCGCGCCAGCAAGCTCTCGTCATGAGCTTTGCCGACGTGTTCTGGATGCTGACCGTGATGTTCGTTGTTTTAGCGGCGATGGGCGTGGTGATGAGCAAGCCAAAAGCGGCGGCGGCCGCAGCCGGCGCGGGACACTAGGGCGTGTACTCATAAATCGCGCGGTTGTGTAGGAGCCTGAGGCATGTCCGCTATCCGCCGTATTACAGACTTAAAATGGAAATCGCCTCAGGTCCGAAAAGGGCCAATAGGCGACATCAGTCCGCCGTGCGCTCATCCTCGCGAGCAGTTATTATCGAGCGGTGGGGCGCTCTATTCCGCCAGTTCGAGCATCACTTTGATCAGGTCGGATTTGCCTTCGAATCCGATCCCCGGCAATTCGGGCATGACGATATGGCCATTCTCGACCCGAACGGAATCCGGAAAACCGCCATAGGGCTGGAAAAGATCAGGGTAACTCTCGTTGCCGCCAAGGCCGAGTCCGGCCGCGATATTCAAGGACATCTGGTGGCCGCCATGCGGAATACAACGCGACGGTGACCAGCCAAACTGGGTCAGAACATCCAGCGTCCGCAAATACTCGACGAGGCCATATGATAGTGCGCAGTCGAACTGAAGCCAGTCGCGATCCGGCCGCATTCCGCCGTAGCGCAGCAGGTTGCGCGCATCCTGATGCGAGAAAAGGTTCTCGCCGGTCGCCATGGGGCCCGGATAGAATTCCGACATCGCCGCCTGCAAGGCGTAATCCAGTGGATCGCCGATTTCCTCGTACCAGAATAGAGGAAACTCGCGCAGCATTTTCCCGTAAGCGATGGCCGTCTCTAGATCGAACCGTCCGTTGGCATCGACGGCAAGGCGCGCTTGCGATCCGATCTCGTTCAGCACAGCTTCGATACGACGACGATCTTCGTCGATTGTGGCCCCGCCGATCTTCATTTTGACGACGTTGTAACCGCGATTCAGATAGCCGCGCATTTCCTGACGAAGGGCCGAATTGTCCTTGCCGGGATAATAATAGCCGCCTGCTGCATATACGAAAACGCGCGGATTGGCTTCGCGGCCCCTCTGCTCGGCCAGATGACGGAACAGAGGCTTGCCGGCAATCTTGGCGACGGCATCCCAGACGGCCATATCGAGCGTGCCGACCGCGACTGATCGCTCGCCATGGCCACCGGGTTTTTCATTCGACATCATCGCCGCCCAGATTCGGTGCGGGTCGAGATTGTCGCCGGCGTCATTGAGAAGGCTTGTGGCATCGGCTTCGAGAATCCGGTTGCGGAAGCGTTCGCGGATAAGGCCCCCCTGGCCATAACGACCATTCGAATTGAACCCGTAGCCGACGACGCGGCGGCCGTCGCGCACCACATCGGTGACGACGGCGACAAGGCTCGCCGTCATCTTCGAGAAATCGATATAGGCGTTTCGGATCGGAGATGCGATCGGCTTGGTGATTTCGACGACATCGATAATCCGCATGATGCGTTCCTTCCGTCCATTGCCAGACATTTTCTGAAACTCGTCGGATGCCGTTGTCCGGCCTCCGCGCCGCCGCAGAATGCAACGCCATCGGTAGGGCCTCCCGGCGGCGAACGCTAATGCTGTTGCGGAAATTGGTTATGTGATATGGGCATTACCAATGGAGTTGGCTTGGCTTGAGGATTACCTGGCGCTTGCGGAAACCTTGAATTTTTCCAAGGCGGCAGCCGCGCGCCATGTCACCCAACCGGCCTTCAGCCGCAGGATTCGCGCGCTTGAGGACTGGGTCGGTGCGATGCTGTTTGAGCGCACCACGCACAATGTCGCGCTGACCCTCGCCGGCAATGCTTTTCACGATCAGGCCGAAGAACTGGCCCGCGCGCTGCACCAGTTGCGGCGCAATACGCTGGAAGCCGCTAGCCGCGGCGTCCGCCCGCTCGGGATTGCGGCAACGCATGCGCTATCCTTCACATTTTTTCCGAAATGGGTGCGGAGCAATGACAGGATTTTGGCGCTCGGCAATCTGAACCTCGTTTCCGACAGCATGGAGGCTTGCGAACAGATGATGCTTCGCGGCGACGTTCAGTTTCTGCTGTGCCATTACCACCGCGCGATGAACAGCAAGCTTGCGGCCGCAAAATTTACAAGCATCGTTGTCGGCACGGACACTTTGGTCGCTGTCAGCGCGCCGGGGAAGGACGGGCGAGCGCGGTGGCGACTCGACGGGAAAAAGCCGGTCAAATATCTTGGCTATAGCGCGCAGTCCGGGCTTGGTCGTATCGTCGCGACACAATGGCGGCCGGAGGACAGCGAGTCGCTGGTCGAGGTAGTCTTCACCTCGCATCTTGCGGCGACGCTCATGCCAATGGCGCGCGCTGGCGACGGAGTGGCGTGGCTGCCCCGGACTTTGGCTGAAGAGGATCTAATCGCTAAGCGATTGGTTTCGGCCAGCGCCGGCGGCTCGGCAATTAGGGTCGATGTTCGGCTCTTCCGCCCGGTCGCGCGGCAGGATCGCATCGCCGAAGCGGTTTGGGCGGCATTCAAATCGAGCTGAGGCGTTTGCACCTGCCGTCGAGGAGCGGGGCATTTAATTGTCGCAATTGGGTCATTCGCGTCGTTTTTAACATGTCAGCGGCACGTCTGCTATCCGACCCATATCGGACCTTCCGTTTCGTGTTGCGACGCAGTGGCTAAGAGCGTTCGCCGGTGACCGAGGTGCGTGGGCTAACATTCCTCCGAAGCGAAATCGCAAAGACCCAATCTGTTTTAGCCCATATTTGTATCGGGCACGCAATTTGGTGGAGCGCTTCTTCAATAAGATCAAGCAATGCCGGCGCATCGCCACCCGATATGATAAACTGGCCGCAAACTACCTTGCCTTCATCAAACTCGCTGCGATTCGGATTTGGCTGCGCGCTTATGAGTCCACGCCCTAGATCGCCGCACGTACATGCGGGCGCGCGGCAACCTTGCGATAATTTAATGTTTTTTCGCGCGAACGCGCTGGCGCCGGTTCCAATTTTCGTCAAATTTACCCGCGAGACCATGCGTCTCTCCACGGCGTTCGCCGTGGCATTCACAAGGGGGCGACGTCTTTAAGTGCGCGGCCTGATTCCAGGCCGGGCCCGAGGTCGCTCGTCATGAATTTCAGATCGCTCGCTATCGTCGCGGCGCTATGCGCATGCGCCGCGCCGGCATTTGCCGCCGATACCCACGACATCAAGGGGCTCTATCTGCTGTCCGACTACCCGGCTGTCTCCGTGCAGGCCGGTGCGACGTCGACGATCAATATCAAGCTGCACAATTACGACATGCCGCCCGAACGTCTGGCGCTGTCCGTCAACGGCGTTCCGCAGGGCTGGACCGCGACACTGCTTGGCGGCGGCCAGCCGATCGCCGCGGCGATGCCGGCGGCCGACGACACGGTGTCGATCGATCTGCGGCTCGACGTGCCGAAGGACGCCAAGACCGGCAGCCAGACCATCACCGTGAGCGCCGACGGCGCCAATTCACACATTGCGCTGCCGGTGGCGGTGACGCTCGCCAAGGAATTGCCGGCGAAACTATCGTTGTCGTCGCAGCTTCCGGAGCTGCGCGGCAACGCGCATTCGAACTTCGAGTACACCTTCACCATCAAGAACGACAGCGGCAAGAAGCTGCTGGTCAGTCTCGCGGCGCAGGCGCCGAATAATTTCGACACCTCGTTCACCGAGGCCTATGGCACGCAGCAACTGACCGCGATTCCGGTCGATGCCGGCAAGACCAAGGACGTGAAACTCAAAGTGAGCCCGCCCGACACTGTCGATGCCGGCCACTATCCGGTGGCGGTGAAGGTCGTGGCCGATGACGCGCAAGCGAGCGCGCAGGTCGCGCTCGACATCACCGGCCAGCCCAAGCTGTCGATTTCCGGACGCGACGGCCTGCTCAGCGCCTCCGCCACCGCCGGCAAGGAAACCTCGGTGCCGGTCGTCATCAGCAATACCGGCACGGCCCCGGCAGAAAACGTCAAGCTCTCGGGCAATGCGCCGGGCGGATGGAAGGTGACGTTCCAGCCGGCGACGATCGACCGCATCGCGCCGAACCAGCATGCCCAGGCCCAGGCTCTGATCCAGCCGCCGGCCAAGGCGATCGCCGGCGATTACGCCGCCGTTCTCAGCGCCTCGTCGCACAGCGAGAATGGCAGCGCGAATTTCCGCGTCGCGGTGACGACCTCCACGGTGTGGGGGATCGCCGGCGCCGGTCTCATCGGCGCGGCCCTGCTCATCATGGTCGGCGCCGTTGCCCGCTTCGGTCGCCGCTAATGGACGCCATCGCCATGCCCCGTGCCGGATCGGCTGACCCAGCCGCGCCGGTGCAGAATGTCATCGAGGTGCAAGGGCTCACCAAACGCTACGACGACACGACCGCGGTCGACGGCATCACGTTCAATGTCGGCGCCGGCGAAATCTTCGGCCTCCTGGGCCCGAACGGCGCCGGCAAGACCACCACCATCCTGATGCTGCTGGGCTTGAGCGACATCAGCGCAGGCACCGCGCGCGTCTTCGGCCACAATCCGATGCGCGATCCGCTCGGCGTCAAACGGCTGGTCGGCTATCTGCCGGACTCGGTCGGCTTTTACGACAACATCAGCGCCGCCGATAACCTGCATTACACGGCGCGGCTGATGGGCATTCCGAAAGCCGAACGCGGGCCGAAGATCGCCGCGGCGCTGGCGCGGGTGGGCTTGAAGGATGTCGCCGACAAAAAGGTCGGCGCGTTCTCGCGCGGCATGCGGCAGCGGCTCGGCCTCGCCGAGATCGTGATGAAGGAAGCGCGCATCGCCATTCTCGACGAGCCGACCAACGGCCTCGATCCGCAGGCGAGCCTCGAACTGCTCGATCTCATCCGCTCCTTCAAGGCGAATGGCATGACGGTGCTGCTGTCGTCGCATCTGCTCGATCGTGTGCAGAGCATTTGCGACCGCGTGGCGCTGTTCAATGCCGGGCGCATCGCGCTGATGGGCACGGTCGGCGAACTCGGCCGGCAGGTACTCGGCGGCGGCTTTGCCGTCGAGGTCGAGGCCGAAGGCGGCGACAATCTGGCCGGACGCCTCGGCGCTCTGCCGGGCGTGCGGTCGGTCTCCGAACCGTCGCCCGGACGTTTCCGTATGGTCTGCGACCGCGACCTGCGCGCCGAAGCCGCGGCCGAAGTGGTGGCGGGCAAGGGCAAGCTCCGCCAGCTCTCGCTCGATCATCCAAGCCTTGAGACCATCTACACCCGCTACTTCCAGAGTCACGACAACCGCCAAGAGGTGCCGCATGCGGCGTGAAGGTTCGGCCCTGAGCGGGCTCGGCGTGGTGACGCTGAAGGAATTGTCGGATCACATGACCAGCGCGCGCATGCGCGTGCTGGAATGGCTCGTGGTGCTGGTCGCGCTCGCCGCGGTCTACGCCGCCATCATGCAGATCAAGGACGTGACGGCGGAAGACCCGTTCCTGTTCCTGCGTCTGTTCACGACGTCGCGCGATCCACTGCCGTCGTTCACCGCCTTCCTCGGCTTCCTGGTGCCGCTGATGGCGATCGGTCTCGGCTTCGATGCGGTCAATGGCGAGCACAGCCGCCGCACGCTGTCGCGCATCCTGTCGCAGCCGATCTATCGCGACGCGTTGCTGTTCGGCAAATTCCTCGCCGGGCTGGCGACATTGTCGATCAGCCTGGTGGTGCTTTGGCTTCTCACCATCGGCCTCGGGCTCATCATGCTCGGCGTGCCGCCGGGAACGGAGGAGATGGCGCGTGCTTTCATCTTCCTTCTGGTGACGATCGCCTATGCCGGCGTCTGGCTGGCGCTCGCCATGCTGTTCTCGGTGATATTCCGCTCCGCCGCGACGGCGGCACTGGTGACACTCGGCTTGTGGCTGTTCCTCACGCTGATCTGGCCGGCGCTGTCACCGGCGATCGTTCAGGTCTTCGTGCCGAGCGATGACGAAGCGACCCTGGTGATGGCGGCGCAGGCGCTGGCGCGGCTGTCGCCCTCGACGCTTTATGCCGAGGCTGTGACGGCGATCCTGCACCCGGCGACGCGATCGCTCGGTGCCGTCTATATCAGCCAGTTGCAGGGCGCGGTGATGGGCTCGCCGCTGCCGCTGTGGAGCAGCGTGATGGTGGCGTGGCCGCAGATCGTCGGCCTGATCGCCGCAAGCATCCTGTTGTTCGTCGGCGGCTATGTTGCGTTTCAGCGGCAGGAGGTGAGGGCGTAAGGCTTTCCCGCGTGAATGGCGAACGGCCCGCGTTTGACGCGGGCCGTTTTGTTTACTCGGCCTTGATTACTCGGCCTTGTTGTTTACTCGGCCTTGCCGTATCCGCCCGCGGTGGGCGTCTGGATGATGATGGCCTCGCCGGCGTCAACCACTGTCTCGTCGCAGCCCTGGAGCTTTTCCATCGTGCCGTCCTTGCGGCGCGCCCAGTTTTCGCCGACTTCCCCGGCTTCGCCGCCATCGAGGCCAAAAGGCGGCACGCGGCGATGGCCCGAGAGGATGGTGCATTCCATCTTCTCGAGGAAGCGGATGGTGCGGCGGATGCCGTCGCCGGCATGCCACTTGCCCTTGCCGCCCGAGCCTTTGCGGATGTGGAAGTCCTCCAGCAGCACGGGATATCTGAACTCGAGAATTTCCGGATCGGTCAGTCGCGTATTGGTCATGTGCGTATGCACGGCGTCGGTGCCGTTGAAGCCGGGACCGGCCGGCGAGCCGGAGCAGATGGTCTCGTAGTACTGATACTTCTTGTTGCCGAAATTGAGATTGTTCATCGTGCCCTGCGCGCAGGCCAGTGCGTTAAGCGCGCCGAACAGACAGTTGGTCACGGCCTGCGACACCTCGACATTGCCGGCGACCACGGCGGCCGGATATTCCGGCGTCAGCATCGACTTCGGCGGCACGATGATGTTGATCGGCCGCAGGCAGCCGGCATTCATCGGGATATCGTCGGCGACCATCATGCGGAACACGTAAAGCACCGCGGCGCGCGTCACCGGCTCCGGCGCGTTGAAGTTCGACGGCTGCTGCGGCGAGGTGCCGGTGAAATCGACGGTCGCCTCGCGCTTCTTCTTGTCGACCGAGATCCTGACCTTGATGACCATGCCCTGGTCCATCGGATAGTCGAACGTGGAATCGTGCAGCCGGTCGATGACGCGGCGCACGCTTTCGGCGGCGTTGTCCTGCACGTGCTTCATGTAGGCCTTGACGACGGGCAGCGTGAACTGCTCCACCATCTTGCGCAGCTCGGACACGCCTTTCTCGTTGGCGGCGATCTGCGCTTTCAGGTCGTTGACGTTCTGGATCGGATTGCGCGCCGGATATTTCGCGCCGGTGAGCAGATCCATCAGTTCCTTTTCGCGGAAGCGGCCGCGATCGACCAGCTTGAAGTTGTCGATATAGACGCCTTCCTGCTCGATGGTGGTCGCGTTCGGCGACATCGAGCCGGGCGAGATGCCGCCGACATCGGCGTGGTGACCGCGCGAGGCGACCCAGAACAGGATGTTCTTCTTCCTGTCGTCGAACACCGGCGTGCACACGGTGATGTCCGGCAGATGCGTGCCGCCGTTATAGGGCGCGTTGATGGCATAGACGTCGCCCGGCGCGACCGTGCCCTTGTTGTCGCGGATGATGGTTTCGACCGAGCGGTCCATCGAACCCAGATGCACCGGCATATGCGGTGCGTTGGCGACCAGGGTGCCGTCATGCGCGAACACCGCGCAGGAGAAGTCGAGCCGCTCCTTGATGTTGACGGAATAGGCGGTGTTCTGCAGCGATACGCCCATCTGTTCGGCGATCGACATGAACAGGTTGTTGAACACTTCCAGCATCACCGGATCGGCATGGGTGCCGATGGCGTAGCTGCGCCTGAGCTTCGTCGCGCGGGTCAGGACGAGGTGATTCTTGGGGGTGAGCTCGGCTTCCCAGCCGGGTTCGACGACGATGGTCTGATGTGGCTCGATGATGATCGCCGCGCCCTTCACCTTGGCGCCGATCTTGAGCTGATCGCGGGTATAGACGTTCGCCTTGTGCCATTCGCCGTTGGAATAGAAGCGCGTCGCCTTGGCCGGCTTCGGCAGTTTACCCGCAGCGCGCCGCGCCGCCGTCTCGGCGAATTTGGCGCCACCGCCGATAGCCTCAACCGAAATCGCCTCGACAACCAGTTCCTTGTTGCGGTCGACGAAACCGAAGCGCGCCTTGTGCGCCTTCTCGAACGCGCGCTGCATCGCGGGCAGGGGGGCGGCTTCAACAATGAGCGCCGTGTCGGTGCCGGCGTAGCGAATGTGAGCGCGCTGGATCACCTTGATCTTGGCCGCCGGCACGCCCTGGCCGACGACTTCCTCCTTCACGGCCTTGCCGAGTGCGTTGCCGGTCTTCTTCAGCGCGGCGAGCGCCCTGGTGCCCCATGGCAGTTCGATCGCCTGTTCGCGCGTGGCGCGGATATCGGCCAGCCCCATGCCGTAGGCCGACAACAGCGACGAAAACGGGTGGATCAGCACTTTCGTCATCCCGAGCGCGTCGGCGACGAGGCAGGCGTGCTGGCCGCCGGCGCCGCCGAAGCAATTGAGCGCATAGCGCGTCACGTCATAGCCGCGCTGCACCGAAATCTTCTTGATGGCGTTGGCCATGTTCTCGACGGCGATCTTGATGAAGCCGTCGGCGATCTCTTCGGCTGACTTGTTGCCGACCTCGCCGGCCATCGTGGCGAAGGATGCCTTCACCGCGTCGGCATCGAGCGGCTGATCCTGATGCGGGCCGAAAATCTTCGGGAAGAATTCCGGGATCAGTTTTCCTGCCATCACATTGGCGTCGGTGACGGCGAGCGGGCCGCCGCGGCGATAGCAGGCCGGACCCGGATTGGCGCCGGCGCTGTCTGGGCCGACACGGAAGCGCGCGCCGTCGTAATGCAGGATCGAACCGCCGCCGGCGGCGACGGTGTGAATGAGCATCATCGGCGCGCGCATGCGCACGCCGGCAACTTCTGTCTCGAAGGCGCGTTCATACTCGCCGTCGAAGTGCGACACGTCGGTGGACGTGCCGCCCATGTCGAAGCCGATGAGGCGGCCGAAGCCCGCCTGCTTGCCGGTCTCGGCCATCGACACGACGCCACCGGCCGGACCGGAGAGGATGGCGTCCTTGCCCTGGAACAGTTCGGCGGCGGTGAGGCCGCCCGACGACATCATGAACATCAATCTAATTTCTTCACCTCCCCCTGGAGGGGGGAGGTCGCCGGACGAAGTCCGGCGGGTGGGGGTGATCTTATCAGCGGAAGGTTCACCCCACCCCGACTGCTTCGCAGTCGACCCTCCCCCTCCAGGGGAGGGTGAAGAAGAAGCGCCAACCTTCATCTCCTTCGTCACGCGATCCACATAGCGCTTCAGGATCGGCGACAGATACGCATCCACGACCGTGGTGTCACCGCGGCCGACCAGCTTGATCAGCGGCGAGACTTCGTGGCTCACCGACACCTGCGCGAAGCCCATGTCGCGCGCGAGCTTTGCGATGCGCTTTTCGTGCTCGGGAAAACGATAGGCGTGCATCAGCACGATAGCGACGGCGTCGATGCCGTCGGCCTTGGCCGCTTCGAGTTCGGCGCGGGCGGTGGCGAGATCCGGCTCTTGCTCGACGGTGCCGTCGGCGCGCACGCGTTCCTCGATCTCGGCGACGCGTTCATAGAGCAGTTCGGGCTTGATGATTTCCAGCGCGAAGATTTTTGGCCGCGCCTGGTAGCCGATCTTCAGCGCATCACGGAAGCCCTTGGTGATGAGCAGGAGGGTACGGTCGCCCTTGCGCTCCAGGAGCGCGTTGGTGGCAACCGTGGTGCCCATCTTCACGGCGCCGACGGTCGACGCCGGAATCGGATCGCCGGCTTTCAGGCCCAGTAGATCGCGAATGCCTTGCACCGCGGCGTCCGCATAGGCCTCCGGGTTTTCCGATAACAGCTTGTGCGCGACCAGTCTGCCGTCCGGCCGCCGCCCGACCACGTCGGTGAAGGTGCCGCCGCGGTCGATCCAGAAATCCCAGGTTTGGCGAGCCGCTTTCTGGCCCGGCTTTGGCCGGGCTGCCGTTTTCTTTCGCTTCGCTGCCTGTTTCTTCGTCGCCCGCTTGGCCATGTCGTCCTCTCATTGAATTCCGATCTAATAGATCAGAGCGAAAAAAAATCGTCAATAAATCGTTGACAATTTGTCAGCCGCCGATACGCTTTAAAAATCTCGCGAGGGGCTGAGATGGCAAAAGCTGCGGCTGCAGCAAAAGCGAATGCGGAACTGACGCTGGGGCCGATCGTGTCGTCGGCGCATCTGGCGTCGGGGGCGATGCCGGTTCTGTCCGAACTCGAATTCGGAATGATCCTGCTCGATCATGCGTTCGAGCGCTGGATGGTGCGCTGCATGCAGGCCGCCGGCGTGGCGGACGTGTCGCCGCTCGACGTACTGGTTCTGCATACGATCGCCCATCGCGGCCGCGCCAAGCGCGTCGCGGACATCTGCCTCGTTCTTAATATCGAGGATACTCACCTCGTCACCTATTCTCTCAAGAAGCTCGATGGGCATAAATTGCTCACCAGCGGCAAGCGCGGCAGCGAAAAAACCGTGACCCTGACCGCGAAGGGCGAAGAGGTCGTGCAGCGCTATCGTAAAGTTCGCGAGGCCCTTCTGGTCAAGTCGGTGAAAAGTGCCGGCATGGACGAGAAGCGGCTGTCCGAAATCGCCGCGCTGATGCGTGCGTTGTCCGGTCACTACGACCAGGCCGCGCGCGCGGCGGCGAGTCTTTGAAAAGGGGAAGAACTTGTGCAGGAGCTGCCGAAAGTTTCGTCAGCATCCAATACGAGGGACTGTTAGGCTTCAAACCAGCAACGAAATCGGATCGCAACGATCCGCGATGGAGGATCAATTATGAAGATGGTTCTGCGTTCTTTGGCCGGTGTCGCTTTGGCGGCCGGTCTCATCACCGGCGCTTCGGCCGAGACCAAGTGGGACATGCCGGTGCCGTATCCGGACGGCAACTTCCACACCAAGAATGTCGCGGCTTTCGCCGCCGACGTCGACAAGGCGACCAACGGTTCGCTCAAGATCGTCGTTCACTCGGCCGGCTCGCTGTTCAAGCACCCGGAGATCAAGCGCGCGGTGCGTCAGGGCACGGCGCCGATCGGCGAAATTCTGGAATCGCTCGCCGCCAACGAAGCGCCGGTCTACGGTCTCGACTCGGTGCCGTTCCTGGCGACCGGCTATGACGGCGCCAAGAAGCTCTACGCCGCGCAGAAGCCCTTTCTCGAAAAGCAACTCGCGTCCGAAGGCCTGATGCTGCTGTATTCCGTGCCGTGGCCGCCGCAGGGCATCTACGCCAAGAAAACGATCACCAAGATCGAGGATTTCAAAGGTCTCAAGTTCCGGACTTATAACGCCACTATCGGCCGCATCGCCGCGCTGGTCGGCGCCATTCCGACCCAGATCGAAGTGCCGGACCTGCCGACCGCCTTCGCCACCGGCCGCGTCGATGTGATGATCACCTCGGCCTCGACCGGCGTCGACACCAAGGCGCAGGATTACCTGACCGATTACATCGAGGCCGAGGCCTGGCTGCCGCGCAACATCGTGTTCGCCAACAAGGCGGCTTTCGACAAGCTCTCTGACGCGGAAAAGAAGGCGGTGCTCGCCGCCGCCAAGACCGCTGAAGAGCGCGGCTGGAAAGCGTCGATCGACGAAAAGACGATCAAGACCGACGCGCTCAAGGCGGCGGGCATCAAGGTCACCAAGCCGACGCCGGAACTGAAGGCCGGTCTCGTGAAGGTCGGCGAAACCATCACCGCCGAGTGGGAGAAATCGGCCGGCGCCGACGGCAAGGCGATGCTCGACGCTTACAGGAAGTAAGCCACACCGTAGCCTGACCACGATAATCCATCACCCTCTCCAGACCCAACCCGGGATTCCCGGGTTGGGCGTCCAGAACGCCGAAGCCGGATAAGTCCGGCCTGGGTCAGGAGAGGGTGGTCACTTTCCGAGCGCCAATCATGCGGTTATTTCTCGACAAGTTGTACGAAGCTGCGTTGTGGGCCGCGGCCCTGTGCCTTGCGACCATTGCGCTCCTCGTCGGCATTCAGCTCGGTGGACGCCTGCTCGATGGCGCGCTGATGCTGCTGCATCTGCCACCCACCGAATTCCAGATTCTGTCGCTCGCCGAGATATCCGGCTACATGCTGGCGGCCGCGAGCTTCATGGCGCTGGCGCCGACGCTGAAAGGCGGCGCGCATATCCGCGTCACCATGGCGCTCAACGGTCTTCCGCCGGCTTTGCGCCGCGCCGCCGAACTTCTCGCCTTTGGTATAGCCTGCGTCGCCAGTGCCTATATGACATGGCAGTTCGCCAACTTCGCTTATGTCTCCTACAAGTTCAACGAAGTCTCTGCCGGTGTCATCCGCGTGCAGCTTGCTTATCCGCAGGCCTTCGTCGCGCTCGGCACGCTGATCCTGACGATCGCCCTGATCGACGAGCTCGTCACCATCGTCATGAGTGACCGGCCGAGTTTCCGCGACGCGGAAGAAGCCTTTACCGTCGGCAAAGAGGGCTGAGACATGAGCGTCATCGAGTTGTCTCTGCTGCTGCTGGTGTTCCTGTTCGTCATTCTCGCTTCCGGAGTCTGGATCGCACTGGCGCTCACGATTGTCGGCTATGTCGCGATCGTCGCGACGCTGTCGACGCCGCCGGGGCAGGTGCTGTCGACATCGATCTGGGCGGCGTCCGATTCATGGGACCTGACCGCGCTGCCGATGTTCATCTGGATGGGTGAAATTCTCTACCGCACCAAATTGCCGGACGACATGTTCTCGGGGCTCGCACCCTGGATGCAGAAGCTGCCGGGCCGCCTGCTGCATGTGAACGTCGTCGGCTGTGCCATATTCGCGGCGGTGTCCGGTTCCTCGGCTGCGACCTGCGCCACCATCGGCCGTATCTCGCTGCCCGAGCTGCTGAAGCGCGGCTACGATGAAAAAATGGCGATCGGCACGTTGGCCGGGGCCGGCACGCTGGGTCTTCTCATCCCGCCGTCGATCATCCTCATCATCTACGCGACCGTCACCGAGCAATCGATCGCACGGCTATTCATCGCCGGTGTCCTTCCCGGCATCATGCTTGCCGGGCTGTTCATGGGCTTCATCGTGGTCTGGGCCTTGCTCAACAAAGACCGTATGCCCGAGCCCGAACCGCCGATGCCTTGGCGTGAACGCCTGGCGGCGTCGCGCCGGCTCATCCCGGTGATGTTGCTGATCCTCGGCGTGATCGGCTCGATCTATGGCGGTCTGGCGTCGGCGACCGAAGCGGCGGTGGTTGGCGTATTCCTGTCGTTTGCTTTCTCCTGGTGGTCGGGCACGCTCACGGTCGAGAGCTTCCGCGAAGCCTTGCTGGCCGCGACCAAGACAAGCTGCATGATCGCGTTCATTCTTGCCGGCGCGGCCTACCTCACAGCGGCCATGGGTTTCACCGGAATTCCGATGGCGCTCGCCGAGTGGATCACCGCATTCCAGTTGCAGCCATGGGCGTTGCTCACCGTGCTGACGATCTTCTACGCCTTGCTCGGCTGCTTTCTCGACGGCATATCGATGGTGGTGCTGACCACCTCGATCATTATCCCGCTGGTGGAAAAGTCTGGTTTCGACCTGATCTGGTTCGGCATTTACATCGTGCTGGTCGTCGAAATGGCGCAGATCACGCCGCCGGTCGGATTTAACCTGTATGTGCTGCAGGGCATGACCGGGCGCAACATCTTCACCATCGGCGCCTATACGCTGCCGCTATTCCTGCTGATGGTGGCCGCGGTGGTGCTGGTGGCCATGTTCCCGGGCATTGCCTTGTGGCTGCCATCAACGATGCTCGACCGGTAGCGGCACCGACAATCAGTCACGAGAAAGCCGGCGCGTGATCGACACGCGCCGGCTTTTTTCAGACTGTCGTACCGGTCAGAGCCGTCCCATCAGGACAAGGATCAGCAGGATCACGACCACCAGACCGAGACCACCGCCGCCGTAATAGCCAGTGCCGTAGAACGGACCGCCGCCAATGCCGGAAAAACCACCGAGCAGGGCGATGACCAGAATAATCAAAATGATGGTGCCGATAGACATCGCGCGATCTCCTTGGAAACGTTTGTCGCCTCGCGGCCGTGAGGCCGCCGGCGTTAAAAATCAGACGCGCCTGTCAACGGAACAAACGGCCTAATGTTCCATCGAATTGAGGAGATCGTGGCCGTATTAATAGAAACAGCCCCCGGATTTGCTTCCGGGGGCTGCAGTCTTTTTGGCGGCCTGCCGCCGGCCGATTGTCAGCGGGCGGCGTTCCGATCGATCAGCGGCGTGATGCGGCGCACAGCGACGCGCCGGTTCTCGCGGGATGGCCCGTCGGTCGGCACCCGGAGGTCCTGCTCGCCATAGCCTTGAGTGACGAGGTTTTCAGGCGGCACCTGGAATCGCTCGGTGAGAGCGACCGCCACCGCTTCGGCGCGGCGGTCCGACAACGAAAGATTGTCGTCATCCGAACCGACGGCGTCGGTGTGGCCTTCGATCAGGAACACCTCCCGCGGATTGCGCGAGACGGCGCGGTTGATGCCATCGGCGATGGCCGCGAGTTTGTCGACCTGCTCCGGTGTGAGCTGCCACGAGCCGCTCTCGAAATTCACGTCGAGATCGACACGCGGCATGTAGGAGCGCAGCGGCTGGCTGTAGCGGATATCGTCGAGCGTATAGCGCCGATCGAGGCGTGAGATCGGCGGCGCCATGAACAGGGAGAAGATGGCATCGCGGTCCGCGCGGTCCGAATCGAGGATGTAGCGATCCGCCGGGCCGGCGTAACGCGGCGGCGGCGGCACGTCGATGAAGTAGCCGTTGCGCGGCGGACCGGCAAAGCGATTGTCGATGATGATGACCTCGCGGCCATTACGGTCGCGCCGCACGCGGCGGAGCAGCCGGCCGCTGGGATCGGTCGTGCTGACGATCTGCGAACCGTCCGGCCGCACGATGATGCTGATCATGTCGTTGCCACGGCGCGTCACCCGCACATCGCGCGCGTCGATGGCGAAGCGGTCGGCCTCGTTGTGGCGGATGATGGTGCGGTCGCCGTCGCGCACGATGGTGCGGTCGCCTTCGGTGATGATGGTGCGATTGCCGTCGCGCACCTCCCGGCGGTCGCGGCGGATTTCATCGAAGCCGCGATTGGGGCCTTGATCGTTACGCCGAATGAAATCATTGGCGCTGCGCGGCTGGGTCGGGGGCGGCGGCGGCGCGGACGCCGGGCGATTGCCCTGCGGCGCGCGGGCGCCTTGGGGCGGCTGCGGTGAGGCGGTCCGGTTCTGCGGCATGTCGCGCGGCGAGGTCGGTAGCGGCGCTTGCGCTGCGGGTGGCGGCGGTGCGGCCGGACGGTTCGGATGCATGTCAAGCGGCGAGGTTGGCAGCGGCGCCTGTGCGGCTGGCGGCGGTGGCGCGGCCGGACGGTTCGGCTGCATGTCAAGCGGCGAGGTTGGCAGCGGCGCCTGTGCGGCTGGCGGCGGTGGCGCGGCCGGACGGTTCGGCTGCATGTCACGCGGTGAAGTTGGCAGCGGCGCTGGGCCAGCCGGCGGCGGCGGCGCGGCAGGACGTTGTGCAGCCGGCGGCGGTGGCGGCGCAGGACGCTGCACTGCAGGCGGCGGTGGTGGAGCCGGACGCTGGACCGCGGGCGGCGGCGGTGCAGCCGGCGGGTGAGCCGCGGGCGGCGGCGGCGGAGCCGGCGGGTGCGCCGCGGGCGGCGGCGGTGGCGCGGGGCGCTGAACGGCCGGCGGTTGCGGCTGCGGCGGACGGGGCTGCGCTCCGGGAGGTGGTCCCCCGCCTGGCGGACGACCCTGACGTCTTTCTTCCAGTTTCTTCTTTTCCTCAGGCGTCAGCGGCGCCGGCGGCGGCGGGGCCTGTGCGATCACGATATTCGGCGGCACAGCCGTTTCGGCGGCGGCCGGACATGCAAAGCCGGCAATCGCGGTGAGCGCAGTGCAAGCCAGCAGAAATGATCGCGAAGACATCATCGGGGCAGGACTCCTGAAAGGGGGAAATGAGCGCGAGGCGATGGGCAGGCCCTACACCGCGCAATGACGACCGCATCAGCGGACAATTCTCATGCTCCCGTTAACGTTGGCATCATGATGCGGTTCCGGGTCTGAATTGCGTCTGAACGGATTGCGGCCAAATTGTCACCACGTATTTTGTTCACCCGTGGTTTTGCAATCGCAATGCAGCAACCTTATTGTCCCCGCCCGAATGCTGGGAGCGCCTGGGTGTCACAGACCGGTCAAGACCAACGCCTCAACCGGGCCCTTGTCGCCTATTTGCGGCAGGAAGTGCAGGCGCCGGCGCTGGCGATCGCCGATTTCCTCGACATTCTTGTGGAGGACGCGCGCCGCCTGGGGGTCGATGGCATTCTGAGCGATCTCGACCGCATGCAGAGCGCCGGCGCCAAGCTCAATGCCTTTGTCGGCGCCGTCGTCGCCGACACCACCGCCGACCGCAAGCTCGACGAGAACGATCGCGAATTCAACCGCCGCCTGCGGCACGATCTGCGCACGCCGCTCAACGCCATCATCGGCTACAGCGAGATGCTGATCGAGGATATGGAAGGCGAGACCGGGCACACGCTGCGCGACGATCTCGTCAAGCTCAAGCACGCCGCCGACCAGTTGCTCGGGCAGATCGACGCCATGGTCGCGCTTACCCATATCGACGAAGAGCCGATGGGCAAGGCGGACTCGCTCGCCAATCATGCCGGCATCGTCGCCGACGTGTTGCGCACGGTCGAGCCGCTGCAGGCCGGCGCGTCGCATCTGCTCGACCGGCAGAGCCGCATCCTGGTCGTCGACGACAACGCCGCCAACCGCGACGTGCTGGAGCGGCGGCTGACGCGCGAAGGCCACGCCGTCGTCACCGCCAATGACGGCGCCTCGGCGCTCAGGCTGACCGCCGAGCAGGACTTCGATCTCGTGCTGCTCGACCTCATCATGCCGGAGATCAGCGGATTCGAGGTTCTGACGCGGCTCAAAGGCGATGAGCGAACCCGGCACATCCCGGTCATCGTCATCTCCGCGCTCGATGAGCTCGACAGCGTGGTGCGCTGTATCGAGGCCGGCGCCGATGATTATCTGCCGAAGCCGTTCGATCCGATCCTGCTGCGCACCCGCATCAACTCGTCGCTGGAAAAGAAATGGCTGCGCGACCGGGAGAAGAAATTCACCGCCGACCTCGAAATCGAGAAACGCAAATCGGAGACGCTGCTGCTCAATATTCTGCCGGTCAGCATCGTCAACCGCATGCGCGACGGCGAATTGAAGATCGCCGACCGCGTGTCGGAATCCACCATCCTGTTTTGCGATCTCGCCGGCTTCACCGTCTTGTCCGGCTCCATGCCGGCCGAAGACGTGCTCGACTTCCTCGGCCGGATTTTCACGATCTTCGACGCGCTCGCCGCCGAGGCGGGGGTCGAGAAGATCAAGACCATCGGCGATGCCTATATGGCCGCCGCCGGCATTCCCGAGCCGCAGGACGACCATGCCGAACGCAACC
>JBAZSM010000071.1:0-13178 GCA_041662425.1 Pseudolabrys sp.
GACGAATTTCTGCTTGGCGACGTGATGCGCGCGGGCGAAGGCTTCGTCGGTCTTGGCCTTGTCGCCGATGAGTTCGACGAAACCGATATTGCCGGGCGCTTCGTCCCAGACCTGCGGCGCGCCGGGACTAGACGCGGCCTCGGTCGAGGTGACCGCGGGCAGGGGCTCGTAATCGACGGCGATCATCTCGCTTGCATCGAGCGCCTGCGCGAGGGTCTCGGCAATCACGAAGGCGATGCCATCGCCCAGCCAGCGCACCTTGTCCTCGACCAGCATCGGGTAATGCGGCTTCGCCGCCGGCGTGCCGTCGCGCATCTTCAGGCCGCCGGGCACAGGCAGTTCGCCGAATTTGTGCGCTCTGACGTCGGCGGCCGTCACGACCGCCAGAACGCCGGGCGCCGCCTTTGCCGCTTCGATATCGATCGAGTTGATATTGGCGTGAGCATGCGGCGAACGCAGCATCACGCCATAGGCCGTCCCGGCGAGCTTGATGTCATCGGTGTAGCGGCCGCCGCCCCGGATCAGCCTCGGGTCCTCGAAACGCGGCACGCCCTGGCCGATGGCGAATTCACCCATGTCGATTTCCGGATTTCATTCGATGGACTATGCGCCGGCGAGCAGCTTCTCGGCCACGCGCGGCGCAAAATAAGTGAGCACGCCGTCGCAGCCGGCGCGCTTGAAGGCGATCAGGCTTTCGATCATGGCGCGCTCGCCGTCGAGCCAGCCGTTATTGGCGGCGGCCATGATCATCGCGTATTCGCCGGACACCTGATACGCGAAGGTCGGCATACCAAACGTGTCTTTCACGCGCGCGGCAATATCGAGATAGGGCATGCCCGGCTTGACCATGATCATGTCGGCGCCTTCCTCGATGTCGAGCGCGACTTCGCGCAGCGCCTCGTCGGTGTTGGCTGGGTCCATCTGGTAGGTGCGCTTGTCGCCGTGCAACGTCTTCGACGAGCCGACCGCGTCGCGGAACGGGCCGTAGAAGGCGGAGGCATATTTCGCCGCATAGGCCATGATCGACACATCGAGCAGGTTGTCGCGATCGAGCGCCTTGCGGATGGCGCCGATGCGGCCGTCCATCATGTCGGACGGCGCGATGATGTCGCAACCGGCCTGGGCCTGCACCAGCGCCTGCTTCACCAGCACTTCGACGGTTTCGTCATTCATGATGACGCCGTCGTCGCGCAACAGGCCGTCATGGCCGTGGCTGGTGTAAGGATCGAGCGCGACGTCGCAGAGAATGCCGACCTCGGGCACCTCTTTCTTGATGGCGCGCACGGCGCGGCAGATCAGGTTGTTGTCGTTGAGCGCCTCGGACCCGCTCTCGTCGCGTAATGACGGATCGGTGTAGGGAAATAGCGCGATGCAGGGGATGTTCAGCTTGGCCGCCTGTTCGGCGGCGCGCACCGCCTCATCGACCGAGAGCCGTTCGACGCCCGGCATTGACGGCACAGGCTGGCGGGCATTGTCACCCTCCATGATGAAGAGCGGCCAGATCAGGTCGTCGGTGGTCAGAACATTTTCGCGCACCAGGCGTCGCGCCCAGTCTGAGCGGCGGTTACGGCGCAGGCGGGTCGGCAGATCGAGCTGCCGGGCGACGGCGTCGCCCTCCGGCTCGCCGGGCAGAAAGCCGACTTTGTGCTTCAAGGGACGTCCGAATTTGATGGCCATGGGCTGTCGGCTCTTGTTGAAGACGGCCCTTTTTAGACCTTCCGCCGCGGCGCTGCCACCCGCATTTCCCCGGCCTGTGCCATGTCTTCTCGCCCGTGCTCAGGCTTGACCGGAGCGGAGAACATGGAAAGTCTCTCGCCGCACCCTGACCGCCGCCCGGCAGGGCCGGGAGCGATGGCTTATGGACTTCAATCTCACCGAAGAACAACAAGCCTTCCAGGCGACGGCGCGGCAATTTGCCCGCGACGCCATGATGCCTTTCGCGCGCGACTGGGACGAGGGTTCGGTGTTTCCGGTCGAGACCCTGCGCGAGGCGGCTGCACTCGGCTTCGCCGGCATCTATGTGCGCGACGACGTCGGTGGCTCAGGTCTCACGCGGCTCGACGCGGCGCTGATCTTCGAGGAACTGGCGCAGGGCTGCACCTCGACTTCGGCCTACATCTCCATCCACAACATGGTGGCTTGGATGATCGACACCTATGGCAGCGCCAACGCCCGCGAGAAATTTCTGCCGAAGCTGTGTTCAATGGAGCACTTCGGTAGCTATTGCCTCACCGAACCGGGCGCCGGTTCGGATGCCGCGAGCCTGACGACCAAGGCGCGCCGCGACGGCGATACTTACGTGCTCGACGGCGCCAAGGCCTTCATCTCCGGCGCCGGCGCTTCCGATGTCTATCTGGTGATGGCACGCACCGGTGAGGGCGGGCCGCGCGGCATTTCCTGCATCGCCGTCGAGAAGGGCACGCCCGGACTGTCCTTCGGCGCCCAGGAGAAGAAGCTCGGCTGGAAGTCGCAGCCGACGGCGATGGTGATGTTCGAGAATTGCCGGGTGCCGACGTCGAACCTGATCGGCCGCGAAGGCGAGGGCTTCAGGATCGCCATGGCCGGGCTCGACGGCGGCCGTCTCAATATCGGCGCCTGCTCAATCGGCGGCGCGCAGTTCTGTCTCGACCGCACCGTCGAGTACATGAAGGAGCGCAAGCAGTTTGGCACGCGGCTCGCCGACTTCCAGGCGCTGCAGTTCCGCATCGCCGACTACGCCACGGAAATCGAGGCCGCGCGTCTCCTGCTGCACCGCGCCGCCGTCGCGGTCGGCGACAAGGAGCCGGCGGCGACGCAACTTGCCGCCAAGGCCAAGAGGCTCGCCACAGATACCGGATTCGAGGTGGTCAATGGCTGCTTGCAACTCCACGGCGGCTACGGATACTTGCGCGATCATCCGATCGAGCGCGTGCTGCGCGACGTGCGTGTGCACCAGATTCTCGAAGGCACCAACGAGATCATGCGGACGATCGTGGCGCGCGGCATGCTGGGGAATTGATGGCGCGGTTGGCCGCGCCATCATCGGTCAGGCGCGCCGCCAGTCGAGCTTCAGCTCTTCGCGGAACGCAAAGCGCACCAGATGGCGCTCGACCACGTCCTGCAATTGCGCGAGATGCTCGTCGTCAGGTGACGTCTGCGACAGCGTCAGCACGCCGCCATCGGCGGTGAGGTGACACTCGCCCGAGGAGAAGGAGATCTGCCCCTTCTGTGCGTCGAATGTCACAGGGCGCTTGTGGGCGAAGTGCTTGCAGAGCTGCTGCAGATAGCGTGAGGCATGTTCGGTGGTGACGTCGGCGGTGCTGCGCGCCGCAACGAGTGTTGTCTGTTCCGTCATCAGCTTCTTTCCACGGATTTGGTGGCTTCATCGAGCGCGGCGGCGATGGCCTCCGCGGACTTGCCGTCAAGCGCGCCGCGCCGCAGCCGCAGCCGCATGGCGAGCTTGAGGTTCTCCATCGCGCGGATGACCGGCGCCGGAACGGGTTGCGGCCCTCCAGGATCGGCACTACCGAGCCGCGCCAGCAATTCGTCGACCGCGGCACGGTTGGCGGCGAGGAAGCCTTCGCCCTCCGGGGTAATGCGATATTTCTTGCGTCCGGAGTCTTCGACGTCGATGGCCGCGTAGCCCATGTCATCGAGCCAGGCGAGGGTGGGGTAAATGACGCCCGGACTTGGCGAGTACGAGCCGCCGAGGCGCTCTTCGATCGCCTTGATCAGTTCGTAGCCGTGGCGCGGGCTCTCGGCGATCATGGCGAGCAGCAGCATGCGCAGGTCGCCGTAATCGAACATGCGTCCGCCGCGATGGCGGCCGTGACCGCGGTGTGGGCCGCGTCCGTGGTGAGGATGGTCGTGGCCGTGATGTCGGCCGCGACCGCGTTCGAGGGATTCATCCGGGCGACCTGTGTCGAGGTGGCCGGCTTCTTCGGGGAGGTGGCGGCCGAAGCCGCGGGGGGGTCTGTTTCTCATGATCAAGACATAGATCGCGATATATCGGAAAACAAGATATGTCGACAACATATCTTGATAAATAAAATACGTCGCAATATCAGTGACATAGCGGGGCCTGGCGTTCGTAACTCACAGAATGCGACGGCTGCCCTGCCAAAATCGCGACACGCTTGGTGATCCGGCGGCGCCTTGGCTAATAAAGGGGCCATGACCGACGCCAATAGCCCTGAACCCGAAATCCTCTTCGAACACCGCGGCGCCGCCGGGCTGATCACGCTCAACCGGCCGAAGGCGCTCAATGCCGTCAGCCACGGCATGGTGCTCGCGATGCGCGCCCAACTCGAGGAATGGGCCGACGATCCGGCGATCACCCGCGTCATCGTTACGGGGGCCGGCGAAAAGGCGTTTTCCGCCGGCGGCGATATCCGCCATCTCTACGACCTCGGCAAAGCCGGCCGGTACGACGAAGCGCTGCGTTTCTGGCGCGATGAATATCCGCTCAACACCCTCATCAAGAACTACCGCAAGCCTTACGTCGCCCTGATCGACGGCATCGTCATGGGTGGCGGCGTCGGCGTGTCGGTGCACGGGTCGCACCGCGTGGCCGGCGACAAGTTCTCCTTCGCCATGCCGGAAGTATCGATCGGCTTCTTCCCCGACGTTGGCGCGACCTGGTTCCTGCCGCGCATGCCGGGCGAACTCGGCACCTTATGCGCGTTGACCGGCGAGCGCTTCAACGCCGCCGACGGGCTCTATGCGGGCATCGCCACGCACCGTATTCCGTCGGCGCGCTTTGCCGCGCTGATCGAGGGGCTGTCCGGCACGGTTTCGGTCGATGCGGTACTGGCGGCTTTCTCGGAACCCGCCGGGGAAGGCCCGATCGGCGTGCGCCGCCATGCGATCGACCGCATCTTCGCCGGCCACGATGTCGAAGTGATCCTCGAGCGGCTCGATCTTGAAGCCGCCACAAAGGGCGACGACGCCGACTGGGCGGCGAAGACGGCCGCCCTGATCCGGACCAAATCGCCGACCAGCCTTAAACTCGCACTGGCGCAGGTGCGCTTCGGCGCGATACACGACTTCGAGGCCTGCATGCGGCTTGAAATGCGGATCGTGTCGCGCATCGTCAGGGGCCATGATTTTTACGAAGGCGTGCGCGCCGTTCTGGTCGACAAGGACAACAAGCCGGTATGGAATCCACCGACATTGAACGGCGTGACAAGCGGGGAGGTGAATCGCCATTTCGCCTCGCTCGATGGCTTGGAGCTGGAACTGCCGTGAGCGAGCCTTACGCCGACCCTTATGCCACCGACGACCTGCGCAACCTGGAGCCGGTGCACGAGAGCGACGGCGACACCTCGGTCGGCGTCTGGACGCGGCGTCTGGTGCTGTTCCTGCGCGTCATGGCCGGGCTGTCCATGATCAAAGGCCTCTATCACTGGTCGCGCATCTGCAGCATCGGCGTTGGCGCGGATGACCTTTATGCCTATCACTCGATCGCCTGGCAGACCGCGACGGTGTTCTTCGCCGTGATCGATCTTGTGGCGGCGGTCGGCCTGTGGCTCGCGGCCGCCTGGGGCGCGGTAATCTGGCTCACCGCAGTCGCCTCGATGCTGGCGGTGCAATTGTTCTTTCCCCAGGTGTTCGGCCGCGGGGTTTTCACGATCCTGATTGAAGGCGCCTTTCTCGGCCTCTACCTTTACCTCGCGCTGAAAGCGGCGCGCGAAGAGCCGGTGTGAACGTTAAGACGATCCCGTCCTAGGCGGGGGACATAAGAAAGTCAGGGGAGACGAGTTATGGCGCGGATTGCATTCATCGGCCTCGGCAATATGGGGCTGCCGATGGCGGTCAACCTGGTCAAGGCCGGCCACCAGGTCGAGGGCGTCGACGTCAGTCCGGCGGCGCTTGAGAAGCTCAAAGCCGAAGGCGGCACCAGCGTCGAATTCGCCGCGGTCGCCGCGGCGCGCGCCGATGCGGTCGTCACCATGCTGCCGGCCGGCAAGCAGGTGAGGGAAGTCTATCTCGGCGCCAACGGCATCATCGCGGCCGCCAATGCCGGCACGCTGCTGATCGACTGCTCGACCATCGATGTGGACACGTCGCGCGCGGTGGCGATGGAGGCCGACGCCAAGGGCCTGCACATGATCGACGCGCCGGTGTCGGGCGGCGTCGGCGGTGCCTCCGCCGGCACGCTGACTTTCATGGTCGGCGGCAGTGCGCAGGCTTTCGCGCGCGCCGAACCGATCCTGCAAAAGATGGGCAAGACCATCGTCCACGCCGGCGGGGCAGGCAACGGCCAGGCCGCCAAGATCTGCAACAACATGATCCTCGGCATTTCGATGATCGCGGTGTCGGAAGCTTTCGTGCTCGCCGAGAAACTCGGTCTCGATCACCAGAAGCTGTTCGACATCTCGTCGAAGTCATCCGGGCAATGCTGGTCGATGACAACCTATTGTCCCGTTCCGGGACCGGTTCCGAATTCACCCGCCAACCGCGATTATCAACCGGGTTTCACTGCGGCGATGATGCTGAAGGATTTACGTTTGGCGCAGGATGCGGCGGCGGCTGCCGGAGCGAAAGCGGAATTGGGCGCGGAAGCAGAAAGACTCTATTCAGCCTATGCCGAAAGCGGCGAGGCGGGACGCGACTTTTCCGGCATTATCCGCTTCATTCGCGGCTGATTGGCCGCGGCGCGCGCTCAATTGGTGAACGAGTTCTTGCGCCGAACGCTGCAATTGCAAACGTGAACCAATGATTCACCGTTGCAAATAAACCTAATCTTTATGCTGTTATTTAAGCCGATTTTAGACTGCCCCGCTTAGGTTGATGCACATAGGAACGAGGAAAACAGGGCCTCGTTACCGGCCAAAAAAGGCCACTGTGAAAAGCGAAGGGGCGTTGACATGAAAGCCGTCGTCAAGACGGTCGAACCCGCCGAGCGTGAAGCGCGGTTCGACACAATCCGGCCTCTCTATCATGAGGCTTTGACCTTGGTGGAGCGGCTGCATCGCCGGTTGCTCGACGTCATCAAGGATGAATTCGACCGCCGCGGTCGCTCCGATATCAATTCGGTGCAGGCGCTGCTGTTGTACAATATCGGCGACAAGGAACTGACGGCCGGCGAACTGCGTACGCGCGGTTACTATCTCGGCTCCAACGTCTCCTACAATCTCAAGAAGCTGGTGGAGATGGAATTCCTCGATCACCAGCGCTCGCGCGTCGATCGCCGTTCGGTCCGCATCAAGCTGACCGCGAAGGGCCAGGAAGTGCGCGACATCGTCGATGCGCTCTACCAGAAGCACGTGCGGACGGTGGAGCAGGTTGGCGGCATCAACTCGGAAGAGTTCGCGAACCTCAACAAGTCGCTGCATCGGCTCGAGCGCTTCTGGACCGATCAGATTCTGTATCGCCTCTAACAGCTTTTCTGTCTTTGCCTCTTCTGGCGTGACGACTTGCCCCGGCCGGGCTCCTCCACCCGGCCGGGGTTTTGTCGTTGAGGCTCATCGTGTGTGTATAATGCCGTCGGGCAAATCCAACGGAGATCACATGCCGAAAGCCTACTGGGTCGCAACCTATCGAACTGTTTCCGATCCCGATGCGCTGGCCGCCTACGGCAAGGTCGCGGGCTCGGCCCTGCAGGCCGCTGGCGGACGCATTCTGGCGCGCGGCATGCCGTCGGCGACGCTCGATGGCGGCGTGATGGGCCGCACCGTCCTCATTGAGTTCGACAGCGTCGATGCGGCGCAGGCCGCCTACAACAGTCCCGCCTATCAGGACGCGTTGACGCTGCTGGGCGCCGTCGCCAACGAGCGCGACATCCGCATCATCGAGGCGTTATAAAAGTCAGATCGTCGCTAGTGCGCCCCGGCCGGTTGTCGCCAAAGGCACGCTCCAGCGCCATGGCTTCTTCCAGATCGGCGCAGGGCACGGCGGTCGTCGGGCGCCTGGCCAGCTCTTCGTCCGACGCGCCGACCACCAGCGGCTTGCCCTTGATCAGATACGTGTCGAAGCCCTGAGGGGATTGCTCCGGGTACAGCGCGAAGACGAGGTCGTGCGCCTCGATCGTCTGGCGCAGGGTGTCGGCGGGCGCAGGCGCTGCAGCGATGCGGTTCAGGTTCTCGCGCGCCATCTCCAGAAGCTCGGCGTGTGTCATTGTCGTCCTTCTTGAGGCTGCCCCGAAAGCCGATGCCGGTAATGCTTGTTCGGCCGTCGCGCAAGGCGCGGCGGTTGAGATGACCCGGAAATTCCCTACATGTTGCGCCTGACTCGGGCCCGCCGCGCCACCGCTTGGCGGGGGGTAGGCGATATGCTATTTGCTTGCCTCGACCCGGACCCCCGGAATTCCCAATAAAAGCGCACCTTCTCAAGGCGCGCCCGGAGACTCAACACGATGTCGGCAACGACAAGCGCCAGCGCCCATAGCGCTGAATCCAAATTCTTTTCCGCCTCGCTCAGCGAGGTCGACCCGGAGATCGCCGATGTGATCGCCAAGGAGCTCGGTCGCCAGCGCGACGAGATCGAGCTGATCGCGTCCGAGAACATCGTCTCCCGCGCCGTGCTGGAAGCGCAGGGGTCGGTGCTTACCAATAAATATGCCGAGGGTTATCCGGGCCGCCGTTATTATGGCGGTTGCCAGTTCGTCGATATCGCCGAGACGCTGGCGATCGAACGCGCCAAGAAGCTGTTCGGCTGCAACTTCGCCAACGTGCAGCCGAATTCCGGCTCGCAGATGAATCAGGCGGTGTTCCTCGCGCTGCTGCAGCCGGGCGACACCTTCATGGGCCTCGATCTGAATGCCGGCGGCCATCTTACCCATGGCTCGCCCGTCAACATGTCGGGCAAGTGGTTCAAGCCGGTGCCCTATGGTGTGCGCCGCGACGACAATCTCATCGACATGGACGACGTGGCGCGCATTGCCCGCGAGACCAGGCCGAAGCTGATCCTGGCCGGCGCTACCGCTTACAGCCGCGTCTGGGATTTCAAGCGCTTCCGCGAGATCGCGGACGAGGTCGGCGCCTATCTCATGGTCGACATGGCGCACTTTGCCGGTCTCGTCGCCGGCGGCGTGCATCCGACACCGATCCCGCACGCCCATGTCGTCACCACGACGACGCACAAGTCGCTGCGCGGCCCGCGCGGCGGCATGATCCTGTGTAACGACGAGGCCATCGCCAAGAAGATGAACTCGGCGGTGTTCCCCGGTCTGCAGGGCGGCCCGCTGATGCATGTCATCGCCGCGAAGGCGGTTGCCTTCGGCGAGGCGTTGCAGCCGGAGTTCAAGGTTTATGCCAGGAACGTCGTCGCCAACGCCAAGGCGCTCGCGGAGACGCTCAAGGCCAACGGCCTCGATATTGTTTCCGGCGGCACGGATAACCATTTGATGCTGGTCGATCTGCGTCCCAAGCGCCTGAACGGCAAGGTCGCCGAGACCGCGCTCGGCCGCGCTCACATCACCTGCAACAAGAACGGCATTCCGTTCGACCCCGAGAAGCCGATGGTTACCTCGGGCGTCCGTCTCGGTACGCCGGCCGGCACCACGCGCGGCTTCGGCGTTGCCGAGTTCCAGCAGGTCGGCGAGATGATCGTCGAGGTGCTCGATGTGCTGTCGCAGAAGGGCGCGGCGGAGGACTCGCTCATCGAGGCCAAGGTGCGCGACAAGGTGAAGACGCTGCTCGATCGGTTTCCGATTTATCAGTGACTTGATAGTGCGACGGCCGTTTCCGGTCTGTCATTCCGGGCGCGCGAAAGCGCGAACCCGGAATCCAGATGGAGTGACGGTGCGTGAAGCTGGATTCCCGGTTCGCTCGCCATAGCGCGCTGAAGACGCGCGTGAACGCGCTATTGGCTCGCGCCCCGGAATGACGGGAGAGAAACATGCGTTGCCCAAGCTGCGGTAGCCTCGATACGCAGGTGAAGGATTCACGCCCGACGGAAGACTCGGCCGTGATCCGCCGCCGCCGCGTGTGCCTGGCGTGCAATTTCCGCTTCACCACCTTCGAGCGCGTGCAGTTGCGCGAGCTCACCGTGATCAAGCGCAACGGTCGCCGCGTGCCGTTCGATCGCGACAAGCTCATGCGTTCTGTGCAGATCTCGCTGCGCAAGCGCCCGGTCGATCCCGAGCGCATCGAGCAGATGGTGTCCAAGATGGTGCGCGAACTCGAAAGCATGGGCGAGAACGAAATCACCTCCGAGACCATCGGCGAAAACGTCATGGCGCATCTGCGCGAGGTCGATGACGTGGCCTATGTGCGCTTCGCCTCGGTCTATCGCAATTTCCGCGAAGCCAAGGATTTCCGCGCCGCGCTCGACGAATTGTCGGGCGACGAGGATGAGGCGGTCGTCCGCAAATGAATCTCCTTGTCATTCCGGGGCGGCCTGGAAGGCCGAACCCGGAATCCAGGTATAAAACGGAATTCGCGCGATGAACGACCGATCGGTGGAGTCCGGGTCCGTGCCTGACGGCGCGTCCCGGAATGACAAAAAGGATGACGAACGCTACATGCGCCTCGCGCTGTCGCTCGGCCGCCGCGGGCTTGGCAACGCCTGGCCCAATCCGGCGGTCGGCGCGGTGCTGGTGAAAGACGGCGTCATTGTCGGCCGCGGCTGGACGCAGCCGGGCGGCCGTCCGCATGCCGAGGTCGAGGCGCTGCGCCGTGCCAAGCGCGCCGCCAGGGGCGCGACGCTCTACGCCACGCTCGAACCGTGCTCGCATGAGGGCAAGTCGCCGCCTTGCGCCGACGCCATCATCAAGGCCGGTGTCGCGCGCGTCGTCTCGGCGATCGAAGATCCCAATCCGGAAGTTGCGGGGCAAGGCCATGCCCGCCTGCGCGACAAGGGCATCGCCGTCGAGGTCGGCCTTTGCGCCGACGAGGCGCGCCGCGCTCATGCTGGCCACATCGCGCGCATCACCACCGGCCGGCCGCATGTCATGCTCAAGCTCGCGGTGTCGGCCGACGGCAAGGCCGGGCTCGCGGGGCGCAAGCAGGCCTTGATTACCGGCGATGAAGCGCGCGACCGCGTTTTCCAGATGCGCGCCTCAAGCGATGCCATTCTGGTCGGCCTCGGCACCATCCTTGCCGACAACCCGCAGCTCACCGCGCGTTTGCCGGGCCTTTATGAGCGCTCGCCGGTGCGCGTCGTGCTCGATGCGCAGTTGCGCACGCCGCTGTCGCTCTCCGTGCTCTCGACGGTGCGTGACGTGCCGACCTGGATTGTCGCTTCGCACAAGGCCTCGCCGGTCGCCGAGGACATTCTGGTGCAGAAGGGCGCCAGGGTCTTCCGCGTCGACGACACGCAGGGCCGCCTCGATCTCGACGAGGTGCTGAAAATTCTCGGGCGCGAAGGCATCACGCGGCTGATGGTGGAGGGCGGGCCTACCGTCGCCGCATCCTTCGCGGCCGCCGGGCTGGTCGATGAGTTCGCGCTGTTCCGCGGGCCCAAGGAGATCGGCGACGGCGGCATCGCGCCGCTGGAAGGCGTCTCGCTCGACAAGCTCACCAGCCATCTCTCGCTGGCCGAGACGGAACAGCTTGGCGCCGACACGCTCGAACATTATCTGCGGGCGTAAGGGAGACGTAGAGTGTTCACCGGCATCGTCACTGATCTGGGCGAAATCCGCAGCGTCGATGCCCGCGCCAATAATCTGTCGCGGCTGACGATCTTCACCGCCTATCCGCGCCGCGAACTGGTCGACGGCGCCTCGATCGCGTGCAACGGCGTCTGCCTCACTGTGGTCGGCGCCGGCGAGGAAAACGGCCGCACCTGGTTCGCTGCCGACGCCGCGGCCGAGACGCTCGCCATCACCACGGTCGGCCGCTGGCATCACGGCTCGCGCATCAATCTCGAACGGCCGCTCAAGATCGGCGACGAACTGGGCGGCCATCTGGTGGCCGGCCATGTCGATGGGCTGGCCCGCGTCGTGGCGCGCGAGGACATGATCGAGATGGCGCGCTTTACGTTGCGCGCGCCGCCCGCATTGTCGCGCTTTGTCGCGCCCAAGGGCTCGGTGGCGCTCGATGGCGTGTCGTTGACGGTCAACGAAGTGAACGGTGACGACTTCACCGTGCTCATCATCCCGCACACGCTGACCGTTACGACTTTCGGCGCGTTGCGGCAGGGAGATGACATCAATCTCGAAGTCGATACGATGGCGCGTTACGCGGCGCGGCTGATGCAGCCGCGCTGACGCGACTTTCGTCGCGTTTTCTCGCGCGTAGATTTCATGGCGCCCATCATTCAATCGCATTGCGCGACGAGGCCCCGCGTTTTAGCGGAGGCGGGTCGTGAATAGCGCTGGTATCCGGTAACCAGTTCATAACAAACGGCATGCGACTAATCGTGAAACGAACGTTAAATCGCGTTGTCCAGTCAGGTTCCGCACCGCCCGCGTCGATCTGAAATTACGGTAAGGAAGTCAGCCCATGCGGCTCAATACGCCTGTGAGCAAGAACGAACATCCTCTGGCCGATGGCAAGACCATCGTCTCGACCACGGATCTGCAGGGCCGAATCACTTACGCCAATCCGTATTTCATCGAGGTCAGCGGCTACACCAGGGAAGAGCTGATCGGCGCTCCGCATAACGTGTTGCGGCATCCCGATATGCCGGCGGCGGCGTTCGGCGATCTGTGGGCGACCGTCAAGACCGGCAAGCCGTGGACCGGCATGGTGAAGAACCGCTGCAAGAATGGCGATTACTACTGGGTCCTGGCCAATGTCACGCCGGTGGTCGAGAACGGCAAGCCGGTCGGCTATCTCTCGGTCCGCACCAAACCGAGCCGCGAACAGGTGGCCGGGGCCGATGCCTTGTACCGGCAGACCGCGGCCGGAATGCTGCTGGCGCTTCGTCAGGGCGAGGTGCTCACCGGTGGTCTCATCGGCCACGTCGTGCGGGCGATGCGTCTGTCGCTGCGCGGCCGTATCGCCGTGACGCTGTCGCTGATACTCGCCGCGCTCGCCGTGTTCGGCTGGACCGCATGGTCGTCCCGGCGCTCGCGCAATCCGGCCTGAACGTCTGGATGAGCGGATTCGCCGCCGCAATGGCGCTCGTCACTGTGTCGTTCTGGCGCTATCTCGACCGCAGCATCGTCGCGCCGGTCCAGCAGGCGCTCACCGCCGCGCTCTGCATGGCCGGCGGCGACATGACCTCGAACATCGAGACTGGACTGACCAACGACGCCGGTCAGCTCCTGCGCGCGTTGCGCCAGATGAACATCAACCTGCGCAGCATCATCG
>JBAZSM010000071.1:13188-21690 GCA_041662425.1 Pseudolabrys sp.
GCAATTTTGAAGTCATGCGCTCGGCGACGCATGAGATCGTCGTCGGCAACACCGATCTGTCCGGCCGCTCGGATTCGCAGGCCGCCGCGCTCGAGGAAACCGCGGCGAGCATGGAGCAGCTCGCCTCCACCGTTCGGATGAACGCCGAGCGCTCGACGCAGGGCAACGACGTCGCCGCCGCCGCGCTCGCCGTTGCCGAGAAGGGTGGCGCGGTGATGGCGCAGGTGGTCGCGACCATCGGCGAGATCAGCCAGTCGTCGGCCAAGATTTCCGACATCGTCGGCATCATCAACGGCATCGCGTCGCAGACCAACCTGCTGGCGCTCAACGCCGCGGTCGAAGCCGCGCGCGCGGGCGAGGCCGGGCGCGGCTTCGCCGTCGTCGCGACCGAGGTGCGAAGCCTGGCGCAGAGCTGCGCGACCGCCGCCAGCGAGATCAAGCAGCTCATCGACATGTCGTCGGCCAAGGTGAATGCCGGCGCGACGCTGGCCCGCGACGCCGGCGAGACCGTGAAGGACATCATCCAGTCGGTGAACAGCGTCACGTCGATCATAAAAGAGGTGTCGGCCGCCTCCGTCGAGCAGAGCGTCGGCATCGGCGAGGTCAATCAGGCTGTGACGCAGATGGACGAAGTCACGCAGAAGAACGCCGAACTGGTCGAACAGTCGGCGCGGGCGACCGCCGGTCTCGACGAAAGCGCGACAACGCTGATGGACGCGCTGGCCATCTTCAAGCTCGAGGCCGTGAAGGCCGCCGGCGCCCCGGTCCGGCGGTCGCAAGCGGTAAAGGCCCGCCGCGCGGCGTAAACCCGCGATTCCGGCCGCATCCCGCGGCCGCTGTTAGAGCCCTTGTTCGCCGCCGATGCGCTTGCTACCACGCGGCTCCAGAACAAGGATCCTGACTGAATGGCCAAGAAGAAAAGCGTCGCCAAAACGCGCGCGCCGAAGGCTGCTGCGAAACCCGCGGCGCCGCATATCCTGATCGTCGAAGCGCGATATTACGACGCGATTGCGGATGAGTTGTTGCGTGGCGCGGTGGCGACGCTCGCTGAAGCGGGCGCGACGCACGAGGTCATCACGGTTCCCGGTGCGCTCGAAATACCCGGCGCCATTGCGATGGCGATCGACTCCGCCAAGGCCGAGCGGACGCCGTATGACGGCGTCGTCGCCCTCGGCTGCGTCATCCAGGGCGAGACCTATCATTTCGACATCGTGTCGAACGAATCGGCGCGCGGGCTGATGGATCTGACGATCAATCGCGGTCTGGCGATCGGCAACGGCATTCTCACCGTCGATAACGAAGCGCAGGCGCGCGCGCGTCTCGGCGGCCTGCACGGTCACAAGGGCGAGGGCGCGGCCAAGGCGGCGCTTTCCATGATCACGCTGAAGCGTTCGCTGAGTGGCAAATAATGGCGCACGCATGATCCCGACAAGCGGGAACCGGTTTTCGGATAAGATCATGCGCCAGGAAAAAGCATAATGGCGACCACTGGCGACAAGAAGTCGGGCTCGGAAGCGCCCAAGGCGAACAAGCGCGGCGCGGCAAGGCTCGCCGCGGTGCAGGCGCTCTACCAGATGGATCTCGCCGGCGCGGGCATCAACGAGATCCTCGCCGAGTTCGAAAGCCACTGGCTCGGCCGCGAGGTCGAGGGCGCGCAATACCTGCCGGCCGAGGCCGCCTTCTTCCGCGATATCGTCACCGGCGTCGTGCGCGAGCAGCGCGAGCTTGATCCGCAGATCGACGAGGCGCTGCAAAGCTCGTGGCCGCTCAAGCGCATCGAGGCGGTGCTGCGCGCCGCTTTGCGGGCCGGCGCCTATGAGCTCGGCCATCGCCGCGATGTGCCGGCCCGCGTCGTTATCAAGGAATATGCCGACGTCGCAGCCGCCTTCGTCGAGCGCGACGAAACCGGCATGGTCAACGCCGTGCTCGATCAGCTGGCGCGCAAGCTGCGCGGCGACGAATTTACGGCGTAGCTTCCGGGAACGGGCGCGCTGCAGTACAGTCCGCGCCATGTCCAGCGACTCCATTTCCGGCGAAGACAAACTGATCGCGCGGTTCTTCGCGCCGATCGCGACCGATCCAGGCGCGCTGGGTCTGTCGGACGATGCCGCTTTCATCAAGCCGCCGGCCGGCTGCGAACTGGTGCTCAAGACCGACGCCATTGTCGGCGGCATTCACTTCTTCCCGGATGACCCCGCCGATGCCGTGGCGCGCAAGGCGCTGCGCGTCAATCTGTCCGATCTCGCGGCCAAGGGATCGAAGCCGCTCGGCTTCCTGGTGTCGCTCGCTCTGCCCAAAGAGATCGACGAAGCCTGGCTCGCGGGCTTCGCCTCGGGTTTGCGCGAGGATGCGGCGACCTACAAATGCCCGCTGTTCGGCGGCGACACCGTGCGCTCGCCGGGACCCATCATGGTCTCGGTCGCGACCTTCGGCAGCGTGCCCGACGGCCGCATGGTGCGGCGTGCGGGCGCCAAGCCCGGCGATCATGTGTTCGTTACCGGCACGATCGGCGATGCGGCGCTCGGCCTTGGTCTTCGCAACGGCGCATCGTGGACTCTCGACGACGCTCAGCGCGAGCATCTGTTGTCGCGCTATCTGCTGCCGCGACCGCGCAACGCGCTTGCGCAGGCCGTGCTCGATTATGCGTCGGCGTCGATGGATGTGTCGGACGGGTTGGCCGGCGATCTCGCCAAGCTTGCCCGCGTCTCCAAAGTCGCGGCGCATATCGAGGTTGCCCGCGTGCCGCTGTCGGACGCGGCCAAGGCGGTGATCGTGCATGAGCCGGCGCAGCTTGAGACCGCTCTGTCGGGCGGCGACGATTACGAAATCCTCTGCACCGTGCCGCCGGCGCACGTCGATCGCTTCCGCGTCGCGGCGATGGCGGCCAGGACCGCGGTCACCGACATCGGCACGATTGCCGCGGGTGAGGGCGCGGTGTTCCGCACCGCGGACGGCGCGACGCTGGCCTTCAAGCGCACTTCGTTCAGCCATTTCTGATCGCCGTCCGGCGCGGGCTCGCGCATCCCAAAACGCGCCCCTATAGTGCCGCCCATGAAAAGCGACCGAGGAAACAATGGACGAAGACAAGCTCCGGCAAGCCTTCATGCCGGCGGGGCAGACCGCCAATTTCCAGAAGCATCTGCGCGATTACCCAACGTCGTTCTATTTCAGGCGGGCCGCGCCGCGGCGCGTGCCGCGCTTCGCCTTCGAATATGCCGACACCGGCGCCGGCGACGATGTCGGCATCGCGCATAATTGGTCCTCGCTCGACGGCGTCAAGATCGTGCCGCGCTACGGCGTCACGTCGGTGTCGCCGCCAGTCGGCGTCGAACTGTTCGGCACCCGATACGCGGCTCCGATCGGCATCGCCCCGATGGGCGGGCCTTCGATCGTGTGGCCCGGTGCCGATCTCATCATGGCCAAGGCGGCGCAGGCCGCGCGCATCCCGTACACGCTCAGCGTCGTTGGGGGCGCCGTCATCGAACAGGTGGCCAGAGTCGCGCCCGATGTGTTCTGGCTGCAGATCTATCGATTCGCGCGCGGCGATCACAGGATCGGCTTCGATCTGGTGCGCCGCGCCCAGGCGGCCGGCGTCAAGGTGCTGACGCTCACGGTCGATACGCCGGTGCGCACGGTGCGTTCGCGCGAGACCTATGCCGGCCTCGGCGGCGAATTCCGTCCCAATGCGCGCATGATCGCCGAAATGCTTGTCCGGCCGCGCTGGCTCTACGCGCTGTTGCGCAACGGCTATCCGCGTTTTGCCAGCATGCAGCAATATGCCGGCGGCAAAACACGCACCAACGACATCATCCGCTTTGCCCGCAGCGAAATGGGCGGCGCATTCCTGTGGGATGAAGTGGCGCGCTATCGCGATGCCTGGAAAGGCCCGATGACACTCAAGGGCATTCTGCATCCCGAAGACGCAGAGAAAGCCGTCGCGCTCGGCATTGACGGCATCTGGGTATCGAACCATGGCGGCCGCCAGATCGAGGCGCTGACGCCGACAATCGACGTGTTGCCGGCGATTGCCGCGGCGGTCGGCAACAAGGCGACCATCCTGTTCGACAGCGGCGTCCGCTCCGGTCAGGACGTCATGCGCGCCCTCGCTTTGGGCGCCAACGCGGCCTTCGCCGGTAAGTCGTTCCTCTGGGCCATCGCGGCGCTGGGCGACGAAGGCCCCGGTCAGCTCATCGACCTCTACATCAACGAGCTGCGCGCTTCGCTGGGCCAGATCGGCGCCCAGTCACCGGCCGAGGCGAGGGCCGCCCGCGCGGTTCATCCGACCCGGATCGATTTCTGACGGCGTTCGTTATGGCGGGCGAGGGAAAACAACCCTGCCTTGCGACTTTCGGAGTAGCGGCGTTCTCCCGGTCCCGCTAAGAGGGGAAAGAAATTGCCCGGGAAACGCTTCCATGTCGGCGGCCGCCGAACCTCTTCCGCACGTCTACGACGACAATCTCGCCCGCCGCAACGCCAAGGTCCTTGCCGTCGCGCAGGCGCTGGCGGGCGGCAATAACACCGTTATTGTCTCGACCGCCTCGATCGTCGGCTCCATGCTGGCGCCGGATAAGGGCCTCGCGACGCTGCCCGTTACCGGCATGGTGATGGGCATGTGGATCGGTTCGCTGCCGCTCGGCTGGCTCGCGCGCCGTTACGGCCGTCGCAACGCGCTGCAGGCCGGGTCGTTGTTCGGCGTGCTGTCCGGCCTCGTGTCCTACAACGCGGTGATCCAGGGCTCATTCGCCTTGTTGATCCTCGGCACGTTTTTCGGCGGCCTCTATGCAGCCGCGCATTTGTCTTATCGATTTGCCGCCGCCGATACCGCCAGCGATCGCATGCGGGCCAAGGTGGTGTCGTGGGTACTGGCCGGTGGCGTGTTTGCGGCGGTGATCGGGCCGCAGCTCGTGATCTTCACCAAGGACTTGCTGCCACCTTACGTGTTCGCGGCCAGCTATCTCGGCCAGTCGGCCTGTGCCGTGATTGCCGCCATCGTGCTGACCTTCGTGAAAGTGCCGCCGCCGGCGCTCGTGCGCGCCGATGCGTCGCGTCCGCTGAGCGAGATCGTGCGAATGCCGCGTTTTATCGTCGCGGTCGCCTGCGGCGTCGCGAGCTATGGCGTCATGAACCTGGTCATGACCTCGGCGCCGCTCGCCATGGTCGGCTGCGGCCATTCGATCACCGATGCCGCGCTCGGCATCCAGTGGCATGTGGTGGCCATGTATGGGCCGAGCTTTTTCACCGGCGCGCTGATCGCACGCTACGGCGTCGAGCGCATGACCGGGCTGGGCTTGTTATTCTGGCCGTTTCGGCCATCGTCTGCATCTCCGGCCTGACGGTCGCGCATTTCTGGACCGGCCTGATCCTGCAGGGCATCGGCTGGAACTTCACCTTCATCGGCGCGACCACGATGGTGACGCAATGCCACCGGCCGGAGGAGCGCGCCAAGGTTCAGTCGTTCAACGACTTCATGATCTTCGGCTGCATGGCCGTGACCTCGTTTTCGTCGGGACAATTCCTTGCGCTGTTCGGCTGGGCGACGCTCAACGAACTGGTGTTCCCCGTTGTGATGGTCGCGGTGGTGCTGCTCGGCTGGCTGGTGCTGCGCAATCGCGCCGAAGCCGCGGCGGCCGTTTAGCGTTATAGTCCGCGACGCCATGACCGGAGCGCTGTCCTTCACCATCGATGCCGTGCAGAGCGCCGCCGATCTGGCCGACGCCATCCGGCTGTTCCGCGCCTATGCGGAATCGCTGCCGGTCGATCTCGCCTATCAGGGCTTCGAGGCCGAGATGGCGGCGATGCCCGGCAAATATGCGCCGCCGAAGGGTATGTTGCTGTTGGCGAAGGACGCCGCGGGCAGGGCGGTCGGCTGCGGCGCACTGCGCCCGATCGAGCCTGACGGCACCTGCGAGATGAAGCGGCTTTATGTCACCGCCGACGGCCGCGGCTTGGGTCTCGGCAAGCGCCTCGTCGAACGCCTGTTTGATGAGGCCCGCCGCATCGGCTATCGTGAAATGCGGCTCGATACCTTGTCGAGCATGACGGATGCCATCGCGCTCTACCGCCGTTTCGGCTTCGAGCCGATGGCGGCTTATTACGACACGCCGGTCGAAGACACCGTGTTCATGCGCAAGGCTCTGTAGGCTGCCGCAATCTGACATTTATTCCGAGAGCTAATATTCCTGTCGCCGTTCTGTTCCAGCCGGGGGCGCTGTCATGAGGCGTCAGGTCAGTGGGCGCAGGATGCGGCGCCCGCGGGCTTGAGGAAACGCACCTCCCCGCGCCGTCAAACAACAGGGGCGATGAGGCGCGTCCGCGGGCCAAAAAAACCTGTAAAATCAGCCCGCTCCCGCCGTTGCGTTGCGTCGGCCTTTTTGGCATGGTCCGCGCGCTTTCCAAGTCGGGGTGAAGCGCCCTTATAAAGCGGCCATCCTCGATGTTTCCGGGCGCCGGGCCGGGAGGCGTTTTCCTCCTGCCAAGCTCATTTCAAAAACGGGGTTGAGACATCCATGACTACTTTGTGGGCGATCGTAGGCTGCGGCCTGCTTGCCGTCCTCTACGGCATCTGGGCGACCGGATCCGTATTGAGGGCTGATCAGGGCAACGCGCGTATGCAGGAAATCGCAGCCGCCGTGCGCGAAGGCGCGCAGGCTTATCTGCGGCGTCAGTACGCCACCATTGGCGTCGTCGGCGTTGTGATCTTCGTGCTGATCGGGCTCACGCTCGGCTGGCTCGTCGCCTTCGGCTTCGCCATCGGCGCGATCCTGTCCGGCGCTGCCGGCTTCATCGGCATGAACGTCTCGGTGCGCGCCAACGTCCGCACCGCGCAGGCCGCGACCAAGTCGCTCGCCGGCGGTCTCGACATCGCCTTCAAGGCCGGCGCCATCACCGGCATGCTGGTCGCGGGTCTGGCGCTGCTCGGCGTCACCATCTATTTCGGCTTCCTCACCGGCACCCTGCACAAGGCACCAAACGATCGCCTGGTCATCGACGCCATCGTCGCGCTCGGCTTCGGCGCTTCGCTGATCTCGATCTTCGCCCGTCTCGGCGGCGGCATCTTCACCAAGGGTGCCGACGTCGGCGGCGATCTCGTCGGCAAGGTCGAGGCCGGCATTCCGGAAGACGATCCGCGTAACCCAGCGACCATCGCCGATAACGTCGGTGACAATGTCGGCGACTGCGCCGGCATGGCGGCCGATCTGTTCGAAACCTATGCGGTGACCCTCGTCGCCACCATGGTTCTCGCCGCGATCTTCTTCGCCGGTACGCCGATCCTGACCCAGATGATGACGCTGCCGCTCGCCATTGGCGGCATCTGCATCATCACCTCGATCGTCGGCACCTTCTTCGTCAAGCTCGGCGCCAGCCAGTCGATCATGGGCGCCCTGTACAAGGGCCTCATCGTCACCGGCGTGCTGTCGCTGATCGGCATCGGCGGCGTGATCTACTACGTGCTGCCGAACAAGTTCGGCGCGCTCGACGGCCAGACCTATACCGGCATGACCTTGTTCATCTGCGGTATCTGCGGTCTCGTCGTCACCGGCCTGCTGATCTGGATCACCGAGTACTACACCGGCACCGACTATCGCCCGGTGAAGTCGATCGCCCAGGCCTCGGTTACCGGCCACGGCACCAACGTGATTCAGGGCCTCGCCATCTCGATGGAGTCGACCGCGGGTCCCGCGATCGTCATCATCGCCGGCATCCTGGTCACCTATAACCTCGCCGGCCTGTTTGGCATCGCGATCGCGGTAACCACCATGCTGGCTCTGGCCGGCATGATCGTCGCGCTCGACGCTTTCGGTCCAGTCACCGACAATGCCGGCGGCATTGCCGAAATGGCCGGTCTGCCGAAGGAAGTGCGCAAGTCGACGGACGCGCTCGATGCCGTCGGCAACACCACCAAGGCGATCACCAAGGGCTATGCCATCGGTTCGGCCGGCCTTGGCGCGCTGGTGCTGTTCGCGGCCTATAACCAGGACCTCCAGTACTTCATCAAGACCGGTTCGGGTTACTTCCAGGGCATCACGCTCGACTTCTCGCTGAACAATCCCTACGTGGTCGTCGGCCTCCTGTTCGGCGGCCTGCTGCCTTATCTGTTCGCGTCGATGGGCATGACCGCGGTCGGTCGCGCCGCCGGCTCGATCGTCGAGGAAGTGCGCAAGCAGTTCCGCGAAGATCCCGGCATCATGAAGGGCACGTCGAAGCCGAACTACGCCCGCGCGGTGGACATCCTGACCAAGGCGGCGATCAAGGAAATGATCATCCCGTCGCTGCTGCCGGTGCTGTCGCCGATCGTCTGGTACTTCGCGATCTACTTCATCGCGGGTGGCGGCGCGGCCGGCAAGTCGGCCGGCTTCTCGGCGCTCGGCGCGATGCTGCTCGGCGTCATCGTCAACGGCCTGTTCGTTGCGATCTCGATGACCTCGGGCGGCGGCGCCTGGGACAACGCCAAGAAGTACATCGAAGACGGCCACTTCGGCGGCAAGGGCTCGGACGCCCATA
>JBAZSM010000072.1:0-20503 GCA_041662425.1 Pseudolabrys sp.
CCTTCGACATCGCGGCTAGCCAGACGCTGTACGGCGCGAAAGCCAGCCACGTCGGCAACGACACTTATGTGCTGCCGGGAAGCAACGGACTCGGCACGTACTGGAGCTGCATCTGGGACACCGGCGGCAACGACACGATTTCATACAGCGGCAGCCAGAACTGCACGGTCAACCTCGTCGCGGCGACGCTCGATGATTCCGCGACCGGCGGTGGTGGCCTCAGCTATGTCTCCGGCATCTATGGTGGCTTTACGATCGCAAACGGCGTCGTCATTGAAAATGTAACGACCGGATCGGGCAACGACACTGTCGTCCTCAACAGCAGCTACGTCGACAACGTCATCAATACGGGAGCCGGTAGCGACACCGTCTACGAGGCCGGCGTCCGCGGCGGTATTCTTGTCGGCGGCAGCGCGGGCAATCTTTATCTCGGCGGGCCGGGCGGCGTCGATACGCTGATCGGCGTTGAGAACATCATCTTCTCGAACGGGGATCACGCTACGCCGTCGAGCCTCCTGCCAACACAGATTGCGTGGACGCCGTTCAACGACCTCAACAGGGATCTGACCAGCGATCTGATGCTCCGCGAGAGCGGCGGCAGCAACGCGGTCTGGACTATCAATGCCGGGCATGTCCAGACCGGCGGATACCTGCCTAACGCCGGCCCGGCATGGCAAATCGCGGGCACCGGTGATTTCAACGGCGACGGCAATAGCGACATCCTCATCCGCCATGATGGCGGCACCATTGCCATATGGGCCATGAACGGAACCTCTATCACCGGCGGCGGCTATCTTCCGAATACCGGCCCAACCTGGAAAATCGCCGCCACGGACGACATCAGTGGCGACGGCAAAGCCGATATCGTGCTTCGCAATGACAACGGGCAACTTATTTACTGGACGATGAACGGCACGGCGATCACGGGCGGTTACTACCTGCCAAATCCCGGGCCGACCTGGCACGTCGCGGCAGCCGCGGATTTTGACGGTGACGGCAAGAGCGAACTGGTCATGCGCAACGACAACGGTGCCGATCTGATCTGGAAGATAGCGAACGGCGCGGTCACGGCAGGCGTCTATCTGCCGTCGGTTTCATCCAACTGGCAGATCGCGGGAGCTGGCGACTTCAACGGCGACAACCACACCGACCTGCTGTTTCGTGAAAACGGCGGCGCGATGGGAATGTGGTTCATGGACGGACCGAAAGTCGTGTCGACCGCGGCACTCCCGAATGCCGGACCGAACTGGCATGTCAACGGGATCGGCGACTTTGATCATGATCACCAGGCCGACATTCTGTTGCACAACGACAATGGCGATAACGCATTCTGGCTGATGAACGGGTCGACGATCGACGGTGTCGTCGGGCTGCCAAATGCCGGGCCAAGCTGGCATCCGTATATCGACCATTCGATCGTCTGATTGCGTTCGACCCGGCATGCAGGGACGACGCCGACCCGGACTTCGGCGGAATCGGCGAGCGCTCAGCCCTTCTGCACCCAGAACACGTACATGCTGGCGAAGATGTCCGGGTTGTCACGCTCATAGGCGTCCCAGCGGTTGAGATCGGGCTGTGACCAGCCATTGCGCTGGAACACGCTGCGATGGTGCTGGTGGATGGCCTGATTGCTGAACTCGAAGCCGATGAAGGTCAGGCCGTTCTCCCTCAGGAAATCCCGAATCTCCGGAATCGTGAACTGCTGCTCGTGGACGTGGAAAATGAGATCGCGCACTTCGCTGGTGGCGAAGAAATCGCGAAGCGTCATGAACTTGAATGGCGTCGGCAGCGCGAACAGATCCTGCCGCGCACGGCGGATGCCGTCGGCGGTCGCGGCATAGCTGCGCTCGGCAACGAGCTTGCGCGCGGCGTTGATCTCCTTGCGCGCATAAGCGCTGTAAAGTCCGACCTGCATGAACCCGTTCGGCCGCATCAGCTTGATGAGTTCACGCCAGCCGGTGAGCGGATCGGCCATGTGATGCAGCACGCCGCCGGCGCCGATGTAGTCGAAGTCGCGGCCGATCGAGCCAATCGACATAATGTCGGCCTGGGCGAATTCGATGCGGTCTCTGAGCGCCTCAGGCGTCTTGCGTTTAGCGCTGGCGAGGCTCGAAAGGCTGATATCGATCGCCAGCGTATGGGCGCCGGCGAAGCTTTGCGTGATCTCCAGCGCGATCCGCCCGGTGCCGCAGCCAGCGATCAGGATATCGAGGCCGTCGCGCTTGTTGAGCGGCCGGAACGGCGCCGCCGGAAACTGGATGCGCAGCAATTCGTCCAGCACCATCGACGGCGGTGGCGCCGACAGCCGCACCCAGCGCGGATAAGGATTCTCCTCGTATTGCTGGCGCACCGCGGCGGTGACTCCGCTGGAAATCGGCGTCAGGCGCGGCAGGGTTTCGCGAATGGCGGCCTCTTCCCGCGGTTCACGCACCTGCTGCGTCACCACGGCCTCGACGGCGGACGGCCACTTGCGTTGCGTCAACTGATTGGCGCCGGCCAAGGCATGCAGCGGCTCGTACATGGCGAACGCGGCAATGCGCATGGGATGGACTGGAGCGCTGCTTGCGAGCGCCTCGCTGACCAGCGCGCCGAGCTGTACGGCCTGCGCGCGGTCGTTTTCGCTTACGGCGAAGACATACTCGTTGATGTAGCACTGCCGCGCCAGCGACGCGCAGAACGCCACGATATCGCCGTTCGCCTTCGGATCGTCGGCCAATGCCGCAACGAGGAAGGTGCCACGCAAGCCCGTCAGCCAGCGTTCGAAGCCGGCATCACGCACCACCGTGTTCTCAAGCACAGCGCGGAAATAAGGATCGGCGGCGATGCCGGCGAGCAAGCCTTTGACCGGTGGCGGTGCCTCGCCGCGCTTTAATGCATCAAGTGCCGCGGCAAAGGACGGTTGCAGCCGTTTGAGCGTGGCGAGGACGGTATCGAACTGGTTCAGGGTCTGCGGTGCGATGCGCGCGAGTTCGGCATATTGTGCGGAGGCCTTGTCGAGTTTGCCCTGCGTGACATAAAGCGACGCCAGACGATCGCAGGCCAAAGCCTGGTTCGGCTCATCTACCAGTATCTTCCGGTAAAGGTTGGACGCCGCAGCCCAGTCGCCGTTCCGCTCATGGACAACGGCCCGCTCAAACAGAGCCCCCACTTCCGCCGCGCTTGAACCGGCCTGCTTCTGTGCGCCGCGGCGCTGCGTGCGGTTCATGGCTCCCACCGGACAAACGTCCGGCACTCCTGAGGCGTGCGAGAGCGCGCGTCTGGGAGACGGGCTCGTCTCGCTTATACGGAGCGGGTGCGGTCGGAAAATCGAAAACGAATGACGTAAATATCCGCGATACGAAAAATGATCGTATATTTATGCTACGTTTATTGTTCCATGGCGCTCAGCCAAACCGCACCACGACGACGCTACACCGAGATACCACCCAAGGCGGGAGCAAGGCGGGGGATTGTGCGATGGCGTCGGTTATGACGTCGACCGCGCGCTCTACTTTTGAACGGCGATTCCGACCTGAAGCGCGCCCAGCGCAACATTGGCCTCGCGGCGAAGATCCAGGAGCGCATCGTGGTTTCGCGCGACGTTCGCCGCGGTTGCTTCCGTCATGCTCCCATCAAAGGGCGGCGCCGCGCTGACCAGCGGCCGCAGGGCCGGCTCGGGTGACGACGGGGCGAACAACGGGGCGATCAGCCCCAGCGTTAAACAGGCGCCGATGAACAGCAATATCCGATGGTGCCGCGAGAACATGACAGGCTTCCCAGCCGTTCGACGCCGCCATTATTCGCACACAAATAGTTCCATTCCGTTCGGGCGCGGGCTGCAATTCGCGTCATCGGTGTAACCGAGCGTTAGCCATCGAGGGGCAGCGCGAGCCGTCCTAGAAATCGAGCGGCAGCCACGGCCCGCCCGAACTGCGGCAGCTGCGCTGGCAATAGCGGTCGCAGTCGTCGGTGAGCTTGAGGCATTGGCCTTGCGCGTCCCGCGACAGGCACGCCGTCTGGCCCCAGGCACAGTAAGAGCCGCATTGTGTCCAGCAGGCCCCCGATGCCCAGACCGATTGCGCCCGTTCGCTCCGCGCGAACGGCAACGTGTCGTACGGCGCCGTGGACGGACGCGCGGAAGAAAAGCCCGGCTTGAGATCGGCGGCGAAAACAGACGCAGTCATTACGAAGGCAAAAGACAGCGCCAGCAGCCCCGCGCCGGTCGCTGCCGCGATTTGCCTTGCCGCGATGCGCTTTGCCATTCGGATCATGCCGGCCTCCGTGCCGGCGAGACGATAGCCTCACCCTGCCCTCAATGCCAATTCCGGTCGCGTCTTTTGCCCCAGAACGGCCAAAGACGCCTGCGCACCATGCGGAACCCCGTCTTTTAGGGGCAGGCGGCGATTGCTAAGGTGTTGGCGTTCGACCGGGGACGGTCGTTGGGGGCATCAGGCGCACGGGTCGCGGGCCGCCGGGCAAGCCGGCGCCGCGAACCATGCCATGGAGACGAAGACACGTGACGACACTTGCCGATCTGCCGCCGACCGCCACTGGCGCTCCCGAACCCGCCCAGCAATTCGGCACCGAAGGCCTCGCGCCGATGGCGCGGCCGAGCGCCGTCACACGCTTCTTCATGGGTCTGGTCGCCTTCGCGGAAGGGCTGAACCTGCGTTTCACCAAGGTCGGCAACCCGCCGATCTACGACAAGGCGGTGTTTCCCTGGGCCAAGGAGATCGAGAGGGAATGGCCGGCAATCCGCGCCGAGCTCGACCGTGTCCTGATCCGAAAGGACGAACTGCCCGGCTTCCACGAGCTCGCGACCGACGTCGCCACCATCAGTAAGGATCGCGGCTGGAAGACCTTCCTGCTCGCTGGCTACGGCTTCAAATCGGAACCGAACATCAAGGCCTGCCCGGAAACCTGGCGTATCTGCCAGAAGATCCCCGGCCTTATCACCGTGATGTTCTCGATCTTCGAGCCGAACAAGCACCTGCCGCCGCATCGCGGGCCGTATAACGGCGTGCTGCGCCTGCATCTCGGCCTCATCGTGCCGGAGCCCCGCGAAAAGCTCGGCATCCGCGTCGAGAAAGACGTCTACCGCTGGCAGGAAGGCGAAGCGGTGATTTTCGACGACGCCTACGAGCACGAGGCCTGGAACAACACCGACAAGGTGAGGGTCGTGCTGTTCGTCGATTTCCGCAAACCGCTGCGCTTCCCGGCCAATCTGCTCAACTGGCTGCTGCTCAACGTCGCGGTGTTCACGCCCTTCATCCGCGAGGGCATGGACAACCAGAAGGCCTGGGAGAAGAAGTTCTACGAGGAAGCCGAGGCGCTGCGGAACAGGTGATCCCCGTCATTCCGGGGCGGCCCGCGGGGCCGAACCCGGAATCCAGATAAGCCTTTGTGCGCCCCCGGAATGACGGTCACCCTTGCCATTCCGGCCTTTCGCGTCTAGCTCCTGCCCATGCTTGACGCCCCGACCGAACCGGATACCGACGCCCAGGCAGCGCCGAAAGTGAGCTTTGTCTCGCTCGGCTGCCCGAAGGCGCTCGTTGACTCAGAGCGCATCATCACCCGGCTGCGCGCCGAGGGGTACGAGCTGTCGCGCGAGCACAAGGGCTCCGACCTCGTCATCGTCAACACCTGCGGCTTCCTCGATTCGGCCAAGGCGGAATCGCTCGATGCCATCGGCCTGGCGCTGAAGGAAAACGGCAAGGTCATCGTCACCGGCTGCATGGGCGCGGAACCGGAGAACATCACCAAGGCGCACCCCGGCGTGCTCGCCATCACCGGGCCGCAGCAATACGAAAGCGTACTCGACGCCGTGCACCGCGCTGTGCCGCCGCAGCACAATCCGTTCATCGATCTGGTGCCGCCGGAAGGCATCAAGCTGACGCCGCGGCACTATGCGTATCTGAAGATTTCCGAAGGCTGCAACAACCGCTGCACGTTCTGCATCATCCCGAAGCTGCGCGGCGATCTCGTCTCGCGCCCGGCGGCCGATGTGCTGCGCGAGGCCGAGAAACTGGTGAAGGCCGGCGTCAAGGAACTGCTCGTCATCTCGCAGGACACCTCGGCCTACGGCCTCGATATCAAATACGCGGCGAGTTCATGGAAGAATGCGAACGGCGAGACGCGTGAAGTGCGCGCCAAGTTTCTCGATTTCGCCGGCGCGCTGGGCGATTTCGGCATCTGGGTGCGCATGCACTATGTGTACCCCTACCCGCATGTCGACGACGTCATTCCGCTGATGGCGGAGCGCAAGATCCTGCCTTATCTCGACATGCCGCTGCAGCACGCTTCTCCCGACGTGCTCAGACGCATGAAGCGCCCTGCTTCACAGGAAAAGACGCTGGAGCGCATCGCGCGCTGGCGCGACATCTGTCCGGACCTGACCTTGCGGTCGACCTTCATCGTCGGTTTCCCCGGCGAGACCGATGCCGAATTCGAAACGTTGCTCGAATGGCTCGACGAAGCCTCGCTCGACCGCGTCGGCTGTTTCAAATACGAGCCGGTCGCCGGTGCGCCGGCCAATGCGCTCGGCAATCCGGTGCCCGACGAGATCAAGGAAGAGCGCTGGCATCGCTTCATGGCCGCGCAGCAGAAGATTTCGGTGCGGCGGCTTAAACGTAAAGTCGGTACGCGCCAGCAGGTCATTATCGACGAGGCCGGTCCGACCGTCGCCAAGGGCCGCTCAATGGCCGACGCGCCGGAAATCGACGGCAACGTCTATGTGTCGAGCCGCCGCCCGTTGCGCGTCGGCGAGATCGCCACCGTCAAGATCGAGCGCGCCGACGAATACGACCTGCACGGCACCGCCGTCGGGTTCTAAACGCCGCTTTGCAACGTGCCATTTGACAAGGATCAAGACGCGCTGAACCTTTAGCGCCATCGTCAAAGGCGTCCGGGGCTCACCGTCGTGCTGATCGCTATTTTCGCCGATATCCACGCCAACCGGCAAGCCTTCGAGGCGTGCCTGGCGCACGCGCGCGATCAGGGTGCCGGCGGCTTTGTCTTGCTCGGCGACTATGTCGGCTACGGCGCCGATCCCGATTGGGTCATGAGCCGGGTGATGGATCTTGCCGCCGACGGCGCGGCGCTGATGCTCGGCAATCATGACGCCGCCATCGACGGCTCGGCCGACCAGATGAACCTTGAGGCGCGCATCGCCATCGAATGGACGCGCAACGAACTCGGCAAGCCGGCGCGCGATTTTCTGAGCCGGCTGCCGCTCAAGCGCGCCGACCATGATCGTCTCTACGTCCATGCCGAGGCCAGCCACCCGGAACATTGGACCTATGTCGTCTCCACGCTGGAAGCGGCCAACAGCCTGAGCGCGACCAAGGCGCATGTGACGTTCTGCGGCCACGTTCACAAGCCGGCGCTCTACAGCCTGTCGGTGACGGCGAAGATGACGGCCTTCACACCGACCGCAGGCGCAGCGATCCCGCTTTTGGCGGGGCGGCGCTGGCTCGCCGTGCTCGGCGCGGTCGGCCAGCCGCGCGACGGCAACCCGGCCGCGGCCTATGCGCTGTTCGACACCGAGCGCAACGAACTGACCTATTGCCGCGTCCCCTACGACATTGAGGCCGCCGCGGCGCGCATCCGTCAGCAGGGCCTGCCCGCCTCGCTCGCCGATCGCCTGTTCGTCGGAAGGTGAGCGGTGGCCAAGCCCCTTCACGATCCCGGCGTCGAGATCGACGGCTTCCGCCTCGAGGAGATGATGCATCGCGGCGGCATGGCGACGCTCTGGCGCGTCAGCAAGCCGGGCATCGACGGGCCGATGCTGATGAAAGTGCCGCGCATCGGCGAAGGCGCCGATCCAGCGGCCATCGTCAGCTTCGAAATGGAGCTGATGATCCTGCCCAAGCTCAATGGCGAGCACGTTCCACGATTCATTGCCGCCGGCGATTTCGCCCACCAGCCTTATCTGGTGATGGAAGCGATCCCTAGCGTCAGCCTGGTTAAGCGCCTGTCCAGTTTACCGCTACCCTATGACGAGGTCGCGCGTCTCGGCGTCAAGATCGCGGAGGCGCTGGACGATCTTCACCGCCAGCACGTCGTGCATCTCGACATCAAGCCGAGCAACATCCTGTTCCGCCCCGACGGCGAGGCGGTGCTGATCGATTTCGGTCTGTCGCATCACGATCAACTGCCCGATCTGATGCAAGAGGAATTCCGCGTGCCCTTCGGCACCGCGCCCTACATGTCGCCGGAGCAATTACGCGGCATTCGCAACGACCCACGCAGCGACCTGTTTGCGCTCGGCGTGCTATTGTATTTCTTCTCGACCGGCGAGCGTCCGTTCGGCGAAAGCGAGACCATGCGCGGCATGCGCCGGCGGCTATGGCGCGATCCCATGCCACCGCGCGCGCTGCGCCCCGATTATCCGCCCTGGCTGCAGGAAATCGTGCTGCGCTGTCTGGAGACCGAGCCAGGCCGCCGGCATCCGACGGCGACGCAACTGGCGTTCGATCTCAGCCATCCCGCGGATGTGAAACTGACCGCCCGGTCGGAGAAACTGACGCGCGACCCTTTCACCACCGTGATGCGCCGGCGTTTCAACACCGACCTCACCGCGTCGCGCCGAACGCCGCTGGCGGCGCAGCTATCCTCGGCGCCGATCGTCGCGGTGGCGGTCGATGTCGGCGAAGACGCCGCGCCGATCAATGCGGCGCTGCTCGAAGTCACCGCGCGGATGCTGGCGACACTGCCACAGGCGCGGCTCGCCTGCCTGAATATCCTGAAGTCCAACACGATCGCGCTCGACACCACACTCGATGCCCAAGGTCATAACAAGAAGATCGACCGGCTGGTGCGCCTCAAGGCCTGGGCCGCGCCGCTCAAGCTCGACGAGCGCCGCCTCACCGCGCATGTGCTGGAAGCATCGGATCCGGCAGCGGCGATTCTCGACTTCGTCGGCGCCAATAGCGTCGATCATGTCCTGATCGGCGCGCGTCAGGACTCGTTCCGGCGCCGCGTGCTCGGCAGCGTTTCGGCCAAGGTGGCGACCGAAGCTCCCTGCAGCGTCACCATCGTGCGGGTCTCGCGTCCGTCCTGAACAGGGCACGCCGGTTCCAACGGAACGCCGCGACCATCCGGCGCGTTATAGACACTCCATCAATAAAGGAGTGTCACGTCATGCAGCGTGGAACCGCGATTTTTCTGGCCGCCCTCTCGGCGTCAGCGGCTATGTCGCTGCCCGCCTCGGCCGTCACCCTTGCCACCGCGACGACTTCCCTGAATATCCGTTCCGGGCCGGGACCGCAGTTCCCAGTGATCGGCGCCATCCCGACCAAAGGCCAAGCGACCGTAACCGGCTGCATCGAAGGCAGCCTCTGGTGTCAGGTCACGTTCAACGGCAAGCAGGGCTGGGCCTATTCGCAGTACATGATGGCCGGTCCCGGTACGCAGGTCGTGGCGGTCAATCAGCTCCGTGGCGTCCCGGTGATCCAGTACAGCGCGCCTGCGGCAACGGTCGGCACCGCGGGTGCACCCCCAGCGATCAACGGCGACTTTGTCGCGCCGGTGGCCGATGCCGCGCCGCTCTCGATCGCGCCGCCGCCGGCCACGGTGCAGACCTATGTCGTGCAGCATCCGGTCACGCCGGTCTATCTCAACGGTGAGGTGGTCGAAGGCGCAGGACTGCCGCAGGACGTCGTGCTGACGCCGGTGCCGAACTATGATTACAACTATGCCTATGTGAATGGCGTGCCGGTTCTGGTCGAGCCGACGTCGCGTCGCGTGACCTACATCTATCGGTAGACGACGCATTTGGGAGTTACGTCGCGGCGCTGCTAAAGCTTCACGTTCTCGATGAAGTGAATCAGCGCCGCGATTGCCAATCCCATGTCGGCCGCGCTGGCATATTCGGCCGGGTTGTGGCTGATGCCGTCGCGGCAGCGCACGAACATCATCGCGATCGGACAGAGCTTGGCCATCGCCGTGCCATCGTGGCCAGCGCCGGAGGCGAGCTTGACCGGATCGCCGCCGATGGCGCGGATGGCATTGGCGATGCCATCCTGAAGCGCCGGATCGCACGGCGTTGTCGGCACGTTGCGGGTATCTGTCATCAGGATGCCGAGATGGCGGCGTTCGGCCAAAGCCCTCACCTCCGCCTTGAAGGTCTCGACGAATGTGCGGCGCGCTTCATCCGAGCCGGAACGGATATCGACGATCATCGCGACATTGCCGGGGATGACGTTGGACGCCGCGCTTGGAATACGCAGGTGGCCGACGGTCGCCACCACCTCGCCCTTGGTATCGCGCGCCAGCCGTTCGGCCACGAGAATGGACTCGGCGGCGCCCGCCAGCGCGTCGCGCCGCAGCATCATCGGCACCGTGCCGGCATGACCGGCCTCGCCGAGGAATTCGACGTTGATGTAGGTCTGCCCGGCAATCGCCGTGACGACGCCGAGCGGCTGGTTGCGATACTGCAGCACCGGGCCCTGCTCGATATGCAGCTCGACGTAAGCGGCGGCGACATCGCAGGAATAGGCGGCGGCGGGAATGTTGGCGATCTTTTTGCCGTAGGCCGTGATGGCCTCGCGCAAGGTGGTGCCTTCAGAATCGACCGCCTGCAGGCGCTCGACGTCGAAGTGTCCGGCGGCGGCCAATGACGACGACAACGTCACCGGAAAGCGCACGCCTTCTTCGTCGCCGAAGGCCAGCACATCGATGCCGAAAGCCAGCTTGCGGCCGGCGGCGGCAAAATGCTCAGCCGCAAGGATGCCGGCGATGACGCCGAACGGTCCGTCGAACATGCCGGATTCGATCACGGTGTCGATATGGGAGCCGATCAGCAGACGTCGCTCGCTTGTGCCCGGCCAGTAGCCGCGCACGGTGCCGAGGGCGTCTTCGGAGACGTCGAGTTTGGCGGCCCGCATCCACTTGGCGATGAGGTCGGCGGCGGCGCGGTGCTCGGGCGACAGGAATGTGCGGACCAGCCGGTTCGGCTCGGCCGAGATCGAGGCCAGCGTCCGGATCATCAGGTCGGCGCGCTCGCCGAGCGCCACTTTATCAGGTGCAGTCATGCAGGCGCGTCTCGCCCCTCGCCATTCGCTCGCCGCCGCTTACTGCGTCGACCGGGAACGCCCCGGCCGTCGAGTCTGGCTTGCACACCTTGGGTAGCGAAAGGGGCCGACCGGGACAAGTCCGTCCCGAGCCGTCCTATGGGATCAGAACAATCGATCCCGTGGTCTTGCGACCCTCGAGGTCCATCTGGGCCTGCTTGGCGTCCTTGAGCGCGTATTTGTGACTGGGCGGGATTTTCACCGCGCCGGACCCGACCACCTTGAACAGGTTGTCCGCGATCGCAAGGAGGTCCTCGCGCTTGGCGGCATAGGTATTCAGCGTCGGCCGGGTGGCGAACAGCGAGCCCTTCTGCTGCAGGATGTTGATGTCGAAGGCCTTGATCGGGCCCGACGCCGAGCCGAACGACACGAACATGCCGAGGGGACGGATGCAGTCGAGCGACTTCGGGAAGGTGTCGGCGCCGATGCCGTCATAGACCACGTCGCAGAGCTTGCCGCCGGTGATCTCCTTGACCTTGGCGGCGAAGTCTTCCTCGCGATAGAGGATGGTATGGTTCGCGCCATTGGCCTTGGCGAGCGCCGCCTTGTCCTTCGAGCCGACGGTGCCGATGACGGTGGCGCCGATATGATTGGCCCACTGGCAAAGAATGAGGCCGACGCCGCCGGCGGCGGCGTGCACCAGGATGGTTGAGTCCTTGGTCACCTTGAAGGTGCGGTGGAGCAGATATTCCGCCGTCATGCCCTTGAGCATCATGGCGGCGGCCTGCTCAAAGGAGATGTTGTCCGGCATCTTCACCGTGCGTTCGGCCGGCAGCAGGCGTTCCGCTGCGTAGCCGCCGAGGCCGACCACATAGGCAACGCGGTCGCCGATCTTGAAATCGGTGACGCCGGGACCAACGGCGATGACTTCGCCGGCGCCCTCATTGCCCGATACGAACGGCATGCCGACCGGCGAGGGATAAAGGCCACTGCGGAAATAGCTGTCGATGAAATTCACGCCGCAGGCATGCTGCTTGATCTTGATCTGGCCCTGCCCCGGCGCCGGGACCTCGATATCATCGTAGGTCAGAACCTCGGGCCCGCCGACTTTGTGGACACGCACTGCCGCAACCATGTTTCACCCCTTGAATTGGATCAGGCTTGTTGTGGACGTTTCGGCGGCGATCATAGGCAGCGCCGGCTTGAGCGCAAGTTATAGCCGCCTTGCTCGCGTCTTCGTGTTCAGCGCCCGCCGGAGATGCGCAGGTTCGAGCCGGTGATGTAGGACGCCTTGTCCGACAGCAGAAACATGACGCCATCGGCCACCTCGTCCGGCGAGCCGACGCGGCCGTTCGGGATCGACGGCGTGATGCGCTCGACGCGGCCCGGCGGCTGGATGTCGGTATCGATCATGCCGGGGCTGACGCCGTTGACGCGGATGCCCTCGCGCGCCACTTCGCGGGCAATGCCGATGACGGTGGAATCGATTGCACCCTTGGCCGCGGCGTACCAGACGCATTCATTGGCGCCGCCGATGATCGCGGCCATCGACGAGATCATGACGATCGAACCGCCTTTGCCGCCATGCCTCGTCGACATGCGGCGGATCGCGGCGCGCAGGCACAGAAGCGCGCCGAAGGTATCGACGTCGAGCGCCGTCTTGATCGTCGCGGTGTCGGCCTCGTCGAGCCGCGACATCGGGCCGATGACGCCGGACGAATGCACGAAGTGAGTGATGGGTCCGAGCTTGTCGGCCTCGGCGAAGACGCGCTCGATATCGGCCTCGCGGCCCATGTCGCCCTGGATGGCGACGGCGTTGCCGCCCGCCGCCTTCACCGCAGCGACCACGCCGGCTGCCGCGTTTGAATTGCTGTTGTAATTCACCGCCACGTCGTAGCCGGACGCTCCCGCCATTTTGGCGATGGCGGCGCCAATGCCGCGGCTGCCGCCAGCGACAAGAAGCACGGGTCTCGGCATGAGCGTCACTCCCCCGGAGTTGTTTTTCGTTTCAGCCGACCCGGCGTAACAAACCCGCGGCCAGGAAGTAAAGCGCGATCGCCGACAGGCCGCCGACGACATAGGGCCCCGGCTCGAGATTGGCGAGCAGTGTCACGAAAGCGAGCGCCGCCCACGCTGCCATCAAGCCAATATTGAGCCAGCGCAAATGGCGAACCCGCAGCGGATGCACGAAACGGATGGGCACGAATGTGAGCGCCGCCAGGACGACTATCGCCACCGCCGCGATCCAGGGCGGCGGCGCCAGCACATAGAGATAGAAGGCAACGACGTTCCATACGGCTGGAAAGCCGAGGAAGTAATTGTCGCCAGTTTTCATGTTGCGGTCGGCAAAATAGAGCGCGCCGGTGACGACGACCAGAATCGCCACCGGCACGCCAAGGCCGGCCGGCAGATAGCCGCTGGCCGCAATCGCGTAGGCCGGCACGAAAACATAGGTGACGAAATCAACGACGAAATCCAGCGCCGCGCCGTCCCAGCGCGGCAGTTCATCCTTGACGCCGAAGGCGCGGGCCAGCGGCCCATCAACGCCATCGACGACGAGCGCGAGGCCAAGGGTTGCGAACATCGCTGTCCAGTGGCCGCCGGTCGCCAGGATCAAGGCGATGAGTCCGAGCGCCGCCCCGCTCGCGGTCAGCACGTGGATCGAGAAAGCGCCGATGCGCCTTGGGTCCATCACATGCCAACCATGCGCGCTACTGATTGCCCCAATCGAGCTTGACGATTTCGGCCGAACGGCCGGTCAGATTCCAGTTGCGGCCAAAGCCGCGGAAACGCGACTTGTCGGACTTGGCCACAATCACGTCGGGACCGATCCAGTATTCGGAATTGCGGATGACCACGTTATTGTCGCGGTCGGTGCCGCGTACCGGCGTGATCGCGCCGTCGACGTAGCGTTCGATGCGGATGCGACGCGTCTGGCCTTCGGTTTCGTAGGAAATCGGCGTCTGGTGCACGCCGAGGAACTGGCCGACCAGAATCGAAAGCAGATGCGTGGTGCCGCCGACGCGGCCGGTGAAAATCCGCGTCAGCCCCTTCACCGCCTGGATCGGCGCCTTGTCGTCGACGAACAGCGCGGCGGTCCAGTTGCCGCGCGACATGATGCCGGGCAGATCCATCATCAGGCCCACATTGATGCCCGACAGATCGACATTATCGAAATTGCCACTGTCGATGCGCACGCCGGCCCAGGTCTGGCAGCGGTCTTCGGTCGGCGGATGATCGCCGAGCGACAGCACGCAGGGACAGAACACCGTGCAGCTGCACGACAGGGTCATTTCGCCTTTGAGGGTCCAGGCTTCGGTCACGTCTTCACTCCCGGGCTTTCTTTTGCATGCTTTGTCTGGATTGTTAGCTCAAATGGCCGCGGCAGGCCAATGCGCGATGACGGAGCCAGCGATCAAGGCGAGCCCCGCCGCGATGGCAAAGGCGCCAATGGCATAAGTCAGCCGGTTGGTCACCGTCATCTTCTCGATCGTCATCAGCACACCGAGCGCCGCCATCCAGACCACGTTCATGATGCCGACGGCAAACATCACCAGCATCATCGCCCAGCAGCAGCCCAGGCAGAACAGCCCCTGCTTGACGCCGAGACGGAAGACACCGCGCGGTGTGGTCTGCCAGTTGGAAAAGAAGAATGGAAACGGCGCGCGGCATTGCCGCAGGCAGGCGTGCTTGAGCGCCGAGAACTGATAGAGCCCGGCAACGATGAACACTGCGCCGGAGAACAGCCCGCTCGCCGACGCCATGCTCGGATTGAGCACGGCGGCGCGCGTCAGCCCGAATTGCGCGACGGTCGCGGTCGCGGCAAAGCCGAACCAGATCGCGGCATAGCCCGCGGTGAGCACGAACGGCGACACGACGCGCTGGCCGTTCCGGGCCGCGGTGTCGGCGATCTCGGCATAGGTCAAGATCATCGGCGCGGCGCTCGGCAGCATCATGGCCAGCGTCATCGCGCCCCACATCAGCGCGATGAGGACAAATCCGGTGATGCCCCACTCGCCACCCGGCATCAGCGAGACGCCGAAGGTCGGGCTGCACAACGCCGCCCAGACGCGCGGGACGAGATCGAGCACGCCCATGCCGGGCCCGAAGTCCGCGCCCGGGCCGCCCATTTCGCCGACCAGCAGGCCGAGATAGAGCCAGCCGAGCGCGGTGAGCACCACGATACACAGGATCGCCAGCACCTTCGGCCGCGCGAAGGCCGCGCCCAGCCGGCTCGCGGCGGGCGACAGATGGTCGAGGCGGTGGCGGGATATTTCTGTCATCGGGCCCTTAGATAGCGCATTGGCGCGGCTAGTGAAATCCGGGGAATTCCGCATGGTTTCAGCCCCACCCCCGTGCTATTTCGCAGGTGATCGTGGAGAACGCCTTGATGCCGGACAAATTGGACGCCGAAAGCTGTGACGCGCTGGTAGTCGGCGGCGGGCCGGCCGGGCTCACCGCCGCAATAGCGCTTGCCGAGGGTGGCCTTAAGACCGTGCTCGCCGGCAAGCGCCCGTCGCGCGCCGACAACCGCACCACCGCCCTGCTCGCGAGTTCCATCACTGTGCTGGACGATCTCGGCGTCTGGGCGCTGTGCGTCGATCACGCGACACCACTGGTGACCATGCGCATTGTCGACGACACCGGCCGGCTATGGCGCGCGCCCGAGGTGAAGTTCGAGGCCCATGAGATCGAGCTAGAAGCCTTCGGCTACAACATCGAAAACCGGCTGCTGGTCGACGCGCTCGAACAGCGCGCCCGCGCTCTGCCGGCCTTGCGTCTGATCGACGACGAGGTGGTTTCGGTCGAGCCCGGCGTCGATGCCGTCGCGGTGAGTCTCAAGAGCGGCGAGCATCTCACCGCGCCTCTCGTTGTCGGCGCGGATGGCCGCAACTCGCTCAGCCGCGACGCGGCCGGCATTGACGTCGATGAGCGACGTTACCCGCAGGTGGCGCTGACGGTTTGTCTGAAACATTCCCGGCCGCATCGCGACACGTCGACCGAATTTCACACGCCGCACGGCCCGTTCACATTGGTGCCGCTGCCGGGACAGCGCTCCAGTCTCGTCTGGGTGCTCGATCCACGCCGCGCCGACGACATTGCCGCACTGTCAGATGAAGAACTGGCGCCCGAAATCGAACGCGCCGCGCATTCGATCCTTGGCAAGATGACACTCGAACCAGGCCGCGGCCTGTTTCCGTTGAGCGCGCAAACCGCACGGCGCTTCGGCGCTAACCGGATCGCCCTGGTCGGCGAAGCCGGCCATGTCATCCCTCCCATCGGCGCGCAGGGCCTGAACCTCGGCCTGCGCGACGCTGCGACCATTGGCAAACTCGCAGCGGACGCCCGGCAAGACCGCCGCGATATCGGCGGCGACGACGTGCTTGCGGCCTATGACCGCAGCCGACGCGGCGACGTCACCAGCCGCGGTTTCGTCATCGATATCGCCAATCGCGCCCTGCTGAGCGACTTCCTGCCGTTGCAGGGCCTGCGCGGGCTCGGGCTTTATGCGCTGGATCGCATTGGACCGTTGCGCCGCGCCGTGATGCGCGAAGGCATCGCGCCGCGCGCCAGCCGTCCGACGCTGATGCGGGACGAGGCGCTTTAGCCGCGTTTACGAAAGGCCGGATCAATCGGCACCGGCAGGGCGGACATCTCTTCGCCGCCGCCCAGTTTGAGCCGATGCGCGAACAGGCCGCGCTCGACGAAATGCGGATCGCGCAACGCTTCCTCGAGCGGCGCGACGATGGTGACGCAGCAATCGGCGTTTGCGAAGACCGGCCGCCACTCATGGCTGGTGCGCGCGGCAATCAATTTGGCGATGGCCTCGCGCGTGGCCCGCGGATCGCGCTGGTCGTCAATGAATTCCGGTGCAAGTTCTATCGCCGCGCAGAACGTCCCCCAGAATTTCTGTTCCAGCGCGCCGCAGGCAACGAACTTGCCATCGCGCGCCGGATAGAGCTGATAACGCGGCGACGAACCGACCAGCGGTAAATCGCCCGGCTTCGGGAAACGCCCGCCCGCGACACCGAGCGCCAGCGCGTACCAGCCGAATGTGAACATGGCGTCCGTCATGGCGATGTCGATGAAAGCGCCCTCGCCGCCCTGATCGCGCGCGCGCAACGCCAACAGGATATTGATCACCGCTGGAAAGCTGCCGCCCGCGATATCGGCGATCTGCGCCGGCGGCAGCACCGGCGCGGACGCCGTTCCGGGTTGAAGATCGAGCAGGCCCGTGTGGCCGATATAATTGATGTCGTGGCCCGCTTCGCTGGCGCGCGGCCCGCTCTGGCCGTAGCCGGAAATCGCGCAATAGATCAGCTTGGGATTGATCGCCCGCAGGTCGTCATAACCCAGGCCGAGCCGCGCCATGACGCCGGGGCGGAACTGCTCGATGACGATGTCGGCGCGCGCAATCAGCGGCTTGAGTTGTTCGCGGTCCGCTGCGTTCTTGAGGTCGAGCGTCAAGACTTGCTTGCCACGATTGAGCATGGCGTAGACCGCGCTTTCGCCGTTCACGATCGGCGGAAAGCGCCGCATATCCTCGCCGCCCGGGCGCTCGATCTTGATAACCTCGGCGCCCGCTTCCGCCAGCATCAAGGCCGCCAGCGGCCCCGGCAGCAAGGTGGTGAAGTCGAGAACGAGCAGGCCCTTCAGCGGCTGCATCAGGTCCTACCTAAATAACAGATGCGGCAGCGTACCGGTTTTCACCATCCACATCACCGACGTGAGCGTCAGCACCGAGACGACCGTGCCGACCAGCACCGCGGTCGACGCCTGCTCAACCCAGGTGTCATATTGCCGTGCGAACACGAACACGTTGAGCGCCGGCGGCAGCGCCGCCATCAACACCGCGGTATCGACCCACATCTGCTGGAACGGCCCGAATAACGAGAGCAGCAGAAACACCACGATCGGATGCACCACAAGCTTCACCGCGGTCAGAGCCGGCATCTCCCACGGGATGCTCTTCAGGGGCCGCAACGCCACCGTGACGCCGAGCGTGAACAGCGCGCACGGCGCGGAGGCGTTCTGCAGGAACTGCATCAGGCGCTCGATCGCCAGCGGCGGCGTGAAGTGGATCGCGGCCGAACCGATGCCGAGCGCGCTCGCAATCACCAGCGGATTAGTACCGATACGCTTGCCGACTTCGAGCGCGACCGAAGCGACGCTTTTCTTCTGCGGGCTGGCGATCGCCATCATGAACGGCACCAGCGAGAACAACAGCAGCGTGTCGAAGCAGAAGATCAGCGCCACCGGCACCGCGGCGGTCGGACCAAGCGTGGCGAGCGCCAGACCGGGCCCCATATAGCCGATATTGCCGTAGCCGCCGGCAAGCCCGGCGATGGTCGCCTGATCGATGCGTCCCTTATTGGAAAAGATGCCGATGGCGAAAGCCACCGCGAAAACCCAGAAGGTCGAGAGCGTCGTCGCAATGATGAAATCGACCTGCGCCAACTGCTCCAGCGGCGTCTGCGCCAGGATACGATAGAACAGCGCCGGCAGCGACACGTAGACGATGAAAAAATTCATCCAGCCGAGTGCGGTATCGGGGATCTGCTTGATCTTGCCGCAGGCAAAACCGATGATGATGAGGCCGAAGAACGGCAGCGCGAGATTGAGGACTTCGATCATTTCCGGCTCCGGCGGCGCCCGACTGGACCCTGATTAGACCCAATTTGGCGCGGCCTTTGCATTGCTCTAAACGCCAGCCGTACGTTTTGAAAGGTCTTCCCGCCGTGAAATTACCCCGCCAGTTTTTCCAGCCTTTGGCCATCGGCGCGCCGACGCCAATGCGCGAATTGCCGGTCCGGCTCGAGCGCATGATCCATTTCGTGCCGCCCCACATGGAAAAGATGCGGGCCAAGGTGCCGGATCTGGCCAAACAGGTCGACGTGGTGCTGGGCAATCTGGAAGACGCCATTCCGGTCGAGGCCAAGGAGGCTGCCCGCAAGGGATTCATCGAGATGGGCAAGACGGTCGACTTCGGTCCGACCGGGCTGTGGACGCGAATCAATGCGCTCAACTCGCCCTGGGCCCTGGACGACGTCGTCGAGATCGTCGGCGCCATCGGTGACAAACTCGACGTCATCATGCTGCCCAAGGTCGATGGCCCCTGGGACATTCATTACCTCGACCAGCTGCTGGCCCAGCTCGAAGCGCGTCATAAGATCGCAAAGCCGATCCTGATCCACGCCATTCTGGAAACCGCGCAGGGCGTCAACAATGTCGAGGCCATCGCGTCGGCCTCGCCGCGCATGCACGGCATGAGCCTCGGCCCGGCCGATCTCGCCGCCTCGCGCGCCATGAAAACCACCCGCGTCGGCGGAGGCCATCCCGAATACAAGGTGCTGGCCGACGCGGCCGGTGATGGCGCGCGCCCAGCCTTCCAGCAGGACCTGTGGCACTACACGGTCGGCCGCATGGTCGATGCCTGCGCCGCCGCCGGTATCAAGCCGTTCTACGGCCCGTTCGGCGACTTCTCCGATCTGGCGGCTTGCGAGTCGCAGTTCCGCAACGCCTTCCTCATGGGATGCCTCGGCGCCTGGTCGCTGCATCCAACCCAGATCGCCATCGCCAAGACGGTGTTCTCACCCGACCCGGCCGAGGTCGCCTTCGCCAAGAAGATCGTCGAGGCCATGCCGGACGGCGCCGGCGCCGTGATGATCGACGGCAAGATGCAGGACGACGCCACCTGGAAGCAGGCCAAGGTGCTGATCGATCTTGCGAAACTCGTCGCGGCCAAAGATCCCGAAATGGCCGCCAAATACGGCCTCTGAGGCGGCGCAGCCGCCGATTTAGGGGCTAGCCAAGCGCGGCGCGAAGCACTAACTCGTCGCTATGGGCAAGATGCATACCGCCAAATTCAAGATCGGCCAGGTGGTGAAGCACCGTGTGTTCCCGTTCCGTGGCGTGATTTTCGACATCGATCCGGAATTCAGCAACACTGAGGAATGGTGGGAGTCGATTCCCGCCGATTCACGGCCGCGCAAGGACCAGCCGTTCTATCACCTGTTCGCCGAAAACGCCGAGACCGAGTACATCGCTTACGTTTCGGAACAGAACCTGTTGCCGGATACGTCTGGCGCTCCGATCCGCCATCCGCAGGTCGAGGAAGTGTTCGAGTGGGATGAGAGCGGGAACTACACGCCGCTCGACAACATGCTGAACTGAGAGGCGCGATACGCTCGCGGCTTCGGCATCATCGGACACAACGAACGACACAATAAAATAAAATAAAAAGGCGCGGCCTGAGCCGCGCCTTTTCTCATTCGTCGTCCGCGCTGTGTGGCTTACTTCTTCGCCGGCGGCGTGGCCGCGGCGGCCGGTTGCTGCGCTTCGAGCTTCTTGCGCGCTTCGTCGGCCTTCTTCTGCATCTCTTCCTGCAGCTTGCGCTGTTGCTCTTCAACCACCTTCGGATCGGTCGCCGGGCCGTCATAGGCCTTGGCAAAATCGGTGAGCGAAACCGGAATGCTGAGCACCTGGCGATTCATCAGATAGGTCTGGATGAC
>JBAZSM010000073.1:0-20368 GCA_041662425.1 Pseudolabrys sp.
TCGCGTGCGGGACGCCGGGGAACGGGCAATCTCGTGGTGACGACGTCTGTGCACTATTACCAAAACCATCGTGCACAGAGCTGCGGGGCTGTTGTGGCCCCGGCGTTCCGCGCGCCCTCGTTTTATGAGGGCGATGAAGGAAGGCGGATTTGGACGACGGCTCGCCCGGGGCCGCAAACAACACGGGCGATGACGCACGTCCGCTTTACAGCCTCACCGTCGCGATGATCCGCGCGCCGAGGCCGATCAACACCGTGCCGAGCGCGCGTTCGATCCATTTGCCGGCGCGGGCATAGGCCGCCTGCACGCGCGGCCGCGAGAACACGAAGGCAACGATGGTGTACCAGGAGATCTCCTGCACGCCGACGATCGCCACCGCGGCAAACCGCACCCATAACGGCGCATCATGCGGCAGGAGCGCGACGAAGATGCTGGTGAAGAAGATGATGATCTTCGGATTGCCGAGGCTGAGCCAGGCGCCGACCAGCACCGCGCGGCCGACGCCATCGCGTGTCGTTGGTTGCTGTGACGCGGCGGCCGGCGCCGCTTGCGCGGCGCGGCTGTGCCGCCACGCACTGAACCCGAGCCAGATCAGATACGCGCCGCCGGCGAACTGGATCGCGCCGTACAACGTGGTGAATTGCGTCATCAGCAGCGCGATTCCGAAGCACGCCGCCGCCGCCCAGAATGTCGCTGCGATCGCCACGCCGGCGCCGAGCCCGACGCCGACGCTGAGGCTGCGTCCCGCCGCGGCGCGGCTCACCATCAGAAAGGCCGGCCCCGGACTGATGATGCCCAGCAAATTCGCGAAAGCCAAAGCGGCGAGCGCCAGGGCGTATGACATGCGCAGCAATCCTCGTGACCGTCGAAAGGAAAGGCGAGATTGCCGCGCCGCGCGCCGCCGGACAAGGCGTGGATTGGGCCGCGTCTATCGCCGTCCGGCCAAAAGCCAGATCAACAGACCGACCACCGGCAGCAACAGGATCAGCAGGATCCAGAACAGTTTGGGGCCGTTGCTCTGCCCGCTCTTCAGGATTTGCAGAATGGCCCAGATATCGGCCACCAGAATGAGGAGGCCCAGAATGCCGCCTTCGATGCCCATCGCCCGCCCTCTTTCCTCGCCATCGGTGCGGGTTAACGGCCGATCGGCGACGAAAGTTCCCAGACGGTCGGCGTCAGACCTCGGCTTTGCTCCGCGCCATCGCGCCCTTGGCAATCGTCGGCGGCGCGGCATTGAGCTTCTCGATGGCGAAGCCGGCGGCGGCCTTGTAGCCGGCCATGAAGTCGGCGCGCTCCTGCGGCGCAATCACATCGTCGATATTGTCGAACGTGCCGCCGCAGCGCTCGTCCACCAGATTGAGCAGGCCGAAGGGCCCGGCGCCGCGATTGCGCAAAATGAGCTGCGAGATCGGCCCGCACAACGCCGTGTCGTAAGCGGTGAGCGCAGCCGGCGCCGCGCCGTGTTCGGCCATGCAGGCGCCCAGAGTGCGCGCGTCGATGATCGCCTGGCTGCCGCCGTTGGAGCCGGTCGGATACATCGCATGGGCGGCATCGCCGATGAGCGCCACCGGGCCGTCCTGCCATGTCGATACCGGATCGCGATCGATCATCGGATTTTCAAACGCATTGTCGGCGCCGCGGATCATCGCCGGCACATCGAGCCAGTCCCACACCCAGCCGTCGAAATGATGCGCGAACTCGGCGGTCTCGACCTGGCGGAACCAGCCGCTCTGCTTCCAGCCTTCGCTGTTGTCGAGCGTGACTTCGGCGATCCAGTTGATCATCGACAAACCGGTCGCGGGATCGGGCTGCGAGATCGGATAGAACACGACGCGCTGGCGATGCGTGCCGAGCCCGACGAAGGAGGCGCCGGTGCGGATCGGCTTTCCCCAGGTGGTGCCGCGCCACATCACGGCGCCGCCCCAATGGATCGGCGGCTGGCCCGGATGCATCTGTGCGCGGATCGCGGAGTGAATGCCGTCGGCGCCGATCAGCAGCGCACCGTCGTCGTGCGAGGCCGTGCCGTCGGCGTGTTCGATCGATGCGGTGACGCCATGGGCGGTCTTGCGATAGCCGCTGACGCGGCTGCCGAGCTTCACCGCGTCGCGCCCCAGCCGCGCCACCACCGCGTCGTACAGCATCATGTGGAAGCGGCCGCGATGCACGGCATATTGCGGCCAGTGGTAGCCGGCGGCGAGCCCGCGCGGTTCGGAGTAGATGTCGTTGCCGTTGAGGCCGACCAGCGCCCATTCCTGCGCCGCAAGGCCGACGCGGTCGAGATCGGCCTGCGCGAAGCCGAGGTCGTAAAGCTCGCGCACGGCGTTGGGCTGCATGTTGATGCCCACGCCCAGCGGCCGCATCTCGCGCACGGCTTCGTAAACCACGCATGGAACGCCGATCTGGTGCATCGTCAGGGCCGTCGCCAGCCCACCGATACCGCCACCGGCAATGATAACCCGATCACGCATACTCGTTTCCCCCCGGGGATTTGTCCTTATCGGGGGACGGCCAAGGTGGCAAGGTGGCGTCCTAAGGGCCCTCCCGGAGTGACAGGCCGGCGCCCCCGTGGCAAACATCGCCCGCTCGATCTATAAGCGAGGCGAAAACGGAGATTGCCGATGGCCAACGAATCCACTTTGTCCCGCGATGAACTCAACGACCGGATCGCGATCCTGCGCGACAATATCCGCCAGCTCACCGAGCAGGCCGCCGCCTTCTCCGGCGCGGCGGACGAAGAGCGTGCGGCCGACCGCATCGCGGAGCAGCAGGACGAACTCGACAAGCTCGTCGCCGAGCGCGACAAACTGGGCAAGTAAAGGCGAGCAGCCGCCCGCCTCGCGTCAGAAACTCCAGTCGAGAATATTGCCGTCGTCGATCATGTTGGACAGGTCGCCATCCATGTCCTCGACCAGATCGACCTGCGGCGTGACGCCCGAACCCGGCACCGTATCGGGTTGCGGCAGGCGCTTGCGCATGTCGCGGTAGGCCTCGAACGCAACCGCGTTGCCGACGAACACGCACTGGCAAAGCTCGGGATCGGCATAGAGGTAATAGCGCTTGCCGTTCTTGGTGCGCGCGACGAAGCGGCGCGGCGGCACCCGCTTGATGTGCACGAGCTTTTCGGCCGTGTCCGCCCGGCGCATGACGAAGCCGGCGTCTTCGAGCTTCATGTCCGCTGCGATTTGCGCCAGCGCTCCTCCGGCTAGCGCGCCGAACGCGCAAAACAGGACAATCTTGAAAATACGCATGGGAGTCGCCACCCCTGATGTTGCGCCGGTCCGAACGGACCGCCGCGCTTGCCTTATACGTCGGCCGGCTTGCTAGCGCCAATGCGGCACGAACGGATGTGCTCGGCATCACAGTCTTGTCCACGGCAGCCTATGCTATAATTATACTTCACCAGACGGTCTGCCGGGAGACTTCCATGCTTCGCAAATTTGCAGACAAATTTACGGTCCTGACGGCGTTGGCGCTGGTGGCCGCGCTTGCCCTGCCCGCCCGGGCGCAGCAGTCTTTCGGCCGCACCTACCCCGTGACCATGCAAGAGCCCGATCCGGGCGTCGATCACACCGCGCGCGATATCGATCTGGCGCCGGAACTGCGACGCACCCCGGTCCTCTATCGCAGCGACTATCCGTCCGGCACGATCATCGTCAACACGGCGGATCGCTATCTTTATCTCATCATCGATAGTCAACGCGCGCTGCGTTACGGCATTGGCGTGGGCCGTGACGGCTTCCAGTGGGGCGGCGTGCACAAGATCTCGCGCAAGGCGGAATGGCCGGATTGGACGCCACCGCCGGAGATGATCGTGCGCCAGCCCTATTTGCCGCGCTTCATGGCCGGCGGTCCGGGCAATCCGATGGGCGCCGCCGCGCTCTATATCGGCACCACGGTTTATCGCATCCACGGCACCAATGCGCCGGAGACCATCGGCCAGGCGGTGTCGTCGGGCTGCTTCCGGCTGGTGAACGAGGACGTCCAGGACCTCTACGCCCGCGTGCCGGTGGGCACCAGGGTTATCGTCCAGCACCAGTAGCCGTTACGCCATCCGCCGCGCTATCCTCCCGCGCAACGAGAAACAGGGAGGAAGTGGAATGCCGGGCTTGCTACAGAATCATATTGCCGTGGTCACCGGTGCGGGCTCCGGTATCGGCGAGGCGATCGCCAGGGGTTATGCGCGCGAAGGCGCGACCGTCGCCGTACTCGACATCAATGGCGCGGCGGCGGACAAGACCGCGGCGTCGATCAAGGCCGATGGCAACAAGGCGCAGGCCTTTGCGCTCGATGTAACGGACCGCGCCGCCTGCATGTCCATGGCGCAGCAGATCGCCGGCAAGATCGGCCCGGTGTCGGTTCTCGTCAACAATGCCGGCATCAACCGGCGCAATCCGGTGTCCGGTGACGCCGATGTCTTCTTCAAGGACTGGCAGGACATCATGGCCGTGAACCTCAACGGCATGCTCAATGTCACGCAGGCCTTCCTGCCGGCGCTGCGCGCCAACAAGGGTCGCATCGTCAATATCGGCTCGATCCAGTCCTTCGTGCATGTGCGCACGCCGAATTCGGCTGCCTATACGACATCGAAGCACGGCGTCCTCGGCTTCACGCGTGCGCTTGCCGCCGAGCTTGGCGGCGACGGCGTGCGCGTCAATGCCATCGGTCCCGGCCTGATCGAGACGCCGATCAACGCGCAGGTGCGCGCAACCAAACCCGAACTGGTGCAAGTCTTCCTCGATCACACGCCGCTCGCCCGCGCCGGCAAGCCGGAAGACATTGTCGGCCCCGCGGTGTTTCTCGCCTCCGATATGTCGTCTTACGTCACCGGCTCCATCGTCATGGCCGATGGCGGCTATCGCGCAATCTGAGCTTTCATTTTTCATTGACCGGGAGAATACGTCTATGTCGAAGAGTGTTGCCGTAATTGGTGCCGGGACGATTGGCGCAAGCTGGGCCGCTATTTTTCTCGCGCAAGGCTACGACGTGCGCGCCAGCGACCCCTCCCCCCAAGGTGAAGCCTTCGCTCGGCGCTTCATCGCCAATGCCTGGCCGACGCTCCAGACGCTCGGCTGGGTCGTGCCCGGCGCCAGCCAGGATAACTTCTCATTCCATTCATCGCCGACCGAGGCCTGCAAGGGCGCAAACTTCGTGCAGGAAAGCGGGCCCGAACGCGAAGACATCAAGATCGAAACCTTCAAGGAGATCGACGCGGCGACCGCGAAAGATGTGGTCATCGCCTCAAGCTCGTCCGGTCTGCTGATCACCCGTGTCACGGTGAAGTGCGCCCATCCCGAGCGCTGCGTCATCGGCCATCCGTTCAACCCGCCGCATCTCATTCCGCTGGTCGAGGTCGTTGCCGGCGAGAAGACCTCGGAGGCCGCGGTTCAAAAGGCGATGGAGTTCTATCGCTCCATCGGCAAGCACCCGATCCACATCAAGAAAGAGGTCAAAGGCCACGTCGCCAATCGCCTGCAGGCAGCGCTGTGGCGCGAGGCCGTGAGTCTCGTGGCCGATGGCGTCGTTTCGGTGGCTGACGCCGACGCGGCGATCGCCTACGGGCCGGGCCTGCGCTGGGCGCTGATGGGCCCGCATCTGACCTTCCATCTCGCCGGCGGCGTAGGCGGCATGAAACATTTCATGTCGCATCTGGCGCCCGCGCTGCAGACCTGGATAGACGATCTCGGCAATCCGCGGCTCGCCGACGTCAAGGACCTCATCATCGAGGGCGTCGCCGAGGAAGCCGGCACCCGCAGCATTGAGGATCTGCAGAAATGGCGCGATCGCAAGCTGATCGAGATCCTGAAAGTCTCGAGCACGCCGTAAATCCGTTTACGGGGAAGGCTTCTCGTTCTCTTCGCTGATGGCGCGTAGCAGCGTGAGCAGCATGCCATTGAGCGGCGTGGCAATGCCGTGACGCTTGCCGGCGGCGACGATCGCGCCGGTCAAGGCTTCGACCTCGAAGGGGCGTCCGGCAAGCCGGTCGAAATACATTGAGGTGCCGAGCTCCGGCGAGAAGGTCATCAGGGTCGCCATGACGCGTTGCGGCTCGTCGTCGGCCAGTTGAGCACCTTCGGCGCGGCCGACCTTCGTTGCTTCCTCGAGCACGTCGAGACAGAGCGCATGAACATCTGGCCGGCGTAGAACAGCCTGCCGCTGCAAGGTCAGCGCCGTCACCGGATTGGCGGCGACATTGATCAGCAGCTTGCGCCATTTAAGCGTGACGAAGTCCGCACTCGCCAGAACGTGCAGCGGCGTATCGCTCATCAGCGCCGCAAAAGCGTGCCCGCCTCCGTCATCCGGCACGATGAGTTCATGCGCGCTCACCGGCCGATAGCGCACGCGGTCCGGCGCCAGCCGCTCGCCGTTGTAGTAGACCAGCGCAGGCACGATCGTAGCGCCGTTGGCGTACGGCGCGATGCGGTCGGCGTGATCAATGCCATTCTGCAACGCGGCGACCGTTGTCGCCCGCGTGCATAAATGTCGAAGCCATGGCCCGGCGGATTTGGTTTCATGCGTCTTGGTGCAGAGCAGGACCCAATCGACCGGGCTCGCCGCGGCCGGATCGGTGAGCGCCTTCAACGGCACGTCGAAGACGCCATCGGGACCCTCGACGGTCAAGCGATCGAGCGGCTTGCGCACGCAAGCGATCATGTCGTGAAGGCCGGTCCGCGCCAGCAGGCCGGCCGCAGCGCCGCCGATGCCGCCGAGACCGACGACGGCGACCTTCAATCGATCCTTGGAAAGCACATTGGCATTGGACGGCTGCACCATGGCGACAGCCTCGGGCAATTAATTGACATTGTCAACTAATTCGCCAGTGCAAGAAAGCCGGTACAAGAAAACGGGCGAGACCAACGCGTCCCGCCCGGTTCTCCAAGCACCAAACTCTAGCGCAGCGACAGCACCAGGCCGCTGAGATCGGCGCTGACGATCAGACCGGTCTGAACGCCGCTCAGCGTCAGCACGGCGCCTTTCTGGTTGGTCAACACCACGCCCTGCGCACCCTTCACAGCGGCGGCGCCGGCGCCGGCCTGGCCGTAAACGCCTTCGATGTCGGACGCCCGGCGGATGTTGGTCACCGTACCCCGGAAATTGGTCTCCGAGGCACCAAAGGTGAAGCCGTAGCTCAGGCCGCCGATACCCAGCCGATACGTGCGGCCGTGAAAGGTCAACGTGCCGCTGCCGCCCGAACCGCCGACGACGAAGCCGGCCTTGACGATCCTGATGTGGACGCGGCCGCTGTCGGCATGGGCAGTCGAGGCCATGCCGAGGCCAATAAGCGCGGTAAGCGCCACGACGGCGGCGCGAAAGCTTGAACGGAATGTCATATCAGGAACTCTCCTTGGGAAGCGCGGCGCCCCCTTCGCATCGCGCGTTGCCCGCACGGTGAGTCGGCGCACCATCACAATACGCCGCCTCCCCGAAAGTTCCATGGACCCGCACGGCCCGGCCGTCCACCGCGCCCAGCCATTCGCTTTGCGGCGGCTTACCGTCTGAAGAGCCCCATGATGCTCGCCTTGGCGAGCGTCTTGAAATGCAGGTTAAAGCCGATCTGCGCCGCCGGCGTATCTTCCTTGACCGGGAGCGTATCGTTCACCGCGTGGACGGTGAACAAATAGCGGTGCGGGTGATCGCCCTGCGGCGGACAGGGGCCGCCGTATCCGGCAAAGCCGTAATCCGTACGCGTCTGCAACGCGCCTGTCGGCAGCGCGCCGCCGGCATTGCCGGCGCCAAGCGCAAGCTCGGTCACATCCGGCGGAATGTTCACGACCAGCCAATGCCAGAAGCCAGAGCCGGTCGGGGCATCCGGATCGTAGCAGGTCACCGCAAAGCTCTTGGTGCCTGCCGGCGCGGGCGACCACTTGAGATGCGGCGACTTGTTGTCGCCGGTGCAACCGAAGCCGTGATCGGTCGACCCGGCATGCGTCATTGCCAGATAGTCGCCATCCTTGAAACTGTTGCTCGACACGGTGAACGTCATGTGCGGTCTCCTCGCTCTTGATCGCTCAGAGTTTAGCCTGCGGCGGACGCCAGCGCCAATCGCGATGACGGCACCGGCACAGTCATCGCGCTGTCATCGAATGGCGCGGCGCGCCTGCTGGCCTTGGCGGTGGCGTCGCTTTACGATGGCCGGCGCTGACGCCGCCGATTCCCAGGCCATGGACCCGCTCGATGGACGCCGACTTTCCGATCAACCTGTTCGATGGCGCGGTCTATCTCTGTCTTGCGGTCGCCATCATCTCCGGATTGCGCAGCGGATTCATGCGCAGCCTTGCGACCATCATCGGCTATGTCATTGCCGCGCCGCTCGCCGTCGCGGCCACACCCTATGTGACACCGCTGATCAACGAGCGTTTGGCGCTGACGCCGGCGCAAACGCCGCTCGTCTTCTTCGTTGTCTTTTTCGTCATCGGCTTTGTGCTCGCGGCGCTGATGCGCGGCGCGGTCGGTGAATTGACCGGACATCGCGTCGGCGCGGCCGATCGCGCCGCCGGCGCCTTTCTCGGCGCGGTCCGCGTCATTCTGCTCGCCATCCTGATCGTGATGGTGTTCGACCGCATCATTCCGCCTGACCGCGAACCGGCATGGCTGGCCGGCTCCAGATTACGGCCTGTCCTGTCGCAAGCCGGCCAGCAGGGCCTGAGAAAATTACCGCCCGACGTGACCGAGTTTATCGATCGCGTAAAGCGCGAGCGAGGCCTGTGACGACACCCGCCCCCGATAAGCGCAAACGCCTGTCCGGCTGGAAGATGATCGGCAAGGCCCTGATCGGCACCCTGATCGGATTTTTCGCGCTGCCCGCCGCGGCGCTCGCGGTTGGCATCGTCGTCTACGTCTTCGACAAACGTTGCGGTACTCCGGGTGACTCCGGCGGTTGCGAAATGGGCATAGCCGTCATGGCGGCCGGCGCTGCGTTGCCGGGAGCGGCGATAGGCTTTATTGTGGCCTTGGCTCTGGTCTACCGCCAAAGCCGGCGACGCATATAGTCCTGCAAACGTCTTAAAGCCGAAAGAACACCGTGCAACCGCTCGGGTTTGTTGTAGGTTGAAAATTGCGTATCAGTTTCTGCATCAAGAACTAAACGAGAGGCGCCGATGACCAACCTCACTTACGAAATCGTCGAACATGACGGCGGCTGGGCCTACAAGGCCGACGGCGTATTTTCAGAACCCTTCCCCTCGCACGCCGCCGCGCTCGAGGCCGCCAAGCGCGCCGCCGCAGAGCAGATCGTGCCGGGTCATACCGAAGAGATTCTGTACGAAGACGAGAAGGGCCGCTGGCACACCGAAACCGCGAGCGGCAGCGATCGTCCGACCACGACAGTCAAGGACGCTAAATAGCCCTGCCCTCCCGGGCTGGCCGATCCTGCAGGTGCCGGCTTTCACCGTGACGATTTGCGCGTCGGCGTCTTGCATGACGGCCGTGCGGCCTTTCGGAGACCTGAAGCGCCATGAAGAATTTCGGTAGCCCGGCGACTCTCGCCGGCCTGTTGTCGTTCAATGGCGGCTTTGTCGACACCGCCGGCTTCCTCGGCCTGCAAGGCCTTTTCACGGCGCATGTCACCGGCAACTTCGTGACGCTCGGCGCGGCTCTTGTCGAAGGCAGCCATGGTATTCTCGGCAAGCTGATCGCCCTGCCCGAATTCGTGCTGGTCATCGCACTGGCGCGGCTTGCCGGCACCGCCTTGCGTCAACGCGGCGCCCCGGCGCTGCCCATTCTCCTTAGCGTGAAAGTGCTGCTGCTCGCGGCCTTCTTCGTGCTCGCCGTCGCCTTCGGGCCGTTCGCCAATGCCGACAGTCCGCTTGCGCTCCTGACCGGCTTTGCCGGGATTGCCGCGATGGCATTGCAGAACGCGGTACATCGCGTGCATCTGCCGGATCAGCCGCCGTCGACCTTGATGACGGGCTCGACGACGCAAGCAACCATTGATGCCGTCGATCTCGCGCTCGGTGGCGCGGCGACCAATATCGCGGCGACGCGTGCCCGCCTGCACCGGCTGATATTCAGCATTCTCTGCTTCGCCGGCGGCTGCGCGAGTTCAGCGCTGCTGTACTGGCTGGCGGGGTTCTGGTGTCTGGCTGTGCCGGTCGTGGTTGGCGCCATGGCGGCGATGGTGCATGTCAAAGCCGGGCCGGCCGCAGTCTGAGCCGCCGTCGGCGCGAAGGCACCTATTCCCAGAGCCCGAAAGCCGCCCACTTCTTCTGGGGGATTTCAGCGCCGACCTTGTAGGTGAATGACAGCACGCTCAGATGCTCGGCGTTGGTCTTGCATGTGTAGCTCATCGCGTACCACTTGCCACGGCTGCGGAAGGCGCCACCCTTGGCCTCAAGCGTATCGCCCTTGATGTTGATATCGACCGTCGCATTCGCCACCGCCCGGTCCGGACGAAACTGGCGCTGATCGTTACGAATATGCGTCATCACCGTGTAGTCGCACAATTGCGCCATGCGATCGGCAGGCATCAGCAGCTTGAGGGTTCGTTCGAATTTCGTCTCGGCGGATGCGACAGTCGACGCGGCCAATGTGCAGAGAAGAGCGATCGCCAATTTCCGATTTCGCATTATCCGTCCTGCCCTGACTTATCGACCCCATCCCGCATTTAGATGGCGAGGCTCCGCGTGGCAACCCCGCATCCTGCGGCGAACGGCATGCGCGCGCATAGCCGATACGTTCTGACGGAAGGGACTTATTCCAACTCAGACATATTTCGGATCGCGATCGAGCAATTCGATCGAGATGCCCTGCGGCCCGCGTATAAAGCAAATTTTTATACCCGGTCGCGGCACATTGGGTTCCATCGTAAATTCGACGCCCTTGGCCTTCAAGTCCGCGACGACTTTATCCAGATCGCTCACTTTGAGGCCGAAATGATCGAGGCCTTGATAGGGCGTCGCCGGCGGCGGATTGACGCCATCACCCGCCTTCACTGGAGCCAGAAAGATGAAGGCGCCGCCGAGCTTGATATCGACCCGGGGGGCGCCCTGCTGCATCGACCTTATGATCTGGGCGCCGAAGATGCGCTCGAACCACTGCGCCGTCGCTTCAATATCCGGCGTGCGCAGATGCACGTGGTCCCAAACGATATCCGGCATGGCCAGCTCTCCGTCCCTGATTTGAGGCCGCAATCTAGCCCAGGACTCTCGGCCATGCCACTTTGCCACTCCGTCAGGTCACGAACCCAAACCGCCTGGCGGTTCATGTCACTTATTCGTCCAGTCACTTATTCGTTGATGTCGCTTGGCCGCATTGCACCGGGTTGCCGAAGAGCGATTTTTTCAGCAACATGACCACCCTCGGGCGAATCACCCGTCGCACCTAGGCTTTCGCCGCGAGAGAGAAGCTGGATTCTGACGATGCGCCTTCACCCTCTTGCGTATCTGTCAAATCGGAAAATCTGCACGCTGATGCTGCTGGCGTTGACCGCCGGGCTGCTCGGCGGCTGCGAGACCGACGGCGTGCCGAGCCCACTGACCGAACTGGCCGCCTATCGCGCCCGCAACGAAGCGCCGACGGCCGAACGGCCGAGGCGGGCCCAGGTGGCGATGGATTGCTGGGCTCTGGCGGAGAAATCGCACGGCAGCGCCAGCCTCGATGCGAAGGCCGACTTCGTCACAAAATGCATCGACGGCAAGATGGGCACGCCGGATGGCAGGGCCGATGCAAAATCGGACGGCAAGCCGGATGCGAAGACGACCGCGGCGGCAAAGCCAAAACCGAAACCAAAACAGAACGCCGAGACCAAGCCCGCGTCCTGAGCAAACCGCTTGACCGCCGCGTGGCGCTTTTCTGCCCTAGCGGCCGACAGGCCTGGTCGCATCGGGGATGGCCGCTGCCTCCTTTGCCATCTCCAGACAAGTCAGCAACTCGACATAGCTCGGCAGACCGCCGAGCGCCGATAGGCGCAAACAATGCGTCTGCTGCGACGCAGTGAAATCGCCCCACTGCTGATCGAGCTTGGCGCGCGCGTTGTGCTCGTCCTGGATACAGTTTCCCGCGTTACGGTTGAGCGTCGTCGCGGCTTGCGCGGCGGCGCGGCAACTTGGCTCCACATCGAATTGCGGGATTTGGTTTGCGGCGAGAACGAGATACGAACTTGCGATGATGGCCGGGAGTAAAGCGGGCATAAAAGGCTCCTTTTCGCCCCTTTTTGCTTCCCCTGCGCGACGAACGCATGCCTGTGGTCCCGGGTTCCATCGCTCCTCCCTCCGAAAGTCACAGTTGCGCGACCACACCTTCGCCAAAGTTGCCCCGCAACCTTCGCCCGTCGGCAAACACCGCAATGTCGTGGCCCAATTTGTCGGGGTCCGAGGGGAAAGTTCCGCGATGCGCCTTTCAACGAGCCCGGTCGGCCCGCTGAGTGCGATTGCGCTTTCGATAGCGCTGCTGATTGGCGCGGGTGCCGCCCACGCCGAAGAGCTCCAGCAAATCGCGACCGGGGAGCAGGCGGTGTCACCCGACGATTTGCGCGGGTCGGTCGATGGCTCCGCGTGGGCTTTCCTCTACCCACAAGAATCCGACCAAGGATCAAGCGTTGAGGCCAGGGATTTGCCGGCGCCGCAAACGACGGTTGCCGCGCCTGACGACAGCGCGCCGGAGAAGCCGCTGAGCGCCGAAGAACGCGCCAGGCTCAGCGAAGCGCTGACGTTCGAACCGCTCGAATTTGGCGCCGCTTTGAAGAAACCTCGGCGGGTGCGCTCGCTGATCAATCAGGATGCGAACCGCTTTGACGTAACGCGTTCCCAGCGTCCGGATGGTTCGAGCACCGTCGTATTCAAAAAACCGATCGCGCCGGTTGCCGGCGAATGGAATGCCAAGGTCGGTGCCGATCTCGGCATGGTGGCCGATTCCGGTTACGGCGCCAGCGAACGCAATCCGCTGCGCGTGGCGCGCGACGCCCAAGATGCCAATGCCGCCTGGGCTTCCGTTGACGTGCATGAATTCGCCACCGTCGATGCGCGCGTCAACCCAGGCAGCGATCAGGGCGTTGTGGCAACCACCTTCAAGCGGTCAATGCCGATCGGCAGCACACTGTCGATGACGCTGCAAAGCCGCACCTCCGTGACTGAAACATTCCGCAGCGGAACAGCGACATCGTCCGACATTCCGATGATGGTTTTGCCGTCCGGCGATGGCACGACGGCGCAACGTGTCTGGGACCAGGACAGCACCGCCAAGCTCAATATCCTGTCGACCGGCACGACCCTGGGCGCCGGCGTGTCGTCGAACAGCACCGATACGATCGCGCATAATATCTTGATGGCCGAGCAAAACGTCTACGGGCCGCTGCAGGTCTCGACGTCAATCACCGATCCCGGCCAGACCGGAGAAAGCAAATCGGTGAACGCTCGTCTCAAGTTCCACTGGTAGCTTTTTACGGGTCTCGCGCCGAACACAGCCGCATTCCTGCCCGCGACGCGCCCCACCTGTGCCTTGATCACATGCGGCAATCGCACATGCTGGGGAGCGTCGGCGCGCGCTTGCGCCTGTACAGGAGTTGACCATGACCGCGATGAGACCTGACCGTACCGGTGCGGACAAGCAGCCTGCGGACAAATCAGGGCCGGAGCGCTACGCACCGCGGGCTCCTGAGAGACTGGGTGAAATCGACCAGGCGGCGGCGAACGCCTTTGAGGGCGAGATCCGCGAATTCGTCAGGCGCGACGTCGCCGCTTCGCGCCGGCCACGTACCGACATGGAACCGCTGAACGACGTCACGGTGGCGGAAAATCTCAGCGCATTGATCCGGCGCGTTTCGAGCCAATCCATGGAGGAGATCGACCGCGTCATCCTCGAGCTGCAAAGCGTGCGCGACATGCTGCGCCAGGAAGGCGACCGCGTCACCCGCGAGGTCGCGGGCTATGCCAGCCTCAGCCACGCCTCCATGACTGCGATGTCGGTCATCGGCGAGAGCATCAAGCAGTGGAAGGGCGATCCGCAGAAGCCGCCGGGACCGGGCCAGCGATCCGCCGTGTAGGCGCGGCCGGGCCTGCCGCGCTGCGTCGCCGGTAAAATCCAGTAGTTGGGCTGTCAGGACGCCACATTAGTATACCGCGTCATGACTGTGGATTTCGGGGTTGAGTCATCCCGAAACCTCCACCATTCCGTCTGGCGCGTTATTGTGCAGTGTTCGGATTTGACCGATTCGTCGCCAGCGGCTGTAACCTGTTGGAATTCGCCGGTGACATTCCTGCCGCGCCAATGCGCTGGAAGGGTCCGGTTCGGACACTCCTCCCAATAACTAACCCCGCCACCGCGGGGTTTTTTTTAACTGGCAGTGTGCGCTCAGGGGCCGCGCCTGAGCTGCTTAATTCGCCCGGATGTCGGCAGCGGGCGTGCCGAAGCCGGCGGCACTATCTTCGATATTCACTCGGCCGGTCAGGTGGTCCGCGACCACGACGGCGCCCGTCATCATGACCATGAGGGTCGCGGCGACGAACATCAGGCCGATCTTTCCAAGTGCATTCCTGTCGGCCACGGCCGTCATCTCCAGTTTCCAGTTTCAGCGGAGCGAATATCGCGGGGGCGAGTTATCACGCAGTAAACGCGGCTAAACCATGGCGGTTCCAAGCCTGCGGCGGCCTGCTCACCAAAAAAGTCGAAAGATTAGGGGGAGTTTACGGTCTAGTTGGCCGCGGCGGCCTTACCGGGTTTGTTCGGCTTGCGCGGCAGCGGGTAGTCAGCGCTGTCATAGAGCTGGCGGATGCCGTTGCCGTCGAAGCGCCTTTCCTCGACTTCGAGATAGGCGCCGAGCAACAGTTCCGGCGGCAGTTCCTCGATGGCGAAACGGATGGCTTCTGCGGCGGTCGGGAAACGTTTGTAACCGATCGGACGGCGGGATTTGCGGCTCCGGCTGGGAAATAATTCGGACGGCGCCCGGTAATTGATCATCGACATCACCACGAACTCCTCAGGCCTTACTATGGCTCCGGGAGGCGCGGAAATCCAGCGTTCGACCGCGCAAACGAGCTGCTGGCAGCGGCTCCGTGGTCATTTTAAGCATCAGGAAAGACCGCAGCCCGGTATGCCTCACCGGGCTGCGGTAACTTTAGTGACGTGTCAGTCGGCGACTTCGGCGACGACCTCGCTGGTGGCCGGATCGACCAGCAGAACCCGGCCATTCACCATCATGTATTTGTAGGAGCGGATCGCGGGCACTTCGACCGCAACTTGCTGCGGCACGGCGTAAAGCTGCGCCTGCTCCGGGACACGGGTGCCGACACGGTACTCAACCGTGGCCTGTGCCGGCGCCACGCGTTCGCGGCTGATGGTGCTGTAGATCGTGTGACGCTGCACCGGCGTCAGCTCGATCGGCCGGGTGGTGGTAACGACGGCGGCCCCGGTGGTCGCCGGCTGCGTCGTGATCACTGTGGTCTGCGCGGATGCGGCGACGACACTCGCCAGCACAAGCGCGGTGGTCGCAACCGCCGTTCGGCCGCGAAAAACAGCAATACGCTTCATGGTCAATCTCCTGCGTTAAGCCGGGAGAACGCCGCGCTTGCAGAAGCGTTCCCGCTGGCAGGAGCGGACAGACGTAACCGGCATCACGTTTCATCGCTGTTTAATTCACAAATCCAAAAATAATTTTGAGCTGAAAGTTTGAGTCTTCTGAATCCCTTAGCGCAGCAATGGGCATTGCGTGCCGCGCGTCGCGCCAAGTTCCGGATGCGAAGGAACCCGGCCTGCGTTACCAAAGTCAAAGAGGTTGATTCGCAGGACGTCACACCATGATCGTCGGACCCCTTGTCGGCCTGTCGCTTGTGTTGAATGTGTCGCTTGACAGCCGCACCGACATTGACCTCGCCAAGGCGCCGTCGGCCGCGGCCGAATTATCGGTTCACCAGAAAGAAACAACCTTGTTGCCGCTGGTGCGCCGGGCAACCGAGTGCATCGTGCGCAAGGTCGCATCCGATCCGCGCTATGACGACGGCGTGCCGCCTTCGGCGATCAATGACCTTGTCATTGAATCGATCCCGGCCTGCGCCAAGGCGGTGCGCGCCATGATCGACACCCACGACAAGCTCTATGGCAGCGGATCCGGGGAAGCTTTCCTGCTCGGCCCGTATCTCGACGTGCTGCCGTCTGCGATCATCAAGCAGGCCCGCGTCAAGACGCGCTAGCGCCAACCATTTGCGCTCGGCCGCCGCAACGTTCGAGATTGAATTTATCGCCGTTCGATCAGCGTCGTGCTGATAAATGAAATGACCGGGGCGCCGTCCTGATTGACGCCCGTCGTCAGCGTCGTCACCAACCCGAAGCGCGGCTTGCTGTTCGAGGCGCGGAGCGCCGTCACCTCGGTTGTAAACTCGACGGTGTCGCCGGCATAGACCGGCTTCAGCCATTTGAGGTCGCGCAAGCCGAGCGCCGGGCCGTTCACCGGCACACGCTCGCCCCGCGCCCGCATCGCCTCTTCCTCGGCGCGGCGCTGATCGACCATGAGCCGCATCCAGGCCGCGGTCGTGTGCCAGCCGGAGGCGCACAGCGCGCCGAAATGCGAGCGGGCCGCGGCGTCTTCATCCATATGGAAAAGCTGCGGGTCGAACCGCTGCGCGAACGACTTGATGTTGTCCGGGGTGAGCGTCAGCCGCCCGTTCATCGTGATATCGCCCACGCGCATATCGTCGAAAAATGTCACGGGGCGACTCCCGGCTGACGGCGGCCCATCATCATCGTGCCGGTCATGATCGTGAGCGAGGTATCGACGTCGTCGATCATCTCGAACGTCATCTTGACGAAGCCGGTGTCGGGCCGGCTTTTCGAGGCGCGGGTCTCGAGGATCGTGGTGCGGATGCGGACCTGGGTGCCCGGACGCAAGGGCCTGAGCCAGCGCACTTCGTCCATGCCGGGGCTGCCCATCGACGATGAATTGAGAACAAAACCGTCGGCGATCATGCGCATCAGCAGCGCGCAGGAATGCCATCCGGAGGCACCCAATCCGCCGAGCAAGGTAGTGGCGGCCGCCGCCTCGTCGAGATGCATCGGCTGCGGATCGAACTCGGCCGCGAAGGCCACGATCTCCTCGCGCGTCACCAGCCGCGGGCCGTAGATCGCAACGCCGCCCTTTTGGAAGTCTTCCCAGTAAAGCCTGTCGGTCATCGACGCAGTTTACCGATCCCAATTAAGCTTGTCGCCCTTTGCCGGTCATTCCGATTCATGCGCGGAGCGCATGAATCGGAAATGTCCGCGTTAGTTCGCAAACCGGAAGTGCATCACGTCGCCGTCGGCGACGACATATTCCTTGCCTTCGAGCCGCATCTTGCCGGCATCACGCGCGCCGGCTTCGCCGCTATAGGCGACATAATCGCCATAGGCGATCGTTTCGGCACGGATGAAGCCCTTCTCGAAATCGGTATGGATGACACCGGCGGCGGCCGGCGCCTTGGTGCCGACCGTGATCGTCCAGGCGCGCGTCTCCTTCGGCCCAACCGTGAAATAGGTCACGAGATGCAACAGCCGGTAGCCGGCCTGCACCAGGCGGTCGAGGCCGGTTTCCTTCAGGCCCACGGCTTCGAGATAATCGGCGCGCTCAGCTTCGGGCAACGCCGCGATTTCGGATTCGATCTTGGCCGAGATCACCACCGCGACGGCGCCCTCTTCACGGGCGCGCGCTTCGACCTTTTGCGAAAAGGCGTTGCCGGTAGCGGCCGAGCCCTCCTCGACATTGCAGGCATAAAGCACCGGCGCCGACGTCAACAGACCGAGCGAATGAAACAGCTTCTCTTCATCGGGCTTGCGCTCGACCAGGCGCGCCGGCTTGCCCTCGCGCAGCAGCACCAGTGAGCGATTGACCAGATCGAGCATCTCCTTCGACAGTTTGGCGTCTTCGCCGCTGCCCTTGGCCTTCTTCTCGAGGTTGCTGACGCGCTTTTCCAGGCTGTCGAGATCGGCCAGCATCAATTCGGTTTCGATGATCTCGATGTCGGCGATCGGATCGATCTTGCCCTCGACGTGGGTGATGTCATCGTCGAAGAAACAACGCACCACATGCACGATGGCGTCGACTTCGCGAATGGTGGCGAGAAACTGGTTGCCGAGGCCCTCGCCTTTCGAGGCGCCACGCACCAGGCCGGCGATATCGACGAAGGTGATGCGGGTCGGGATGATCTGCTCGGATTTGGCGATCGCCGCGAGCTTTTCCATTCGCACATCCGGCACCGCGATCTCGCCGACATTCGGCTCGATGGTGCAGAACGGATAATTGGCGGCCTGCGCCGCCGCCGTCTGCGTCAGCGCGTTGAACAGCGTCGACTTGCCGACATTGGGCAGACCGACGATACCGCATTTGAAACCCATGAGAATATTTCCGCGTCGTTATCCGATGGCAGCGTCAGGATGGATCCGGCTGGTCTTTCTCGTCGCCGAAGCCTTTGGCCGCCATGGTGATGTGAATCTTGTTCTGAAAACTGGAATCCTTAGCCTCGATCAGCAACGCCACATTGTCGGCGACGACGTCGCACAGCGCTTCGACACCGGGCCCTTCGCTCTTGGCGAAATCCTGCAACACATAGTGCTCCACCAGCTTCTTGTCGCCGGGGTGACCGATGCCCAGGCGCACGCGGCGATAGTCGTTACCGATATGCGCCGAGATCGAACGCAGGCCGTTGTGACCGGCATTGCCGCCGCCCATTTTCACCCGAACCTTGAAGGGCGGCAGTTCGAGCTCGTCGTGAAACACCACGACGTCGGCGGCGGAGAGCTTGTAGAAACCGAGCGCTTCCGACACCGCGCGGCCCGACTCGTTCATGTAGGTGCCGGGCAACAGCAGCAGCACTTTGCTGCCGGAGATGTTGCCTTCGACGGCGACGCCCTGAAAACGCTTGCGCCACGGCGCGATGTTGTGACGACGCGCGATCGCCTCAAGCGCCATGAAGCCGATATTGTGGCGATTGCCGGCGTAGCGTGTGCCGGGATTGCCGAGGCCGACGAGGAGCAGCATTGGCTTTGCCGCCTCTTGCAATGATCTTTGGAACGACCGGTCGCTTTTTTAAAATCCCGCCCCGGCGCAAACCGGGACGGGATATATCGCGACGACAGACAGCCGGAACGAGGCTGTCGTTTACTTCTTGGCGGCGCCACCGGCAGGCGCAGCGCCGGCAGCAGGCGCAGCGCCGGCAGCGGGCGCAGCACCGGCAGCGGGCGCAGCACCGGCGGCCGGAGCAGCCGCGGCGGCGGCAGCCGTAGCGGCGGCGGCAGCCTGCTGCTTGAGCTCTTCAGCGTAACCCGACGGCGGCACGATGGTGACCAGCGTGATGTCACCCTGGGCGAGCACGCGAATGCCGGCGGGCAGCGTCACGGCGGACAGATGCTTCGAGTGGTTGATGTCGAGATCGCTGATATCGACGCTGATCGCGCTCGGGATATTGTCGGCCGGACACTCGACGTTGACGGTGTGGGTCACGATGTTGACCGCGCCACCGCGCTTCACGCCCGGCGAGGTTTCGGCGTTGAGCACATGCACCGCGACCTTGACGCGGATCGAGGCGCCTTCCGGCACGCGCAGGAAGTCGACGTGCATCGGCAGATCCTTGATGGCGTCGAGCTGGAAGTCGCGCGGAATGACGCGGTGCTTCTGCCCGTCGACATCGAGTTCATAGAGCGTCGTCATGAAGCGGCCGGCATAGATGCGCTGCTTCAGCTCGTCGTGCTCGAGGAGCACGAGCAACGGGGGTTTGTTGTCGCCGTAAATAACGCCCGGTACGCGACCGGAATAACGTGCTGCCCGCGAGGCCCCCTTGCCTGCCTTCGGGCGCACCGTAGCCTTCATATTCTGCACGGTGGCCATAGTACTAAGTCCTTCTAAGCCAATGGAAAAAGGCGGCCGTCATGAGCCGCCCCGCTGAACGCGGCAAGCCTCCAAGGGTGCCGGGGGCCGCGTTCGGGCGGGGTTATAGCGGCAGGGGATCAAAAGGGCAACCGCCGGGGGAATCCAGGGGGCCGGCCCCCTCCCCTCCGGGGGCGGCAGAAGCAAGCCATCAGACGCGCGAAAGCCCCCGTGTTCTTTGCGGCCCCGGGCGAGCCGTCGTCCAAATCCGCCTTCCTTCATCGCCCTCATAAAACGAGGGCGCGCAGAACGCCGGGGCCACAACAGCCCCGCAGCTCTGTGCACGATGGTTTTAGTAATAGTGCACAGACGTCGTCACCACGGAATTGCCGGTTCCCCGGCGTCCCGCACGCGGTGTTTCTTAGGTTTGCTCCGCACGGCCCCCGGTGGACTGTCATTTCAGGCGGCCCATCTTGGCGACCAGCCGCCTAACCACCGCTTTGGACCCCCGATGCCTTGGACATCCTGTGACGGGATGTGTTTCTCGGCATCGCCACGAGGCCCCGGCGATGCACGAAGGAGGTGCATCGGGACCGTGCGGCTTGGACC
>JBAZSM010000074.1:0-20272 GCA_041662425.1 Pseudolabrys sp.
GTTGCGCAGACGGTTGTTCAGGCGGATGTTGTCGAGATCGGCGGGCGCCGCGGCAGCGAAAGGCTGACCGGTGGTGGCGTCGACAAGTTTACCGTCGGCCGTCTTGATCAGAACCTTCTTGTCGGTGGCGCTGAACAGAAGTCGCTGATCCTTCAGCGCCTGCAACAGCGGCAGAGCAAGTGGGCTGCCGGAGGTCCCGACCTTGTCGATCGCATCGGCGGTGTCGCTGAAACTGTCGGTCGTGAAGCCGGGCAGCGCGTCTTCAAAGGGGCCGGCCATCGCAGAGGTACTGGCGGCCATGGCGCCGGCGGCGAGCAGGCCCACGACAAGCAATAGAGCTGCGAGACGTTCGAACAATCCGCGCATCTTTTTCACGTTCCCGGCACTGATAGAAAAGTGGCGACCGAAACTCGGGAGGCGGCGGTCAGGCCGCCTCCCTGGTCTCAGGTCACATCAAGCGTCGAGGCTCACGAAGCCGAGCCGCCGCACTTCTTGGTGACGGTGTTGTAGTTGCCGCACTTCAGCTTGACCCAATCGGACTCGAGGTCCTTCGAGCCAGGCAGATAGTCCGACCAGGCATCGCCCGGGACGAGACCCTTGCTCTTCCACACGACGTCGAACTGACCGTCGCCGCGGATTTCACCGACGAACACCGGCTTGGTGATGTGGTGGTTCGGCAGCATGGTCGAGGTGCCGCCCGTCAGGTTCGGAGCGGTGATGCCCGGGAGGGCGTCGATGACCTTATCCGGATCGGTGCTGCCAACCTTCTCGACGGCCTTGACCCACATGTTGAAGCCGATGACATGGGCTTCCATCGGGTCGTTGGTCGTGCGCTTCGGGTTCTTGGTATAGGCCTGCCAATCCTTGATGAACTTGGCGTTCTCCGGAGTCTTGATCGACTCGAAGTAGTTCCAGGCGGCGAGATGGCCAACCAGCGGCTTGGTGTCCAGACCGGCGAGTTCTTCTTCGCCGACCGAGAACGCCACGACCGGAATGTCGGTCGCCTTGATGCCCTGGTTGCCCAGTTCCTTGTAGAACGGCACGTTGGCGTCGCCGTTGATGGTCGAGACCACCGCCGTCTTCTTGCCGGCCGAGCCGAACTTCTTGATGTCCGACACGATCGTCTGCCAATCCGAGTGACCGAACGGCGTGTAGTTGATCATGATGTCTTCTTGCTTGACGCCCTTGGACTTGAGATAGGCTTCAAGGATCTTGTTGGTGGTGCGCGGATAGACGTAGTCGGTGCCGGCCAGCACCCAACGCTTCACTTCGCCGCCGTCCTTCGACATCAGATAGTCGACGGCCGGGATGGCCTGCTGGTTCGGAGCGGCGCCGGTGTAGAACACGTTGCGTTCGGATTCTTCGCCTTCGTACTGCACCGGGTAGAACAGGATGTTGTTCAGTTCCTTGAACACCGGCAGCACGGATTTGCGCGACACCGAAGTCCAGCAGCCGAACACGGCGGCCACCTTGTCCTTGGCGATCAGCTCGCGCGCCTTCTCGGCGAACAGCGGCCAGTTCGAGGCCGGGTCGACGACGACGGCTTCGAGCTTCTTGCCGAGCAGACCGCCCTTCTTGTTCTGCTCGTCGATCAGGAACAGCATCGTGTCCTTCAGCGTCGTCTCGGAGATGGCCATCGTGCCCGAGAGCGAGTGAAGGATGCCGACCTTGATCGTGTCCGCAGCCTTCGCGGACGAGATCGCTCCCGTGGCCGCAATGGCAAGGCCCGCGGCGGCGGCGAGCCACTTGCGGGCTGTCGGCCGCGTGGCGGCCGTTTGAACGGTTTTGTACATTCGTTGAGATCCCCTGCGTTTGACGCGCGCGTCATCGCGACGACTCTTCGCGCCGCAACAAGGTCGCAAGCTCTGTGCCAAGCCGTCATAAACGGCTTAAGCCGCTGATTCAGGACGGTAAAATCGAGACACTGAGCAACTGCCTAGTTTTCGGTCAGGGTCGTCTGATTAATTTTTGTGCGTAATTGTTGCTTTCCGCGCCACGCGGAGGACCATTGCTATCATTTGCATACAAATAGAGCGGAAACCGCGCCGGCTTTTGAGGCGAAGGCTCATAAAATCCTCGGCCGTCGGTCACCGTCGCCTTATCGCTAACCTGCTGTAACCATTACAGGTATCTGTTCGGGAACTTTGGAACCCCGTAGAAACATCGGTGCCAGTCACAACGGAGCGTCCGATGAAAACCTTCAAAGCCTTCCTTGCCGACCAGTCCGGTGCCACGGCCATCGAATATGGCCTGATCGCCGCTGGTATTTCCGTAGCGATTATCGTCGCGGTGAACACGATCGGTACGTCGCTGAATACCAATTTCAACAGCATCTCGACGCAGCTGAAGTAGTCGTCCTCGCACGTCAGAAATGTCGGAAGCCGCCCTTCGGGGCGGCTTCTTTTTTGGGTTCCGGGCGGGCGTTGATCCAGATCATGGCCGGAACGCCGGGCCGCCGACACAATCAAGTTGGTAAATGGCCCCTAAGGATCGTGTCATGCCGGGCAAAGGACCACGCCCCGTCTATCTGCACGAAATGATGCAACGGCTTGGTGTCGATCCGGCACGCGGCGTCATCGCCGACTCCGAACTCACTTATCTGACGGCCTTGCACCAGTGCCAGGCCTGCCCGTCGAAGGAAAAGTGCCGCGACTGGCTCAACAAGGCGCCGATGTCGTTTGCCTTCGCGCCGAAATTCTGCCCGAACGCCGACTTGCTGTTCGAAATGCAGTTCGATCAGCCCGGCCCTATCGGCGGCCCCTGCAACGACCTGTTCAAGGCCGACACCCTCAAGGCCAATGCCGGGGGCAAGGAGGCCCCCGGACGCGCCGGCAAGCGCTAGACCATCAGGCCCGGGCCGCGGCGGAATTTCAGCGCCGTGACGATGCCGAGCATGATGAAGATCACCAGCGCGGCGCCCTGCGACACGGCGAAATAGAAATCCGTCGGCGGCGCGAAGGGCGGGCCGACCATCGGCGCCGCCGGATTGATGATCGTGAGCTTGCCGAAGCTCTGCACGATCAGCACGAAGACGTTGAGGTACAGCGAGATCGTCGCGGTGACGGCATAGATCCAGCGCCAGTGACCGTAGAGGTGCTTCACATAGAGCGCGAAAAGTCCGAACAGAAAGACGATCGTGGCGACGACGCCGGTCGCGGTCGCCGGAGTGAACATCTTCGGCTGGGCCGGTGACAGGAAGAACATGAAGCCGGTAACGCTGGTGAGGACCGTCATCAGCCAGAACAGCGCCGTGAGCTTGGGCAGGCGGTGCGACCCGATCATGCCGAAGACGACGACCAGCCCACTGGCAATGGCGACCAAGGTGATAACGACGTGGATGAGCGTGAATGCCGGAACCGACAGGCCGATGATCATGGAAATCCCCCAGAACAGACGGGTTCGATAATACGCAGATACCGGGTCGCTGGCTATGTGTGTCAGGCGATCGCCAAGGCGCAAGGTGACGAATAAACGACTTGATCGCCGATCATCGGCCGGTCGGGCCAAAGCGTTCGGTCTTGATCAGCTTCGGCATGTGGCCGAGGTCGCGCAGGCTGCGCGCGACGGCTTCGACCAGCGGCGTCGGGCCGCAGATGAAAATGCGCGGCATCCGGTCCGGCGCGTAGCCGGTTTGCGTGAGCATCGCGTCATCGATGCGGCGGGTCAGCCCGGTCCAGCCGGCGGGCGCGCCGCGCGTCAAAGTGTGCACGACATTGAGGCCGTCGCCCCGCCCGGCCAGCGTTTCAAGCTCGGCACGGTAGATGATCTCCTCGTAACTGCGCGAGGAAAACAGCAGGGTCGCCGGCTGCATGGCGCGTCTCGCGGCGCGTTCGCGCAACATCGCCATTAACGGTACGACGCCCGAGCCGCCGCCGACCAGAAACAGCGGACCCTCGAGTTCCGGCGTCCAGACGAAATAGCCGCCGATCGGACCGCGCAACTCGAACGCGTCGCCGACGCGCACCTCGCCGCCGAGATAGGACGAGACCTCGCCATCGGGCAGCATCTCGACCGTCAGCGTGATGGTGTTGTCGGCCGGCGCCGAAGCGATCGAATAACTGCGCTGCGCCTGATAGCCGTCACCGGATGTCAGCCGGACATCGACATGCTGGCCGGCGCGATGACCAAGCCAGCCCGGCACATCGAGCACAAGGCTGCGCACCCGCGGCGTCTCGTCGATGATCTCGCGGACGGTGGCGGTGAGCCATTGTTTTTTTGGACCGGCAACAGCGGCGGAAGCGACCGAAGGATCAGTCCCCATCATAACGCTGCTCGCGCCACGGGTCGCCATAGATGTGATAGCCGTTCTCTTCCCAAAAGCCCGGCACTTCCGGATCGACGAACTGCAACTTCTGCACCCACTTCGCGCTCTTCCAGAAATAGAGATGCGGCACCAGCAGCCGCGCCGGTCCGCCGTGCTCCGGATGCAAGGCATCGCCGTCATATTCCCAGGCCACCATCGCCTTGCCGTCCAGCAGATCCTCGGCCGGGATGTTGGTCGTGTAGCCGCCGTCGCAATGCGCCAGCACGTAAGGCTGCGGCGGCTCGGACAGACCTACGGCTTCCAGCAGCGTATCGATCGAGACGCCTTTCCAGCGGGTATCGAACTTGGTCCAGGTGGTGACGCAATGGATATCGACCATGAGATCGGTCTGCGGCAAAGCCAGGAACTGCTGCCACGTCCACTCGGCGAGCGGCGTGTCGCCGTCCTCGATCGACAGCCGCCAGTTCGCGAGATCGACCTGCGGCGTCGGCCCGGCCGACAGCACCGGGAAATCCGTCACCAGATGCTGGCCGGGCGGAATGCGGGCATCGCGCGCACCGCCGCCGCGCCCATGGAAGCCGCGTGAAATGGGGACATCGCTCATAACCTCAAGTCTCCGTCTGAACCGCGCCCAACTTTTGCGCGCCGCGATGACAAAGACAATAAGGCAAAAGCCAGCGGAGTTTCACATGATCGGGATTGAATGTCTTTCCTTTTGACCGCCCGCCCCGGCGCGCTTTAGCGTCCGGTGGCGCCGAAACCGGGAATGCACGCCATGGCTGAAGCAACTTTCGAATTCGGCAAAAACGGCCTGCCGCCGGCAGGTGAGGATGGCCGGCTGGACGCGCCGGCTTTCCACCGCAATGCCGAGCCGATCTGGTCGGCGATAGCCGGCCTTCTCGCCGACAGGCGCGGATCGGTTCTGGAAATCGGCAGCGGCACCGGCCAGCACATCGCCACCTATGCCGGACGTGCACCCCATCTCGCCTTCTGGCCGAGCGACATCATGGAATCGCACCGCGCCTCGATCGACGCCTACCGCCGTGCCACCGGCCTGCCGAACCTGCATGCGCCGCAAAGCATCGACCTGATGCGCGCGCACTGGAAGTGGCAAAGACGAGAAGATGCCGACGGCGATCTCGCCGCCATCCTGTGCTTCAACGTCATTCACATCGCGCCGTGGGCCGTGGCCCAGAATCTCCTGCGCGGCGCCGGCCGCCATCTCAAAGCCGGTGGGCGCCTCATCCTGTATGGACCGTACAAGCGGGGCGGCGCCCACACCGCGCCGAGCAACGAGGCTTTCGATGCCTCGCTCCGCGCCCGCAATCCGGAATGGGGCGTGCGCGATATCGAGACGGTTGCCGATATTGCGGCGCAGAACGATTTGACGCTCATCAAGACTGTCGAGATGCCAGCCAATAATCTGGTGCTGGCATTCGAACGCCGCTAAAACGCGGCGGCAATCAAAGGGAGAGGCCCATGTCCGTTCAAAAATCCGAAAAGCCGTATCCGCCGGAACCGAACATGGACATCGCCCATCTCGGCCATCTCGAATTGCTGACGCCGGTGTTCGACAAGAGCGTGCGGTTTTTCGTCGACGTGCTCGGCCTGACGATTTCGGCCGAGAAAGGCGACAGCGTCTATCTGCGCGCCTATGACGATTATGAGCTTTATTCGCTCAAGCTCACGGCGTCGAAGACCAACGGCATGAAGCACGTCGCCTACCGCACGCGCAGCCCGCAAGCTTTGGAGCGGCGCGCCGACGCGCTGAAGGGTACGCCGTTCGAGATCGGCTGGAGCGACGGCGACGTCGGCCACGGCAAGACCTTCGTCTGCAAGGACCCGGACGGCCACGTCATCGAACTCTATTTCGACACCGAATGGTACGAGGCGCCGCCGGAACTGAAGCCGTCGCTAAAGAACCAGCCGCAGCGATTTCCAGGGCGCGGCGTCAACCCGCGCCGGCTCGATCACTGGAACGGCCTGGCGGCCAACATCTCGGAGTGCCGCGAGTTCTTCGAGAAATATCTCGGCTTCCGCCTGACCGAACGCATCGTGCTCAACGACGGAAGCGAGGCCGGCATCTGGCTGACAGCGACCAACAAATCGTACGATTTCGCCTATACCCGCGACATGACCGGCGTGCCGGGCCGCTTCCATCACATCACCTATGCGCTGAACTCGCGCGAGGAGATCCTGCTCGCCGCCGACATCTTCCTGGAGAACGGCGTGTTCATCGAAACCGGTCCGCACAAGCACGCCGTGCAGCAGACCTTCTTCTTGTATGTCTATGAACCCGGCGGCAACCGCGTCGAAGTCGCCAACGCCGGCGCGCGGCTCATCCTGGCGCCGGACTGGAAGCCGATCACCTGGACCGAGGACGAGCGCAAGAAGGGCCAGGCCTGGGGGCTGAAGACCATCGAGTCGTTCCACACCCACGGAACGCCGGAGGCGGCGCATAAATAGGGCTTGGGGCGGCGTTATACGCAGCCCGCAAATTGCGTATAACGTCACCATGACCCTGTCCATCCCCACGCTCTCCCTGCCCTCCGGCCGCAAGATGCCGATCTTCGGCGTCGGCACCTGGCGCATGGGCGAGAGCGCACGCGCCCGCAGCGATGAAGTCAAAGCCGTATGCGGCGCGATCGAGCGTGGCGTGACCTTGATCGACACCGCCGAGATGTATGGCGACGGCGAGGCCGAGACCATCGTCGCCGAGGCGATGGGCAAAGGGACGGAATCTCGGCGCGACGAATTGTTCATCGTCAGCAAGGTGCTGCCGAGCAATTCATCGAAGCCCGGCACCATCGCCGCCTGCGAGCGCAGCCTGAAGCGGCTCAAGACCAATCGCATCGATCTTTATCTATTGCACTGGCGCGGCGGCACGCCGCTCGGCGATACGGTGGCGGCCTTCGAAGAACTGAAGTCGGCCGGCAAGATCCTCGACTGGGGCGTCAGCAATTTCGACACCGCCGACATGCGCGAACTCGCCAAGCTCGACACCAGGAAGGAATGCGCCACCAATCAGGTGCTCTATAACCTGACGCGGCGCGGCATCGAATTCGATCTGATGCCGTTCTGCCGCGAGCGCAGCATCTCGATCATGGCTTACTCGCCTCTCGAACAGGCGCGCATGTTGGACGACGTAGTCCTGAAGCAGGTGGCGCTGCGCCATAACGCCACCGCGGCGCAAGCGGCGCTTGCGTGGCTGATCCGCCAGAAGGGCGTCATCGCGATCCCCAAAGCGACCAGCCTCAAACATCTCGACGAAAACATCGCCGCGCTCGGTCTCAAGCTGACCGCGGACGACCTGAAAACGCTCGACGCCCGGTTCCCGCCGCCGCGGCGTGCGGTGCCGCTCGACATGCTGTAGGATTCACGGAGGAGAACCGAGAGCCCATGACCCTTCGCAACACTCCGCGCATTTCGTTCATCGGCTTCGGCGAAGCCGGACAAGCCATCGCCTCCGGCCTGCGCGAGGGCGGCGTCGCCGAGATCGCCGCATGGGATATCCTCTTTCCAAAATCGGAAGGCGCCAAGCTCAAGGCCGCGGGCGAGAAAGCCGGCGTACGGCTGGCGACCTCGGCCGCGGATGCGGTGGCCAACACCGACATCATCATCGCAGCGGTGACGGCCGCCTCCAGCCTGGAGGCCGCGGAGTCCGTCGCGCCGCATCTGTCGGGCAATCCCTATTATCTCGACATCAATTCGGTGTCGCCGGGTCGCAAGCTCGCGACCGCGAAGGCGCTCGACGGCAAGGCACGCTATGTCGACGTCGCGGTGATCGCGCCGATTCACCCCAAGCGCCACCAAACGCCGCTGCTCATCGCCGGGCCGCATGCCGACGCGATCGCGCCGCTGCTCGACGAAATGGAGATGAGGCTAAAAATCGTCAGCCCCGAGACCGGCAAGGCAGCCGCGATCAAAATGATCCGCAGCGTCATGATCAAGGGCATGGAGGCGCTGACCTACGAATGCTTCCTCGCCGCCGAACGCGCCGGTCTGCTCGAGGAGGTCACCGTATCGCTGAAGAACAATTATCCCGGCATCGATTGGATCGAGACCGCGACCTACAATCTTGAGCGCATGGCCAATCATGGCGAGCGCCGCGCCGCCGAGATGGAAGAGTCCGCCGTGACTTTGCGCGAACTCGGGCTCGAGCCCTTGATGGTCGACGGCACGGTCGTGCATCAGCGCGAGATGGGCCGCCTCGGCAAGACGGATGCGGTGCAGGCAACGCTCGATCAGGACCGCGCGCAGATACTGGACGCGATCGGCAAGGCGAAGTTCAGTCGCTGATCTCCCGCATCGCCTCCCATAGCGAGGTCGGCCGCCAAAGCGGCCGCCGTCCACGGCCTGACTGTGCACATTCTATGAGGTTGCGGTCGCACACCGGCCCGCATGCAGATTTATTTTCCTACCAGCGCTAGGGTGTGCAGCCTGACGCGCGGCTTATTCATACAAGATATCGCGGCCGGCTGCAGACGCGGTAAAATACTGCTTTACAAAGATGGTTAACAGGGCGAAAAATGTAGGTGGCGGCATCACTTACATGGTTAACGGGGCGTACCAAAATGAAACACCTCACTTCACTCATCGGCGGTGCTCTGCTGGTGATCGGATTGGCGAATATCGTCCCGACACCCGCCTCTGCCGGTACCTACTACGACTCGGTCTGTAACTGCCGCAGGCCTGACTCCGAATACAACACCAAGCGGGTCCTCCGCGACGCCACGCCCCGGGTCAACACCCGCGTGCGTTACGTCGACCACACCAAAGAGGTGAAGCGCACCAGGCTGATCCAGGAAAACCGTCTGGTTGTCCGCATTCAGCCGGTGATCAACCGCGAAGTTGTGGTGCATCGTCAGAACACGGTCGTTCGCAACATCACCCTGCACAAGGTCAACACGACCAACAGGACTGAAGTTGTGAACCGCAACGAGACCGTAAACCGTTACGTTCAGGGCGCCACGCGCGTCGTGAACGAGCGGCGCGAAGTGCGCGGCGTCAACTGTAACTGCGGTTACGGCGGCTCGCGCTCCGTAAGCAGCTATGAGGGCGACGGGCAGCGGGTCTCGTACCGCGAGTAACCTCTCGTCATCGGACAAACGGCCAAGGCCGCCCCGGATGCCCAACGGCTCCGGGGCGGTTTTTGTTTGCGAAGACGCCGCGCCCTCGCCTAATCGATCAGGGTCAGCGGGATAGCGCCGAGGAAATCGCGCTTGCCGACATCGGCGCCGAAATTGCGCGCGACCGCATAAGCCGCGGTCATATGGAAGAAGAAGTTCGGCAGCACGAAGTGATTGAGATAATCCGCGCCCTTCATCTTCGCCTTCTTGGGGCCGAGCGGGAACAAGATGTCGCGATCGGCCGAGGCGTCGATCGTCGCGGCGTCGAGGCTCTTGAGGTGCGTCAAAGTGCGGGCGATCCGATCCTTGAGCTGATCGATGGTCGTCTCATTGTCCTCGAATTTCGGCGGGTCGATGCCGGCCAGACGAGATGCACCATTCTTGGCCTGATCGCAGGTCGTCTGCACCTGGCGGGTGAAGGAGAACATATCAGGCGCCAGCCGCCAGCCGAGCAGGATCGCCGGATCGGTCTTTTTCGCCGTGGCATGGGCCACCGCCTTGTCGATCACGCCGGTGAGCGCATTGAGTTCGGTCACGCAGATCGGAATCAAGGTTTGCGACATCGTGTAGGCCATGGACTTCCCCGGACTGGTTGGATGCGCGGCGCCTCGCGCCGCGGGCCGGGACAATGGCATGGCACCCGATAACGGAGCAATTCACCGCACTTATCGACCGCCCCCGCGGCTACTGCATGGCGGCCCCAGCGCCGCCGCAGCTTTGAAGCCTTCTAAGCTACTGATTTGAATAACTAAAATCTTTGCTGGCGGCGTAATTCCGGTTGCGCCGCCCCATTGCTGCTATAGGGTCGCGGCCGTCGGTCAGATACGATGCCTGACAGGACGCCCCCGCGCGGGCGGGCTCCTGCGAAATGACGGCTGCGAAAAGCGAACATGATGGCAATCAAGGTCCAGACAGCGGCACGGCACCTTCCCGCACGCCGGCACGGAGCGGCCGCCGCGCTGCTGGCCCTCGCGCTGGCGGCGGCCATTCTGATGCAGCCTATGACCGCTATGGCTCAGACACCCTCGCCGCCCGCCGCCGCTGTGCCGGTCCCGGCCATCACATTCGCGCTGCCGCAGGACCTGTCGCCCTGGGGCATGTTCATGGCCGCCGACATCATCGTCAAAGCGGTGATGATCGGCCTGGCCTTTGCCTCGGTCCTGACCTGGACGATCTGGCTCGCCAAGCTCACCGAACTGGCGCTGGCCAGTGCCAAATTGCGCCGGGGCATCGGCGCCATCGGCAAAGCAAGGACGTGGGACGATGCCGCGCAATCCTTCGACCGGGACAACAGCAGCGTTGCCCATCTGGTGCGCGAGGCCGACGCCGAGCTCAAACTGTCGGTCGAGGCGATGGCACCGCATTCGGTATCGCCCGATGGCGTCAAGGAGCGCATCGCCTCGCGCTTCGAGCGCGCCGAGGCGGCCGCCGGCCGCGCCATGATGCGCGGCACCAGCATTCTCGCCACCATTGGCGCCACCGCACCCTTCGTCGGCCTGTTCGGCACGGTCTGGGGCATCATGAACAGCTTCATCGGCATCTCGAAGGCGCACACCACGAACCTCGCCGTGGTCGCGCCCGGCATTGCCGAAGCCCTGCTCGCAACCGCGCTCGGCCTGGTCGCCGCGATCCCGGCAGTGGTGATGTACAATTTCTTCTCGCGCTGGATCGCCGGCTATCGCGCGCTCAATGCCGATGCCTCGGCGTCGATCATGCGTCTCGTCAGCCGCGAACTCGAGCGCGGTGCCTTCGACCGCCGCCGCCGCGGCGTCGCGGCCGCGGAGTAAGCCCGCCATGGCCGTGCGTCTCGATCACGGTGACGAGGGCATGAACGAGATCCACGAGATCAACGTCACACCCTTCATCGACGTCATTCTGGTGCTGCTGATCATCTTCATGATCGCGGCGCCGCTGGCGACCGTGGACGTGTCGGTCGATTTGCCATCGGCCAATGCCGAACAGACCCAGCGTCCCGACAAGCCGTTGTTTCTGACCTTGAAGTCGGACCTGTCGCTGGCCATCGACAATGACACCGTCGCGCGGACTTCGCTGGCTTCGACGCTGGACCGCGCCACCTCGGGCGACAAGCAGCAGCGGGTGTTTCTGCGCGCCGACAAGACCGTGCCTTACGGCGATCTGATGAACCTGATGAATGACCTCCGCAGCGCCGGCTATCTGCATGTCGCGCTGGTCGGCCTCGACGCCGGCAAAGGTGCACCATGACGGCGGCATCATGATGCGCAGCCTGCCCGCCACTTTGCGCTGGGGCGCCTGCTTCGTCATCGCGCTGGGCATACATGCCGCCGGCGCGGCGGTGTTGCTGGCGCGATGGAGCGACGATGCGGATCAGGTCGCCAATGCACCCGTCATTATGATCGACCTGGCGCCGGAGGCGGTCGCGCCGCAGACCACGCCGACTGACCTGCCGCCCGATATCGTCGAAAGCAAAGCGCAGGCCGGCGCCGAACCAACGCCTGAAAAACCCGAGGACGTCGTCGAGCCGAAGCCGCAGCCAGTGCCGGAGAAGACGGTAGAAATCGCCAAGGCAGAACCGACACCCGAGGTCGAGAAGCCCCTCGATATCCCGGACCTGAAGCCCGAACCCGTCACCAATGCCGATCTCTCGATCCTGCCGCCGCCGCGACCGGTCGAGAAAAAAACGGACCAGAAAAAGAAAGAAGTGAAACAAAAGCCGCGGCAGCGCTCAGCCAGCCTCGCCACCGCGCCGAGCACGGCCGACCGCCGCGCCGAACGCGCTGCAGCCCCCGCCCAGGGCGCTACCCGCGACACCAACGCGTTGCCGAACTGGCGGTCGCGGCTGTTCGCGCAGATCGAACGCTACAAGCGCTACCCCGCCGAAGCGCAATCGCGCGGCGATCGAGGCGTCGTGAGACTATCCTTCAGCATCGACCGCAGCGGCGCCGTCCATAACGCACGCGTCGTCGGCAGCTCCGGTTCGTCGGTGCTCGATCAGGAAACGCTGGCGATGATCGAACGCGCCTCGCCCTTGCCGCCGCCGCCCGATGAGGTGCCCGGCGCCCGCATTTCGATCGTCGTGCCGATCAGCTATTACATCCGCTGACGATCCGGACAATTTGTTTAAAACTTTATGGAACGCGTCTTGATGCCGCGATTTCGCGCGCGATATCACGCCCGGCGATTAACCATAGGCACAAACGCATCGGGCCGGAACGCGGTAGTTGCTTGCGGTGGAGCCCGGACCTTGGAAAGGATAATGCGCGTTCACGATGACGGCCCGAAGCCGATCGCCGTTAACGCCGGAAAATAAACAGGACGACAACCGGATATCCCGGCAGAATTGGTTGGGAAGCAATGAAACGATCGATCGCAACATGTCTCGCTTGCAGTCTGGTCGTCGGCGTCGCCTCGCCGTCGCTCGCCTCGGCCATGAAACGCTCCGAACGCTTCGCCAACACGGAGCCGCTTGAAATCATTTCGCGCAGCCGCGCCGAGGCCGCCGATCAGGCCGCCCAGGTACCGGGCGGCGCCAGCATTCTGCTCGAGGCGCTGCGTTATCGCGGCGCCAGCGCCAAGCAACTCGGCCTGCCGACACAGCTCTGGTGCGCCGATTTCATGAACTTCGTGATCAGAAAGGCCGGCGCCAAGGGCACCCACTCGCGCGCCGCGCGATCGTTCCTCGAATTCGGCAAACGCCTTGACGGCCCGCGCGTCGGCGCCATCGCCATTCTGCGCCGCGGCGGCCCGCTCAACGGTCATGTCGGCATCGTTCGCGGCACCGACGGCCAGGGCAACCCGGTCCTGATCTCGGGCAACAGCGCCAACATGGTGCGTCAATCGGCTTATCCGAAAGACAAGGTGCTCGCTTATGTGATGCCGCCCGACTACGTGCTGGAGGAAATCACCAGTGCTGCCCGCGCCGCCGCGATCAAGCAGCAGCAGCAGCAGGCGCAATAAACCTTCAAACGACCGGCTCTCCGAAAGCGCGCCGCACGACAAGTGCGGCGCGCTTTTGCGTTTTGGCGCGGCGTCGCCATTACCGTTAATGCCGCAAGTTAATGTTAATCGTGGCTTCCTCACGCTGGTTTGCCGGTTCTGTTTAAATTCGACGTCATCGCAACGTTCAATTCGCATTGCGCATCGGGGGATAAAACAAAGCTGCATGGCTCGGGGGGCACGCATCATCGTTATGCAAGCCGCGTTGGCTGCGATCATATCGATCGCGGCGGCGCCGGCGTCTGCGGCGGTGACGCGCGACCAGCTTCGCCAGTGCGAAGGCAAAGGTGACGCCACCACTGAGCAGCGCATCGCGGCCTGCGACGCCATCATCGACGGCTCTCGCATTCCCGGTCAGCGCGCCACGGCCCAGCGCAACAAGGCCAAGTTTGCCAAGAGCAAAACCGTCATTCAGCATAAGAAGGCCGCCGAGCTCGTCATCAGCGGCAAGGACAAGCGCGCCCGCGGCGAGGCCGAGGACGCGATCCGGGACTTCGACGAAGCGATCCGGCTCGATTCCAGGAACGCCGAAGCGCTCTATAACCGCGGCCTGGCGCTGCGCGATCGCGGCGACAGCGAACGCGCCATTCAGGATCTCGAACAGGCCGCCAAACTTGACGGCCGCAATTCGGACGCGCTGAAGACGCTGAGCCACCTCTACTACGACCGCCGCAAGTACGATTCCGCGATCGCGTCGCTCGACGCCGCGATCAAGCTCAATTCCAACGACAACATCGCCTATTACAACCGCGGCATGGCGTACCGCGCCAAGGGCGAGCCCGACCGCGCCATTGTCGATTACGACCGTGCCATCAAGCTCAACGGCACCGACGCCGTCGCCTATCACAGCCGGGGTCTCGCCTATCGCGACATTCGCGACTACGAGCGCGCCATTCAGGACTTCGACCAGGCGATCAAGCTCAAGCCCGATTTCATCCTGGCGCTCAATGACCGCGGCATCGCCTATGCCGCCAAGGGATCGGTCGAGCGCGCCATCCAGGACTTCGATCAGGCCATCCTGCTCGATCCGCGCGACGCCTTTGCCTACAACAATCGCGGCCTGGCCTACCGCAACGGCGGCGAGACCGACCGCGCCATCAAGGATTACGACCAGGCGACCCTGCTCAACGCGAATTACGTCCTCGCCTACTACAATCGCGGCAACGCCTATTACGACAAGCGCGACTACGATCGCGCCATCCGCAATTACGACCAGGCGATCAGGCTCGATGCCGACTATGCGCTGGCCTACTACGATCGCGGCGTTTCCTACTTCGCGAAGCGCGATTACGACCGCGCCTTGAGCGACCTCACTCAGGCGATCAAGCTCGATCCGAAGGATTCGCTGTCCTACTACAACCGCGGCGTCGTCTATATCGCGCGCGGCGAAAACGACAACGCCATTGCCGACTTCGACCGCCCGGTCAAAATCGATCCGAAGAACGCGCTCGCTTTCTACAATCGCGGCCTAGCGCTGAAGGCCAAGGGCAACGACGAGCGGGCGGTGACCGATTTCAGCCAATCCATCCAGCTCGACGGCAAGAACGCGCTGGCATTCTTCAACCGCGGAATCTCCTATCGTTCGCGCGGCGATCTGGACCGCGCGCTGGCCGACTTCGAGCAGTCGATCAAGCTCGATTCAAAGAATGCGCAGGTCTGGTACGAACATGGCATGGCGCTTTACGACAAGCGCGACTACGACCGCGCCATCGGCGACCTCAACCAGGCGATCAATATCAAGCCGGACTATACCGCGGCGCTGAACCAGCGCGGCCTCAGCTACGGCGCCAAGGGAGATGGCGATCGCGCCATCGCCGACTTCGATCAGGCATTGCGCATCGATTCGGCCTATGCGCCGGCGCTCGCCAACCGCGGCAACGCCTACCAGAAGAAGCGCAATTACGACCGGGCCATCGCCGACTTCAACGAAGCGATCAAGGCCAACCCGAATTACGCCGGCACCTATTTCAACCGTGGCCTGGCCTATCAGGACAAGCGCGATTTCAAGGCCGCGGTGACCGACTTCACGCAGGCGGTCAAGCTCGATCCGAAGAATGCCGCCGCCTTCAACGGGCGGGCCATTTCCTATCAGAGCCTCAACGACGACGCGCACGCCTTCCAGGACTATGACGAGGCGATCAGGCTCAATCCGAATTTCGGCGATGCCTACTACAGCCGCGGCATGGCCAATTATGCGCGCCGCGATTACGATCGCGCCATCGCCGATCTGAGCCAGGCTATCAGGCTCGACCCCCGCGACGCCATCGCGGCGCACGCCCGCGGCCTCGCCTATCGCGAACGGCGCGACTACGACCGCGCCGTGGCCGATTTCGACCAGGCGCTGCGGCTGGACCCCAAGTTCACGGCGGCTTATGTCGATCGCGGCAATGCCTATCAGGGCAAAGGCGATTACGACCGCGCCATCAACAATTACGATCTGGCGATCAAACTCGATCCGAAATACGGCGCCGCCTTCACCGAGCGCGGCAACACCTATGCGCTGCGCGGCAAGATCGACCGGGCGCTGCAGGATTACGAGCAGGCCATCAAATTCAACCCGAACTATGCCGGGGTGTTCAACAGCCGGGCGCAGCTCTGGCAACGCAAGGGCGACCTCGGCAAGGCGCTCGCCGACCTCGATCAGGCGATCAAGCTCGACCCGGACTTCGCGCAGGCGCTGTCCAACCGTGGCTCGATCTATCAGGCCCGCGGCGAAATCGACCGCGCCATTGCCGATTTCGACCGCGCCATCAATGCCGACCCGCATTCCGACTTCGCCTATAACAGCCGCGGCCTCGCCTACAAGGCCAAGGGCGCGACCGACAAGGCGCTGAAGGATTTCGACCAGGCCGTCGCTATCAATTCGGGCTTCGCGGCCGCGCTGCTCAATCGCGGCGAGACGCTGCAGGCGATCGGCTATAACGACCGCGCCATTCGCGACCTCGATCTGGTCATCAAGCTCAACCCCGGCAACGCGCAGGCTTACCTGTTCCGCGGTCAGGCCTATACCAGCAAGCCCGATTACGACCGCGCCATTGTCGAGTTCAGCCAGGCCATCAAGCTCGATGGCCACCTGGCGGCCGCCTATAACGGCCGTGGCACCGCCTATCGCGCGCGCGGCGACCGCGACCGCGCCATCGCCGACTTCAGCCAGGCCGCCAAAATCGATCCCAATTTCGCCATGGCCTTCTCAAACCGCGCTATCGCCTATTACGACAAGCGCGAATACGACCGCGCCATCGGCGACCTGACGCAAGCACTCAAGCTCAATCCCAATTCGGTGCGGTCCTTCTATGACCGCGGTATCGCTTATGGCGCCAAAGGCGACACCGATCACGCCATCGCCGATTTCGACAGTGCGCTGAAGCTCGACCCAAAGAACGCCATCGCCTTCAATAACCGGGGCGTCGCCTGGCGCACCAAGGGCGACCCTGCCCGCGCCGTCGCCGACTTCAACGAAGCCATCAAACTCAACGAGAACTACGCCGCCGCCTATTACAACCGCGCCAATGTCAACGCCGACAAGGGCGATGCCGACCGCGCCTTTGCCGACTTCGACCGCGCCCTGAAGATCGACGCCAAGGACGCCTATGCGCTGCACGACCGCGGCATTCTTTATTATGAGAAGCGCGATTACGAGCACGCCATCGCCGACTTCGAGGCGGCGGTGAAGCTCGCGCCCACCTACACCATCGCGGCGAGCCCGCGCGGCAATGAGATTCGCGGCCAGCGCGGCTATGACCGCGATCTGTCCGAATCCGAGCAGCGGCTGCAGGTGAGCCCGATCTTCGCGCTCGCCTATGACGACCGCGGCATCGCCCGCGCCTCGAAGAAGGATTATGACCGCGCCATCGCCGACTTCGACCTGGCGCTCAAGATCAATCCGAACTTCTCGGCAGCCTATTACAACCGCGGCAATGCTTTCTATCAGAAGCGGGACATCGACAAGGCCATCGCCAATTACGACGCCGCGATCAAGCTCAATCCGAAGGATGCGCTCGCCTATTTCGACCGCGGCGTCGCCCATTACGACCGCGAATCGTTCGATCGCGCCATCGCCGATTTCGAACAGACCGTGAAGCTCGACCCGAAGAACGCGCAGGCCTATTACAATCTCGGCACCGCGTTCCAGGAGAAGCGCGAGTTCGACCGCGCCATCCAGCAGTACAACCTGGCGATCGGCATCGATGCCAGGCTCGCGGCCGCCTATAGCGCGCGCGGCTACGCGCTGGCGAGCAAGGGCGACTACGACAAGGCCGTTACCGACCTGACCCAGGCAATCCGCCTGAGCCCGGGCAACGCGCTCGCCTTCAACGACCGCGGCATCGTCTTCGGCATCAAGGGCGAGACCGACCGCGCCATCGCCGACTTCGATCAGGCGATCGCGATCAATGCCCAATACGCGCCGCTGTTCAACAACCGCGCCATCGTCTACGCCGCCAAGGGCCAGCTCGACCGCGCCATCGCCGATTACGACCAAGCGGTGAAGCTCAACACCAGCTACGCCGCCGCCTATTACAATCGCGGCAACGCCAAATACGACAAGAGCGATTACGCCGGCGCCGCGGCCGACTATTCCAGCGCGCTCAAGCTGTCGCCGGCCGATGCGTCGGCATTGAACAATCGCGGCAACGCCTATGCCAATGTCCGCGACTTCGACAAGGCGCTGGCCGACCTGACGCAGGCGGTGAAATTCAACCCCGGCTTCGCGCAGGCCTATAACGACCGCGGCGTCGCCCATGGCGCGCGCGGCGATATCGACCGCGCTCTCGCCGATTTCGAGCAGGCCGCCAAGCTCGATCCGGCCAACAGCTTTGCCTTCTATAATCGGGGCCTAGCGCTGCGCGACAAGCGCAATGTCGATCAGGCCATCGCCAGCTTCGAGCAGGCGATCAAGCTCAACCCCGGCTATGCGGTGGCGTATTACAATCGCGGCAGCGCCTACGAATTCAAGCGCGACTATCCCCGCGCCATTGCCGACTTCGGCGAAGCGATCAAGCTCAAGCCGGACTATGCCATGGCCTATTACGATCGCGGCCTGAGCTACGGCGCCGGGGGCGATGCCGACCGCGCGATCGTCGACCTGACCGAGGCAATCAAGTACGACCCGTCGAACGCGCTCGCCTTCTATAACCGCGGCATCGCTTATCGTCTGAAGAACGATATCGACCGCGCTGTGTCCGATTTCAGCGACGCACTCAAGCTCGACGGCAAGTTCGCGCTGGCCTACTACCAGCGCGGCAGCGCCTATTACGAGCGGCGCGACCTCGACCGCGCCATCGCCGATTTCACCGAATCGCTGCGCTACGACGCCAATTCCGACGATGCCTATTATCGCCGCGCCGTCGCCTTCCGCGACAAGCGCGACTTTGACCGTGCCATCAACGATTTCAGCCAGGCCATCCGGATCGAGCCGAAGAACGCGCTGGCGCATCAGAGCCGCGGCCGCGCCTTCCGCATGAAGGGCGATCTCGAACGCGCCTTCGCCGATCTCGACCAGGCCGCCAGGCTCGATCCGAAATCCTCATCCATCCTGACCGATCGCGGCACGACGCGCGGCCTGCGCGGCGAGAACGATGCCGCCATTGCCGACTTCGATGCCGCCATCAAGCTCGACGCCGCCAACGCCATCGCGCACAACAATCGCGGCTTCGCGCTGCGCAACAAGGGCGACACCGATCGCGCCATCGCCGAGTTCGGCGAGGCGATCAAGCTCAATGCCAATTATGCGCTGGCCTATGTCAACCGCGCCAACGCCTTGCTCGACAAGCGCGACTACGACCGCGCCATCGCCGATTACGACATGGCCATCAAGCTCGACGCCAACTCCGCCGATGCCTATAACGGGCGCGGCCTTGCCTACGATTCGAAGGGCGACTTCGACAGCGCCATCCAGAATTTCACGCAGGCCGTGAAGCTTGAGCCGAAAAACGCCCGCGCGTTCAACAATCGCGGCTTCGCCTGGCGCAACAAGCGCGACATGGAGCGTGCCATCGCCGACTACAATCAGGCGCTGTCGATCGACCCGAACTATGCACTGGCGCTCTACAACCGGGGCTTTGCCTATTACGACACGCGCGATTTCGACCACTCGAGCCGCGATATGAATCAGGCGATCAAGCTCAACCCGAATTTCGCCTCGGCCTTCCTCGATCGCGGCCTGTCCGCCGACCGGCGCGAGTTCGACCGTACCGTGCCGGCGGCCGACGCGACGATCGAGCAGAAGCCGGCTTATGTCGTGAGCTTCTCGGGCCGTGGCGTGGCTTACGAGAACCGCCGCGAGGGCGACCGCATCATCCGCGACGCCAGCCAGCCGATCCGCAACAACCAGTACAACAGCTACGCCTATTCGCCGGAGACCTTCCCGCCGCCGAGCCCGTCGCTGCTGGCGCCGCCTTCAGCGCCGCGCGTCCCGGACGTCAAGGCCAACAGCGCGCCGGTGGTGGCGCCGCGCGCCGAAGCGCCAGCTAATTCACCTGCCGCGACCGCCGCCAATGCGCGAGCCTCAGACGCGGAAGCCGTGCCGATGCCGCAGGCGCGGCCACGTCATGTACGGCCGCGCCAGATGCCGGGGCGTCAGCCGCAGGCAAAGCGGCAGCGCGGCGCCCTTGGCTGGCGATAGGCATTAAGGTCGGACGTGTCAGGCTGAGCGCGCCGCTGTCGTGGCTGTCGCGCTCGCGGCGGCGCCGATCGTCGCCCCCAGCATCACCAGCACCGGCCCCGGCAACGTCGCCTCGGCCAACCGCGCCGGCAGTTCGGCAATCGTGCTGCGGATCACCTGTTGATCGGGCCGCGTCGCGCGCGCGATCGCGGCTGCGGGGGTAAGCGGGTCGAGCCCGTTGGCGAGCGCGTTGTTCACCAGCGCTTCAAGCGTGCGCACCGGCATGTAGATCGCCGTCGTCGT
>JBAZSM010000075.1:0-19599 GCA_041662425.1 Pseudolabrys sp.
AATTTGCGCTCGGCGTCCTCGATCTGCGCGCGCGGCGCGAAATCGACCGGCGCGTCGAAGGCGACGTTGACCATGTCCTCGCCGACCTTGATCAGGTCGCGGCGGATCGACAGGTCGTAGACGGTGCGGCCGTAGTCTTCGGCATTGATGATGGTGGTGGCTTCGGCAGCGAGGCGGGCCAGATACTGGCTCAGCGTCATGCCGCCGATGTCGATCGAGGCATCGAGAAACGTCTTGAGCGTCACCGGGGTGGCGATCTTGCCGGCGCGGATCAGATCGCGGGCAATCTGATAGACCTTCTGATGGATCGGCTCGAAGTAATGTTCGGGATTGAGAAAGTCGGAAACGCGATAGAACGCCTCGTTATTGACGAGAATAGCGCCCAGCAGCGCCTGTTCCGCCTCGATGTTGTGCGGTGCGGTGCGGTAGAGCGGGTCCGGCTCGGTGACCGGTTTGCGTAAGGCTGATTCGACTGGGGCCATAAGATTTCGTGCGGCGCTGGTGCGGCGGATTTTTGTTCACGATTGCTTAACCACGGCTGCGTCGGCATGCGACGACGCGTTTGCTTTAGTCCCGCTGTCCACAGATTCACCGGACCGACAAAAAAATGCGGCTTTGGATTTGCGCCGATGTGTGTCGCAACGAATGAGGCCGGCGGTTGGGCCGCCGGCCTTGAATTCATTCGCCAATCCCGAAAGCGGTTATTCGCCGGCCAGACGCAGCGGGACGTGGCGCTTGTCTTCGACGGTACGGAGGCGTTGTTCCTCCTGCATGATGTAGTCGCGGGTGATCGGCACCACGCCCTGGCGCTTGGTCAGCTGGATCTGGAATACCATCAGGTTCTGCTCGCGGAACGACATCTCGGACGACGCCAGATAGAATTCCCACATGCGGACAAAGCGCCGGTCGTAGATGCGCTCGACTTCCTCGCGATGGGCGAGGAAGCGCTCGCGCCAGTGCCTGAGGGTTTCGGCATAATGCAGCCGCAGGATTTCGATGTCGGTGACCAGCAGGCCCGACTTCTCGATTTTCGGCAGCACTTCGGACAATGACGGGATGTAGCCGCCGGGGAAGATGTATTTGGAAATCCACGGATTGGTGACGCTCGGGCCCTCGGAACGCCCGATCGAGTGCAGCACCATCACGCCGTCGCCCTTGAGGATGCCGGCGGCCTTGTTGAAGTAGGTCTCGTAGTGGTTGACGCCGACATGCTCGAACATGCCGACCGACACGATGCGGTCGAACGTCTCGTCGATGTCGCGGTAATCCTGGAGGTTGAAGCGGGCGCGCTCGGAGAGGCCGCGTTCCATCGCCCGCTCATTGGCCACCGCATGCTGCTCCTGCGAGAGCGTGACGCCGGTGACGTTGGCGCCGCCGAACTCGGCGAGATAAAGCCCGAGGCCGCCCCAGCCGCAGCCTATGTCGAGAACGCGCAGGTCTTTTTGGTCGGGCGGCAGCCGCAGCTTGGCGGCGAGGTGGCGCTTCTTGGCGAGCTGCGCGTCGTCGAGCGACTGGTCGGGGCGCTCGAAATAGGCGCAGCTATATTGCCGGTCGGCGTCGAGGAACAACGAGTAGAGCCGGCCGTCGAGGTCGTAGTGATGGGCGACATTCTCGCGCGAGCGCCGGCGCGGATTGAATTGCTGGATGCGCCGCCACAGGAAGCGAATGAGGAATTGCGGCTTGGCCCAGTAGGGCACTTCGCTGTTCTGCCCGAGCGCGATCGACAGCACATCGGCGATCGTGCCTTGCTCGACCACGAAGGTGCCATTCATGTAGGATTCGCCGAGCTTGATCTCGGGATCGAGCAGAATGCCCCATTCGGCGGCCGATGAGGCGAACCGCACCGAGACCGGCGGGCCGGAGCCGTCGCCGAAAGTCAAAACCGTGCCGCGCGACGTGGTGACGCGGAAATTGCCGCGCCGAATAAACGTCTTCAATAAAAAACGAAGCAACCGGTCCATCGGCCGCCCCCTCATAAAATCAGACGCCGCCCAAACGCGCGTGAACCGTTCCCGCGTCCCGCACTAACCGACCCGGCGCTGGCCGGTTCCAAGGCGCCTATTCAATCAAAGACAGATTGTCGCGGCAATGCCACAAAATCTGGCGTTGCATGCAAAAAGGACAGGTGTCGGGGTCTTGAAATGGGGCGGCGTCCCACGGCTTTGACGGCCGGAGGCCTAGAGGCGGGGTCACAAGCCAGGCGGATCAGCCCATCAGACCGGCGACTTTAAAACCGAATGGGTGTAGACCCTGCCGCCTGATGCGGGGCGGCGCAGCAATAATGAAGACAAGAGGATCGGCGGCGATGACGTTCAAAGATCGTGGGCTGGGCTGGCCGGCGAGCGGGACCCTGGGCATGGCGCTCGGCGTAGCCCTGCTGGCGGCGACTGTCCCGGCGGGGGCGCAGGAAAATCTCGATCAGGGCAAAACGGCCCAGCAGCTTTTCGCGTCGGATTGCGCGATTTGCCACAAGAGCCCGCAGGGGCTCGCCAAGTCCGGCGGCATTTTCGGCCTGCAGGGCTTCCTGCGCGAGCACTACACCGTGAGCCGCGAATCCGCGGCGATGCTCAGCAAGTATCTGGAAGCGGCGGGCGAGGCGCCGCCCGAAGCGGCCAAGCGCTCGAACCGCGCGGCCAAGCCGGCGGACGGCAAGAAGTCCGACAGCAAGCCGTCCGACGGCAAACCTTCGGACGCCAAGTCTTCGGACGCCAAGTCTTCGGACGCCAAGTCTTCGGACGCCAAGTCTTCGGATACAAAGTCTTCGGACACCAAGTCTTCGGATACAAAGTCTTCGGAAAAGAAGCCGGATGAAGCCAAGCCGGAATCGAAAACGGCCGCCAAACCCGACAGCACGTCGGAGAGCAAGCCGGATAACAAGCCGGAGCCGAAGGCCGAGGTAAAGCCGGAGGCCAAACCCGAGAGCAAACCCGAGAGCAAGCCCGACAGCGCCGCCAAGCCGGAGAAGTCCGAATAGGCCGGCCGCCCGATTGTCGGAAGCGCAGAAACGAAAAACCCCGCGCCGGAAAAATCCGGGCGGGGTTTTTACATTTAAGCGAAGTGCCTGAAGATCAGTCTTCTTCGCTCTTCTTCTTTTTGCCCTTGGCGGGCTTTTCTTCGGCGGCGGCTTCGTCCTCGGCTTCGACTTCGGCGTCTTCAGCTTCGGTTTCCTCGGCGTCGAACAGGGCCTCGGCGCGCGCGCGCGCGGCTTCGGCTTCCGCCGCGGCGTCTTCGGCCACTTCGGAGCGCACGGTCACGTCTTCACCGCGGGCGATGCGCTCGGCTTCCGCCTCGCTGCGCGCCACGACGATCGTCACCGAGACTTCGACATCCGGGTGCAGCGCCAGCGGCACCTTGTACTGGCCGAGTGCCTTGATCGGCGCGTTGAGTTCGACCAGCGTGCGCGAGATCGTGCCATCGGCCGAAATCAAAGAGGCGATGTCGCGGGTCGAAACCGAACCGTACAGCTGGCCGGTTTCGCTCGCCTGACGAATGATGGTGAAGGTCTTGCCGTCGACCTTGGCGGCGACCTCGCCGGCTTCGCCCTTGCGCTCGAGGCTCAGCTTTTCCAGATCGGCCTTCATGCCCTCGAAGCGGGCCTTGTTGTCGGCATTGGCGCGCAATGCTTTTTTCCGCGGCAGCAGAAAGTTGCGGGCATAGCCGTCCTTGACGCGGACGACGTCGCCCATTTGTCCAAGCTTGCCGACGCGTTCGAGCAGGATCACTTCCATTGTCTTTACTCCTCGTTTGATCGTTTCGATGGCTGTTAGAGTTCAGGTTCGCGTGCGCGTGCCGCGTTTGATGGCGGCGCGCGCACGAAAGTTGAAAATCGTTTCGGCAAGGCCGAGCAGGCACAAAGCCAGCACCGGCCAGCCGAAGACCAGAACGGCGGCGTAGACGCCGGCGAGAATGAAACCGCGGCTGCGCATGTCCGATGTAATCGAATGCGCGACGGCGAAGCCGAGTACGCCATAGGCCATCATCAAGCTTGCGGCCACGACGCCGGCAACAATGCCCGCCAGGCCGTCGATGAAGCTCACGGCGATGGCAACGCCGAGCGTCGCGGCGGTGAGCGGCGGAAAGGTCATCTCCGCCAATACCGGCCAGGGACGGGTGAGCCGGCCGGAAAACTTCACGATGCGCCCGGCGAGCCACAGATTGACGATGTCGCTGAGCGTCGCCATCACCGCCGTCGCGGGCGGAATGGCAAGGATCAGGATGTCGACCACGCGGTCGGGATTGCGAAGCGTGCCGGCACTGGAGGCGCCGGTTTCGTTCGCCGCCAACTGGAAGACCTCGCGTAGCGCCGTGCGCAAGGCGTCGCGGAAGCTGTCGGCGTCGGCGCCCAAGCTGAGAATGGTCATGAGGACAAGGACCGAGGCGAGAACGGCCGCCCAGACCACCAGCCGGCCAGGCGGATACCACTCCAGCGATGCGGCGCCGCCATTGCCGGCAGGACGCGCCAGCATGGTGAGATAGCCCAGCCACCAGGCGGGCAGGCCGATGCCGACGAGAAAGGCGATAAAGAACAGCCCGCCGAATAAAAACCAGATGGCCAAGCCGCCGGCGAGCACGCCGATGAGCGCGGCCCAATGGCTCCAGCCGAGCGCGGCGATCATGATCGGCAGCGGCGCCAGATAGGCGAGCGGAATCGACAACGCCGCTCCCGACGTTACCGAGGCGAACAGCAAGGCTGCCGCCGCGCCCGAGCCCAGACCTATCAAGCCAAATTGAAACATCACGAGCTGTCCCGCTGCGAGAGCGGTTAGAGACGGATCGTTTCCAATCGAAACGTCTGTCCCAACCATCGGCGCCCGGAACGATTCCGAACGCCTCGTTTTTATGTCGTCATTCCGGAGCGCAGACCATAGCGCGCTGAAGACGCGCCTGAACGCGCTTTTGGTCCGCGAGCCCGGAATCCTGCCATTCAAGTCAGCTTCGCGTCTGGATTCCGGGTTCACGCGCGATGGCGCGTGCCCCGGAAGGACAGAACTAGCGAATGACGTAAGGCAGCAGACCGAGGAAGCGCGAGCGCTTGATCGCCTGGGCGAGTTCGCGCTGCTTCTTGGCCGAGACCGCGGTGATGCGGCTCGGCACGATCTTGCCGCGCTCGGAGACGTAACGCTGCAGCAGCTTCACGTCCTTGTAATCGATCTTCGGCGCGTTGGCGCCCGAGAACGGGCAGGTTTTGCGACGGCGGAAGAAGGGACGGCGTGCGCCGCCAGCCTGCGAAGAACCGAAAGCCATGATTTATTCCTCCCCGCCAGCGTCGACAGCATCATCATCGCGGCGCGGACGGCGGTCACGCGGCGGACCACGATCACCACGATCGCCACGGTCTCCACGGTCGCCGCGATCACCACGGTCGCCGCGATCGTCGCGATCCGACTTGCGCATCATCGCCGAGGGACCTTCCTCGAGCGCTTCGACGCGGATGGTGAGATAGCGCAGCACGTCTTCGCTGATGCGCTCCTGACGCTCGACCTCGGTCAGCGCCGCCGACGGCGCCTCGACGTTGAGCAGCGTCATGTGCGCCTTGCGATTCTTGCTGATGCGATACGAGAGCGACTTGAGGCCCCAGTATTCGTTCTTGGTGACTGTGCCGCCGCCTTCGGTGATGACGGCGGTGAGCTTGGCGGTCAGTTCGTCGACCTGCTGCGGGCTGAGATCCTGCCGCGCCATATAGACGTGTTCGTAAAATGGCATGAAATGCCTTTCCCTTGTTTACCCATGGCCGTCGACCTGGCGCCTAGCCCTTCGAGCCCTTCGGGAAAGGCTCGAAATTGCTCAGAAGGCGGAAACACGGGACGCCGGGCCTCGAGGGCCCTACCGCAAATCACTGAATTATCAGTCGAAAAGCGGCCGTCCGTTCAGTCCCCAACCAGGAGCGACGGAAGAAGGCTGGCTTATAAGGACATTAGGCAAAAAGGCAAGGTTTCAAACGGCCGGGCGGGCCCAAAGCCACGCGGAAGTCAAGCCGCGCCCGTGCCCCGTTGCAGGCGGCCGGCGAGCTTGACCGCCAGATCGATGCCTTCCCGGATCTGGCGGGCGCCCACGGGATCGCGTTCGCCATTGTTCTTGCGCATCAGATTGAGCGCGGAAAGCAGGCGCTCCAGATTTTTCGCCAGCAATTCCTGACGAAAACCGGGGTCGGTGCGCGCGCGCTCGATATCGTCCTCGGTGACCAGATCGGCCATCAATGGCTCCGCCGCGCGGTGGACCTCGCCAGTCGCGCCAAAAAGGAATGAAAAAGCCTAGCCGCAGAGTCTTTTAGGTTGGTTACCGCGGCGACGCGGCCGGACGCGCCCCCGGGAACGGTCGGCAAGCCTGACCGGCCGGGGCCGGGCCGGTTGACATCGCGGGGGCGCCAGTGTCATTCGGCCCCGGTTCCGTGTGCTGGCTGAGCGGGTTCGCTAAGCCCATGCGCCAAAGACGGTATTCCGACACAGTTCGAGGGCATCGCAAGACCATGACGGTCGCATTCGTATTTCCCGGCCAGGGCAGCCAGACGGTCGGCATGGGCAAGGCTCTGGCCGACAACTTCCCCGTTGCCAAGGGCGTGTTCGACGAAGTCGACGCGGCGCTCTCGGGCAAGCTCTCGGCCACCATTTTCGAAGGCCCGATCGAGACGCTGACTTTGACCGAGAACGCGCAGCCGGCTCTGATGGCGGTGTCGCTCGCGGCGTTTCGCGTCCTGCAATCCGAAGCCGGGCTCGATCTGGCGCGCGACGCCAAATTCGTCGCCGGCCACTCGCTCGGTGAATATTCTGCGCTTGCCGCCGCCGGCACATTCTCGATTTCGGACGCGGCGCGGCTGTTGCGCACGCGCGGGCAGGCCATGCAGAAGGCGGTGCCGGCCGGCGTCGGCGCCATGGCGGCTTTGATCGGGCTCGACTTCGATGCTGCCTCTGCGGTCGCCGCCGAAGCGGCGCAGGGCCAGGTGTGCCAGGCCGCAAACGACAATGGCGGCGGACAGGTCGTCGTTTCCGGCGACAAGGCCGCGGTCGACCGCGCCGTCGACATCGCCAAGGCCAAAGGCGCCAAACGTGCCATGCTGCTGCAGGTATCCGCGCCCTTCCATTGCGCGCTGATGCAGCCGGCCGCCGATGTCATGGCCGAGGCGTTGTCGAAAGTGCAGGTCAACCGGCCGGCGGTGCCGGTCGTCGCCAACGTCACGGCAAGCCCGCTGAGCGATCCCGCCGACATCGTGAAGTCGCTGGTCGCGCAGGTGACCGGCACGGTGCGCTGGCGCGAATGCGTGGCCTATATGGCGGCGCAGGGCGTGACGCAATTTTATGAAGTCGGCGCCGGCAAGGTGCTCGGCGGTCTCAACAAGCGCATCGCGGATGGCGCAACGACGAGTGCGATCGGAACGCCGGACGATGTCGCCGCCTTCAAGGCCGGGAGAAATGGCTGATGTTTAGTCTCAACGGAAAAACCGCGCTGGTCACCGGCGCGACCGGCGCCATCGGCGAAGCGATCGCGCGTGCGATGCACAGCCAGGGTGCGACGGTGGCGATCTCCGGCACACGTCAGGACGTGCTCGAAAAGCTGGCCGGCGAACTCGGCAGCCGCGTTCATATCCTGCCCTGCGATCTGTCCAATGCGGAGCAGGTCGAGGCGCTGGTGCCGGCCGCCGAAGAGAAGATGGAGAAGCTCGACATCCTCGTCGCCAATGCCGGCGTCAACAGGGACAACCTGTTCGTTCAGCTCAAGGACGAAGACTGGGACAAGGTGATCGCCGTCAATCTGACCGCGACCTTCCGTCTGACGCGCGCGGCGGTGACGCGCATGATGCGCCGCCGCTATGGCCGCATCCTCGGCATTTCCTCGGTGGTCGGCTTCACCGGCAATCCGGGGCAGGGCAACTACACCGCCTCGAAAGCGGGCATGGTCGGCATGATGAAGTCGGTCGCCGCCGAATACGCCAAACGCAACGTCACGGCGAACTGCATCGCGCCGGGCATTATCGCCAGCGCCATGACCGACAAGCTCAACGACAAACAGCGCGAGACGATTTTGTCCAAGGTTCCTGCGGGGAAACTCGGAACGCCGCTGGACGTGGCGGCTGCGGCAGTCTATCTGGCCTCCGACGAGGCGGCCTATGTGACCGGGCAGACCATTCATGTGAATGGCGGCATGGCCATGTTCTAGATGCGCGACGCTGATGCCCCGGGGGCGGCAGCACTGCGGATCCGATGCCAATTAGAGGTGAAATCGCGTGGCTTTTCAGCCCCCTACCGAATAGACTGGGGCTGCTAGTCAACGCATTTGAAGTGTGGTAACCGAATTTCGGCCCGGCTGGGGCGGCCGATGGCGGATGTCTTTGGCGGAAGTCCAAAGAGGTGGTCCGCGATCCGAGCCGTTACGCCATTGTCACCACGACGAGGCCGTAGCGCGATGGCTGTGAACCGACCGGGGCGCAGCCAATTCTATAAAAGCACGAGGTTGGACCGATGAGTGACGTTGCCGAGCGGGTGAAGAAGATCGTCGTGGAGCACCTGGGCGTTGAGCCCGACAAGGTGATCGAGGGCGCGAGCTTTATCGATGATCTTGGCGCCGACAGTCTCGACACTGTCGAGCTCGTCATGGCCTTCGAGGAAGAGTTCGGCTGCGAAATTCCCGACGATGCGGCCGAGACCATTCTCACCGTCGGCGATGCCGTCAAATTCCTCGAAAAGAACGCCAAGAGCTGAAAGCTGCGTGCCGAACTGACGCTGTCGCGGCCGCGCTTTGGCTTTATGGCCCATAAGCCTATGAGTTTGGCGTGGCGCGCGAAGCGTAGGCCGCTATTGGCGGCTGGTGCCGGCGCGGCTGTGCACCTTTTTCACGCAGCACGGAGCCGGTTATGAGGCGGGTTGTCGTCACCGGGATGGGAATGGTCACGCCGCTCGCTTGCGGCGTGGAGCCAACCTGGGCGCGTCTGCTGAAAGGCGAGAGCGGCGCCATGAAGATCGACACCTTCGAGGTGTCGGACATCTCGGCCAAGATCGCCTGCATGATTCCGCGCGGCGACGGCACCAACGGCACCTACAATCCCGACCAGTGGATGGAGCCGAAGGAGCAGCGCAAGGTCGACCCGTTCATCGTCTATGCGATGTGCGCGGCGCGCCAGGCGCTCGACGACGCCGGCTGGCATCCCACGACCGAAGACGAACAGGTCTCGACCGGCGTGCTGATCGGCTCGGGCATTGGCGGCATCGAAGGCATCGCCGAGATGGCGGTGGTGCTGCACGAGAAGGGCCCGCGCCGCGTCTCGCCGTTCTTCATTCCCGGCCGCATCATCAATCTCGCTTCCGGCTTTGTGTCGATCGAGTTCGGGCTCAAGGGTCCGAACCATGCGGTCGTCACCGCGTGCTCGACCGGCGCCCATGCGATCGGCGATGCCGGGCGCATGATCGCGCTTGGCGATGCCGACGTGATGGTGGCGGGCGGCGCGGAATCGCCTGTGAACCGCATGTCGCTCTCCGGTTTTGCGGCGCTGCGTGCGCTGTCGACTGGGTTCAACGACGAGCCGAGCCGGGCGTCGCGGCCCTATGACAAGGCGCGCGACGGTTTCGTCATGGGTGAGGGCGCCGGCGCCGTCATCCTCGAAGAGCTCGAACACGCCAAGGCGCGCGGCGCCAAGATCTATGCCGAACTCGTCGGTTACGGCCTGTCGGGCGATGCCTATCACATCACCGCGCCGGCGCCCGATGGCGATGGCGCCTTCCGCTGCATGAAGATGGCGCTCAAGCGCGCCAGTCTGACCCCCGACGATATCGACTACATCAACGCGCATGGCACATCGACGCCGCTGGGCGACGAGATCGAACTCGGCGCCGTGCAGCGTCTGGTGGGCAATGCCGCCGCCCGCATCTCGATGTCGTCGACCAAGTCGTGCGTCGGCCATCTGCTGGGCGCCGCCGGCGCGGTCGAGGCGATCTTCTCGATCCTGGCGATTCGCGACGGCGTCGTGCCGCCGACCATCAATCTCGACAATCCGTCGGTTGAGACGCCGATCGATCTCGTGCCGCACAAAGCGCGCGAACGCGATGTGGATGTGGTTTTGTCGAATTCGTTCGGTTTCGGCGGCACCAATGCGTCGCTGATCTTCAACCGTTATAATGGCTAGCGGATTGCGTCGCTGCTGCGGTAACCTTCGCGCTCATGCCGGTGAGACCCGGTCTGGACAGGGGGGATGGAACCAGCGCCGGAAGCCGCCATCGAAGCCAAGCCGTGGCCCCGCGCTTTCGCCACAATTCTTTCTAACCTGCACAGGCTGCAGTTGCCTTTCGACCTGGCGAGCCCCGCATGGGCCGACCTCGGGGGGCGGCAAAGCGGCTTCTGTCACATGCGCACTTCCGTTGCCGCGCCGGCCGTGGCGCGGAGCCGGCCGGTTCAATTAGCGAGAGCCAAGGTTTGAACGAGAGCCTTCCACCAGATCAGGGCAGCAACCCTGGGCCTCGACGGGGTCCGTTCGCGCGCGCCGCGACCAGTCCCGTACCGGCGCCGGTCAACAAACTGCCGCGCTCGCCGCGTGCCGCGCTCGAGCCGGAAATGGTGCCAGGCCCGCGCCGCCATTCAACGCGCGTGCGCCACCCGATGGTGGTGTTCGGCAATGCCATCTTCACGCTGCTCGTGGTGGCATCCATCGCCATCGGCGCGGGGCTGTTCGTCGGCAAGCAGAAATTCGATGCACCCGGCCCGCTGCCCGAGGACAAGATCGTCAACATCCCGAACGGCCTCGGCATCAAGGACATCACCGATCTCCTGGTGCGTGAAGGCGTGATCGACCAGCCTTACGTGTTCATGGGCGGCGTCATCGTCATGAAGGCGCGCGGCGCGCTCAAGCACGGCGAATACAAATTCACCAAGCAGGCGAGCCTGTCCGACGTCGTCGACACGCTGAGCGAAGGCAAGGTGGTGCAGCACTCCTTCACGGTCGCGGAGGGCCTGACGTCCGAGCAGATCGTGCAGCGCCTGCTGGAGGCCGACGCATTGTCCGGCCAGATCAAGGAAATCCCGCGCGAGGGCACCTTGCTGCCGGAGACCTATAAATTCACCCGCGGCATGGCGCGCGACCAGATCATTCAACGCATGCAGCAGGCGCATCGGCGCGTGTTGCAGGAAGTGTGGGCGCGGCGCTCGCCCGATCTGCCGAGCCAGATCCAGACGCCCGAGCAACTGGTGACGCTCGCCTCGATCGTCGAGAAGGAAACCGGCCGTGACGACGAACGCACGCGCGTCGCCGCCGTCTTCGTCAACCGGCTCAAGGCGAAGATGAAGCTGCAATCCGATCCGACCATCATTTACGGCCTGACCGGCGGCAAGGGTGCGCTCGGCCGTCCGATCATGAAGAGCGAGATCGAACAGGCGACGCCGTACAACACCTATGCGATCGAAGGCCTGCCGCCGGGACCGATTTCCAATCCCGGCCGCGCCTCGCTTGAGGCCGCCGCCAATCCGGCGCGGACCAAGGAATTGTTCTTCGTCGCCGACGGCACCGGCGGCCATGTGTTCTCGGATACCTATGCCGAGCACCAGAAGAACGTCGCCAAACTGCGCGCGATCGAGCGCGCCAATGCGCCGGCCGGCACGACGGCCCCGGAAGCGCCGCCCGAGCCTGCGGCCCCCAAAACGCGAAGCGGCGTGCGGCGGTAATAAAGCACTTTCCTGGTGCCGGTTATTCGCGGCGTGGCGGTCGCACCGCGCGACCTTCTGCACGTTCTATTGGCGCGGTTTCGTCACGCGAACCGGTTTCCACTTCGCGCGAAAACGCTTTATGGTCGCGCCGGATTTCAGACCCGCGAAAGCGCACGAACGCAAGAGACGCATCCTATGGCTTTGTCGAGCATGACCGGCTTCGCACGCGCGCAGGGCGCGGCGGGCCCTTATGTGTGGAATTGGGAAATCAAGTCGGTCAATGCCAAGGGCCTCGATGTGCGGTTGCGTCTGCCGCCCGGCTGGGACGCTGTTGAGATCGCGGTGCGCAAGGCCGCGACCGATGCGCTGGCGCGCGGCACCGTCTACGGCAACCTGACCGTCGAGCGTAAAGGCACGGCGCCGACGGTGAAGATCAACGAGTCGGTGCTCTCCGCGATCATCGCCGCGCTCGACCAGATCGACAACCGCGTCGTCGGCGCCGGGCGTCCGACCGTCGACGGCATTCTCGGGCTCAAAGGCGTCATCGAGGTCACCGAGGATGACGAGAAGCCCGACGAACGCGCCGCGGCAGAGAAAGCGATCACCGCCGGGTTCAACAAGACACTGGCCGATCTGGTGACGATGCGCCGCACCGAAGGCGATACGCTCGGCAAGCTGCTGTCGGCGCGGCTCGACGAGATCGCGCGGCTGGCGACGCGCGCGGAAGCGGCACCCGGCCGCAAGCCGGAGGCGATCAAGGCGCGCCTTGCCGAACAGGTGGCGAGCCTGATCGAAGCCTCGCAGCGTTTCGACAATGACCGGCTTTATCAGGAGGCGATCCTGCTCGCGAGCAAGGCCGATATCCGCGAAGAGCTCGACCGGCTGGCCTCGCATGGCGAGCAGGTGCGCAAGCTGCTGACCGAGGGCGGGCCTGTTGGCCGCCGCCTCGATTTTCTGGCCCAGGAGCTCAACCGCGAATCGAATACGCTGACCGCCAAGGCCAACGACGTCGAACTCGCCAATATCGGGCTGGAGCTGAAAACCGTGGTCGAACAGTTCCGCGAGCAGGTGCAGAACCTCGAATGAACGACGAACCCGATATCAGCCGCCGGGGCATTATGCTGGTGCTGTCCTCGCCGTCGGGGGCGGGCAAGACGACTTTGTCCCGCAATCTGCTCGAGCAGGAAAACATCGAGTATCCCGGCAAGCTGGAGCTGTCGATTTCCGCGACCACGCGGCCACGCCGGCCGAGCGAGATCGAAGGCGTGCACTATCATTTCGTCACCAAGCCGCGCTTCGAGGGCATGCGCGACCATGACGAATTGCTGGAATGGGCCGAGGTCCACGGCAATTACTATGGCACGCCGCGCGAGCCCGTGGAAAAGGCGCTGGCCGAAGGCCGCGACGTGCTGTTCGACATCGACTGGCAGGGCACGCGCCAGTTGCTCGACAAGATGCGCGACGACGTCGTCACCGTTTTCGTGCTGCCGCCGACCGCGCAGGAATTGAAGTCGCGCCTCGTTCGCCGCGCCGAGGACAGTCAGGCGGTCATCGCCCAGCGTCTGCATAATGCAGCGGAGGAATTCCAGCACTGGAACGAATACGATTATGTTCTGGTGAACCGCGATCTCGACAAGAGCTTCGCGCGGCTGCGCGCCATTCTCACCGCGGAACGCCTCAAGCGCGTGAAGATGCCGAACCTGAACGACTTCGTCGACAAGCTGCTGACCGAGCTCAAGGGCCTGACACCCTAGAACTTAATGCCTGTAGCCCGCATGAAGCGGAGCACAATGCGGGATCGGCAGCGACGGGCCCCGGATTTCGCTGCGCTCCATCCGGGCTACCCGGTGAGGCACTACGCCTTTTTCAGCTTCACGAATTCCTGCGCCAGCGCGACGAATCCGGCGACGTCGATCTCTTCGGCGCGGGCGGTCGGCTCGATATTGGCGTTGGCGAGCAAAGCGCCGACATCGACGCCGAGCGACTTCAGGCTTTGGCGTAGCATTTTGCGGCGCTGGCCGAAGGCTGACTCGGTGACGCGCTGCAGCGCGTTGGCGTCGCACGGGATCGGCGTATCGCGCGGATCGAGCCGCACCACCGACGACGTCACCGACGGCGGTGGCACGAAAGCCGACGGCGCGACGTCGAACAGGATTTTGGCCTCGGTGCGCCAGCCGGCCAGCACGGCGAGCCGGCCATAGGCATCGTCGCCGACGCGGGCGACGATGCGCTCGGCGACCTCGCGCTGGAACATCAGCACCATCCGGTCGTAGAAAGGCGGCCACGGCTCGACGGTGAGCCACTGGATCAGCAGCGCTGTGCCGATATTGTAGGGCAGGTTGGCGACGATGCGGGTGCGCTCGGGGCCGAGCAGGGCATCGTAGTCGGCCTCGAGCGCATCGCCCGAAACGATATCGAGCCGGCCGGGATAATAGTCGGCGATTTCCTTGAGTGCCGCGATGGCGCGCTCGTCGCGCTCGATGGCGACGACGCGGCGGGCGCCAAGCGCCAGCAGCGCGCGCGTCAGCCCGCCCGGGCCGGGGCCGATTTCGACAATGGTGGTGTTTTCCAGCGGCTCCGCCGCCCGCGCGATCCGGGCAGTGAGATTGAGATCGTGCAGAAAATTCTGGCCGAGTGATTTCTTCGGACGCAATTCGTAGCGACGGATCACGTCGCGCAGCGGCGGCAGATCGTCGATCGAGCCCATGGGGCGGCTCTCTTTGCGGTTATTGGGCGGGCACGAGGGCCGGCACCGGGGCGGAAATCCGCGCCGCCAATTTGAGCGCCGCGACGAGGCTGGACGGATCGGCCTTGCCGGTGCCGGCGATATCGAAGGCCGTGCCGTGGTCCGGCGAGGTGCGCACGTAGGGCAAGCCCAATGTGACGTTGACGCCGTGGTCGAAAGCCAAGGTCTTGATCGGGATCAGCGCCTGGTCGTGATACATGCACAGCGCGACGTCGTAGGTCGCCCGCGCGCGCGCATGAAACAAGGTGTCGGCCGGCAGCGGGCCGACCGCGTCGATGCCCTCGGCGCGCAGCGCAGCCACCGCCGGCGCGACGATATCGCGATCCTCTTCGCCGAGGCTGCCGTTCTCGCCGGCATGCGGATTGAGCCCGGCAATCGCCAGCCGCGGCCGTTTGATGCCGAAGCGGTTTTGCAGATCGCGCGCGGTGATGCGGCCGGTCTCGACGATCAGGGCCTTGCTCAGATGCGCGACGACATCCTTGAGCGGCAGGTGGATGGTCACCGGCACCACGGCGAGTTCGGGTGACCACAACAGCATCACCGGATGCAGCGGGTGGCCGGTCGCCTCTTCGGCGAGCTTGGCGAGGAATTCGGTGTGCCCCGGCTCGACGAAGCCGGAGCGGTACAGCACGTTCTTGGCGATCGGGTTGGTGACGAGGGCGGCGGCGCGTCCGGCCAGTACATCGGCGACGGCTTGCCGGATCGAGGCAATCGCCGCCGGCGCGCTGCTGTCGTCCGGCTTGCCCGGCTTTGCCGTGACCTTGATGTCGAGCGGCACGACCGGCAGGGCGCCGCTGAAGGTCTCGATCGCCCGCCCGGCGGTGACCGACTTGACCGGCACATCGAGGCCGAGCGCCACGGCGCGTTGGCGATAAAAATCGGGATCGCCGATCACGTAAAACGGCGGCAGATCCAGTTCGGCGCGGCGGCGCCACACGTCGAGCGTGAGCTCAGGGCCGATCCCGGCCGGCTCGCCCAGCGTCAACGCGAGAGGAAGGCCGCCATGGCGCGTCATTACCCGATCATTTCTTGTATTCGATCATTGCGGACTTGCGGATGTCTTCCAGGAACTTCTTGGATTCCGCTTCGTACCGTTCGTTGTAAAGCTTGTCTTTCATTTCCTTCTTGGCCGGCGAGTCCGCGCTGCTTTCTTTCTTGTTGCACATCGCGAACATCTGCCAGCCTTGCGGCGTCGCCTCGGGCGCGCTGAGCCGGCCGACTTCGAGCTGGGCCAGAACATCGCGCAACTGATCGGGAAGGTCGGACGAACTGCGGGTCACAGGTTCGCGCACCGCGACATCGCGCAACGCGCGCGCGAGCTTGAGGCCGGAATCGCAGCCGACGAAACGGCCGCGCAGATTCTCGGCCTCGCGGCGCTTGGCGTCGACGACCCCGGCCGGCGAACCGTTCGGGATGATCACGGTGATGGGATAGAGCGTGTAAACATAGCCGGCGACGGTTTCCGACTCGTTCGACGCGCGCATGGCGCTCGCCACGTCGGCATCGCCGATCTGCAGACTGGAGCCGAAGCGGCCGCGCACCAACTGGCCCCAGGCGATCTGCGCACGCAGGCGCGCCTTGAGCGCGTTCGGCGATATGCCGCTGCGCTCGAGCACCTGGCTGAACTGTGCCGACGTCATGCGCTGGCGCTGCGCCATGGTCTCGAAGGCGCTGTCCACATCCTTGTCGCCAATGTCGAGACCGTAATATTTGGCCTTGGCGATCTTGAGCCGGTCGTCGATCAATTCATTGATGACTTCCTGGCGCGACGGCGCCTTGTGCGTCGATGTCGCGAGCAGCTTGGTGCGTTGCGCGACATCCAGTTCGGTAATCGGCGAGCCGTTGGCGACCACGATGACCTGCGCTTGCGCCAGGCCTGGCACCAGCAGCGCTGCGGCCAAGATGACGCCGGCGAGGTAGCCCGCGACCGGCTGACGTTTCACCCACATCCCCGACATCGTTTGATCCATCGTATCCATATTGCGGGTCGCGACGGGCCCGCCCTTCGGCCGCCGCGGCGGCCGGCTATTGCTGACTGTTCAGCGACTGGTTGACCGAGGTGCCGCCCAACGTGCGCAGGCTCAGTTGCAGCATGACCGTGTGGTTGTTCTCGACGTTATTGCTGTAGGTGTAATTTGTAATGTAATTCACGGCCAAGATGAGGCAGTCGTCGATATAACCGAGGCCGAGCCGCGTCTGGGAGAATTTCTTGTCGTTGATGTCGTACAGCGCCTGGCCGATCAGCACCCAATTGGCGTCGAGTTTATACTGGCCGGTGCCGAGGATACCCTGGCGGCGGTCGAGGAAACCGATCAGGGGCTGTGCCGCATAGTCGCCATAAAGCACCGAGGCGCTCCAGCGATCAAACGTCGCGGTCGTTTCCAGCTCCATGCGCTGCAAGGAGAAGTCGCTCTGGTCGAACCGGAACCGCGAACTGAACAGGAAGGTAGCGTTCGGCTGATAAGTCAGCCGCGCGACGTAATCCGAGCGGCGGGTGTCGAGGCCGCTGTCGAGACCGGTATTGGTGGTGTCGCTGACGGCGAAGGAGTTCTGTCCGAACATGTTGTAGGACTGGCCGAACAGCGCGTTGATATTGCCGCCTTTGTTGAACTGCGCGGTGTACTGGATGCCGTAATTGACGCGGCTGCCGCCTTCGACGCGGTCATAGCCAGCGAACTTGTCGACCTTGAACAGGTTGCTGTCGTCGAAGATCAGGCTCTGGGCGTCTTCGTTGAGCCACTTGCCGACCTGGGTCTCGTTCGGGCGCACGATCACCTGGGCGATCGGCTCGATGGTCTGCGTGCCCCAGGAGCTGACACTGATGAACGGGTAGCGGTATTCCAAGCCGACGGTCGGCATGGCGCGCACCAGATCGGTTTCGCCGGGGGTGACGTAGTTGCCGACGTTCGGGTCGTTGTTGACGTTCATCGAGCCGGCATCGACACGCACCGAGGCGAAGGGCGTGAACACCTGGCCGTAGCTGTCGGTGATGCTGCGCTTCCAGTGCGATTCAGCCGTGAAGCGGCTGAAGGTTCCGGGCGCGCCGCGCAGTAAGCAGTTGGCAGAGTTCTTCACGCGCACGTCCGCGGTGTTGCATTCGCCGCTGTTCAGCGAGGACTTCGTGATGGCGTCGAAATTGGCTTGTGTGCGCGTCAGGCTGGTGAAGTTGAAATTAAAGCCAAGCTCGCCGCCGATCACCGGATGATCGACCGTGTACATGTAGTCGATGACCGGATGGACGACCGGGATCTGCGCCTGCGTGTCGGATTCGGAGAGACCTAGATAGTAGATGCTGCGCGCGTCGAAATAGCTGCGGTTGCCTTTGCCCGTCAGGTAAAGCTGCGACACGCCTTCAGTGACGCCGGACTGCAGCGGGTCGTTGATGCGGTAATGCGACAAACGCGGGTTGTAGTCCTGGATGAAGGCCTTGTCGGACACCAACAGGGCATCCCAGCCCCAGGCCCATTTTTCGTTGATGGCGAAGCGGCCGGAGGATTCGACGTTGCCGCGGTTATCGCGATAGCCCGCCGTCGAGACGCCGGCGGTGCGCGTGAAGTAGCCCGGATCATTCTGATGAATGCCGGCGGCACGGATCGAGTAGGCGCCGTTGATGAGCCGTTGCCGGAACTCACCTTGCATCAGCACGCCCTGCTTGGTCGTGAACATCGGCGAGACGGTCAGATCGTAGTTCGGCGCCAGCGCCCAATAGTAGGGGACTTCAACGGCGGTGCCGTATTTTGAGCTCGACGAGATGAACGGCATCAGGAAGCCGGTCTTGCGCTTCACCGTCGGATCGGGCGCGGAGAAATAGGGCAGGTAGGCCAGCGGCACGCCGAAGAACTCGATCCGTGCGTCCTCGAAGTAGATCATCTTCTCGGTTTGATCGTGAATGATCCGGGCGGCCTTGACCTGCCAGAGCGGCGGCTTCTTCGGATTGTCCTTACAGGGTTCGCAGGCGGTGTAGACGCCGTTGTTGAACACCGTGAACTGGCCGCCCTTGCGCTCGGCCTGAGCCGCCGCCATGCGCGTGCGGTCGGGCGTATCGAGACGCAGCGAGTCGACGAAGCCGTCGCGATAATCGTCGGCAAGATCCATGACCTCGCCATAGGTGATCTTGCCGTCCTCATCGGTGAGGCGGACGTTGCCCTCGGCGTGCAGACGCTTGGTCTTCTCGTCGTAAACGACCTTGTTGGCCTCCAGGGTCGCGCCGCCATAGTAAAGCTGCACATTGCCGACGGCGGCGATGCGATGATTGGCGTAGTCGTAATCGATCTCAGTCGCCTGCACGAGCATCTGCTTCTGACCGGACTTGTCGCGCTCGATCGCGGCCGCCGATTTGGCGCGCGGCGGCGGCGGGGCCGGGAAGTCGATGGTCGTCGACGCGGATGTCTGGGCGCGCGCGGGCGCCGGCATGGCGATACTGCCGCCGACAAGGCCGCAGACCATCAGTCCGAGGACAGTCCAAACGCCGAAAACGCCGCGTTCGCGGCGGTTCAGTGCTGACGGACGAGTGCTGGAGCGCACCGCCATCAACCGTCCTCCTGATACAACAACGCCATAAACCCCGTCAGGCCGCCCACGAGCACAGGCAGCCAGGCCGCTGCCACAGGGTGCATCAGGTCGGCCTTGCTCAGATCCTCGGTTACCTTCTGAAGAATATAAAGCAGAAAGCCCGCCGTGACGCCACTTAAAACCATCTTTTGGATACCACCGAACCGGAAGAACCGTAAACTCACGGCCGCGGCAAGGAAAACCATGGCAGCCAGGAAGAAGGGTCGAGCAAGAAGCTTCTGAAACTGTAATCTATAGCCTGCTGCGACAAGTCCAGCATGCTCGGCAATCTTAATATACAAAGGTAATTCCCAGAACGGTACTGTTTCCGGGGTTGCAAAACTTTCGCGGACCTGCTCCGGCGTGAGGCTGGTCTTGAATCGGAACTCCGCAAGGTCAACGGGCAGGGTCTGAAGCTCGTAAATACGCACGTTGAACAGGTGCCAGACGCCGGGCTCCAGCACCGCCGCCCGGGCCTCGATACGCTGCCGGAACTGCCCCAAATTGTCGAACATGAAGACCGTGGCGCCGACCAGCGAGACGCCCTGGTCGCGGCTCGACCGGGCATTGATGATGGCCTGTCCGTTCTCGTTACGCTGGCTCAGCCAGAACGGCCCGCCGTTCTGCGCCCCGGGCGCGTTTTCGCCGAACAGCTCGGCTTCGAAGCGCTTGGAGCGCTC
>JBAZSM010000076.1:0-8333 GCA_041662425.1 Pseudolabrys sp.
ATAAACACGAGAGAAGGAGATGAGCTATGGCTGTCAGCGCCAACAGGCTCGAACTGTTGCAGATCGCCGATGCGGTAGCCCGTGAAAAGTCGATCGATCGCGGCATCGTCATCGCGGCAATGGAAGACGCCATCGCCAAGGCCGCGCGCTCGCGTTACGGCGCCGAGACCGATGTGCACGCCGAGATCGAGCCGAAGACCGGCGAACTCAAACTGATGCGCCACATGCTCGTGGTCGAAGCGGTCGAGAATTCATCGTCGCAGATCACGCTCGAAGATGCGCGCAAGCGTCACCCGGCCGCGCAGGTCGGCGACACCATCGCCGATCCGCTGCCGCCGCTGGAATACGGCCGCATCGCCGCGCAGTCGGCCAAGCAGGTCATCGTGCAGAAGGTGCGCGAAGCCGAGCGCGACCGTCAGTACGCCGAATACAAGGATCGCATCGGCGAAATCGTCAACGGCGTCGTCAAGCGCGTCGAATACGGCAACGTCGTCGTCGACCTCGGCCGCGGCGAAGCCATCGTCCGCCGTGACGAGATGCTGCCGCGCGAGGTGTTCCGCAACGGCGACCGCATCCGCGCCTACATCTACGACGTGCGCCGCGAGCCGCGCGGGCCGCAGATTTTCCTGTCGCGCACGCATCCGCAGTTCACCGCCAAGCTGTTCGCGCAGGAAGTTCCCGAGATTTATGACGGCATCGTCGAAGTGAAGGCGGTCGCCCGCGATCCGGGCTCGCGCGCGAAAATCGCCGTGATTTCACGCGATTCCAGCGTCGACCCGGTCGGCGCCTGCGTCGGTATGCGCGGTTCGCGCGTGCAGGCCGTGGTGAACGAACTGCAGGGCGAAAAGATCGACATCATTCCGTGGTCGCCGGATATCGCGACCTTCGTCGTCAACGCGCTGGCACCTGCCGAAGTCGCCAAGGTCGTGCTCGACGAAGACAAGGAGCGCATCGAAGTCGTAGTGCCGGACGCGCAGTTGTCGCTCGCCATCGGCCGCCGCGGCCAGAACGTGCGCCTGGCGTCGCAGCTCACCGGCTGGGACATCGACATCCTGACCGAACAGGAAGAGTCCGAGCGTCGCACCGCCGAGTTCGAGAGCCGCACCAAGACCTTTGTCGAAGCGCTCGATCTCGACGAAGTGGTCGGTCAGTTGCTCGCGTCGGAAGGCTTCTCTTCGATCGAAGAGCTGGCGCTGGTCGACGAGAAGGAAATCGCCGGCATCGAAGGTTTCGATGAGGACACCGCGCGTGAATTGCAGGATCGCGCCCGTGAATACATCGCGCGTCTGGAAGGCGAACTTGACGAGAAGCGCAAGGCGCTCGGCGTCGATGACGCACTGCGCGACGTACCGGGCATCACCACCGCGATGATGGTCAAGCTCGGCGAAAATGGGGTGAAGACGGTCGATGATCTCGCCGGTTGCGCCACCGACGATCTGATCGGCTGGACCGAACGCAAGGACGGTGAAACCAAGCACGAGCCGGGCTTCCTTGATGGCCTCGATGTTGCGCGTGAAGACGCCGAATCGATCGTCATGCAGGCCCGTCTCAAGGCCGGCTGGATCACCGAAGCTGAACTCGCGGCGCAAGCGGCTCCGGCGGAAGCCGAAGCCGCCGCCGAACCGGCTTAAGGAGTCGTGTCACAGGCATGCTCGCCATCGCGCAGGACCATAAGGCGCAAGACGACGATCTCGACCGCGGCGCGACATCCGTCGCCGCGGGCGCGGAGCGTTTCTGCGCGCTGACGCGCGAGCTCAAGCCTGTGGCGGTGATGATCCGCTTCGTCGTCGGACCCGGCGGCGAGGCCGTGCCCGATCTCAAGCGCAAACTGCCGGGCCGCGGCCTCTGGATCACCGCGACTCGCGAGGCCATCGAAGACGCCGTCAAGCGCAACGTCTTTGCCCGCGGCTTCAAGCGCGAGATGAAAGTCTCCCGCGACCTCCCCGCCGAAACCGAACGGTTGCTGGTGAAGTCGGCGCTCGACGCGCTGGCGATTGCCGGCAAGGCGGGCGATATCGTCACCGGCTTCGCCAAGGTCGAGGCCGCCTTGGGCGAGGGGCGGGTGATCGCCCTGATCCATGGGTCTGAAGCGGCGCCGGACGGCAAACGCAAGCTCAACAACGCTTTGCAACGCAATAAACCGGCCGAATCGCCCGAAATCGCCCTGATCGAGGCCTTCGACGGGGCCGATTTGGATTTGGCATTGAACCGCCCAAATGTGGTACACGCTGCCGTGCTTGCCGGACCCGCGAGCGAGACTTTTCTCGTCCGTGTCGCGCGCTTGATGCGATATCGGTCTGGAAGTTCGCCCGATTTAACGAGCGCGGCTGCGCCCTGAAGGCGCCCGTGACTGCAGTGCGGCCGATGCTGAATGCGCCCATTGGGGCAAAAGGAAGAAGTATTACTGAATGAGCGACACCAAGAACCCTGGCGAAAAGAAGACATTGACGCTTAAGCCGCGCACGGAAACGGGCGTGGTGCGCCAAAGTTTCAGCCATGGCCGCAGCAAGCAGGTCGTTGTCGAAAAGATCAAGCGCCGCACCATCGGCGGTCCGGCCGAAGCGAAAGCCGAGCCGGCCCCGGTCGAGGCGCCGAAGAAGGTCGCCGCTACACCGGCGCCGACGAAGGCACCGAACACGCCGGAAGCGCCGAAGTCCGGCGTCGTGCTGCGCACGCTGACCGAAGAGGAAATGGCCGCCCGCGCCAACGCGCTCGCCGACTCGCGCGTGCGCGAGGCCGAAGAGCGCAAGGTCGCCGAGGCAGAAGCCAAGCGCCGCGCGTCGCGCGAAGGCATCGAACAGGCCGAACGTGAAGCCGCCGAAGCGCGCAAGCGCGAGGAGGATTCGCGCCACAAGGTCGAGGAAGAATCCAAGCGCAAGGCCGGCGAAGTCGCCAAAAAGCGGCTTGGCGGCGAGGAAGAAGTCAAGAAGCCGGTCGTCGGCCGCCCGAAACTCGAAGCCGAAGCCGAAGACGAAGGCCCCCGCGCCTCGCGCCGCCCCGGTGGCGGCGCCGCGCGCCCGGTCGCGCCCCGTCCGGCCGCACCGCGCGCCGCACCGCCCAAGGAACGCGGCCGCCTGACGCTGGTCACCGCGCTCCGCGCCGACGAAGTGCGCGAGCGTTCGGTGGCGTCGTTCCGCCGCCGCACCCAGCGCCTCAAAGGCCATGCCTCGAACGAGCCCAAAGAAAAGCTGACGCGCGACGTGACGATCCCGGATGCGATCTCCATCCAGGATCTCGCCAACCGTATGTCCGAACGCGCCGTGGACGTCATCCGCCTGCTGATGAAGCAGGGCCAGATGGCGACCATCAACGACGTCATCGATGCCGACACGGCGCAGCTTATCGCTGAGGAAATGGGCCACACGGCCCGCCGCGTTTCCGAATCCGACGTCGAAGAAGGCCTGTTCGACACCGCCGACGACGAGGGCGAGCTCGAACCGCGCGCGCCGGTCGTCACCGTCATGGGTCACGTCGACCACGGCAAGACGTCGCTGCTCGATGCGATCCGTCAGGCCGACGTGGTCTCCGGCGAAGCCGGCGGCATCACCCAGCACATCGGCGCCTATCAGGTGACGTCGCCGTCCGGCAGCAAGATCACCTTCATCGATACGCCCGGCCACGCCGCCTTCACGGCGATGCGTGCGCGCGGCGCCAAGGTCACCGATATCGTCATTCTGGTCGTCGCTGCCGATGACGGCGTCATGCCGCAGACGGTTGAAGCGATCAATCACGCCAAGGCGGCCAAGGTTCCGATCATCGTTGCGATCAACAAGATCGACAAACCCGGCGCCACGCCCGACCGCGTCCGCACCGAACTGCTGCAACACGAAATCCAGGTCGAGTCGCTCGGCGGCGATGTCGTCGATGTCGAAGTCTCGGCGCTGAAGAAGACCAATATCGACAAGCTGCTCGAAATGATCGGCCTGCAGGCCGAAATCCTCGATCTCAAGGCGAATCCGAACCGTCCGGCCGAAGGCACCGTGATCGAAGCCAAGCTCGATCGCGGCCGCGGCCCGGTGGCGACCGTGCTGGTGCAGCGCGGCACGCTGAAGATCGGTGATCTCGTTGTTGCCGGCGCCGAATGGGGCCGCGTGCGTGCGCTCGTCTCCGATACCGGTGCCGCCATCACCACCGCCGGCCCGTCATCTCCGGTCGAAGTGCTCGGCTTCTCCGGCACGCCTGACGCCGGCGATCGTCTCGCCGTGGTCGAGAACGAAGCCCGCGCCCGCGAAGTCACCGATTATCGTACGCGCCAGAAGCGCGAGAAGACCGCCGCGCGCGCCACCGGCATGCGCGGTTCGCTCGAGCAGATGATGGCGCAGGCCAAGACCGCCGGTCGCAAGGAGTTCCCGCTGGTGGTCAAGGCCGACGTGCAGGGCTCGCTGGAAGCGATCCACGGCACCCTCGACAAGCTTGGCACCGACGAAGTCGGCGCCCGCATCCTGCACGCCGGTGTCGGCGGTATTTCGGAATCGGATGTCACGCTGGCCGAGGCGTCGGGCGTTCCGATCATCGCGTTCAACGTCCGCGCCAACAAGGAAGCGCGCGAGGCGGCCGAACGCGCCGGCATCGAAATCCGCTATTACAACATCATCTACGATCTCGTCGACGACGTGAAAAAGGCGATGTCGGGCCTGCTCGCGCCGACCTTGCGCGAGACCATGCTCGGCAACGCGCAGATTCTCGAAGTCTTCAAGGTTTCGAAAGTCGGCAATATCGCCGGCTGCCGCGTTACCGACGGCTCAGTCGAGCGCGGTGCCAATGTGCGCCTGATTCGCGACAACGTCGTCGTTCACGAAGGCAAGCTTTCCCAGCTCAAGCGTTTCAAGGATGACGTGAAGGAAGTGTCCGCCGGTATGGAATGCGGCATGGCCTTCGAAAACTACCAGGACATGCGCGCAGGCGATGTCATCGAGTGCTATCGGGTGGAGACGATTCAGCGCAGCCTGTGAGTCCAAATCTCGCGGCTTCGCTGAAATTTTAACTCCGCCATTTTCCATGTCATGGCCGGGCTCGTCCCGGCCATCCACGCCTTTCCGCTCCAAGGAAGGAAGACGTGGATGCCCGGCACAAGGCCGGGGGTGACGACGTTTAGCGAGACTGTCATGCCACGGAATAAAAAATCCCCGCGCGAAAGCGCGGCTCTCGGCGGCTCGCAGCGGCAGCTGCGCGTCGGTGAACTGGTCCGTCACGCCGTCGCCGAACTGCTGACACGCGGCGAGGTGCACGATCCGGTGATCGAAGGTCATCTCATCACCGTGCCGGAAGTGCGCATGTCGCCGGATCTGCGGCTGGCCACCGTCTACGTCATGCCGCTCGCCGGGCGCGACGCCGATGCCGTGGTCGCCGCGCTCGACCGCAACAAGAAATTTCTGCGCGGCGAAGTCGCCCGCGCCGTGAACCTGAAATTCGCTCCCGATCTGCGCTTTCACATCGACGACCGTTTCGCCGAGGCCGAACGCATCGACAAGCTGCTGCGCTCGCCGCAAGTCGCGCGCGATCTGGAAAAGGACGACGAGTGACCGAACCCGTGAACGATCTCGTGGTCGAAACGCCGCCCGCCGATGCTCAGACACAGGCGCCGCGCAAGCCGAAACGCCAGCAGTTCAAGCGCGACAAACGCGACGTCCATGGCTGGGTGGTGCTCGACAAGCCGGTCGGCATGACCTCGACCCATGCGGTCAGTGTCATCAAACGGCTGTTCTCGGCCAAGCGCTGCGGTCACGCCGGCACGCTCGATCCGTTGGCCTCCGGCTGCCTGCCGATCGCCATGGGTGAAGCGACCAAGACCGTCCCCTTCGTCATGGATAGCCGCAAGCTGTATCGTTTTACCGTCCAGTGGGGCGAGGAGCGCGATACCGACGATTCCGAGGGCCGGGTGACCGAATCGAGCGCCAAACGGCCGACCGCCGACGAAATCCGCGCCGCCTTGCCGGCCTATACCGGCAGCATCCAGCAAATCCCGCCGCGCTATTCTGCCATCAAGATCGAGGGCGAACGGGCCTATGACCTCGCCCGCGAAGGTCAGGAGGTCGAATTGGCCGCCAGAACCGTCGATATCGGCCGTCTGGAGCTCATGGAGGTCCCGGACGCCGACCACGCCGTCCTGGAGGCCGAATGCGGCAAGGGAACTTACGTCCGGTCGCTCGCCCGCGATATCGGCCGGGCGCTGGGCTGCTTCGGACACGTCTCCGAGCTGCGGCGCTGCTCGGTTGGCGGTTTTACGCCGGAAACCATGATTTCACTGGAAGATTTGGAGGCTCTGTGTCATAGAGCCGCCGCTGGCGAGGCTAGCCTCGCCGACGCGCTCATGCCCGTTGAAACCGCGCTGGACGACATCCCGGCGCTGGCTGTCAGCGGGCCTGATGCGGCAAGGCTCCAAAGGGGCCAAGCCGTTTTGTTGCGCGGACGGGACGCTCCCAATTTCCGCGGTACGATTTACGTCACGGTCTCGGGCCGCTTGCTTGCCCTTGCCGAAGTCGACCGCGGTGAAATCGTCCCCAAGCGCGTATTCAACCTGGCCGGCCTGTTGGGCAGAGCCCGGCCACCGATGAAAGGATAACCGATGTCGCTGACGACCGAACGCAAGGCCGAAGTGATCAAGGCCAATGCGACCAAGACCGGTGATACTGGCTCGCCCGAAGTGCAGGTTGCGATCCTCTCGGAACGCATCAATACGCTGACCGAACACTTCAAGGCGCATACCAAGGATAACCATTCCCGCCGCGGACTGCTCAAGATGGTCTCGACGCGACGCTCGCTGCTCGACTATCTGCGCAAGACCGATGAAGCCCGCTACAAGGCGCTGATCGAAAAGCTCGGCATCCGCCGCTAAGCAAGTTTCACGCGCGGGGTTCATCATGAGCCCCGCGCGTTTTGCAATCGGCGGCTAAACAGCCCGCCGGTTGTCGACGAAGCGGGCGCCAGTCGCTCCCGCTATTTGTGAAAGGCGAACGCCGCGTGCGTTTGCTTATTTAAGTTCGGCAGCGATGGCGCTGCGGACAATCCGGGTCGGGACCAATACCCGGCCGAAAAGGCGAAGGTTCTTGATGGTCATGGCAGGATCGCCAGACGCTGTTGTGTTGCCGCTTGATGCGAGCGCACGGCAGTTTCTCGCCGTCTTGCACATGGCTTTCGGGAGCCTTTCCGAAACCATGAGAGAAACAAGCAATGTTTAATGTCCATCGAGTTGAACTCGATTGGGGTGGGCGTCCGCTCATCCTCGAGACCGGCCATGTCGCGCGTCAGGCCGATGGCGCCGTGCTCGCGAGCTACGGCGAAACCACCGTGCTCGCCACCGTCGTCGCCGCCAAGCAGCCGCGCGAAGGCGTCGACTTCCTGCCGCTCACCGTCGACTACCAGGAAAAGTTCTACGCCGCGGGCCGTATTCCCGGCGGCTATTTCAAGCGCGAAGGCCGTCCGACCGAAAAGGAGACCTTGGTCTCCCGCCTGATCGACCGCCCGGTGCGTCCGCTGTTCGCCGATGGCTGGCGTTGCGAAACCCAGATCATCATCACCACGCTCTCCCACGACCTCGAAAACGATCCCGACATTCTGGCGATGGTCGCGGCTTCCGCCGCGCTTACGCTCTCGGGCGCGCCGTTCATGGGCCCGATCGGCGCCGCGCGCGTCGGCTTCGTCAACGGCGAATACGTGCTCAATCCGACGCTCGACGAGATGGCCGAGACCAAGCTCGAACTGGTCGTCGCCGGCACCAATGAAGCCGTGCTGATGGTCGAATCGGAAGCCAAGGAGCTGTCCGAAGAGATCATGCTGGGTGCCGTGATGTTCGGTCACCGCCACTTCCAGCCGGTCATTCAGGCGATTATCCAGCTTGCCGAGAAGGCCGCGAAGGAGCCGCGTGAGCTCATCGTCGCCGACAACGCCGAACTGGAAAAGGAAATCCTCGGCCTCGCCGAGAAGGACCTGCGCGCCGCCTACACCATCTCGGTGAAACAGGAGCGCTACGCCGCCGTCGGCAAGGTGAAGGAGCGCGTGATGGCGCACTTCTTCCCGGAAGGCGCCGAGCCGAAATATCCGAAGCTGCGCGTCGGCGAAGTGTTCAAGGAACTCGAAGCGAAGATCGTTCGCTGGAATATCCTCGACACCAAGAAGCGCATCGACGGCCGCGATCTCGTGACCGTGCGCCCGATTGAAGTGCAGGCCGGCATTCTGCCGCGCACGCACGGTTCGGCGCTGTTCACCCGCGGCGAGACCCAGGCGCTGGTTGTCACCACGCTGGGCACCGGCGAAGACGAACAGTGGATCGACGCGCTGCAGGGCACCTACAAGGAATCGTTCCTGCTGCACTACAACTTCCCGCCCTACTCGGT
>JBAZSM010000076.1:8343-19288 GCA_041662425.1 Pseudolabrys sp.
GGCCGTCTCGGCGGTACCAAGCGCCGCGAAATCGGCCACGGCAAACTGGCCTGGCGCGCGATCCATCCGGTGCTGCCGTCGAAGGACGAATTCCCCTACACGATCCGCGTCGTCTCGGAGATCACCGAGTCGAACGGTTCGTCGTCGATGGCCTCGGTCTGCGGCGCTTCGCTGTCGCTGATGGACGCCGGCGTGCCGATGAAGCGCGCCACCGCGGGCATCGCGATGGGTCTCATCCTCGAAGGCGACCGCTACGCCGTTCTCTCGGACATCCTCGGTGACGAGGATCATCTCGGCGACATGGACTTCAAGGTCGCCGGCACCGAGGAAGGCATCACCTCGCTGCAGATGGACATCAAGATCGCCGGTATCACCGAAGAGATCATGAAGGTCGCGCTTGGCCAGGCCAAGCAGGGCCGCATTCATATCCTCGGCGAGATGTCGAAGGCGCTCACCTCGGCGCGCGCCGAACTCGGCGAGCACGCGCCGCGCATCGAGACCTTCAAGATCCCGACCGACAAGATCCGTGAAGTGATCGGCACCGGCGGCAAGGTGATCCGCGAGATCGTCGAAAAGACCGGCGCCAAGATCAATATCGAGGACGACGGTTCGGTGAAGGTCGCCTCGGCTTCGGGCGAGTCGATCAAGGCGGCGATCAACTGGATCAAGTCGATCGCGTCCGATCCGGAAGTCGGCCACATCTACGAAGGCACGGTCGTCAAGGTGATGGATTTCGGCGCCTTCGTGAATTTCTTCGGCGCCAAGGACGGTCTGGTTCACATCAGCCAGCTCGCGGCCAACCGCGTGCAGAACACCAAGGACGTCGTCAAGGAAGGCGACAAGGTCAAGGTCAAGCTGCTCGGCATGGACGATCGCGGCAAGGTGCGGCTGTCGATGAAGGCCGTCGACCAGACCACCGGCGAAGACCTGGAAGGCAAGCAGGGCGGCGACCAGCCGGCGAGCGGCGCGGCCGAATAAGCTGCTGCTTCCCGATAGATGCAAAAAGGCGGCCTTCGTGGCCGCCTTTTTTTGTTGTGTCTCAGACACTTGATCGATTCCGCGATTTTGTGACTCCGGTCACAGCCGGCGCTGGGCCATCGGCCTACCTTCCAATCATCGGGAACCGACGTTCCCAACCGATCAACAGGAGGGAAGGCAATGTCGAAGACAATTCTGCTCGCTAGCGCCACCCTGCTTCTCGCCGTGGCGGCGCTGGTGACCGATCTGGTCACCCCCTATGCCGGCAATATTGACAGCACGGGCATCAACGCGCCCGCGCAGGTTCAGCAGATCCCGGCGCGCGCGCCGATGCGAACGCCAGCGAAAATCGAAATCCGCGAACTCGCCGACATTAGCTCACACCCCGCGAGCTAACCCCGACCGGCCTCGTCCCCCCCCCCCCAATAAAACCACCGGGGCCGGTGGCTTACCCCAGCCCAACTTGAAAGCGGCCCGCTCGCGGGCCGCTTTTTTTGGCCGTTGCAGCAGCGCGGATCGCCCGAGAAACCGGCAGCGGTGTGACACCGGTCACAGCGGGGAACGGCGGGTCTCAATAGGTTGTTAACCATGAACAACGCCTTCGCGCCCAAACCCAGGGAGACCGGCATGAAGCACATCGTCCTGATCGGCCTGACCTTTGTGGTGCTGGTCAGCGGCGCGTGGGCCGCGAACCTCATCTGCTACGCCCCGCAAACCCATGACGGCGTCGATCCGCTGGCGCCGATCGCAATAAATGTCGCTCTCAATTAACGGCCTCTCAGCCTTGCCGTGAACGGGCGCCGGCCAATTCGGCGCCCTGTCGCTGTATTTCATGGAACTCTGCTACATTGAGAGCGGGCGGCGCGCTGATGTCGTCCTGAATGAAGTCGAGGTAGCGCATGGCGGGCGCGGGGTCCCCCAGAAACAACTTGTTGTCGGAACTGCCGAAGGGCCTGGCGTCGGACCTGATGGCGGGAGCCACGTCGCGCAAGCTCACGGCCAATGAGGTTCTGTTTCTTGCCGGCGATCCCGGCGACGGCGTCTATCGCGTCGACGAGGGCCTGCTGAAGGTCAGCATCGCCTCGGCGAGCGGCGCCGAACGCATTCTTGCGATTCTCGGCGCCGGCGCGGTCGTCGGCGACCTGGCGCTCATCGACGGGCTGCCGCGCTCGGCGACCGTCACGGCGCTGCGCGATTGCAAACTGAGCTTTCTCAGCCGCGCCGCTTTTGAGGGCTTCCTCGCCAAGGAGCCGCGGATTTATAAATACCTTCTCACCATGCTGGCCGCGCGGCTGCGCGACACCGATCAGCTTGTCGCCGCCGGAAGCTTCCTGCCGCTCAAGGGCCGCGTCGCCCGCGCTTTGCTCGATCTGGCCAATGCCTTCGGCAACGAAGTCGCCGGCGGCCGCGTCGTCATCCGCCAGAAGGTGAGCCAGAGCGAACTCGCCGCCATGGCCGGCATCGCACGCGAAAACGTCAGCCGCATCATGAATGACTGGATGCGCGCCAAGATCGTGACGCGGCTATCGGGCTATTACTGTTTGGAAAAGCCCGCGACGCTCAAGCGCGAGAGCGAGCTTTAACGGCAAGCGCGGCGCGGTCGCTGTCATGCGCCGCGATCATCGCTTCGCCTAAAGCCGTGAAATCCCGGGCCCGCGGCGAGGTTCGCCGCCACGCCAGCCCCACCGAACGTCCCGGCTCCGGATCGCGAAAGCGCAGCAATCTGACGCGCGGATCCTGCATCTTGGCGTCGATCGCCACTTCCGGCACCAGCGTGACGCCGTAACCATTGGCCACCATCTGCATCACGGTTGCGAGCGAGGTCGCGCCCAGGCTCGCTTGTTGCCCCGCCGGCTGATTGTTGCGACGGGTCGCGCAGAAAGCCAATGCCTGATCGCGCAGGCAGTGACCTTCCTCGAGCAGAATGAGCCGCCGCTGATCGACATCGCGCACATCGACGCGCATGCGCGCCGGTAACGGGTCGTCGGCCGGCACCGCAAGCAGGAAGGCGTCGTTGAACAGCGGCAGGGTCTCGACATCGGCGCCCTCGGCCGGCAGCGCCAGCATCACGGCATCGAGCGCGCCGCTTGCGAGCTCATCGAGCAGCGCCTTGGTCTGCGTCTCGCGCACCTCGAGCCGCAGCAGCGGATAATGCTTCTGCAAATGCGGCAGCACGCGCGGCAGGATGTAAGGCGCCAGCGTCGGGATGATGCCGAGCTTGAGCGGTCCCGCGAGCACCTCGCGATGGCGGGCAAAATCGACGAGGTCGCGCGTGGCGGCGAGAATATGATCGGCGCGGCGCGCCACGTCGGCGCCGAGCTCGGTGAGAGTGATGTCGCCGTGACGGCGCTCGACCAGTTCGGCGCCGATTTCGCGTTCGAGCTCGCGCACCTGCATCGACAAAGCCGGCTGGGTGACGGCGCATTCCTCCGCAGCGCGGCCGAAATGTCGGTGACGGGCCAGCGAGCTCAGGTAACGCAACTGACGCAGGGTGAGCATTTGACGAGGCGATCAATTAGACTGTCCGACCGATAAGGTAATCTTATCGGAGGGTACAAGCAATACGATTGGACCTGATTGGAACGGTTCAATAGAACGGTCGGGCGCGCGCCCGAACCGGCGTTGACGCACCATCCAGAAATCACAATGGGCCGCTACAACGGGCCCGGAACGACCCAGAATCGGAGAGACGCATGGACGCAAAAACCGACGACAAAGGCGCGGGCAAATGCCCGTTTAGCGGCGGCAAGCGGGGGCCCTCGAACCGCGAATGGTGGCCCGAGCAGCTCGACATCCAGGTGCTCCATCACAACTCCGCCAAATCCGATCCGATGGGCGAGGCGTTCGACTACGCCAAGGAATTCAAGAGCCTCGACCTCAATGCCGTGATCGCCGACCTGAAGAAGCTGATGACGGATTCGCAGGACTGGTGGCCGGCCGACTTCGGTCATTACGGTGGATTGTTCATCCGCCTCGCCTGGCATAGCGCGGGCACCTACCGCATCACCGACGGCCGCGGCGGCGCCGGCGCCGGACAGCAGCGTTTCGCCCCTCTCAATTCGTGGCCGGATAACGCCAACCTCGACAAGGCGCGCCGGCTGTTGTGGCCGATCAAACAGAAGTACGGCGCTAAGATCTCCTGGGCCGACCTGTACGTGCTCGTCGGCAACGTCGCGCTTGAATCGATGGGCTTCAAGACCTTCGGCTTCGCCGGCGGCCGCGCCGATGTCTGGGAACCGGAAGAACTCTATTGGGGTCCCGAAGGCACGTGGCTCGGCGACGAGCGTTATAGCGGCGAACGTCAGCTGGCCGAACCGCTCGGCGCGGTGCAGATGGGCCTGATCTACGTCAACCCGGAAGGCCCGAACGGCAATCCCGACCCGGTCGCGGCGGCGAAGGATATCCGCGAGACCTTCTTCCGCATGGCGATGAACGATGAGGAAACCGTCGCGCTGATCGCCGGCGGCCACTCCTTCGGCAAGACCCACGGCGCGGGCGATCCGTCGCTGCTCGGCCCCGATCCGGAGGGCGGCGCCATCGAAGATCAAGGCCTTGGCTGGAAGAGCAAACATGGCACCGGCGTTGGCGCCGACGCCATCACCGGCGGCCCGGAAGTCACCTGGACGCAGACGCCGACCAAGTGGAGCAATCTCTTCTTCAAGAACCTGTTCGAAAACGAATGGGAGCTGACGAAGAGCCCGGCCGGCGCCAAACAGTGGAAGGCCAAGAGCGCGGCGGCCGATGTGCCGGATGCGTTCGATCCGTCGAAGAAGCATGTGCCGACCATGCTCACCACCGACCTGTCGCTGCGCTTCGATCCTGCTTACGAGAAGATTTCGCGGCGCTTCTACGAAAACCTGGACCAGTTCGCCGACGCTTTCGCCCGCGCCTGGTTCAAGCTCACGCACCGCGACATGGGACCGGTCGTGCGTTACCTCGGCCCGCTGGCGCCGAAGGAGGAATTGGCCTGGCAGGATCCGATCCCGGCGGTGAACCACGAGCTGGTCAACGACAAGGACATCGCCGACCTCAAAGCGAAGATTCTCGCTTCGGGCCTGACCGTGTCGCAACTGGTCTCGACCGCCTGGGCGTCGGCTTCGACGTTCCGTGGCTCCGACAAGCGTGGCGGCGCCAACGGCGCGCGCGTTCGCCTGTCGCCGCAGAAGGACTGGGACGTCAACAACCCGGCCGAACTCGCCAAGGTGCTGAAGACGCTCGAAGGCATTCAGAAAGACTTCGGCAAGAAGGTTTCGATCGCCGACCTCATCGTCCTCGGCGGCACCGCCGCGGTCGAGAAGGCGGCCAAGGATGCCGGTGTCGACGTCAAGGCGCCGTTCACGCCCGGCCGCATGGACGCCTCGCAGGAGCAGACCGACGTTCCGTCGTTCGCTCCGCTCGAACCGCGGGCTGACGGCTTCCGCAACTACATCGGCGGCAAGCAGCAGTTCATGGCGCCGGAGGAAGCGCTGGTCGACAAGGCGCATTTGCTGCGGCTGACCGGGCCGGAATTGACGGTACTTGTCGGCGGCTTGCGCGTGCTCGGCGCCAATGCCGGCGGCTCAAAGAACGGCGTGTTCACCAAGACGCCGGGCAAGCTGACGAACGACTTCTTCGTCAATTTGCTCGACATGAGCACGGAATGGGCGCCGTCGGGCGACGGCGTGTATGCGGGCCACGACCGCAAGACCAAGGCGGCGAAGTGGACCGCGACGCGCGTCGATCTGATCTTCGGCTCGCACTCGCAACTGCGCGCCTTCGCCGAGGTCTATGCCTGCGCCGACGCCAAGGAGAAGTTCGCCAAGGACTTCGTCGCGGCCTGGACCAAGGTCATGAACGCGGATCGGTTCGATATCGTCGCCAAGGCCAAGGCCGCTTAAGACGATAACAACGCGACACTGAAACGGCCGGGGGAAACCCCGGCCGTTTTTTTATGGGCCAGGGAAGCGCACCTGAGGGCGGCAATCAGTCCTGTTGACTTGCATCAAGGGCATGGCCCTTGATCGCCTTAGGTTCGTGAGGCGGCCGGGGTCGGGCACTCGAGAGAACGGCGATCGCAATGGCTCCAATCCCGGCGAAATCTACTGTCCCAGCCGCGGTGCCAGCCGCCACGCACGTCGAATATCCGCACAGCCTGCCGGCGCGCGAGGTGCTGACGCAGCTCGGCGTGTCGGCGGCGCAAGGCCTGAGCGACGCGGAGGTCGCACGGCGGCGCAAGGATTGCGGGCCGAACACCATCGTTTCAACGCGGCATGTCAGCGTGCTGCTGCTGCTGCTGCACCAGTTCGCAAGCCCGGTCGTCGCTCTGCTCGGCGCCGCGGCGCTGATCGCCTTCTATTTCGGCGAGATCGAGGAAGGCGCGGCCATCGTCGCCGTTCTCGCCATTAATGCGCTGATCGGCTTCGTCACCGAATTGAAGGCGGCGCGCTCCATTGAGGCGTTGCGCGCGCTCGGCTCGCGCGCGGCGCGGCTGCAGCGCGACGGCCATGTGCGCATGATCAGTGCCGAGGAGATGGTGCCGGGCGACATCGTGCTGGTCGAAGCGGGCGACGCCGTCTCCGCCGACATGCGCCTGATTGAAGCGTCGAGCCTCGGCGCCGATGAATCGACGCTGACCGGAGAATCGGTCGCGGTCGAGAAGTCGTCGGCGCCGGTCGCCGCCGAGGCGCGGCTCACCGAGCGCAAGTCGATGCTGTTCAAGGGCACGGCCGTCACGCGCGGCAGCGGCACCGGCGTCGTGACCGCGACCGGATTACACAGCGAACTCGGCCGCGTCTCGCAACTGATCGCGGATGCCGAGCCCGGCTCCTCGCCATTGGAGAAGAGGCTGGCGCGGCTGTCGATGCAACTCGTCTGGGGGACGCTCGTACTGGCGGCCATTATTGCCGGTGTCGGCCTGTCGGGCGGCAAGGACGCGTTCCTCATCATCGAAGCCGCGATCGCGCTCGCCGTCGCCGCCATTCCCGAGGGCCTGCCGATCGTGGCAACATTGGCGCTGGCGCGCGGCATGTGGCGCATGGCGCAGCACAACGCGCTGATCGAACGCCTGTCGGCGGTCGAAACCCTCGGCGCCACCACCGTCATCCTCACCGACAAGACCGGCACGCTGACGGAGAACCGCATGACGGTGCGGCGGCTCTGGGTTCCCGGTGGCGAGATCGATCTGCCGGCGACGCCGAAGCGGCTCACGGGCGACGCGGAAGCAGCCTTGCTGCTCAGGATCGCGGTGCTGTGCAACGATGCTTCGCTGGAAAGCGAGAAGGACAAAGGCAGCGGCGATCCGATGGAACTGGCGCTGTTGCGAGCCGGACTGCATGCCGGATTGCGCCGTGACAAACTGCTGCACGCGAACGCGCCGGTGCGCAAAGAAAGCTTCGACACCGCCACCAAGATGATGGCGACGGTGCATCGCAGTGGCGACGGCTTTGAAGTTGCCATCAAGGGCGCGCCGGAAGCCGTCCTCGCGGCCTGCGATAATGTGCGCGATGAGGCGCATGTCGTCGCGCTGACCGATGCCACGCGCCGGGAATGGCTCGCGCGCGTCGATCAGCTCGGCCTTCACGGCCTGCGCGTCATCGCCTGCGCCATGAAGATGTCGAGCGACGCCGAAGGCGCGCCCTATGCGAGGCTCACTTTCGCCGGGCTCATCGCGCTTGAGGACCCGGCGCGCGCCAATGTGCCGGAAGCGATCCAGGACTGCCGGCAGGCCGGCATCCGTGTCATCATGGTGACCGGCGATCATGCCGTGACGGCGCGCAGCATCGGCCGTGCGGTGGGGCTCGGCGGTGACGCCTCCCATGTGATCGAAGGCCGTCATATCGCACGGCTGATCGAGAGCGCGGATCCTTCGCTCTACGCCGCCGGCATTTTCGCACGCGTCAGCCCGGGCGAAAAATTCAGCCTCGTGCGTGCTTTCCAAAAACGCGGCGACATCGTCGCCATGACCGGCGATGGCGTGAATGATGCGCCGGCGTTGCGGCAGGCCGACATCGGCGTCGCCATGGGCCTGCGCGGCACCGACGTGGCGCGCGAAGCGGCCGCCATGATTTTGCTCGACGATGCCTTCCCGACCATCGTCAAGGCGATTCGCGAAGGCCGCGTCATCTTCGGCAATATCCGGCGCTTCGTCGCCTATCTGATGTCGTGCAATCTGAGCGAAGTGCTGGTGGTGGGCCTGGCCGTGCTGTCGGCCCTGCCGCTGCCGATCCTGCCGCTGCAGATTCTCTATCTCAATCTGATCACCGACGTGTTCCCCGCGTTCGCGCTGGCACTCGGGGACGGCGACGGGCAGATCCTCAAACGGCCGCCGCGCGACCCGAAGGAGCCGTTGCTGTCGCGCACGCACTGGATCGGCATCGGCCTGCAGAGTCTGGCGCTCAGTGCCGGCACGATCGGCGCTCTGGTCGCGGCGCGGCAATGGCTCGGCCTCGACGATGAGGCCGTCATTACGGTGACATTCCTGACCCTCGCCTTCGCGCAGCTTTGGCACGTCTTCGATATGCGGCATTCGCGGTCGATGCTGCTGCGGAACGAGATCGTCGGCAATCCGTGGCTTTGGGCATCGCTGGCGCTGTGCACGGCGCTGCTGGTGGTGCCGGCCTACGTGCCGCCGCTCGCCGGCATTCTGCATCTGTCGCCGCCGACCGCGGCGATGTGGGCGGTGATCATCGGCTTCAGCGCCGCGCCGATGATCGTGATGCAGGCCGTGATCATGAGCATTGGCGCGCGCGCCGCGGCGGCGAAACCATGAGCGCGCTTGTCCTGCCATGGCTCAAATTCGCCGCCTGTGTCGGGCTGATCGGCCTCGCCGGCCCGGTACTGGTGCGCTATGGCGACGTCATCGCCCGGCTGACCGGACTGTCGCGCTCATGGATCGGGCTGGTGCTGCTTGCGACCGCGACCTCACTGCCTGAGTTGTTTACCGGCATCAGCTCGGTAACGGTGGCCGACGCGCCTAACATCGCCGTCGGCGACGTGCTCGGCAGTTGCGTGTTCAATCTCGTGATGCTGGTGCTGCTCGATGAGTTAAGCCGCGACGAGCCAATGTACCGGCGCATCGATCAGGGACACATTCTCACCGCCGGCTTCGGCATCATCCTGATCGGCGCCTCCGGCGCGCTATTGCTCCTCAGCCAGAACGGCCTGCGGGCATCATTTTTTCATGTTTCGGTCTACACGCCGATCATCGCGCTGATCTATTTCGTCGCCATGCGCGCGGCTTTCGTCTACGAGGGCCGCGCGCCGCACCCGTCGCCGGACATTGCGCCCAAAGGCGAGGTGACGCTGGCGACCGCGCTGACGCGCTATGGCGCCGCCGCGGCCGTGGTCGTCGCAGCGGGCATATGGCTGCCCTTCATCGGCAATGAACTCGCCGATGTCATGGGCTGGCGCACGACGTTTGTCGGCACTTTACTGATCGCCAGCGCGACCTCGGTGCCGGAACTGGTGGTGAGCGTCAGCGCCTTGCGGCTCGGCGCCGTCGACATGGCGATCGGCAACCTGCTCGGCAGCAACCTGTTCGACATCCTGATCCTTGCGATCGACGACTTGGCCTATACCAAGGGGCCGCTGCTGGCCGCGGTGTCACCAGCCCATGCCATCACCGCCTTTGCCGCGGTCGTCATGACCGGAATTTTCATCGTCGCGCTGCTGTACAAGCCGGCGAGCCGCCTGCGCGGCACCATCGGCTGGGCCAGCATCGCGCTCCTGCTTGTCTATCTGTTCAGCGCCTACGCGATCTATCTCTACGGGCACTGAGCGTTTTCCGGGCAGGCGACGATCAAAGCACAGTGTAGCGCTCGATCACGGCGCGATCGGGCTCGAGGCCAAGGCCCGGCCCTGCCGGTACTTGGATCGCGCCGGACTTGTCGAGTGCCAGCGCATCGCCCCACAGGCACGCCGCCCGGTCCATGTAGAACATCTCGACATAGGAGCCATCATCGCGCAGCGACAGCATCTGCAAGGTCGCGAGCAGCCCCGGGCCGAAATAAGGCGAGTGCGGCGCGACGCGCATGTTGTAGCGATCGGCGAGCGCAACGACGCGGGTGTATTCGCTGACGCCGCCGACCTTGGTGACTGAAGGCTGCACATAGGACACCGCATTCTGCTCGATCAGCTCGCGAAACTGGTAGGCCGTGCAGGCATTCTCGCCAGCGGCCAACCTGATGCCACCGGTCGCCTGCACCCGGGCGAGCGCGCGGAAATCTTCCGGCGGCCACACCGGCTCTTCGAGAAACAACGGCGCGTAAGGCCGGCACTTGGTGGCGAAGGCGATGGCGTTGGAAGCATCCATTGGACAATTCATGTCCACCATCATCGGCACGTCGGGACCGATCGCCTCGCGCGCGGCGGCAACCGCCTCGACCGTGGTTTCGTGCAGCTTGATGGCGCGATAGCCCTTGGCCAGCGCCGCCTTGCATTCGCTGGCGATCGACCGCGGATCGCCGATGGGCAGCAGGCTGGCATAGGCGGGAATGGCGGCGCGCCGCCGCGGACCGAGCAGCTCACCGAGCGGCTTGCCGTCTATTTTCGCGGCGAGATCCCACAGCGCGATGTCGAGGCCGGAAATCGCGAACATCGTAACGCCGTAACGGCCGAACAGATGCAATTGCTGCTGGAGGCTATCCGTGAAGGCGGGAATGTCGGCGGCCTTCGGTATCGTCTGTCCGAGCACGCGCGGCGCGATCATCTGCTTGATCGCGGCCACGATAGCATCCGAACAGGCATAGGCGAAGGCATCGCCCCAGCCGACGAGGCCAGTGTCGGTGACGACTTCGACGAGAACGAAGTCGAGCGCGGTCGTACCCTTGCCGGCTTGCGCGAAATTCGCCGCGCCCGCGTCAAACGGAATGCGGATGTGATGGGGGACGACTTTGTCGATGATCATCGCGACGGCTCCGGCTGGCCGGCCGCGAGCCTATCGGGCGCACAAACAGCTTACAAGGGAGCCGCTTAGTCGCCGTTCTCGACC
>JBAZSM010000077.1:0-18753 GCA_041662425.1 Pseudolabrys sp.
TATATGCGCAAAGTCACGCGCATGATGCTGATGAATCTCGGCGCCAAGTCGGTGATGGAAGCCGCCGACGGGCTGGCCGCGCTCGAGCAGATCCGCAATTCCGACCCCGACGTCATGCTGCTCGACTGGGACATGCCGCTGCTCAACGGCATGGAAGTGGTGCGTATCGTGCGCTCGCCCGGCGTTTTCCCGCGGCCCAATCTGCCGATCATCATGCTGACCAACCGCGCCCAGCGTTCGTCGGTGGTGCAGGCGCTGCACGCCGGCGTCAACGAATTCCTGGTCAAGCCGACCTCGGCCAAGGCGCTGCATGATCGCCTGAGTTCGATCGTCATCCATCCGCGGCCGATGGTGCAGCTTGGCGATGCCTATGTGCCGCAGCCGCGCAAGATTTCGACCGGCCTCGAACTCGATCCCACCGAACTCCGCCGTTAAATCTCCAGGTTTCCACGCGCTGACGAGCAGCCCCTGTTGTGACATGATCCATCACAACAGGGGAAAGCGCTTCCATGCTCGGCACGACGTCATCGACCACCGTTATCGATTCCATTCTGTTTCGCGACGCCTTCGGCACGGCGGCGATGCGCGCCGTATTTTCCGACCGGGCGCTGATCGAGCGCTATGTCGAGGTCGAGGTGGCGCTGGCCAAGGCCGAAGCGCGCGTCGGCGTCATTCCGCAGGCCGCGGCCGATGAGATTGCCGCCAAAGCCGATGCCGCCGCATTCGACCTCGACCGGCTGCGCGAAGAGACGGACCTGGTCGGCTACCCGATCCTGCCGGTGGTGCATCAACTGGTGAAGCAATGCGGCGAGGCCGGGCGCTTCGTGCATTGGGGCGCGACCACGCAGGACATCATGGATACCGCGGTGGCGCTGCAGATGCGCGCCGCGCTGGCACTCGTCTCAGACGACATCGCGGCGCTGCGCGGCATTCTAGCGGGCCTCGCCACGAAGCATCGCGATACGGCGATGGCGGGCCGCACGCATCTGCAGCAGGCGCTGCCCATCACCTTCGGCTACAAGGCGGCGATCTGGCTCGCCATGTTCGATCGCCACGCCGTACGGCTCGAGGAACTCAAACCGCGCGTGCTGGTCGGCGAATTCGCCGGCGCGGCGGGGACGCTGGCCTCGCTCGGCGACAAGGGCTTCGCCGTGCAGGAGGCGTTGTGTCAGGAGCTTGGCCTGGGCGTGCCGGTCTCGACCTGGCATGTCGCGCGCGACGGCTTTGCCGAGACCATCAATTATCTGGCGCTGGTCACCGGCACGCTCGGCAAGATCGCGCTCGATATCATGATCATGGCCTCGACCGAATTCGCCGAAGTCTACGAGCCGTTCGTCAAGGGCCGCGGCGCCTCGTCGACCATGCCGCAGAAGCGTAATCCGATCTCATCGGAGTTGATGCTGGCGGCGTCGAAAGCGGTGCGTCAGCACGCCGGGCTGATGCTCGATGCAATGGTGCAGGATTTCGAACGCGCCACGGGACCGTGGCATGCCGAATGGATCGCCATTCCGGAGAGCTTCGTGCTGACCGCCGGAGCGCTGCATCAGGCGAAATTCGCGCTCGGCGGGCTGATCGTCGACGACCGGCGCATGGCGGGCAATCTCGGCATGTCGAAGGGGCTCATCGTCGCCGAAGCGGTGATGATGCAGATGGCGCCCTTCATCGGCCGGCAGGAGGCCCATGACATCGTTTATGCCGCCTGCCGCGTGGTCAACGAAAAGGGCGGCACGCTGGCGCAGGTGCTCGGCGACGATCCGGCGGTGACGGCGCGTTTCGACAAGGCGGCGATTGCCCGCATGACCGATCCGGCCAATTACAGCGGGCTGGCGCCGCAAATGGTCGACCGCGTGATCGCTAGCGTGCCGCGCTAGCGCGCCTGCCGCCGGCGGCATAAAGTCGCCGCCAAACAAAAACGACATTCAGCGGGGAAACGATGGTCAGTCATTCAATGCGGTTGCCGGAAAGCGGCACGCTGGTCGGCCGCGCCCAGGCGCCGGGCGTTTCCCATCCGCTGGTCGTGACGGTACGCGACGGCGCCGTGATCGACATCACCTCGGCGCATGCGCCGACCGTGCGCGACATTTGCGAGATGGAGGATCCCGCCGGTTACGTGCGGACGGCGAAGGGCAAACCCTTAACCACGGTCGATGGCATCACCGCGACCAGCCTCACTCATGCCGCCAGTGCCGTGCGCATGCTGTCGCCGGTCGATCTGCACGCCGTCAAGGCGGCCGGTGTCACCTTCGTCGTCAGCCTGCTCGAACGCGTCATCGAGGAACAGGCGCGCGGCTCGGCCGACAGGGCGGACGCCATCCGCGCCGATATTGCCGGGTTGATCGGCGAGGACCTCTCGAAGCTCAAGCCCGGCTCGCCGGAGGCGATGGCGATCAAGGCGAAGCTGATCGCGCGCGGCGCCTGGTCGCAATATCTCGAAGTCGGCATCGGCCCGGACGCGGAAATTTTCACCAAGTGCCAGCCGATGTCGTCGGTCGGTTTCGGCGCCGATGTCGGGCTGCTCCAGCAATCGACCTGGAATAATCCGGAGCCGGAAATCGCGGTGGTTGCCGCCAGCTCCGGCCGCATTGTCGGCGCGACGCTCGGCAATGACGTCAATCTGCGCGACATGGAGGGACGCTCGGCGCTGCTGCTCGGCAAGACCAAGGACAACAACGCATCGGCTTCGCTGGGGCCGTTCATCCGCCTGTTCGACGGCAGCTTCTCGATCGCCGATGTGAAGAAGGCGCAGGTGCATCTCACCGTCGAAGGCCGTGACGGCTTCCTGCTCGAAGGCGCAAGCTCGATGGCCGAGATCAGCCGCTCGCCGGAGGAACTGGTCGCCGCGGCGATGGGACCGCATCACCAGTATCCCGACGGCATGGTGCTCTATCTCGGCACCATGTTCGTGCCGTCCAAGGATCGCGGCGAAGCGGGGCAGGGCTTCACGCACCATATCGGCGACACGGTTACGATCTCGTCGGAAAAACTCGGCGCGCTGATCAATCGCGTGCGTTATTCGCCGGATTGCCCGCCCTGGGACTACGGCACGCGGGCGCTGATGCGTGACCTCGCCGCAGCGAAGCTGATCTGAGCGGGATTTGGGGTCGGATTTCGAGAAACTGGTGCGCCCGGCGCGATTCGGACGCACGACCTTTGCCTTCGGATGGTGCGCACCATCAACTAGATCAAAGACTTAGCAAGATGAAATAGTGGATTAGCGACACGAATTAGCGGCATGACCCAAGGGCAATATGAATCCGTTCGTCAATCTCTTCCATCCAACCTCTTTTCGATCCAAGTCGCGCATCCAATTTTGGGTGTTCGTAGTGCTCTTCCACGTCTGCCTAGGAGCACTCGCCCTGTCGTTGGTACTTCTCGAATCCCGCATTGGCGAAACTGGAGTAATGATCCTGTGGCTTACAGGTGGCGTCGCGCTGCTCATCACGGCATGGGTTTGGACGTGGCGGGAGAAGTGCCCGAAGTGCGGTTGGCCAGTCCACACGAGCAAGACATTCGCGGGCAGGCTCGATTTCGACCATTGCTCAGGCTGCGGAGTGGATTTTCGTGCTCTTCCGCCGTGAGGCTCTTGAAAGAGGCTTCACGGCAGCAAGAAGATGCCAAAATGATCGATTGAACTGGTGCGCCCGGCGCGATTCGAACGCACGACCTTTGCCTTCGGAGGGCAACGCTCTATCCAGCTGAGCTACGGGCGCTAACGGGGCCTGCTTAGACCAATTCGCCGGGTCCGGCAACGGACCTGCGGGGCCAATTTGGGGCCGCAACGAACGGCGGCGGCCGGCGGCCTTGGCGCGTTTCCGGCCTGTTTCCAGCCGTCAATGGATTGCCGAGCGGCCGGCGATGTCGCGGTGGCGGACGCGCTCCCGGTGCAGCATGTAAAGGCCGCTGGCGACGATGAGCAGCGTCCCGACCGCGGACAGCCGGTCGGAAATCTCGCCGAAGACGAAATAGCCCGACAGCCCGCTCCAGATCAGCAGCGAATAGCGGAACGGCGCCACCACCGAGATATCGACATTGCGGAATGCGGAGACGGCAAGCGTGCTGCCGGCGGCCAGAAACAGCGCGGCCAGCACGATCAGCCCGGCATATTCCGACGTGTACAGCGACCAGCTTTCTTCCAGCACAAAGCCGAGCACGATGCCGACGAGGGTCACCGCGACGAGGCTGACGAAGCTCACCGCCAGCGTCGGCGTCCCGGGGTCGATGCGGCGCGTCACGATATCCCGCGACGCGGAAAATATGGCCGCGATAAAGGCGACCAGCGCCCATTCGTTGAACGTGGCCGGGCTCGGCTTGACGATCAGCAGCATGCCGATGACGCCGACGCCGATCGCGCTCCAGCGCCGCCAGCCGACCTGCTCCTTGAAGAAGAAGGCCAGCAGCATGGTCACCATCAGCGGCGACATCATGTTGATCGCCATGAGATCGGCGAGCCGCATCCGCGTCAGGGCGACGACGAAGGTCGCGTTGGCCATCGCGTCGAGCACCGCGCGCAGCAGCACCATCTTCTGCAGCGTGCCGGGGATGGCCAAGGTGCGATAGGCAAAACCGAACGCGGCGCCGACGATGATGAGGCAGGCAAAGCCACGCGAGAACAGCACTTCGCCGGTCGGATAAATGAACGCCGTGATCTTGGTTATCGTGTCGGTAACCGTAAACAGCGCGCAGCCCGTCGTCAGGGCGATGATGCCGCGCTTGTTATCTTGATACGAAGCCAAGGGACTGATCGATCAAAAGAGGGCAACGCCGCCGGCAAAAGGCGGCCACGCCGCGCCTTGCGGGTCCCATTCTTTGTCCAACAGGACGACCGGCGCTTCGCCTCTAACCCTTAGAACAATCGCGGATTTACGGCAACCAAGCCGGTTGACAACAACCGCGCCCCGGTTGCGGGCGGCGGCGTTCGATCCCGTGAAAATTGAGCCGCATTCGACTTGGTTTTGGCTTTTATCCAAACGGAACTTCTTACGGCTTTGAAAGACGATCCGGAAAAGAGTTGCCGCACGTTAGGCATAGGCCGCACAGCCGGCCATTCTCGGGGGCGTTTATGTTGTTCGGGTTTCTGAAGGACCGCCGCGCCAGCATCGCGCCGATGATGGCGCTTCTGGCGGTTCCGCTGATCGGCGGGGTCGGCGTCGCCATCGATTATACGCAGGCGAACGCCACACGCACGGCCTTTCAGAACGCGCTGGACGCCACGGCGCTGGCGATGTCGAAAACCGCGGCGACCCAAAGCGCCGCCGATCTGCAGACCGTGGCGACCGGCTACTTCAATGCGCTGTTCACGCGGCCCAACGTCACCAACATCATCGTCAACGCCATCTACACCGGGACCGCGGGCTCAAAGCTGGCCATGAGCGCCACCGGCACCCTGAAGACCAACGCGCTCGGCGTGCTCGGCTACGACCACATCGACATCAAGGCGGCGGCGACCTCGACCTGGGGCGATACGCGCCTGCGCGTCGCGCTGGTGCTCGACAATACCGGCTCGATGGCGAGCGCGAGCAAGATGACGGCGCTGAAGACCGCGAGCCAGAACCTGCTGACCCAGCTCAAGAACGCGGCGCTGCTGCCGGAGGACGTCTATGTCTCGGTCGTCCCGTTCAGCAAGGACGTCAATGTGGGCGCCGAGCAGTACGACCAGTCCTGGATCAACTGGAGCCTGTGGGAAGCCGTCAACGGCAGCTGCAGCAGCTCGAGCTACAAGTCCAAGAGCTCGTGTGAATCGCACAACAAGTTGTGGACGCCGGACGCGCACAGCACCTGGAACGGCTGCGTCACCGACCGCGACCAGAATTACGACGTCACCAATGCGGCGCCGGTGTCCGGCGGCACGCTCTATCCGGCCGAGCAATACGATTCATGCCCCGTTGCGCTCGCGCCGCTGAGCAACGACTGGACGGCGCTGTCGGCCAAAATCGAGGCGATGCAGCCGGCCGGCAACACCAACCAGGCGATCGGGCTGCAGATGGGCTGGCAGTCGCTGACCGGCGCGCCTTTCACCGTTCCAGCTTTCGACCCGTATTATCAATACAACCAGGTCATCATCCTGCTGACCGACGGCATGAACACCGAGGACCGCTGGTACACCAACCAGTCCTCGATTGACGCGCGGCAGCAGAAGGCCTGCGACAACATCAAGGCCGCGGGCATCACGCTTTATACCGTGCAGGTCAACACCGGCAGCGATCCGACCTCGACGATGTTGAAGAGCTGCGCCAGCGGCACCAGCAAATATTTTCTGCTGACGTCCGGTTCGCAGATCATCACGACATTCAATCAAATCGGAACGGCGCTCTCCCAGCTGCGTCTTGCGATGTGATGGCCGGAGCGATGCCGGATTTGCGCGAAGTTGAAATAAATCGCGCGCGCTCTTTCACGCAGCATTCAGCACGGCGCAAAGTGGTTTCGCGCCGTTAGTAATTCAATCCATTCGCCCGGTTACCGTCAGCGTGCGGGTTCGATCCAAGAACCCGCGGAGAGAGGTTTGGTTCAATGCGTGCGAGCACTCTGGTCATGGTCGGGTTTGCGCTGGTGTTCGGCGTGATCGCGGTGTTCATCGCCCAGGTCTGGCTGGCCAACCAGGCCAACAAGCAGGTCGAGACCACGGCGAAGCCGGTGCCGTCGCGCACCGTGGTCGTCGCCAAACAGCCGCTGCGTTACGGCGTCGAACTCAGCGCTTCGATGCTGGAAGAGGTGGCCTGGCCCTCGGACAATGTGCCGGCCGGCGCTTTTGCCAAGGTCGGCGACGTGCTGGGCAAGGGCAAGCGCATCGTCCTGTCCGCCATCGAGGCCCATGAGCCGGTGCTCGGCCTCAAGATCACCGGGCCCGGTGAGCGCGCGACGTTGTCGGCGCTGGTCAAGCCCGGCATGAAAGCGGTGACGATCCGCGTCAACGATGTCGAGGGTGTCGGCGGCTTCGTGCTGCCCGGCGATCATGTCGACGTCGTGATGACGCGAACCATCGACAAGGGGCAGGCGACGACCGAGATCGTGCTGCAGAACCGCCGCGTGCTGGCGGTCGACCAGAGCGCCGACGAGCGCGCCGCCAAGGCGACCGTCGCCAAATCCGTGACGCTCGAAGTCGACACCGTCGAGGCGCAGAAAGTCTGGCTCGCCTCCACGGTCGGCAGCCTGTCGCTGCTGCTGCGCAAGGCCGGAGAGACGGCGCAGGTGCGCACGCGCAAGATCACGCTCAGCGATCTGTCGGCGCCCGAGCCGGTCGTCGATGCCGGCACATCCACGACCATCACCGTGTCGGTGACTCGTGCCTCCGCCAAGCAGGAATACACCGTGCCGGTCGAGCCGGCGCGGCGCGCCAAAGGCGCGGTGGCCGAAGCGGTGGAACGCTGAAGCCGATGCGAGACCCCATCAACATACGGAGGACGGCCATGAGCCGGCGGTTAGGCGAATTGGCTGTGTATTTTGATCGTGAGCCGCCGCGCCCGACAAGCGCGTTACGGAAAGTGCTGCGCGAACTGGCGCTGGCCTGCGCCATCGCCCTCGCGGGCGCGCTGTTCCTCGCCGCGGTCGACGCCCATGCGGCGCCGCGCCGCGCCGACGAGGCGGGGCTGTCCGGCACGTCGAACGTCTCGGTCATCGTCGGCAAGTCGCAGGACATCCGCACCAGCGCCAGCTTCGTCAATATTTCGGTGGGCGATCCGGAAGTGGCGGACGTCAATCCGCTCACCGATCGCAGCCTGTCGATCCTCGGCAAGAAGATCGGCACCACGCGCGTCACCATTTACGACGAGCAGAAGCGGCTGGTCGGCATCTACGACATCGAAGTCACCTATGACGTGTCGCGCCTGATCGGCGAACTGCGCCGCCGCTTCCCGCAGTCGAAATTGCGCGCCTCCGCCGTCAACGGCCGCATCATGCTGGCGGGCGAGGTGCCGGATGCCATGCAGCTCGATCAGGCCGTGACGATCGCGCGCCAGTTCGGCCCGGACATCATCAATGCCGTATCGGTGATGTCGCCGCAGCAGGTGATGCTGGAAGTGCGTTTCATCGAAATCTCGCGCACCGCCGGCCGCGATCTCGGCGTGCAGTGGAACAGGTTCGGCCAGCAAAGCATCACCAATATCGGGTCGCGCCAGTCGCCCAACAATCTGCCGATCACGGCGCCGAGCAGCGGGAGCGCCATTTCCGCGGGCGAAGTCTCCGCCGGCGTTCTGTCGGGCGGCTCGCCTTTCGGCTTCATGATCGCCCGCATCGTGCAGAGCGGCGTCTCGACCGACGTGCTGATCAACGCGCTGGAGACCAAGGGCGTCGCGCGCAGCCTCGCCGAGCCCAATCTCGTGGCGCTGTCGGGCGACACGGCGAGCTTTCTGGCCGGCGGCGAATACCCCATTCCGGTGGCCGGCACGCTCGGCTCGGTGACCGTCGACTACAAGAAATACGGCGTCGGCCTGGCCTTCACGCCGACCGTGCTCAGCCACGGCCTGATCAACATGAAGATCGAGCCGGAAGTGAGCGCCATCGACACCACGCACACGGTGGCTGTTGCCGCCGGCGTCTCGGTGCCGGCGCTGACGGTGCGCCGCGCCTCGACCACGGTCGAATTGCGCGACGGCCAGAGCTTCGTCATCGGCGGCCTGCTGCAGAACAACGGCCAGAACCAGCTCGAGCAACTGCCGTGGCTGGGCTCGGTGCCGGTGCTCGGCACTTTGTTTTCGTCGAGATCATATCAGCGTAACGAGACCGACCTCGCCATCATCGTCACGCCGCACATCGTGCGCCCGGCGCGCCCCGGCGATCCGATCAAGGCGCCGACCGACGACACGCGGCCGCCGAACGATCCCGATTACTTCCTTATGGGCAAAACCGAACTCAGCCGCAGCGAGATGGGCAGGCGCGGCGCCGAGACGGCCGCGCCGTCCACCGACACGCGCGTCGTGGCCGCCTCCGACGGCGCCACAACAGGCCACATGCTCGACATGCCGAAATGGATTTCCAATGCCGCCATTCAGTAAATTCCTGCGCCCAGCGACGAGCCTGCTGGCGGTAGCGCCCGTTATCGTCGCGCTCACCGGCTGCTCGGAATATCTCGACCGCACCGACACCATGACGTGGCAATCCGGCAATGCGGTGCAGACCGACAAGGTTACGCAGATGGTCGATCCCTGGCCGGCCGTGTCCGCCAACCGCGACATCGCCTTCGACGGCGCCGTGATGGAAACCGCCATGACGCGCTATCGCACCGGCCGCGTCATTACGCCAAAGGGCATCTCGTCCGACGGCAGCGCCGCCAACAACGCGCCGCCGCCGCCGCCCCCGCCAGGCTCGACGCCGATCGGCCCGACCGTCAATGCGCAATCGGCGCCCGTGAAGTAACGGCCGAACGGGTCCCATGCGTCACACCACATCGCCGCCAGCAACAAAGACCCGCGTCGTCGTTGCGACCCCCGACGCCGATTTTGCCGCCCTGGTGCGGACGACATTCGGCGCCTCGAACGCCATCGATCTCGTGATCGAGAGCGGCTTACTGTCGGCGCTCGCCGATACGCTCAATATCGACGACGCCACGGTCGTCGTCGTCGATCTCGATATCGGCCGCGCCGATGAACTTGCCGCGCTGGCGCGACTCACGACCCGAACCGGGCAGTGGCCGCCGGTGGTGGCGGTGACCGAAAACTTCGATGCCGGGCTGGCGCGTACGCTGATGCAGTTGCGCGTCGCGGATTTTCTGGTGAAGCCGGTATCGGGGCTCGATCTGGTGCGCACCTGCGCCCATGTCGGCAAGCGTCCGGCAACGGGCGGCGACGGCAAGGAAGCGCAGATCCTGACTTTCCTGCCGGCGGTCGGCGGCGCCGGTGTCACCATGCTGGCGGTGCAGTCTGCCTTGCTTCTGCTCGACAGCGGCAGTACGCGCGCCAAACCGTCGGTCTGCATCGTCGACCTGAATTTCCAGCAAGGCTCGGTTGCCGATTATCTCGACCTCGAGCCGCGGCTCAATCTCGCCGAGATCGAACCGCGGCCGGATCGTCTCGACCGGCAATTGCTGGAAGTGATGCTGACCTATCATCCGTCGGGGCTCGCCGTCGTCGCGGCGCCGAACCGGCCGGCGGAAATGCGTTCATTCGACCCCGACGTGGTGATGCGGCTGCTCGATCTGGTTTCGTCGCATTTCGACCATGTCGTGTTCGACATGCCGCGCACCTGGTTCTCCTGGACCGACAATGTCCTGCTCGGCTCGAACAAGCTTCATATCGTGACCGAGGCGACCGTGCCGGGCCTGCGGCATGCCAAGCAGCTCGTCGGCGCCATCACCGAGCGTCTGAGCGGCATTCCGATGCCGCATGTCATCGTCAACCGCTTCCAGCAGAAGCTGTTCAATTCCGGCCTGCGCCTCTCCGATGTGGCGCGCGCGCTCGGCGATACGCCGCTGCACACGCTGCCGAACGATTACGGGCTGGTGCGTGAAGCGATCGACCGTGGCGTGCCGTTGAACGAGGTGCAGCCGGGCAACAAGATCGTTGCCGAGCTCAAGAAGATCGTTATCGGCGCGCCGAAAGCCGAAGGCGGCGTGCGGCCGCTGATGAAGAAACTCAAGCTGGCGGCAGGGTAGGGCAGCAATGGCCGGTCGATTTACGTTTCGCAGCGCCATCGCATCCGCGCCGGTGGCTGCCGAGCCGAAGCCTCTGGTGGCGCCGAGCGTCGTGCCGCTCGCGCCAGCGGCGGCATCGGAGCCCGCCGCCAATCCGCTGCTCAGCACCAAGCTGCTCGACGCCAAGGTGCGGCTGCATCGCAAGCTGATCGAGGAGATCAATCTTTCGGCGCTGGAAAAGCTGCCCGAGGAGGAAATCCGCGGCCAGGTGCAGGCGCTCGTCACGCAATACGTGCTGGCCGAGCGTCTGGCGCTCAATCAGCAGGAACTGGCCGATTTCGTCTCGGAAATTCTCGATGAGATGACGGGGCTCGGACCTTTGGAGCCGTTGCTGAAAGACCCCACCATCGCCGACATTCTGATCAACGGTCATGAATGCGTTTATGTCGAGCGCGGCGGCATGCTCGAGCCGGTGCCGGTGCGCTTCAAGGACGAGCAGCACTTGCTGCGCATCATCAACAAAATCGTCTCGGCGGTCGGCCGCCGCGTCGATGAATCGCACCCGCTGTGCGATGCCCGTTTGCAGGACGGCTCGCGCGTCAACGTCGCGGTGCGGCCGATCGGCGTCGACGGGCCGCTGGTCTCGATCCGAAAATTCTCCAAGAAGAAGCTCGATCTGTCGCGCCTGGTCGAAGTCGAGGCGCTGCGTCCGCAAATGGCCGAGGTGCTCGCCGCCGCGGTGAAGGCGCGCATCTCGACCATCATTTCCGGCGGCACCGGCTCCGGCAAGACGACGATGCTGAACGCGCTGTCGGCCTTCATCTCGGAGAAGGAGCGCCTGCTCACCATCGAGGACGCCGCCGAACTGCAACTGCAGCAGCCGCATGTCGGCCGCATGGAAACGCGTCCGCCCAATGTCGAAGGCAAGGGCGAAATCCGCCAGCGCGACCTCGTCAAGAACGCGCTGCGTATGCGCCCCGACCGCATCATCCTCGGCGAGTGCCGCGGCGAGGAGGCCTTCGACATGTTGCAGGCGATGAATACCGGCCACGAAGGCTCGATGGCCACCATCCATGCCAATACGCCGCGCGACGCCATCACCCGCCTCGAGCAGATGATCGGCATGGCCGGCCTGCCGATGACAGTGGCCTCGATCCGCGGCCAGATCGCCAACGCCGTGCAGATGGTGGTGCAGTTGTCGCGGCAATCCGACGGCAAGCGCAAGGTCACCTCCATTGCCGAAGTGACGGGGCTGGAAGGCGATATCATCCAGATGCAGGAGATCTTCAAATATGTGCGCACCGGCACCAGACCGGACGGCGCTGTCGAAGGTCATTTCGTCGCGACCGGCGTGCGCCCGCGTTTTCTGGGCGAACTCGTCAACCAGGGCATCACGCTTCCCGGTGCCTATTTCGATCCGTCGAAGCCGCTCTAGGAGGCTGTTCTATGCACTGGAGCGAGTCCCGCTCTCTTGTCATCACCGGGCTTGTCCCGGTGATCCCGCTTAGGCCGGCACTGTGCCCTCCTAAGCGAGATGGCCGGGTCAAGCCCGGCCATGACAGGATTGGAGTCTGACGCGCATGAACTTCAACCCGGTCTATCTCTTCTACATCCTGATCGGCCTGTCGGCGATGATGTTTGCCGAAGGCGTTTATCTGTTCTGTTACAACACCGGCTCGTATCGCAAGAACATCAATCGCCGCCTCAAGATCATCGATGCGACGGCCGATCGCGAAAGCGTCCTGGTGCAGCTGCGCCGGGAGCGCGGCCTCACATCGGGCGGCGACTACAAGTTTCAGTTCTTCGATCTCAACCGGCTGCTGCTGCAATCGGGCCTCAGCATCGGGCTCCGCCGCCTCATCTTGTTCATCGCTCTTGGCGCCGTCGGCGCCTTCGCCGCGACATGGGTGCTCGAGGGCAATCCCGGTCACGCGGCGATCGCGGGCATTCTCAGCGCGACGTTGGTGCCCGTGATGGTGCTGAAATTCCTGCGCGGCCGGCGGCGCAAACGGTTCGGCGCGCAATTTGCCGATGCGCTCGACATCATCGTGCGCTCGCTGCGCGCCGGGCATCCGGTGCCGGTGGCGATCTCGATGGTGGCGCGCGAGATGCCCGACCCGATCGGCTCGGAGTTCGGCATCGTCGGCGATGAAATCACCTACGGCGCCGACCTCGAAACCGCGATGCGCAATCTGTACTTCCGCGTCGGCACCGACGACCTGCCGCTGTTCGTCACCGCGGTGGCGATCCAGACCTCGACCGGCGGCAATCTCGGCGAGATTCTGGAGAACCTGTCGGGCGTCATTCGCCTGCGCTTCAAGATGCGGCGCAAGGTGCGCGCGCTGGCCGCCGAAGGCCGCGCCTCGGCGCTCATTCTGTCGTCGCTGCCGATCCTGATGTTCCTGGTGATTCAGGTGATGGTGCCGGATTTCTACGCCAGCGTCTGGCACGAGCCGCTGACCAAGATGGCGCTGGCCATGGCCGGCGCGTGGATGGGCGTCGGCAATTTCATCATGTTCAAGATGGTCAATTTCAGGATCTGATGCCGTGCCCGCCTTTTTCGCCACGTTCGCCAATGCCTTCCGCGACAGCCAGAGCCTGATGCTGACGCTGCTGGTGTTTCTCGCCGCCGGCACTTTGGCCTTCGCGGTGATGGCGGTGATGCGCTCGCGCGGCTCGCTCAAGCGGCGCCATGCCCGCATCGTCGATGCGCCGGTCAATTCGCGCAATGCGCTGCGCCATTCCAGCGCCAAGGCGGTCGGCCGTATCATCGACTATACCAACAAGCATTATTCCACCGACGAGGCGACGATGCGCGTGCTGCGCCGGCGCCTGATCCAGGCCGGCATTTACGACCCGCGCGGCGTCGCGCTGTTTTTTGCCGGGCGCACCGTGCTGGCGATCGTGCTGGCCGCCGCGGCCTTCTTCGTCCTGCCTTTTGTCTGGCGGATCGGCGGCTCGATGTTGTGGCTGGCGACCATTGTCGGCGGCGTCGCCGGCTATGTCGGGCCCAGCATGTACATCGATCGCCGCATCCGCGCGCGGACCGAAGAACATCGGCTCGGCTTTCCCGATTTCCTCGATCTGCTGGTGGTCTGCTCCAATGCCGGCCTGTCGATGGAAGCGGCGCTTGAACGGGTCTGCCGCGAAATGGGCGAGAGCTATCCCTCGCTCACCGCCAACATTCATATGACAAACCTGGAAATCCGGGCCGGGCGCAACCTCAAGGACGCGCTGGAGCGTTTCGCCGACCGGCTGGCGCTCGAAGAGGCGCGGGCCTTCGCGACGCTGATCAACCAGTCGATCGATCTCGGCTCGTCGATCACCGATGCGCTGCGGATTTACTCCGACGACATGCGCCACAAACGCATGGCGCGCGCCGAGGAGAAGGCCTACGCGCTGCCGGCCAAGCTGTCGGTGCCGATGATGGTGTGCATTTTCCCGGTGCTGTTCGTCGTGATTCTGCTGCCGGTGTTCGTGCGCCTGTCGGTCGGACACTATTTTTAAGCGGCAAATTTCGAGCCGCAAATAAAGCACAAAATCGTCTGCAATTTCACGACAAGCCCCGGCAGGAGCATTAACTCGCGTCAACTAGTCTTGCTGCTATCGGTTAAGCGTCTCGGGGGTTGTATGCGTAAGCGTCTTGGCCGGCTGGTGCTGGTCGCGTTCGCGGGCCTGTGGCTCGCGGCCTGCAACACGGTCGGTGACTCGTTCCCGGATTCCGTCGGTCTCAAGGCGACAGGCGCGGACGCCTTCGCGGCGGCAAGCCCGCAGGACGCCGCCGACGTGCCGCTCGGCGAGCCGACGCCGGACGGCAATCTGCTCGGCGCCAATCCGGCGGACGACCTCTCAAGCGGCAAGGCTTATTTCCGCGCCGCCAATTACGGCATGGCCGAGAAATATTTCCGCCGCGCCGTCGAACTGCATCCGAACGATGCCGAATCCTGGCTCGATCTCGCCGCGTCCTACGACCACCTCAAGCGCTTCGATCTGGCCGACCGCGCCTATGCGCAGGCGATCGGGCTGGTCGGCCCCAAGATCGAGATCCTCAACAACCAGGGCTATTCCTACATGCTGCGCGGCGACAATGCGCGCGCCTATGCAAAGCTCAACGAGGCGCGCCGCCGCGATCCCGCCAACAGGTTCGTGCTGAGCAATCTGCAGCTGCTCGAACAGAGCGCCCGCAAGGGCAAGGCGATCGACTAGACAAGGCCTGCTGCCCGCCCGACGGCTTGCTTCCCCGCCACGCCGCATGCTGCAATACCGCCGACGGATCAGGCGGCGTGTCTGCCGCATTGCGTCAATGCGCCCGCCCTGATGGCTTGCAAAAATCCGCCGGGGCTTCCACAAAGGCCGTGAACTGCAATAAGGCCGGGGCCTTGGGTTAGGGGAACGGAAGCGATGCTGGTGGTGCGCTCGATCAGCCTGACGGCGCTGTTGTTCGCCTTTTGGCTGGCCCTGTCCGGCCACTACACCCCAATGCTGATCACCTTCGGCGCCATCGCCGCGGTGCTGTGCACGCTCGCCGCCTTGCGCATGAGCGCGGTCGATGCCGAAAGCCATCCGCTCGAATTGTTCGTCGGCGCGCTGACCTACTTCCCGTGGTTGTTCTGGGAAATCTGGAAGGCGGGCTGGAGCGTCACCAAGGTCGTGCTCGATCCGAAGTTGCCGATTTCGCCGACCATGACCGTGGTCAAGGCCAGCCAGAAGACCGCGGCCGGCATCGCCACTTATGCCAATTCGATCACGCTGACGCCGGGCACCATCACCGTCGCCGTTGACGGCAACGACCTCACCGTCCACGCACTGGTGGTGGACGGCGCCATCGACCTTGAAGGCGGCGGCATGGATCGCCGCGTCAGCCAGTTCGAAGGCGCAGCCTGATGTTCGCCGCCGCCGCCGTCGCCATCATTGTCGCGCTCGTGCTGGCAATCACCCGCGCGATCAAGGGGCCGACCGTGTTCGACCGGGTGCTCGCCGGCAACTCGATCGGCACGCTGGCGATCCTGCTGCTCGCGGTCGTCGGCTTCCTGACCGGCCGCCCCGACTTTCTCGATATCGCGCTGACCTACGGCCTGCTCAATCTCATCGGCACGCTCGCGGTGCTGAAGTTCTTCCGCCATGGCGATCTGGCCCATGACGCCAGCAATGACGCCGACGCCAAGCGGGGGCGGGTGTCATGACCGCGGTCGAAATCATTATTGAAGTCGCAAGCTGGGTCTTGATTCTCGCCGGATCGTTCTTCACCGTCGTCGGCGCCTTTGGCCTGCTGCGCATGCCGGATATCTACACCCGCATGCATGCGGCGAGCGTGACCGATACGCTCGGCGTCGGCCTGCTGGCCTTCGGCATGATGCTGCAGGCCGGATTCGGCCTCGCCACGCTCAAGCTGATCTTTCTGCTGATCCTGTTCCTGTTCACCGGCCCGGTCGTGACCCACGCGCTGGCGCAAGTGTGTCTCCATGAAAAGATCCAGCCATTGCTGAGCCAGGATCGTCGCGATCGGGGCGACAAGAGCGCGCCCGCGGAAGGCGGCTCGGCATGATCACCTTCATCAACACCGTGCTGCTGACGCTGCTGGCCGTGGTGACGCTCGCCATCATCGTGCGGCGCAGCCTGTTCGGCGTCGTCATCCTGACCGGCATCTACAGCTTCCTGATGGCGAGCGTGCTGATCGCGCTTGACGCCGTCGACGTCGCCATGACCGAGGCGTCGGTCGGTGCCGGCATTTCGACCGTGCTGCTGCTGGCGACGTTGCACCTGATCAAAACGACCGAGATGCGCCAGGCGAATCTTAAACTCGTGCCGCTGCTGGTCGCGGTGGGCACCGGCGCGATGCTGGTCTGGGGTACGCTGGCGTTTCCGTCATTCGGCGTGCCCGACGCCGTGATCCACCAACATGTCGCGCCGTATTATCTGGCGAACTCGATCCCGCATACCGGCGTGCCCAATGTCGTGAGCTCGGTGCTCGCCGATTACCGCGGCTATGACACGCTGGGCGAGACGACGGTGATCTTCACCGCCGGCATCGGCGTCATGCTGCTGCTGCGCCGCCGCAGGAAAGGTCGCCATGAATAACGATCTCATCCTGCGCATCGGCACCAAGCTTATTCTGCCGTTCATCCTGCTGTTCGCGCTGTACGTGCAGTTTCACGGCGACTACGGCCCGGGCGGCGGCTTTCAGGCCGGCGTCATCGCGGCCAGCGCGATCATCCTTCTCACGATCACTTGTGGAATCGACTATGCCCAACGCATCGCGCCGCAGGCGGTGGTGCAGCGCATGGTGCCGCTCGGCGTGCTGATCTATGCCGGCACCGGCGTCGCCGGATTGCTGCTCGGCAAGAACTATCTCGATTATTCGGTGCTGGCGCACGATCCCGCGCACGGCCACGAATGGGGCATCTTCTCCGTCGAGATGGGCGTGCTGATTACCGTAGCCGGCACCATGGTGTCGCTGTTCTACGCTTTCGTCGAGCGGGGCCGCTGATGGCAGCGCTTACGAGTCTCGGCCAGCACTACGACTACATCATCACGGTATTCCTGATGATGGGCGGCCTCTACATCGTGGTGGCGCGCGGCAATCTGGTGAAGAAGCTCATCGGCCTGTCGATTTTCCAGACCTCGGTCTATCTGCTCTATATCGAGCCGGGCAAGATCATCGGCGGCACCGCCCCGATCATCGATCCCGCCTTCACCGTCTATTCCAATCCACTGCCGCATGTGCTGATCCTCACCGCCATCGTCGTCGGCGTCGCGACATTGGCACTGGGCCTGGCGCTGGTCGTGCGCATCAACGAGGCCTACGGCTCGACGGAAGAAGACGAAATCCTTGCGAAGGATAGCGACACCGTGGATCGCGACACCATGGATCGCAAATCATGACCGCGATCCTGCATCATCTGCCGGTTCTGCAAGTCGTGGTGCCGCTGATTGCCGCGGTGCTTGCCGGCTTTATCGGCAGCGGGCGGCTCGCCTTCGCCTGGACGCTGGTGGTGAGCTGGATCCTGCCGCTCATCGCCGGCGGCCTGATGTGGCGCGTGCTGAGTTCCGGGCCGATCTCCTATCATATCGGCGGCTGGGCGCCGCCCTGGGGCATCGAATACCACGTCGATCTGCTCAACGCGTTCGTGCTGATGCTGATCACATCGGTCGGCGCCGTCATCGCGCCCTATGCGGCGCGTTCGGTCGCGCGCGAGATCGCCGAGGACAAGCAGGCCTGGTTCTACTGCATGTATCTTCTGAACCTCACCGGCCTGCTCGGCATCACGGTGACGGGCGACGCCTTCAATGCGTTCGTGTTCCTGGAAATCTCGTCGCTGTCGACCTACGTGCTGATCGCGCTCGGCCGCGACCGCCGCGCGCTGGTGGCCTCGTTCCAGTATCTGATCATGGGCACGATCGGCGCGACCTTCTACATCATCGGCGTCGGCCTTTTGTATCTGCTGACCGGCAGCCTCAACATGGTGGATATCGCGGCGCGGCTCGGCTCGGTCGGGCCGGACATGGCGCCGGCGCTCTATGCCGCGCTCGCCTTCATCACCGTCGGCATTTCGCTCAAGCTGGCGCTGTTTCCGCTGCATGCCTGGCTGCCGAACGCCTATGCCTATGCGCCGTCCTGGGTCACGAGTTTCCTTGCCGCGACCGCGACCAAGGTCGCGATCTATCTGCTGATCCGTTATTATTTCCCGGTGTTCGGCGGCGTCGTCGATATGGGCGCGCTGCCGTTCAACGACATCATCATCATTCTCTCGGTCGCCGCGATGTTCGTTGCCTCGCTGGTCGCCGTGTTCGAGCCGGATCTCAAGCGCCTGCTGGCCTATTCGTCGGTGGCGCAGATCGGCTACATCACGCTCGGCATCGGCCTGGCCAATCAGGCCGGGCTCACCGGCGGCCTGGTCCACATCGTCAATCATGCGCTGATGAAGGCGGCTTTGTTCCTCGCCGTCGGCGCGATCTTCTATCGCATCGGCACGGTCAAGCTTGCCGACCTTGCCGGCATCGGCCGCAAGATGCCGCTGACCATGACCGCGTTCACCGTCGCCGGCTTCGGCCTCATCGGCACGCCGGGCACGTCGGGCTTCATCTCCAAATGGTATCTGGCGCTGGGCGCGGTCGAGCGCGGCTGGTGGTTCATCGTGTTCCTGCTGGTCGGCTCGTCGGTGGTCGCGCTGGTCTATGTCGGCCGCGTGCTT
>JBAZSM010000078.1:0-18194 GCA_041662425.1 Pseudolabrys sp.
GCGCGCCGCTCGCCGGTCTACAAGATGGCGATGGAGTGGAAGGTCGCGTTCCCGCTGCATCCGGAATATCGCACGCTGCCGATGGTCTGGTACGTGCCGCCGCTGTCGCCGATTCAATCGGCCGCCGCCGCCGGCAAGATCGGCCATGATGGCGAGATGCCGGATGTGCGCTCGCTGCGCATCCCGCTGAAGTACCTCGCCAACCTGCTCACCGCGGGCAAGGAGGAGCCGGTGGCGCTCGGCCTGGAGCGAATGCTCGCCATGCGCGCCTATATGCGGGCGAGAACGGTCGACGGCCTGATCGACGAGAAGATCGCGCAACGCGTCGGCCTCACCGGTGCGGCGATCGAGGACATGTACAAGTACATGGCGATCGCCAATTACGAGGATCGCTTCGTCATCCCGACGACGCACCGCGAAACCACCGAAGACGCGCTTGAGCTGCGCGGCTCCTGCGGCTTCTCGTTCGGCAATGGCTGCGCCACCGGCGCGACCGAGACCAACCTGTTCGGTTCGCCCAAACGCGCCAAGAACCCGATGGAGGTCGTGTAATGGCCAAGACCTTCAAGGCTCTCTCGGCGCTGTTGAGCTATCCGAGCGTGGAGTTGCAGCAGGCGGTCGGCGAGTTGCGGGCCGTCATTGAGACCGAGGCGCTGGTGCCGGCGGCGGTCCGCCGCCAGCTCGATGCGCTGATGACCGACATCGCCGACGGCGACATCTACGATCTGCAGGAACGCTACGGCCTGCTGTTCGACCGCACCCGCTCGCTGTCGCTGCATCTGTTCGAGCACGTGCACGGCGAAAGCCGCGATCGCGGCCAGGCGATGGTCGATCTATTGGCGATGTACGAGGACAAGGGCCTCGCCGCGGTCAAGAACGAGCTGCCGGATTATCTGCCGCTGTTTCTCGAGTTTCTCGCCACGCTGCCGCAGGCGGAAGCCTGCGACCTGCTCGGCCAGCCGGCGCATATTCTCGGCGCGCTCGCCGAACGGCTGCGCAAACGCCAATCGCCGTACGAAGCGGCGCTGCGGGCGCTGGTCGCGCTGTCGTCGGTCAAGCCGAACGGCGCGGAAGTGTCGGCGCTGCTGGCGCTGCCCGATCCCGATCCGATGGATCTCGCGACGCTCGATGCCGAATGGGAAGACGAAGCGGTCCGGTTCGGCCCCGGCGCCAACGACAGTTGCAAAGACGAGTTGATCTCCCATGTCCGCGGCGCGATGCGTCCCGCGCCCGGTATGCCCGCATCCCGTCCCGTTCCGCCGCGTCCTTGAGGACCTCATCATGCGCGAATTGATCACCTACATCGTCTTCGGCTGGTATCCCTATTTCTGCCTGACCGTCTTCCTGCTCGGCAGTTGGGTGCGCTTCGATCGCGAGCAATACACCTGGCGCTCGGGCTCGAGCCAGCTGCTGCGCCGCCGCCAACTGACCTGGGGCTCGAATTTGTTCCATGTCGGCATTCTGGTCATCTTCATGGGGCACTTCGTCGGCCTGCTGACGCCGATCGTGGTGTTCGACACGCTCGGCATTTCGCACACCTTCAAGCAGTGGCTCGCCATCATCGCCGGCGGCGTTGCCGGCGTGATGTGCTTCGTCGGCATCACGCTGCTGGTGCATCGCCGGCTGTTCGACGCGCGCATCCGCACCAACTCGTCGTTCGGCGACATCGCCATCCTGCTGCTGCTCTATGCCCAGCTCTGTCTCGGGCTTGGCACTATCTTTGTCTCGCTGCAGCATCTCGACGGCCATGAGATGGTGAAGTTCATGACCTGGGCGCAGGGGATTCTCACCTTGCAGCCGGGCGTCTCGGCGCTGATCGCCGACGTGCACCCGATCTTCAAGGCGCACCTGTTCCTCGGCATGACGATCTTTCTGGTCTTCCCGTTCACCCGCCTGGTGCACATCTGGAGCGCGCCGGTCTGGTATCTCGGTCGCCGCGGTTATCAGATCGTCCGCAGCCGGAACGGCCGGGCGGCGCGCCCCGTTTCGGCGGAGTATTCGCGATGAGCTGTACGGTCCATGCGCAACTGCCCACTGGACGTCCGGTCAATGTCAGCGTCAACGGTGTGTCGATCGCGCGCGACGAGATCGTCCGCGAAATGCAGCATCACCCGGCCGGCAAGCCGATCGCGGCCTGGCAACAGGCGGCGCGCGCTTTGGTCATCCGCGAATTGCTGATGCAGGAGGCGCGCAAGCTTGCCATCGAGCCGCAGCCGCTTACCGAGGATGGTCGCCGCGAGACCGACGAGGAGGCGATCATGCGCGGCCTGATCGACCGCGAAGTCGTTGTGCCGCGGGCCGATGACGAAACCTGCCGGCGCTATTACCAGCGTCACCCATCGCAGTTCCGCTCGCCCGACATCTACGAAGCCGCCCACATTCTGTTCGCAGCCCGGCCCGCCGATAAGGATGCTTACGCTGCGGCGCGCGCCGAAGCCGAAGGCGTGCTGGCGGCGTTGATCGAACGGCCGGAATCGTTCGCGACCATGACGGAGGCCTATTCGGCCTGCTCGTCGGCGGCGCATGGCGGCAATCTCGGCCAGATAACCACCGGACAGACCACGCCGGAATTCGAGCAGGCGCTGGTCGCGCTGGCGCCCGGCGCGCTGTGCGCCGAGCCGGTGGCGACGCGTTACGGCTTCCACATCATCCGGCTCGACCGCAAGCACGACGGTAGATTGCTGCCCTACGAACTCGTCGCCGGCCGCATCGCCGATTATCTGAACGAGAGCGTGCGGCGCCGCGCCGACGCGCAATATATCGCGCGGCTGGTCTCTGCGGCGAAGATCGAGGGCATCGACCTTGCCGATGCCGACGCGCTGCGGGTTCATTAGCGCATGATCCCGAAAAGTGGGACCGGTTTTCGGATCAGATCATGCGCAAACAAAATATGAGCGAAGCGGAGTATAGAAAATGCTGCTAGGCGATCTGTTGGCCGAACTGAGCAATGAGGCCGCCGCGACCGAGGCCATTCTCAGCGTCAACGATCTGTCGATGCTGGCGGCGATGCGCGAGCAGGCGCAGGCCGACGGTCTCGATCTGCCGGCCTATGTCGCCGGCACAGTGCGGCGTTACGCATCCGAAGCCACCGACGAGGAATGGATCACGTTGATGGGGCTCTTGAACCGCTCGCCCGATCCCGGCGCGGTCTGTCTCAAGCGCGCCTTCGAACACGCGCTCAACGGCTAGCGCAATCAAGCAGGAAAGCAGCACGGAAACATCATGAACGCTGTCCCTCGCTTGAAAGCCTATGCCGGTCCGGTTCTCCTATCTTATGGCTTCCGGCCGTTCTTCCTGCTCGGCGCGATTTACGCCGGGCTCGCGGTGCTGGCCTGGCTGCCGATCTTCCACGGCCAACTGCAACTGCGCACCGCCTTCGGCGCCATCGATTGGCATGTGCACGAGATGCTCTACGGGTATTTGCCGGCGGTCGTCACCGGATTTCTGCTCACCGCCATTCCGAATTGGACCGGACGTCTGCCGATTCAAGGCACCCCGCTGCTGGTGCTGGTCGTGCTGTGGCTGGCGGGCCGCGTCGCCGTTACGGTCTCGGCCGAGATCGGCTGGATGACGGCGGCGTTCATTGACATCGCTTTTCTGGCGCTGCTGATCGCGGCGATAACCCGTGAGATCATTGCCGGCAAGAACTGGCGCAACTTACGCGTCGTCGCGCTGGTCACGTTGCTGCTCGTCGGCAACATCGCTTTCCACCTCGAATCGCATTTCCAGGGCAGCGCCGATTACGGCATCCGCATCGGCATCGCCGCCATGGTGCTGCTGATCTCGGTGATCGGCGGCCGCGTCGTGCCGAGCTTCACCCGCAACTGGCTGGTGCGCCAAAATCCCGGCCGGCTACCGGCGCCCATTGGACGCTTCGATATCATCGTGCTCGCCGTCAGCGCCATCGCATTGGCCTTGTGGGCGGTGCAGCCGAGCGGCAATTTAAGCGCCGCCGCGCTGGGCCTGGCCGGTCTGTTGCAGATCGCGCGGCTGGCACGCTGGGCTGGCGACCGCACCTTTCGCGACCGTCTGGTTCTCGTGCTGCATATTGGCTACGCCTTCATACCCCTCGGCTTTCTGCTGTCCAGCGCCACCGCGCTCGATCTCGTCGCGGTCAGTGCCGGCATCCATGCCTGGACCGTTGGCGCCGCCGGAACGATGACATTGGCGGTGATGACGCGCGCCACTCTCGGCCATACCGGCAACGCGCTTGCCGCCTCCGCATTCACCCAGGCCATTTATGCGGCGGTCGTCGTCGCCGCGCTGGCGCGCATCGGCGCCGCGCTTTTCCCGGATGCAAGCGACCGCTTGCTCGAGCTCACGGTGCTGGCGTGGTGCGTTGCCTTCTTCGGCTTCGCGCTGTCGTTCGGTCCGTTGCTGATCGGGCAGCGGCGTTCCGCTGCGGCCCACTCAACATAATGCGCGAGGAGTCTGTGATGTCCGCTCAAATGCCGTCGAATATTCTGGCCGTGGTCTATACCGACGGGCTTGCCGCCGACAAATACCTCGCCGGCTGGGGTTACGCGCTGCGCGCGGCGGGTTTGAGTGTCGCCGGACTTGTGCAACTCAACACCTTCGAGCGCGATCCCGGCAAATGCGACATGGCGGTCGAGGAGTTGTTTTCTGGAACCGTTCTTCAACTGTCGGAAGATCGTGGCAAGGAGGCCAGCGGCTGCCGCCTTGACCGCAGTATACTGACGCAAGCCGCTGGACTGCTGCTGGCCGCACTGGATCAACAACCCGATATTCTGGTCCTCAACAAATTCGGCAAGGTCGAAGCGGAAGGCGAGGGCCTGCGCGATGCGCTCGCCAAGGCCGTTGAATTGGGCGTGCCGATCGTCGTCGGCGTTCCCTTCCGCAATCTCGATCAATGGCGCATCTTTGCCGGTGAAATGGCGGAAGAATGCCCGGTCGATTCACCGCACATGCAGAAGTGGCTATCGGCGCGCGGCCTTCTGCCGGACCGGCATGGGTTGGCCACGGGAGCCACGGCCGGGAGCCTGTTGGCTCACTAGCGACGACCGACTGCTCATGACTGTCGTTCATCTACTCGGCCGCAAGGTCGCTCGGATTTGCTTGGCGATGATCGTTCGATCGCCGGCCGGCGTGCTCGCCGCGCTGGAGCGCCATGCATTTTTGCGGGACGCGGCCCATCGTGGCGCGGCTTGACGCGGGGCTTGGCCGCAGCCTAGCCTCAATCACTTGATTGAATCGAGTGATTGAGTTGCAAAAAGCCAAACAAACTACCGCTGATTTGATCCTCGACGTGGCCGAGAGCCTGTTCGCGGAGAACGGCTACAAAGCGGTTTCGCTGCGCTCGATCCTCCGCGAATGCGGCGCCAACACCGCCGCCGCCCACTATCATTTCGGTTCCAAGCAGGAATTGCTGGAGGCGATCTTCGAGCGCCGCTGCGCGCTGATGAACGCGACCCGTCTCGAACTGCTCGCGGCCGCGCAATCCAAGCCAAACTTACCCCATCTCATCGAGCGGATTCTCGATGCCTTTCTGCGCCCGGCATTGGTCTGGCGCGACGACGACACCGGCACGCGGCAGTTCATGCGCCTGCGCGCCGTCGTTGCCTATGAGCAAGAGACATTGGCGCGCGATCTCATCGCCCGTCACTTCAACGAGACCAGCCAGCGCTTCATCGATGCGCTGGCCGCGCAGTTGCCGCATCTGGGCCGGCAGGAATTGTACTTCCGCTTCCACTTCCTGCTCGGCGCGCACTACTACACGGTGCTCAATCCCGGCCGTATTCGCGACCTGTCCGAGGGCGAATGCGATCCGGCCGATTCCGAACAGGCGCTGCGAACCATGATCGCATTCTTCGCGGCGGGGCTGCGGGCTCCGAACAGCCTTCCCGGATCTGCCGCGCGGACACACTCTATGGAGACGACGACGTGAATTTGCCGATGACCGGACAGCCCAAACTTGCCGAGCGTGTCAGCTCGATGAAGCCGTCGGCAACGGTGGAAATGTCCGAGCGCATCCGGCAGGGGCGCGCGGCGGGGCGCACGATTCTCGGCCTGTCGAGCGGCGATCCGAACCTGCCGACCGACCCGCGCATTATCGAAGCGGCGGAACGCGCCATGCGCGGTGGTGAAACGCATTACTCGACGCCGGCCGGCATGCCGGTTTTGCGCGAAGCCATCGTGCAGTACGAACTGAAACGAAGCGGCGCGGCATATGATGCGTCCGATATTCTTGTCACGCCCGGCGGCAAGTTCGCGCTGTTGACGGCGCTGATGGGCGTCGTCAATCCGGGCGACGAAGTGCTGGTGCCGGAGCCGGGCTGGGTCAGCTACGGCCCTTGCGTTCGCCTCTGCGGCGGCAAGCCGGTGGCACTGGCCATGCTCGACCGGGTCGATCCGGATATGGTGGAGAAAGCGGTCACCGGCGCGACGCGCGCCATCATTCTCAATTCGCCGGTCAACCCGACCGGCCGCATTCTGCCGAAAGCAGAACTCGACGCGATCGTGAAAATCGCGCAACGCCACAATCTCTGGATCATCTTCGATCAGGTCTATGCCGACCTGACCTACGATAAGTCGATCGCGTTTCCGCAGGCGAGCGCGGCCGGCCACGAACGCACGCTGGTGATCGACAGCACGTCGAAAACGTTCGGCATGACCGGCTGGCGCCTGGGTTATCTCGCGGCGCCGTCCGGACTTGCCAAACAGATCGTCAAGTTTCTGCAGCACTCGATCTATTGCGTGCCGCCGTTCATCCAGCTCGCCGGCGTCGAAGCCATTCGTCTCTACGATGAGCTGGTGCCGCAGTATCGCGCGCTGTTCCGCAATCGCCTCGAACGCGCCGTTCAAGTGTTGTCCTCGGTCGATGGTGTTGACTGCCGCATGTCGGAGGCGACGTTCTATTTGTTCCCGAAGGTCGCCGGCGACGATGCCGTGATCGCCAGGCGCTGGCTCGAAACGCTCGATGTCGCCACGCTGCCCGGCTCGGCCTTCGGCGCGGCCGGGGCCGGGCATCTGCGCCTCTCGCTCACTGTCTCCGACGCCGATCTCGACGCCGCTCTGCAACGCATCGCCGCGGCCGGCATCGGGCAATCATAAAGGCCGCCATCGGCCGGTCATCTGTTCAACTGGAGGGTCAAGATCATGAAGCGTTTCAATCGAGCCTGGGCGTCAATCGCGGTTGCCGCCGTAATTGCCGTTGCTGCCGTCGCGACGTCTGCTGCACAAGCCCAGACGCAAGACACCATCGCGCAGATCAGGGCGCGCGGTAAGCTGCTCGCCGGCGTCAAGTTCGACACGCCGCCATTCGGCTCGCTTAACGACAAGAATGAGCCGGTCGGTTTCGATCTCGATATCGTCCGCAAGGTCGCCGAGCGCATTGGCGTGCCGGTCGAATTTGTGAAAGTCACGTCGCCGACGCGCATTCCGCTGCTGGTCAGCGGCAATGTCGATCTGTCGGCCGCGTCGATGACGCACACCCAGGACCGCGACAAGACGATCGATTTCAGCATCACCTATTACACCGGCGCGCAGTCGCTGATCGTGCCGAAGTCGAGCAGCATCAAGGGCCTCAAGGATCTGGATGGCAAGCAGGTGTCGGTGCAGCAGGGCACGACGCTGGAGAAGAACATCGCCGCGGCGGCGCCGGGCGCCAAGATCGTTGCGTTCAAGGACTACAACAGCGCCTGGCTGGCGCTGGTTCAAGGCCGCGTCGACGCGCTCACCGGCAGCCTCAACATCCTTCAGGGCTTCGCCAAGGGCAACGCCGACTACGTGATCCTGCCCGACCGTTTCAGTGTCGAGCCGTTCGGTATCGGCGTGCGTCAGGGCGACTCCTCGCTGCGCGACGTCATCAATTTCACCATCCAGGACATGTGGAAGTCGGGTGAGTACGCCGCGCTCTACAAGAAGTGGTTTGGCGCCGAGCCGGACGTCGCCATCGAGGTTTGGCCGTAAACCCCTGCCGACAACGAAGATGCACCGACGATGAATTATCGGTTTGACTTTGGTCCGATCTGGGACGCCCGCGATCTGATCGGCAGCGGGTTGCTCATGACGGTGGCCGTGTCTCTGGTGTCGCTGGCGTTCTCGGTCGCCATCGGCTTCGTCGTCGGCACTTTCAGCGCGTCGGGCTCACGCCCGGCGCGCATCGTCGCGGGGTTCTTTGTCGAGACGATGCGCAACATCCCGCTGCTCATCCACATGTACATCTGGTACATGGCGCTGGCCTTTTTGCGGCTGCCGGCATTCGCCTGCGCCGTATTGGGACTGAGCCTCTATTCCGGCGCCTATGTTGCCGAAGTCGTCCGCGCCGGCATCGGCTCGGTGCGGCGCGGCCAGATGCAGGCCGCGCTGGCCACCGGCCTGACGCGGGTCCAGGCGTTCCGCTACGTGATCTATCCGCAGGCGCTGCGGATCATCTCGCCGTCGCTGGCGAGTCTGTTTTCGCAGTTGATTAAGGACTCCTCGCTCGCCTCGGTGATCGCGGTGGCCGAGCTCACTTATGAAGCCGGCGCCATTGACGGCCAGACCTTTCGGACCTTCGAAGTCTACATCACCATCTCGGTACTTTACCTGATCCTTGTCACCATCGCGAGCCAGGCCGTTATGCTGATGCCCGGCGCGCGCAACGAGACGGCATCTTCGAGATTCGCCGATGCCTGACGTCATCCTCAAGAACCTGCCGTTCCTGTTGAAGGGCCTTTGGACCACCGTCGAACTGACGCTGTGGACCATCATCTTTGGCACGATTCTCGGCGCCGTGCTTGGCACCGCGCGCTTCGTTCGCATTCCGGTGCTGGGCGTATTGTCGACGGTGTTCGTCGAATTCATCCGCGGGACGCCGCTTCTGGTCGTGTTGTTGATGACCTATTTCGCCCTGCCGGCGCTGCTCGGGTATAAGGCGAGCGCTTACGGCGCCGCGCTGCTGGGCTTCGTCCTGTTCATTGGGGCCTATATCGCGGAGGACTTCCGCTCGGGCCTGCGTTCGGTGCGGCCGAGCCTGATCCAGGCGGCGCTGGCCACGGGCCTGACGCGCTGGCAGGTGCTGCGCTTTATCATTGTGCCGCAGGCGATCCGCAGCACCATCCCGTCGGTATTCAATCAATATGTCCGGCTGCTGAAGTTCACCTCGGTCGCCTCCATCATCGGCGTCACCGAACTCACCGGCGCGGCGCTGCTCGTCAATGCCCGCGACTTCCACCCGGTGACGCTGCTGGCGACCGTCGCCGTCACCTATCTCGTCCTGTGTTACGCCCTTTCCCTGGTCGGCCGGGCGCTTTACGCGCGTCTGGTCGTCAAGACATGAGCCCGATATGAGCGACGCTCCCACTATTCAAATTCGCGATCTGCACAAGAGCTATGGCGTGACGCCGGTGCTGCGCGGCTGCAGCATGAATGTCAGCCGCGGCGAAGTTGTTGTCGTTTGCGGACCGTCGGGTTCGGGCAAGAGCACGCTAATCAAATGCGTCAACGGCCTGGAGCCGTATCAGTCCGGCAGCATCAAGGTCGAAGGCATCGAGGTTGGAGCCAAGGAGACGAACCTGCCGCAATTGCGTGCCCGCATCGGCATGGTGTTCCAGCACTTCGAGCTGTATCCGCACATGTCAGTGCTCGACAACATCGCGCTGGCTCAGGTCCACGTCCTGAAGCGGCCGCGCCGTGAGGCCAATGAACGCGCACAGCAATTGCTGGCGCGTGTCGGCCTTGCCGACAAGCACGCCGCGATGCCGGTCGATCTGTCCGGCGGCCAGCAGCAGCGTGTGGCGATCGCGCGGGCACTCGCGCTCGACCCGCAGGCGATCCTGTTCGACGAGCCGACCTCGGCGCTCGATCCCGAGATGATTCACGAGGTGCTGCAGGTCATGAGCGAACTCGCCAAGGACGGCATGACCATGGTCGTCGTTTCGCATGAAATGGGCTTTGCCCGCCGCGTCGCCGACCGCGTGGTGTTCATGGACGCCGGCAAGATTGTCGAGGACGCTTCCAGCGGGGAATTCTTCTCGACCCCGCGCACGCCGCGCGCCGCCGAATTCCTGTCAAAAATCTTGTCTCATTGAAAAGGTGCCGACCCGCCGCCGCGTCGGTGAGGTCCCTTGATCGGATGCCGCGGCGCCGGCTAATGCAGCTGGGCCGGCAGCCACAGCACGATCTGCGGAAACGCGATCATCAGCACGATCAGCAGTAGCGGCGCGATGAGAAACGGCGCCGCGCCCTTGTAGATGTCGAAAATGCTGATTTCCTTGCTCACCGCATTGATGGCGAACAGGTTCATGCCCATCGGCGGATGAATGAGGCCGACTTCGATCAGGATCACCAGCAGTACGCCGAACCAGATCGGGTCGAACCCGAACGACAGGATGAGCGGCAGCGTGATTGGCACTGTGATCAGCATCATGCCGATGCCTTCGAGGAACGCGCCCATCACGATATACAGCACGCAGACAGCGACGATGACGCCGATCGCGCCAAGGCCGATGCCTTTCACCGCGCCGATCAGTTGGCTCGACAAGCCGGTCTGCACGACGAAATAGGAGAACACCGCCGAGGCGATGACGATGAACACGAGGCTCGACACCAGGCTGATGGTCTCGAAGAAGCAGCCGACCGTGTCGGAAATCGTATGACGCCTCAGCACCAGGCCCAGGAGGATGGCGCCGAGCGCGCCGATGGCGGCGGCTTCCGTCGGCGTGAACCAGCCGAAATAAATGCCGCCGAGCGTCACGGCGAACAGCAGGATGACGTGCCAGATGCGAGCGAACGACCGGACCAGCGTGTCCTGCGGCCCCAACGCGCCTTGCGGCTCCGGCGCGTTGTTGGTGAGCCAGCGGTAATAGATCAGCGCGGTAATACTGTAGAGAACGGTCAGGATGATCCCGGGGATGAGGGCCGCCATGAACAGTCTGGCGACCGACTGCTGCGCGATGATGGCGTAGATCATCAGGATCAGCGATGGCGGGATGAGAATGCCAAGCGTGCCGCCGGCGGCGACCGCGCCGGCCGCCAGCTGCGGCGGGTATTTGGCGCGCAGCATTTCCGGGATCGACACCCGGCTCATCGTCAACGCCGTCGCGACCGACGAGCCGCATACCGCGCCGAACATCGCCGATGCAAAGATCGAGGCGATCGCCAGCGAGCCGCGCGCGCCGCGAAACAGGACGCGCCCGGCATGAAACAGGTCCGACGACAGCCCGGCGCTTGCTGCCACCGCGCCCATCAGCGTGAACAGCGGCACCACCGACAGCGTATAGGTTGACGCAAACTCGACCGGAACGCCGCTCACCATCAGGTTGGCGCGGTCCCAGCCGTCGATCGCGGCGTAGCCGAGGAAGCCAACCAGGCCTAGTGCCACCGCGACCGGAATACGCAGGAGGATCAAGACGACGAGCCCGGCGAGCCCGATGATGCCGATCGTCGTCGTCGTCATGAATTTGCCGTCGGTTTGGTACGCAATGAACGAACGAGAACGACGGCCGTTGTCGCCATGGCGGCGATAAGGCTGAACAGTGTCAGCGCGAACAGCGGATAGGTCGGGAAACCGGTGTCCGGCTTAATGTCGCCGAAGCGCCAGCTGTCGATCATGGGTCGCGTCACATTGGCGGCAAGCAGCGCCATGAACACAATGGTCGCGACCAGCGCCAGCGTCTTCAATGCCGCCAGCGCGCGGGGCGGCAAAAAGCTGTCGATGACGTCGACGCGGATCTGTTCGTCGCGAAGGCAGATTTCCGGCAACCCGAGAAAGGCGCTGCACAGCACCATCATTTCGACGATATCAACCGCGCCGTTCAGCGGCTTGCTGAACAGCGCCCGCGCCACGACGTCATAGTCGGTCGAGAGCATCATGACCACGAGCGCGACCGCGCCCAGGGCCGTGCATGCTCTCGCGGTGCGCGCGAGCGCCGTCTCAAGCGTCATGTCAGGCCTGCGCGACCATGCCGCGGGCCTTGGCGAGCAGCGCGCGTGCCTTCAATCCCTTGGCCTCCAGCGCGGCGATCTGCTCCTCGGTCGGTACGTCAGCGAGCTTCTTGAACGGCTCGATGGCGGCGCCGTCGAGGTCGATGATCTCGACGCCCGCCTGCGCGAACACCTTGCGGCCGGCAGCCTCGGCGTCGTCATAGAGCTGGCCGACGCGGCGGCCGCCTTCGGGACCGGTGGTGTCGGCGATCAGCTTCTGCATGTCCTTGGGCAAACCCTTCAGCACGCCCGAATTCATCACCAGCGCGAAGGGAGCGGCGGAGTCGCCGAACATCGACACCTTGCGCACGGACTGATGCAGCTGGAAAGCGGCGCCGCCCTCGCAGTTGAAGATGGCACCGTCAATCACGCCCTTGGCGATGGCGTCGGACACTTCGGCCGGCGCGATCGTCGTCGGTGCGGCACCCCAGGCTTTCAGATGGGAGCCCATCGTCACCGAGGTCGGGCGGATCTTCAGGCCCTTCACGTCATCGGGCGTCTTGACCATTTTGTCTCGCATGAAGAAACCGACGGTAGGCGAGACGACAGAGTAGAGCAGTTCAGTGCCGGCAAATTCGGCGGCGAGGTCATCGCGCAAATTGGTGCCGATGAAGGAGGCCTGCGCGGCGCTGAGCGGCTTGCCGCCGGCATTGGTGAACAGGAACGGCGCGCCGAGGGCTTCGGAGAGCGGGAAGCGGCCTGGCACCAGCGCGGTAAAGAAGAACGAGATGTCGGATACGCCGGTGCGCGCGAGATCGAACTGGCGCGGCGGCGGGCCCATCTGGCCTGCGGGGAAGACTTCGATGTCGAGTTCGCCATTGCTCTTCTGGCGCAGTTCGTCGGCCCAGCGGTTGAGCTCGGTGTTGATCTGATGCTTCGGCGGCAGATAGTGCGACAGCTTGAGTTTCTTCGGGGCGGCGCGAAGCACGTTCGGCATTGCGACGAGGGTTGCTCCGGCGGCGGCCGTGCCCAGCAGAGTGCGGCGTGAAATCATGGTGTCCTCCCGTTAAGCGTTATGGCGGCGGCCCATCAATGGAGACGCCTGTTGTTGGTCGTTGGTCTTGCCGCCGCGCGCCATCAGGAGCACGGCCGCGAAGTCATCGAATTTGTCACCGCGCCAGGCGATGTGCTGGTCCGGGCGGATCAGCACAAGCCGCGCGCCGTAGAGCGCGTTGAAGCGGGCCTCGCCCGGCGTCGCTACCTCGAGCGGCACGCCCTGACGCGCCGCCTCGGTTTTCGCCGCGGCGATATCCTGCGCGGTCGCATCGCCCGTGACCAGCAGCGTGAAGCCGAGCCCGAACAGATCGTAGATCGAGCGGCCATCGGCCAGCCAGGCATGCGGCGCGCGCTCGCCGGGATAGCCGCTCGGCCGCAGTTCGACGACATTGGGCTGCGGCGGATCGTTTGCCTCGCGCGCGACGATCGGCGAGCCGGCATAGCTGTAGCCAAGCACGAGGCCGAGTGAGCGGAATTCAGGCGTCTTGGCTTTTTCGACCGCCCTGCCGGCTTCATGCCGCGCGGCCTCGCCACGTTCGGAATCTTCCAGCAATTCCGGCGAGGAGAAATGCGCGCTGAGCGAACCCAGATTCTCGGTCGCCGAATCGAGCACGCGTTGGTGCACCGGGCGGCGTTCGATTTCGTAAGAGTCGAGCAGGCCCGGCCCGCCCCAGCCTTGCAGCGTCGCCGCCAGTTTCCAGCCGAGATCGACGCTGTCGCCGATGCCGAAGTTCATGCCATGGCCGCCGAACGGCGAGTGCAGGTGACAGGCGTCGCCGGCGAGAAAAACGCGGCCGTCGCTGTAGCGATCGGCCAGCAGCTTGTGCGCCGTCCAGAGGTCCTTCGCCAGCACGGTGAATTCATAGTGGCCGCCGAGCATATGGCGGATGTCGCGCAGGACTTCGGCATCGTCGCCCGGTCCGCCGGGCTTGGGGCTCGGATTGAAGAACCAGGTGTCGTCGCGGTCCATCGGGCCCATGATGCAGGGCGCGGCCGGATCGACCAGCCAGTGCATCAGCGCCGGCTTCAGCGCCGGATCGGCCGACAGGCCGGGAATTTTCAGGATCAGCGTTACGAAAGATGCGATACCCGACTGGCCCTGCATGGCGATGCCGAGCTGTGCGCGCACCGGTGAGCGTCCGCCATCGGCGCCGACCAGATAGCGGGCGCGGATCGGGAACGTTTTGTCGCCGGCGAGATCGGTGACGCGGGCGGTGACGCCGTCAGCGTCCTGCGTGAAGTCGACGAACTTGTGCCGCAGTTTCACCGTCGCCTTGGGATGGCGGGTGACGTGCTCGAGCAGCACTTTCTCGATAGTATATTGTGGAATCCACTCGGCATTTTCCGAGAACCGGTCGTCGCGGCGCCGTGCGGCGCAGAATGAGTTCTCGAACAGCATGATGTCGCCGCCAAACAGCGAGGTGGCGAAGCGCACGCGGCGCGGCACGTCTTCCGGGATCGGCGACAGGCTGCGCAGGTGCGCCGACAGGCCCCAGCGCCGCATGTGCTCCATCGTGCGCACATTGGTCGTCTTGGCGCGCGGCTGCACGCCGACGCGCTCGTTCTGTTCGACCACGATCGCGGACACGCCGCGCATGGTCAGTTCGGTGGCGAGCGACAGGCCCGCCGGCCCGGCGCCGACAATCAGCACATCTGTGTCGAATGGTGCGCTCATCGGCCGCCTCCCGTCGCGCGGGACAGGCGCCGTTGGCTTTGGGGCAGGCGCAGGCAGCGGTTTGGCCGCATTCCGGAAGCCCTCACGTTTCGTCCCGCATGTTCGTTCTGTCGTTATCTCAAGCGATACCGCTGGACAGGGATCACCGATAGATGTGAGATACGTCCGAGCGATACCGATTTGGTATCGTTTGGGGAGGGGCCATGAAGCTCAACCAGCTCCGCGACATCGTGGCGGTCGCCGAGCGCGGCAGCCTGCGCGCCGCGGCGCGGCATCTTGAGCTCGCCCAGCCGGCGCTGACCCGCAGCGTTCGCGATCTCGAGCGCGAGCTTGGCGCGCCTTTGTTCGAGCGCCGGGCCCGCGGCATGATCCTGACGCCGATGGGGGCTGCTTTCGTGCGCCGGGCGAATGCGGTGCTGAGCGAAGTGCGCCGCGCCCGCGAGGAGGTCGAGCAGCTTCATGGCGGCACGCGCGGTGAGGTCGTCGCCGGGCTATCGATGGTCGCGCTGATCGCGCTGCTGCCGAAGGCGCTGCCGCTGTTTCGCGCGCGCTACCCAAACGTGCAGATTCATCTGATCGAGGGCTGGTATCCGACGCTGGAGAATGCGCTCAAGGACGGCAGTATGGATTTTTATGTCGGGCCCGAGCCGGTGCAGCCGGCGCCGTCCGATCTGGTGCAGGAGCTGTTATTCGAAAACGTGCGCATCGTGCTGGCGCGCGCCGGGCATCCCTTGGGTGACGCGCGGTCATTAAGTCAGTTGATCGACGCCGAATGGGCCACCACCTCGGTGACGTTCAAAGCGGAAGAAGAATTCGGCGAACTGTTCAGCCGCTTCGATCTGCCGGCGCCGAAACTGGCGCTGCGCAGCCAGTCGGCGCTGACCTTGATGGTGTCGCTCGCCGCCTCCGATTTGCTAGCGATGGTGCCGATCCAGTGGACGGCCTTCTCCTGGATCGGCGAGCAACTCGCCCGCATCCCGATCCGCGAGACGCTGCGTGCGCCGTCGATCGTTACCGTGCGCCGCGCCGGCCTGCCGCTGACGCCGGCCGCCGAATATCTGCTCGACCTGATGCGGCGCAACGTGCCAGGCGCGATTCAAAAGCCGCCCAAGAAAGAGCGCGCCACGCGGGCGCGCTGATCAGTGTGCGCGGCTTTTTTCCGCCCGGTGCGGCAGCACGAAGGGCACGCCCGCGTCAGGCATTCGTCCGACGGCGGCGGTGACGCCGAACACGGCGCTTAGCATCGCATCGTTGATCGTCGCAGCCGGCGGACCATCGGCGGCAATGCGGCCATGGCCGAGCACGATGATGCGCTCCGCCATCAAGGCCGCGAGATTGAGGTCGTGCACGATGGCGATGGTGGTGGTGCCACGTGCCGCGCATTGCTTGGCCACCGAAACGAGATCGAGCTGATGCCGCAGGTCGAGGCTCGCGGTCGGCTCATCGAGCAGCAGAATGCCCGGCCCGTGCTCGGCCTCGCCGCAAGCCAGTTGCACCATGACGCGGGCGAAATGCACGCGCTGCTGTTCGCCGCCCGACAGCGTGCCGATGATGCGATCGCGAAAGCCGGGCAGATCGACTGCCGCCAGCGCCGCATCGGCCATCGCGTCGATCGCCTTGCCGCGCCGTTCGCCGGCGCCCATGCGCACGACCTCGGCGACGGTGAACGGAAACGTCACGGTGATATTCTGCGACAGCACGGCGCGTCGTAGCGCGAGATCGCGCGGATGCCAGGCCTGTGGCGCGCGGCCTTTGAGAAGCACCGCACCGTCGCTGGCGCCCAGTTCGCCGGACAACGTGCGCAGCAGCGTCGATTTGCCGGCGCCGTTCGGCCCGATGACGGCAATGGTCTCGCCCTGCGCGACCGAGAACGACACGTCTTCGAGCAGGCGCTTGGCGCCGACACGGACCGACAGGGCCTGGACCTCGATGGCGCTCATAGGCCGGCCAGTCCGCGCTGGCGCAGTAGCAGCACCAGAAAGAACGGCGCGCCGACCAGGGCCGTGAGCACACCGATCGGCACTTCGGCGGGCGCCGCGATGGTGCGTGCCGCGGTGTCGGCGGCGAGCAACAAGGTGGCGCCGAGGCAAGCCGACGCCGGCAGCAGCCGGCGATGGCCGGGCCCGATGACGATACGCAACAGGTGCGGCACGACGATGCCGATAAAGCCGATGACGCCGGCAAAGGCGACCGCCGCGCCCGTCATCGCCGCGATCAGCACGATAGAGATGCGCTTGAGGCGCTCGACCGCGACGCCCATGTGAAACGCTTCGGCTTCGCCCAGCACCAGCAGATCAAGACCGCGGCCGATGAAAGGCACGGCGGCCAGCAACACCGCAAGAAAGGGCGCGATCAGCGCCACCTTTTCCCAAGTGGCGCCGCCGAGCGAGCCGAGCAGCCAGAACGTGATGTCGCGGAGCTGGCGGTCGTCGGCGACGAACACCAAAAGCCCGATACCGGCATTGGCCAGCGCGGCGATGGCGAGGCCGGCGAGCAGGAAGATGGCGATGGATGTCGCCCGGCCGCGCATCGCCAGTCTTTGCAGCACGCCGGTGGTAACGAGCGAGCCGAGAAACGCTGCGATGGGCAGGATGGCGAAGGGAAGAGGGATCGCCTGCACCGTCAGCCGGTCGCCGATCACGATAGTGGTGGCCGCGGCCAGCGCGCCGCCGCTGGAGACGCCGACCAGCGCCGGATCGGCGAGCGGATTGCGGAACAGGCCCTGCATGATGGCGCCGCTCGAGGCGAGCATGGCGCCGATCACCACGGCCATGGCGATGCGCGGCAGCCGCACCGACAGCAGCACCAGCCGGTCGCGCTCGGTCATCGCGGCGTCGATCGGCTGCGTCAGCCCGAGCGCGGCCGGAACGCGGTGCAGCGGAATGCCGGCGCCGCCGACCACCATCGCGCCGATGGCGACAATCGCCAGTAGAAGAAGGAGCGCCGGAAACAGCAACGGTCCCGTCAACAGCGCGCGCAGCCGCGCGCCGAGCGGCGGCGCGCCGGCATTTCCCGCGATGGTGTCGTTCATTCCGGACATGCGGAGCCGTTACCGGATTGCTCGGACGGCAGCGGCGCAGCCTTGAGATCGGGATAAAGCGTCAGCGCCAGGTCGCGCGCCGCGCGCGCGGTGCGCGGGCCGAAGCCGAGCAAATAGAGGCCTTCCATCGCGACGAATGAATGCTGGGCCGCCGCCGGCGTCGCCGCGAACGCCGGATGGGCGAACACGGTCGCCGCATCGAGCACGCCGGGTCCGCCGCGCTCGATGCTGACGATCACGTCGGGTTTCGCCGCGATCACCGCTTCGTCGTTGAGCTGCTTGTAGCCTTCGTATTCGGCGATGACGTTGACCGCGCCGGCGAGCTTGATGATGCCGTCGGCCGCGGTGCCTTTGCCGCTCGCCATGGCGCGGCCATTGATGAACGACAGCACGAACAGCACGCGCTTCCGGGCGCCGATGCCGGCGCGAATCTTCTCCAGCGCGGCGAGATCGTCGTGCACCCGCGCCGTGAGGCAGTGCGCCCGCTCGTTCGCGCCGGTCACCTTTGCGATCAGATTGATCTTTTCGACAATGCCAGCTTCGGAATAGGAATCGGGC
>JBAZSM010000079.1:0-18096 GCA_041662425.1 Pseudolabrys sp.
CGCCAAGCTGATCGTCATCGATCCGCGCCGCACCGAGATGGTGCAGTCCGCGCATGTGCAGGCCGACTATCACCTCGCGCTGCTGCCCGGCACCAATGTCGCGGTGGTGACGGCGCTTGCGCATGTCATCGTCACCGAAGGTCTGTTCAACGAGAAATTCATCCGCGAGCGGTGCGACTGGGACGAGTTCCAGCACTGGGCGGAATTTGTGTCGCTGCCGCAGAACTCGCCCGAAGCGGTTGCGAAGATTTCCGGCGTTCCGGCCGAGACCATCCGCGGCGCGGCGCGTCTCTATGCCACCGGTGGCAACGGCTCGATCTATTACGGCCTCGGCGTCACCGAGCATTCCCAGGGCTCCACCACGGTGATGGGCATCGCCAATCTGGCGATGTGTACCGGCAATATCGGCCGCGAAGGCGTCGGCGTGAACCCGCTGCGCGGCCAGAACAACGTGCAGGGCGCTTGCGACATGGGCTCATTCCCGCACGAACTCGCAGGCTATCGCCACATCTCGCTCGACGAGCCGCGCGCGCTGTTCGAGAAGGACTGGGGCGTGCCGCTGGAGAAGGAGCCGGGTCTGCGCATCCCGAACATGCTCGATGCCGCGGTCGAGGGCACCTTCAAGGGCATCTATATCCAGGGCGAGGATATCCTGCAGTCCGATCCGGACACCAAACATGTCTCGGCCGGTCTCGAAGCGATGGAATGCGTCGTGGTGCAGGACCTGTTCCTGAATGAGACCGCGCGTTTCGCGCATGTGTTTCTGCCGGGCTCGACCTTCCTCGAGAAGGACGGCACCTTTACCAATGCCGAGCGCCGCATCCAGCGCGTGCGCAAGGTGATGTCGCCGAAGAACGGCTATGGCGACTGGGAGATCACAAAGATGCTCTCGAACGCGCTCGGCTATGCGATGGACTACACGCACCCGTCGCAGATCATGGACGAGATCGCGCGGCTGACGCCCGGCTTCGCCAATGTCTCATATGAGATGCTGGAGCAGCGCGGCTCCGTGCAGTGGCCATGCAACGACAAGGCGCCGGAAGGCTCGCCCATCATGCACGTCGAAGGCTTCGTGCGCGGCAAGGGCAAGTTCATCGTCACCGAATACGTCGCGACCGACGAGAAGACGGGGCCTCGTTTCCCGCTGCTGCTCACCACCGGCCGTATCCTGTCGCAATATAATGTCGGCGCGCAGACGCGGCGCACCGACAATTCGATGTGGCATTCCGAGGATCGCCTCGAAATCCATCCGCACGACGCCGAACAGCGCGGCGTCAAGGATGGCGACTGGGTCAAGCTCGCCAGCCGCGCCGGCGAGACGTCATTGCGCGCGCTGGTGACCGATCGCGTTGCGCCGGGCGTCGTCTATACGACCTTCCATCATCCGGACACGCAGGCCAACGTGATCACGACCGATTACTCGGATTGGGCGACCAACTGTCCCGAATATAAAGTGACCGCCGTACAGATATCCCCGTCGAACGGCCCGTCGCCGTGGCAGGAAGAATACGAGCGCTTCTCCAGGGAAACCCGCCGCATCGTGCCGGCGGAAGCCGCGGAGTAGGCTGTGGCAAATCCGGTGACAGGTGCGGTCCACACCGTCGAACGCAATGCCTGGCGCGGCGGTCGCTTCGCGCTTGGCGAGCGCGCGATCGCGGAAGAGACGGCGGTCGCCTTCACCTATGGCGGCTCATCCTATGCCGTGATGATGGCGACGCCGCAGGACCTTGAGGAATTCGCGGTCGGCTTCACGGTTACCGAAGGCATCGTTGGCTCGCCGGACGAGATCGAATCGATTGAAACGATCGAGCTCGAAGCCGGCATCGAGTTGCGTATGCGGCTGGCCGGGCCGCATGCCAATGTCTTCGCCGCGCGGCGGCGGTTTCTTGCCGGGCCGACCGGCTGCGGGCTGTGCGGCATCGAATCGTTGACCGAGGCGATGCGGCCCTTGCCAAGGTTGGCCGACGGCGCCTTCGTTTCGCCGCGCGACATCATGCGTGCGTTGGGCGCGCTCGATGGCTTGCAGGTTATCAACCGGCAGACGCGTGCCGTGCATGGCGCGGCGTTCTATATCCCGGCCGACGACAGCCTGATCGTGCGCGAAGATGTCGGCCGGCATAATGCGCTCGACAAATTATGCGGCGCGCTGTTGCGGGAGAACGTGCCGCGGGCGGCGGGCTTTGCGGTCGTTACCAGCCGGCTGTCGATCGAGATGATCCAGAAGGCGGCGACCGTCGGCATTCCGGTTCTCGTCGCGGTCTCGGCGCCGACCGCGCTCGCCGTGCGCGCCGCCGAGAGCGCGGGCATGACCCTGGTCGCGGTGGCGCGATCCGACGGCTTCGAGGTGTTCACGCACCCGCAGCGCATCAAGGAAGAGCGGAGCCTCCATGTCGTCGCCGGATAAGTCGTCGCAGGGTAAATCCGACAAGCTCGTCTATATGGCCAACCAGATCGGCAGGTTCTTCGCCTCGCAGGGCGAGGGCGGCGATCTTGAGGGCGTCGCCGGCCATATCCGTAAATTCTGGGATCCGCGCATGCGCAGGACGATCTTGGCGCATCTGGACGCGGGCGGGGCGGGGCTCGATCCGCTGCCGCGCCTGGCGCTTGAGAAGCTGAAGGCGGAGCGGGCTGCGCAGGAGCCCGCCGGCGCCTGACCCGGCCGGGCCGGCCGAATCCCTCAACCTTGCACCCCAAAGGGCGCTGCTGTAGCACCTGCCACGGCCAGTCTCCGGATCAGGCGCCTTGCGGGTGTAGCTCAATGGTAGAGCAGCAGCCTTCCAAGCTGAATACGAGGGTTCGATTCCCTTCACCCGCTCCAAGCCCTAAAACGCAAATTCCGATGGCAAAACCGGGGCCTGCCAGCCCTGCCGCCCGCAATCCGCCGCGATTGGAGCGTGTCTCCGGCCCGCTAAAGCCGGGTTTGGCTCTTACCAAAGCCAGACTTGGCGCTTGCCAAAGCCAGACTTGCCAAGCCGCGCTCGATCATGCATGACATCGGCGCGGCGGACCCTTAGGGTCCGCCGCATCCGCTTCTGGAGGAGTGTAGCTCAATTGGTAGAGCACCGGTCTCCAAAACCGGGGGTTGCAGGTTCGAGTCCTGCCACTCCTGCCAGGTGGTCGGGGTTTTAGGCCCGATCCGGCAGGACCCGCTGGAGGCGGCGGTTGCGCTTCCTTCCGGCAGAAGGCGGCAGGCGCGCCAAAAGTCGCTATATGAGTCACTATATAGGCTACGGTTGAAAGCGTATCGGCTCGAACTGGTGTTAGGACTGGACTGAATGGCAACGTCTCCGTTCAAGTTTCTTCAGGAAGTGCGTGAGGAAACGCGCAAGGTCACGTGGCCTTCGCGCAAGGAAACCTTGATCACGACGGCGATGGTGTTCGTCATGGTGACGATCGCCTCGATCTTTTTTCTGGTCGCCGATCAGGTGATCCGGCTCGCCGTGAGCTTCGTGCTCGGTCTTGGTAGTTGAGGGTCTTGGTAGTTGAAATTGGCGGCCGACAGCCAAAGCCATTGAAGCCTGAAAGCGATTGAAGCGATGAACGACACCGCGACCACCACGACCACCCGGCCCAAGCGCTGGTATATCGTGCATGCCTATTCGAACTTCGAGAAGAAGGTTGCCGAGTCGATCCGCGAGCAAGCCAAGCAGCGCGGCCTCGAAGACCATTTCGACGAAGTCCTGGTACCGACCGAGACCGTCACTGAGGTCCGCCGCGGCCGCAAGGTGAACTCGGAACGAAAGTTTTTCCCCGGCTATGTGCTGGTGAAGATGGCGCTGACCGACGAGGTCTTCCATCTCATCAAGAACACGCCGAAGGTCACCGGCTTCCTCGGCGCCGACAACAAGCCGATGCCGATCTCGGAAGCCGAAGCGACCCGTCTCCTGCAGCAGGTGCAGGAAGGCATCGAGCGCCCGAAGCCGTCGGTCTCCTTCGAAGTCGGCGAGCAGGTGCGCGTGTCGGACGGCCCGTTCGCGTCGTTCAACGGCACGGTCGAGGAAGTCGACGAAGCGCGCTCGCGCGTTAAGGTCGCGGTGTCGATCTTCGGCCGCGCCACGCCGGTCGAACTGGAATTCGGTCAGGTCGAGAAGCTCTGACCGGGTAACCGCGGCGGCCGTCGGCCGCCGTGGATCAAAGACGTGGGAGGTGAGGCGGTTAAGCCAACCGTCAAGATCCGCACCACTGAATGGAGTGAGATATGGCTAAAAAAGTTACTGGATTCCTCAAACTGCAAGTGCCCGCCGGCGCTGCCAACCCGTCGCCGCCGATCGGTCCGGCGCTGGGTCAGCGCGGCCTCAACATCATGGAGTTCTGCAAGGCGTTCAACGCACAGACCCAGAAGATCGAAAAGAACACGCCGATCCCGGTCATCATCACGACCTACCAGGATCGTTCGTTCACCTTCGAACTGAAGACCCCGCCGGTATCCTTCTTCCTCAAGAAGGCCGCCAAGATCGAAAGCGCCGCCAAGGCGCCGGGCCGCGACGTGGCCGGTTCCGTGACCAAGGCTCAGGTCAAGGAGATCGCCGAGCAGAAGATGAAAGATCTCAACTGCGACACGATCGAAGCGGCGATGAAGATGATCGAAGGTTCGGCCCGCTCGATGGGCCTCAAGGTGGCGGAGTAAGGGTCATGGCAGGCAAACGTACTGTTGAAATCAAGAAGGGCGTCGATCCGGCCAAGGCCTACGCGCTGCCCGAGGCGGTCAAGCTCGTGAAGGAGCGCGCCAAGGCGAAGTTCGACGAGACCATCGAGGTCGCGATGAATCTCGGCGTCGATCCCAAGCATGCCGACCAGATGGTGCGCGGCGTGTGCAACCTGCCGAACGGCTCGGGCCGCACCGTGCGCGTCGGCGTGTTCGCGCGCGGCGCCAAGGCGGAAGAAGCAAAGGCCGCCGGTGCCGACGTTGTCGGCGCCGAAGACCTGGTCGAGATCGTCAACGGCGGCAAGATCGACTTCGATCGTTGCATCGCGACGCCGGACATGATGCCGCTGGTCGGCCGCCTCGGTAAGGTGCTCGGTCCGCGCGGCATGATGCCGAACCCGAAAGTCGGCACCGTGACGATGGACGTCGCCGGCGCGGTGAAGGCCTCCAAGGGCGGCTCGGTCGAGTTCCGCGTCGAGAAGGCCGGCATCGTCCAGGCCGGAATCGGCAAGGCCTCGTTCTCGGAAGAAAAGCTGGTCCAGAACATCATGGCCTTCGTCGATGCGGTGCAGAAGGCGAAGCCGGCTGGCGCCAAGGGCAACTACATCAACCGCGTTGCGGTGTCCTCGACGATGGGCCCGGGCGTAAAGGTCGATACGTCAACTTTGGCGGCGCCGAAGGCTTAAAACGCTCGCCTCAGAAATCTTTCAGAAAAATATCAAAGCCCGGTCCTCGCAGACCGGGCTTTTTCGTTACTAAACTCGCTGGGAGCCTTGGCAAAATGGCAATGCGGGACGGCCTCCGATTCAGAGCCGGGACCGCCCTTCGTCTTGTCCGCATTGTAATACTAAATTAAGGGTTGAGCCGTGAACCGCACGCAAGCTTGGACGTGGTCCATTTCAGTTCGTGCGTAGGGGTAGGGGCGGCCGCTTGGGTTCTCGTCCGCGCGTGATCTTCGGGACTGCCAGCGACACGTTGGCAAACGAGTCTGCCGCGCGCCTCGCGCCGGCGGATGGTCGCGCGCGTTTAAAACGGATCATCGCACTCTTTGCGGCTGTGCTTCTGGCCGGGACGGCGCTGTCAGGTCAGGCTCGGGCCGACGGCGGTACGGGCAGCGCCGGCAACACCAGTTTCGGCGGCGCGGGGGGAACGGACTTTCCCGCCGCCGCCGGCGGAACCGGCGCCGATGGACCGGCCGGCCAATCCGGCGGCGGCGGCGGTGGCGGCGCGGGGCAAACCGGCGGGGCCGGTGGTGCCGGCAACGGCGGCGTTGGCGGCGCGGGCGGCGCTGGCGGTCCGACCGCGGGCACCGATGGCGGCATCGGTACGGATAGCGTGACCGGCGGCGGTGGCGGTGGCGGCGGTGCGCATGGCGGTGTTGGTGCCGCATTGCCCGGCGCTGTCGAGACCGGTGGCAGAGGCGGCACCGGCGGCAACGGTACTGGCGGCGGCGGCGACGGCGGTGGCGGCGGCGCCGGCGGCTTCGGCGCGGTGGTCACCGGGACGGGCAGCCTCGGCGCGCTTGGCGTCAATATCGGCGGCGGCAATGGCGGCGCTGGCGGCACGGCCAGCGGGGTCAGCTACCTCGGCGGCAATGGCGGATCGGGCGGCATCGGTCTTCTGTTCAACGATCCCGCCGGGGCGACGTTCACCGTCAATTCGACCGTGCAAGGTGGCAATGGCGGTGCCGGCGGCGCCGGCATTTCGGGCGCAGCAAGCGGAAACGCCGGCGCCGGCGGCGCCGCCATCGTTGGCGGCAATCTCAACATCACCAATGCCGGTTCGATCGTCGGTGGCCTGTCAGGCGACGGCGCCACGCGCGCCAATGCCATCACCTTCAACGGCGGCACCAACACGCTCGAACTGCAAGGTGGCTCGATCGTCACCGGCAATGTCGTCGCCTTCAGCGCGGCGGATACGCTGACGCTGGGCGGCGCGGCCAACGCCACGTTCGATGCGTCGACGCTTGGCACGCAGTATCAGGGCTTCGGCCAGTACACCAAGACCGGGACCGGCACCTGGACGCTCACCGGCACGTCCACCGCAACGGCTGCCTGGACGATCAGCGCCGGAACGCTGAGCGTCGGGCACCTCACGGATTTCGCGCCGGCGCCGACGTCATCCGGCCTCGGCCTCGGCGCGGTTACGCTCGACGGCGGCAAGCTTTTGACCACGGTGACCGGCTCGCTTGCGAACGATCTGACCTTCGCGGCGAACAAGACCAGCATTCTCGCGGCGGCGACCGGCACGACGCTGACGCTCGGTGGCGATCCGAGTATTTCGGGCAACACCGCGACCAACTTTACAGTCGGCTCCAATGCCGTGATCCAGATCGGCACCGCGACCGACACCGGTACGATTCGTTTCGGCGCATCGTCGAATCTGCCGACCGTTGATCCCTTCGCTCCGCCATCATTGGTTATTGCCGGCGGCACCCTGCAGGATTTTCAGGACAGTCTTTGGAACTTGTTGGCAAACGTCACTTCAGTGACGGTCAATAGCGGCGCAACGCTCGATTACAATGATTCAACTGCCTTCACGGTCATCGTCAACCTGAACGGCGCCGGCAACGTCAAAGGCGGATCGACCGGCACAAATACGCTGACGATCTTCAGCACTACCGGGAGCACCAACACTTTCTCCGGCGTCATCAGCGGCTCGCACCCGGTATCGTTCAATACCACCGGCGGCGCGGCGACGATGATCCTGTCCGGCGACAACACCTATACGGGCGGCACCACGATCTGCGCCTGCGGGACCCTGCAACTCGGCGATGGCGGCACCACTGGCTCCATTCTCGGCGACGTCGTCAACGAAGGCACACTGATCTTCAACCGCTCGAACACCTACACGTTCACCGGCGTCATCTCCGACGTCGGCAATGTCATTCAGAACGGCAGCGGCACAACTGTCCTGAGTGCCGACAACACCTATGGCGGCGGCACCGCGGTGAATGCGGGCCGGCTGGTCATCGGCAATGGCGGCGCCACGGGCTCGGTGCTCGGCAGCGTCACCGTCGCGGCCGGCGCGGCCTTCGGGGGCAACCGCTCCGACATTTATACGGTCGTCAATGCCATCGGCGGCGCCGGTGGTTTTGTCCAGCTCGGCAGCGGCACGACCATCTTCAATACGGCGCAGGCCTATGCCGGCGAAACGAGGGTCGAAGCAGGCACGTTGCAGATCGGCGACGGCGGCGTGGCCGGCTCGATCGCGTCGACCAGTATCGTCGACAATGCGATTGTGGCGATCAACAAGAGCAATTCCTACGGACTCGCCGCCGACATTTCCGGCACCGGCGGTCTCAGCCAGATCGGCGCCGGCACGACATCGCTGACCGGCAGCAACACCTATTCGGGTGCGACCAACGTCACCGCGGGCATCCTGCGCGCCGGTATGGCCAACACGTTTTCGCAGAACAGCGCCTTCAATGTCGGTGCCGCCGGCACGCTGAACCTGTCCGGCTTCAATCAGACGATCGGTTCGCTGGCCGGCTCCGGTTCCGTGCTTCTGGCCGCGGCATTGCTGACGACCGGCAACGACAACACCGGCACGACTTACAGCGGCGTCATCCAGGGCGCCGGCGGCTTGACCAAAATCGGCACCGGCAATTTCATTCTGACCGGCGTGAATACCTATACCGGCGCGACCAGCGTCAATGGTGGCACGCTGTCGGTGAACGGCTCGATCGCCTCGTCGGTTCTGACCACGGTCAATTCCGGCGGCATTCTCGGCGGCAATGGCACCGTCGGCGCGACGACGATTGCGGGCGGCGGCGCGCTCGCGCCCGGCAACTCGATCGGCACCATTACGGTCAACGGCAATCTGAATTTCGGCGCCGGCTCGAACTACAACGTCGAAGTCTCGACGGCGGCCGACCGCACCAATGTCACCGGTAGCGCCGCGCTCGGCGGCACGGTCAACGCGACCTATGTCGCCGGCGGTTCCTTCGTCAAGCAATACACCATCCTCAATGCGGCGGGCGGCTTGACCGGTACGTTCGCCGCACTGGCCAACACCAATCTGCCGGCCAACTTCACGGCGAGCCTGAGCTACGGCAGCAACGATGTTTATCTGAACCTGGTCCTCGACTTTGCGACGTCATCGCCGTTGAACACCAACCAGCAGAATGTCGGCGATGCATTGGCCAACTACTTCAACGCCAATGGCGGCATTCCGCCCGCGTTCGCGTTCCTGTCGCCGTCCGGGCTGTCACAGGCCGCCGGTGAGGCCGGCACCGGGGCGCAGCAGTCGGGCTTCTATGCGGCGAACCTGTTTTTCAATGCCCTGTTCGACAACGCCTTTGGCGGTCCGAACGGGCATGGCGGCGGCACGCCGCTGGGCTATGCGGCGGAAAGCAAAACGTCCCGCAAGGCCGAAGAGGCTTACGCGGCGATGACGCCGAAGGATCGCCTCGCGAGTTTCGAGAAGCGCTGGAACGTCTGGGCGGCCGGCTATGGCGGCAGCAGCAGCGTCGATGGCGACGGCTCGGCCGGATCGAACAAGACCACCAGCCGCGTTTACGGCGTCGCCGCCGGCGCGAACTACAACGTGTCGCCGTCAACGCTGATCGGTTTCGCGCTCGGCGGCGCCGGTTCGAATTTCGGCATCGCCAACGGCTTCGGCAGCGGCAAGGCCGACATGTTCAATGCGGCGTTCTATGGCCGCACCACGATGGGGCCGGGCTATTTCGCCGCGGCGCTCGGCTACACATGGCAGGACGCCTCGACCGACCGGACGGTGACGGCCGCCGGCTCCGACATCCTCCACGCTTCGTTCCAGCCGCAGGCCCTGAGCGCGCGCCTCGAAGGCGGCCGCCGCTTCGCGATGCCGGCGTTCGGCGTGACGCCGTTTGCCGCCTTGCAAACGACGACGTTCTTCATGCCGTCCTATAGCGAGACGGCGACGTCGGGTTCGAGCACCTTTGCGCTGAGCTATGGCTCGCAGCACGTCACGGCGACGCGCGGCGAACTCGGCGCGCGCTTCGACAAAACGATGGCGATGGACGATACGCTGCTGACTCTGAAGTGGAAGGCCGCCTGGGCGCATGACTGGAACACGGACCGCGCCGCCACTGCGACGTTCCAGCAATTGCCCGGTGCGACCTTCACGGTGAACGGCGCCAGTCCGTCGGCCGATGCCGCGCTGGTGTCGTTCGGCGCCGATCTCGATCTCGGCCGCGGCTGGGTCGTCGCGGCGAGCTTCGACGGCGAATTCTCGCGCACCACGTCCGGCTACGCCGGCAAGGGCAGCCTGCGCTACGCGTGGTAACAGAATCGTGAGCGCTGCAAGCTCCTGTTTCGACTCAATTTCGTAAAGCCCGGCCCGTTGCGCGCAGGGCTTTTCGTTTCGCACTTGGACAAAAGTTCAAGTACGAAACATTTCGCCAGACTCTTGTTCGGTTCTCGCCACACCCTAGATCGGTTCCAAGATGCCTTTGATGAAAGGCATCGCGGACATTGCTGCGCGTACGGCGCGGCCTTGACACGGCGGCTTCGATGGAAGCGTCGGGAAGGATGCAAATGGCGAAATACAGTATCTCCGTGAACGGCCAGACACATCACGTCGATGTTCTGCCGGACACGCCGCTGCTTTGGGTTATTCGTGACTCGCTGCAATTTACCGGTACAAAATTCGGCTGCGGCATTGCGCAGTGTGGTGCGTGCACGGTTTTTCTGAACGGCCAGCCGACGCGCTCGTGCCAGACGGCCATTTCGGATGTCGGCGATAGCAAGATCACGACCATCGAAGGCGTTGCGAGCAAAGAGGCCAAAGCTGTGCAGGCGGCCTGGGTGGCCCACCAGGTCCCACAATGCGGCTATTGCCAGTCCGGGCAGATCATGAGCGCGGTCGCGCTTCTGACCGACAACAAGAAGCCCACCGATAGCGACATCGACGATGCGATGAGCGGCAATCTTTGCCGCTGCGCCACATACGTTCGTATCCGCGCGGCCATTCACGACGCCGCCAAGTCGCTCGAGGGCTGATCATGACCATTCACGACACCAAACTGTCGCGTCGCTCGCTTCTCCAAGGCACCGCGGGTCTCATTGTCGCATTTTATCTGCCGCGTATCGGCAAGGCCGAAGCAGCCACGGACGAAGGTGCGGCCTTCGCGCCGAATGCGTTCGTTCGCGTCGCTCCGGACAACACCGTCACGGTGCTCGCCAAGCACATCGAAATGGGGCAGGGGCCTTATACCGGCCTGACCACCATCGTTGCCGAGGAGATGGATGCCGACTGGTCGCAAATGCGGGCGGAAGGGGCACCGGCCAATAACAAGCTTTACAACAATCTGGCTTTCGGTCCGATCCAGGGCACCGGCGGTTCGACCGCGATCGCCAATTCGTTCGACCAACTGCGCAAGGCCGGCGCCACGGCGCGGGCGATGCTGGTGCAGGCGGCGGCCGAAAGCTGGAACGTTGCGCCAGCCGAGATCGCCGTGGAACGGGGTGTCGTGCGTCACGCCAAGTCTGGCCGCCAGACAACCTTCGGGCAACTGGCACAGGCGGCTGCGAAGCTGCCAGTGCCGCAGAATGTCGTCCTGAAGAAGCCGGAAGACTTCAAGCTCATCGGCAAGGAAGGCGTGGTCACGCGGCTCGACATTCCGTCGAAGACCAATGGCACCGCACAGTTCACCATCGACATCCATGAGCCCAACATGCTCACGGTGGTGGTCGCGCATCCGCCGCGCTTCGGCGGCAAGGCCGCCAAGGTCGACGACAGCGAGGCACGCAAGATCGCCGGTGTTGTCGATGTGAAGACGTTGCCCTCCGGCGTGGCGGTCTATGCGACCAGCATGTGGCCGGCGATCAAGGGCCGCGAAGCCCTCAAGATCGAATGGGATGACAGCGCCGCCGAGAAGCGCGGCAGCGCACAATTGCTCGCCGAATACCGCGCTTTGGCTCAGAAGCCGGGTGCGATTGCCGGCAAGTCGGGCGATGCCGATGCCGCGCTGGCCAAAGCCGGCAAAGTGGTCGAGGCGGAATATGTCTTCCCCTATCTTGCCCACGGCCCGATGGAGCCGCTGGACGCCTATCTGCTATGGGACGGCCAGCAGGCGCACGCGCGTTACGGCTGTCAGTTCCAGACGGTCGATCAGGGCGCCATCGCCGGCATCCTCGGCCTCAAGCCGGAGCAGGTGAAGATTGACATGCTGCTGGCCGGCGGCAGCTTCGGTCGCCGCGCCCAGGCCAACGCGCAACTCGTCGCCGAGCTCGCCAACGTGGCCAAGGCGATCGGTCCGGGCAAGCCGGTGAAGCTCGTCTTCACCCGCGAAGACGACATCCAGGGCGGCTATTACCGGCCGATGTTTGTCCATCGCATGCGCGGCGCCGTGGCGGACGGCAAGATCGTCGCCTGGAGCGACACGGTCGTCGGTCAGTCCTTCATGGCCGGCTCTGCCTTCGAGGCCATGATCAAGGACGGCATCGACCCAACCATGGTGGAGGGCTCGCGCAAGCTGCTCTACGACATCGCCGACTTCCAGTGCGACGTGCACACCACGAAGGTCGGCATTCCGACATTGTGGTGGCGGTCGGTTGGCCACACCCATACCGGCTACGCGGTCGAAACTTTTGTCGACGAACTGCTGCAGTCCGCCGGCAAGGATCCGGTGGCCGGGCGTCTCGAAATGTTGGGCGAGAGCAAACGCGCAGCCGGCGTGTTGCGCGCGGTCGCGGACCTCGCCAAGTGGTCGGGGCCGGAGCCCGTCAATGGCCGCGCGCGCGGCGTGGCGGTCGTCGAAAGCTTCGGCACTTTCGTCGCGCAGATCGCGGAGGTGTCGGCGGGCAACGGCGACGGGCCGCATGTGCACAAGGTCTGGTGCGCGGTCGATTGCGGCGTTGCCATCAACCCAGACGTCATCCGTGCGCAGATGGAGGGCGGCATCGGCTACGGTCTCGGACACATCCTGTTCGCCGAAGTGCCGATCGATGGCGGGCGCCCGGTACCGAAAAACTTCGATACTTATCGCTCGCTGCGCATCAATGAGATGCCGGAGGTCGAAGTGACGATCGTCGCCTCGTCCGAAAAGCCGTCGGGTGTCGGCGAGCCGGGCGTGCCGCCGGTCGGACCGGCGGTGGCCAATGCCATGGCGCGGCTCGGACACGAACGGCCGCGGCAATTGCCCTTCGTGCGGGCGACCGCCTGATCCGACGCGGAGGCTTTCAAAAATCAAGAGGCCGGACGTTTTGTCCGGCCTTTTTTATTTTGTTCGACGCCGGTTGGCGGACCTTCGCGCTCGATTGACCGAATCAAAACACCGATGCATTTCTGGGGTGATGCGTGTGACGAAATATTTCGAGGACGTCGAGTTGGTGCGTATGTCCAACGGAGACTATTGTCTCGTGCGGCCGCTGGGACTGGTCCCGGGCGGCAAAGGCATGAAGCATCACGTCAATCTGTTGCGGCTGACGCCGTCCGGAATTTCATCGAAGCTGTGGAGCCTCGTTTGGCAGCGCGCGCGCGCAGGCGCCGCGGCGATAGCGTCGGCCGGCGAAACACGGCGCGAGCCGACAACTTTTCTCTAGGCTTGCCTCCCACTAGGCTTTCTTCGCCATCGCGACGGGCGCTTCGCGCAACGGTGCGCGGCTGAGTTCGTTGGCGGCGTCGATCGCCTTGCGCATCAGGCGCATCAGTTCCTTCGCCTCGGCGGCCGTCAGTCCGCACAGCATGGCACGTTGCGCCGCTTCGACGGACGGCTCGATGCCGCGCAGGCTCTTGCGTCCGGCCTCCGTCATCTCGAGCGCATGGGCGCGCCGGTCGCGGCTGTTTTGCTTGCGCACCACAAGGCCCTTCTGCACCAGCCGGTCGACAACGCCGGTGATGGTTGTGCGGTCATAGGCGATGGCGCCGGCCAGCGTCGCCTGGTCCATGCCGGGATGCGTGCCGACCGCTGCCAGCGCCGCATACTGCACCGGCGTCAGGTCGTAGCCGGCGTCTTCCACTTCGGCGTGAAAGACCGCGACCGCGATCTGCTGGAAGCGTCGCGCCAAGTGGCCGGGCTTTGTCGTCGGATCCTTCACGGCGCGCCTCCAGGATGATTTGACAAGCATACTGATGATCAGCATACTATTCAATATCGAAGTCGCGCTGCCGGCGCGGCGGCAAGGCCGGCGACCTAGGCAATCAAAAGGGCCGGCAAGGCCCAATCAGAATTCAGCCCGGGAGGGTGTCATGCAATTCCACATCAATGGTTTCGAGCCCGGCGATCCGGAGATCGCCGATTCCGCGAAGCGTTATCCCGCTTCGGGTGAAACCGGCCCGCTGCCGGCAGAGGTCGATGTTCTCATCGTCGGCTGCGGTCCGGCCGGTCTGACGCTGGCGTCGCAGCTTGCCGCTTTTCCCGACATCAAGACCTGCATCGTCGAACAGAAGGCCGGGCCTTTGCTGCGCGGCCAGGCCGATGGCATTGCCTGCCGCACGATGGAGATGTTCGAGGCTTTCGGTTTCAGCGAACGCGTGCTCAAGGAAGCCTGCTGGATCAACGAGACCACATTCTGGAAGCCGGACGACAAGCAGGGCGAGAGCATCGTCCGCAGCGGCTGGGTCCAGGACGTCGAGGACGGGCTGTCGGAATTCCCGCATGTCGTGCTCAATCAGGCGCGCGTGCACGACTTCTATCTCGACGTCATGCGCAAATCGCCGGCGAAGCTGGAGCCGTATTATGCGCGGCACCTTGTCGATCTCGACATTGGCGCCGAGGCCGGCGGCGATCCCTATCGCGTGACGGCGCGGCTCGAGCGTACCGATCCCGGGCATGAAGGCGCGACCGAGACGATCAAGGCGCGCTATGTCGTCGGCTGCGATGGCGCGCGCAGCGCGGTGCGCAAGTCGATCGGCCGCGCGCTGCACGGCGATTCCGCCAATCACGCCTGGGGCGTGATGGACGTGCTCGCGGTCACCGACTTTCCCGACATACGCTGCAAGTGCCTGATCCAGTCGCCGCGCGACGGCAGCTGCATCATCATTCCGCGCGAAGGCGGCTACATGTTCCGGCTCTATATCGAGATGGACAAGCTCGATGCCGGCGAGCGCGTCGCCAACCGCAATATCACCTCGGACGACCTGATCGCCGCCGCGCAGCGCATCTTCAAACCCTACAGGATGGACATCAAGGAGGTGGCGTGGTGGTCGGTTTATGAAATCGGCCAGCGGCTGTGCGACAAGTTCGACGACGTGCCGGACGGCGAGACGGACACGCTGCCCTGCGTCTTCATTGCCGGCGATGCCTGTCATACGCACAGCCCGAAAGCCGGGCAGGGCATGAACGTCTCGATGCAGGACGGCTTCAATCTCGGCTGGAAGCTTGCGGCGGTGCTGCGCCGGCGCGCGGCGCCGCATCTGCTGCACACTTATTCCGCGGAACGTCAGGCGGTCGCCAAGGAGCTCATCGATTTCGATCGCGAATGGGCGCAAGTGCTGAGTTCATCGTCGCGCGCGGCGGACCCGGCCGAGACGCAACGCTATTTCGTTCAGCACGGCCGCTACACCGCCGGCACCGCGACACGCTACCGACCGGCGCTGCTGACCGGCGAGGCCACCCATCAGCATCTCGCCAAAGGCCTTCCGATCGGCATGCGGTTCCATTCGGCGCCGGTAATCCGCGTCGCCGACGCGATGGCGATGCAGCTCGGCCACACCGTGGAAGCCGACGGGCGCTGGCGCATCTTCGCCTTCGCCGGCGCGGGCGATCCTACGTCGCCGGTTTCGACGTTGCGCGCTTTGTGCGAGTTCCTGGCCACGTCGTCGGCGTCGCCGGTCCGAAAATACACCCCGGCGGGGGCCGATCCGGACTCGGTGATCGACGTGCGTGCCGTCGTCCAGCAGGCGCACCGGGACCTCGATATCGGCGCGATGCCGGCCCTGCTGCTGCCGGAAAAGGGCAAGTTCGGCCTGCGGGACTACGAGAAAGTGTTCGCGCCGGACCTCAAGAGCGGCCGGGACATCTTCGCCATGCGCGGCATCGACCGCGACCGCGGCTGCCTGGTTATTGTGCGGCCTGACCAGTACGTGGCACATGTCCTGCCGCTCGGCGCCCACGCCGAACTCGCGGCGTTCTTCGATGGCTTCATGCAAGCGAGCGACGCGGCATCGACGCCAAAGAGTATGGTTGCCACCGCGTAACGGGGCCCTGATCAAGGCGTGGGTCGAAACCGGAGCTGCCTGCCCCGGCTGAGCCGCAGGGAAATCCCCTCAAAATGGCCACAAAATCTCCTCTTGGCAAAATCTGCCGGAGGGGCTAGATGAGTTTCTGAGGGCGTGCCGGCCCATTTGTCGGCACGCCTTTGCGCGTCTCTCAAACTTTGTGGTGAACGGACAGCATTCCTTTTAGAGAACCTTTGGGTCATCTGGAAGGACGGCGACCGCTTCATTTGCAGCTTTGAAGACGCGGACCTGTCCAAGACTGCCGGTGCCGAGATCCTTCGGGCTCGACGCTTAATCCCTCTCGCAGGGGCCAGCATAGACGGGGATGAGACCCGGATTGCCCGGTTTCCTGACCCTCGGTCATGAATCATGACCCCTGGTCGCGAACGAAGGCCAAGACGGTTCGAACCTCGGATGCCGAGACGGCGAATGCCGGATCGGGGGCAGGCTACTCCAACGCTGTCCTGCCCGGGTGACTTCGCGTGATCCACGGGACGGCTGGTGCAACCGGTGGCCCCCGCACTGTGCGGACGGCCGCCAAACCGGAAAGAGCTTGCAGTGGATCGAGCGGCAAAAAAAGAGTCCATCGCCGAACTGACCCAGGTCTTCAAGTCCTCGGCAGTCGTGGTGGTGGCTCACTATGCCGGCCTCACCGTCGCCCAGATGCAGCAGCTGCGCAGGCAGATGCGGCAGGCTGGCGGCCACGTGAAGGTCGCGAAAAACCGTCTCGCCCAAATCGCTCTCAAGGACACCGACGTTGCCTCCATCGCGCCCCTGCTCAAGGGGCCGACGGTCATCGCCTATTCGGGCGACCCGATGGCGGCACCGAAGGTGGTCGTCGATTTTGCCAAGGCGAACGAAGCGTTCGTCATTCTCGGCGGATCGATGGGCAAAACCGCTCTGGACCAGAACGCGGTGAAGGCGCTCGCCTCGCTGCCGTCTCTGGATGAACTGCGTGCCAAGATCATCGGCCTCCTCGTGGCGCCGGCGACCAAGATTGCGCAGCTCACGAATGCTCCCGCGGCCAAGGTCGCGCGCGTCGTCCAGGCTTACGCCTCCAAGAGCGAAGCGGCCTGACGGCCTACTCCAAACAACCCAACTGGTTCGAACCGATAGGAACTGACAAATGGCTGACCTGCAGAAGATCGTCGACGAATTGTCGACCCTGACCGTCCTGGAAGCGGCGGACCTCGCCAAGATGCTCGAAGAGAAGTGGGGCGTCTCGGCTGCTGCCGCTGTTGCGGTTGCCGGCCCGGCTGCCGCCGGCGCTGCCGCTGCCGAAGAGAAGACCGAGTTCACCGTTGTCCTGGCTTCGGCCGGCGACAAGAAGATCGAGGTGATCAAGGAAGTGCGTGCGCTCACCGGCCTGGGCCTCAAGGAAGCCAAGGACCTGGTCGAAGGCGCGCCGAAGCCGGTCAAGGAAGGCGTCAACAAGGAAGAGGCCGAGAAGATCAAGGCCACGCTCGAGAAGGCTGGCGCCAAGGTTGAGCTTAAGTAAGTCGTACTTATTTAAGGGGAACCCCGGTCGCACAAGAGGGCCGGGGTTCAGACAAAAACAATCGATATTCCCGGGGCTTAACCGCCCCGGGGCTATCGGACAGGGCGATGGGCAGCAGCGTTCGCGAAGGCAGGCTGGCCAGCGTCAAATCGTGAACCGGCGCCCCATGGGGCGCCTGAGGGGTCACGATCGAGTTGTGAGATGCAGCGGTTCGGCCATTGGTTTTCGGCCTTTGGGTTCCGAATCGCATAGAAGAACCGGGTAGCCCCCGACGCCTGTCCTGATGGTCGCGATGGAATGCGGCTGTTCGGAGAGGCGCCCGCGCTTACCCCGAAAACAGAATCGAGAGAAAGAAACGATGGCGCAGACGTTCACCGGTCGCAAGCGCGTACGAAAATTTTTCGGGTCAATCAAAGAAGTGGCGGAGATGCCGAACCTCATCGAGGTTCAGAAGGCATCTTACGATCAGTTCCTGATGGTCAACGAGCCGGTCGGCGGCCGCCTCGACGAAGGTCTCCAGGCCGTTTTCCGCTCGGTATTTCCTATTTCGGATTTCTCCGGCTCCTCGATGCTCGAATTCGTCAAATACGAGTTCGAAGCGCCGAAGTATGACGTCGACGAGTGCCGCCAGCGCGGCATGACTTTCGCTGCGCCGCTCAAGGTGACGCTGCGCCTCATCGTGTTCGATATCGATGAAGAGACGGGCGCCAAGTCGGTCAAGGACATCAAGGAGCAGGACGTCTACATGGGCGACATTCCGCTCATGACGTCGAACGGCACCTTCATCGTCAACGGCACCGAGCGCGTC
>JBAZSM010000080.1:0-14359 GCA_041662425.1 Pseudolabrys sp.
GGCGGGCGTGCCCGTTTCACGCGCGAGTTTTTCGAAACCCACGGTTGCGTTTATATAGTCGCGCAGAATCGTCTTGCCGGTGTGCATATCGCCGCACAGCATCTGCTCGACCGCTTCGGTGAGCAGAGCGGCGCGAAATTTTGGATCGCGCTCGACCCGCGCCTTTACCGTTTCTTTGAATTCCCGCGTCAATGCCATTTCACTACTCTTTCTTCCGGCGTTTGTATTCCGACCATCGCAGTTTGGCAGCTTCAACATCACCTTGCTGCCGACGCTTGGTGCCACCGGCCAGCAAAATGACAAGCGCGTCGCCGTCCATGCCGAAATAAATCCGATAGCCAGGACCGGCATCAATCCGATATTCGAGAACGCCGGCACCGACACCTTTCGCACTCGACAGATTGCCGAGACCAAGCCGGGTAAGCGCCACGGCGACCTTTGCCGCAGCCTGACCATCGAGCCCGTCAAACCATCGTGCAAATGGGCTTCCGCCACCCGAATCGAGGAATTCGAGAACCAGCATCTCGATAGTGTCTTATATGTTACCAATTATGGCAAGCGCAAGGCGGCCCGTTCCGGCCTAAGCGAGAGTCTAGCCGATCACTTCCAGCAAAAGTTTCAGCGCCCGTCCGGCGAAGGCTTCCATGTTCGCGGCGCGGTCCGGGCTGCCGGTTTCCAGCGTGACCGCTTTCTCGACTGGCCCAACCACCGCGATGCACGAATGGCCGGCGGCATCGCCGTAGCGATTGCCCGCCGGTCCGGTAGCGCCGGTTTCGCCGACGCCCCAGGTCGCATTCATCTTGTCGCGAATGCGGCGCGCCTCCAGCAGCGCGTAGGCCTCGGTCGACGGCCGCAGGCCCTTCATCTCGGCGTCGCCGACATCGAGCAACGCCGCGCGCGATATCTTCGTGTAGACCACCGCGCCACCGAGGAAATAAGCCGACGCGCCGGGCACCGCGAGCAGCGCCGCCGAGATCAGCCCGCCGGTCGAGGATTCGGCAATGGCGATGGTTTCCTTGCGCGCGATCAAGCGCTCGGCGACTTGTTGGGCCAAAGATGCAAGCGCGCGCATGGCTAAATCCCCAAAGTGCGGCCGATCTGGCAAAGCACACGGAAGACGCCGACGTCGGCGCCAGGATAATCCATCCTGAATGTCTCGCCGAGCCGAACGGCGTCGGCTTCGCGTAACGTGTCGATCATCAGCGCGCCGGCAATCTTGCGGTCGCCGCCGCGCAATTTCTCCTCGAGCAGCACCGGCTGCCCCTCGGGATCGGTCGCGACCCAGATTTCGCCGGCGGCAATCGCCGGATCGGCGACCAAAGCGCCGATCCTCGCCGTAAGCGCGGCGACATCCGGCGCATCATTGAAACGCACGGTCACCGCATAAGCACCGCGGAAGTCGCCCCGGCGGACGACGCGATGACAGAGCGTGCGGTTCATGTTGATGAACACCTCGGTCATGATCATCCGCGTCATCGGCGTCGGATTGTCGAGCCGCTCAAGATAGGGCTTCGACACCAGCACTTGCGGACTTTCGACAAGATAGAAATTGAAGAACGCCGAGGCGCCCAAAATCGCCTGATGCCTGCGGCCATAGATAAAGCCCGGTACGCCGAGCCGCTCCTGCAGATGCTCGCCCTGAAACCAGGTTTCGAAATCGGCCTCGCGGCCCGGCTTGACGTCGTTCCAGATCGCGAGAATTCCGGGCAAAGACATGCATTACACCTTGGCGCGTTCGATGTTGCCGCTGCGCTCCGGCACGCCGAATTCTCGGCGACAGACGTCCGCCAGCACCGCGATACCCTCGCGGATTTCCTGATGCGACGGGCTGGCGAAACAGATGCGCAGGCGACTGGCACTGTGCGTCTTGTCGGTCGACCACTCCGGCCCCGGATTGATCGCCACGCCTTCCTTCAGCGCCGCCTGATAAAGCTTCAGCGTATCGACATTGTCCGGCAGCTTGACCCAGAGAAAGATACCGCCCTGCGGGTCGTCGAATTCGGCCGCGGTGCCGAACTGCTCGTTGAGCGCTTCCATCAAGGTCTCGACCTTCTTGCGCAGGCCCTTGCGCAACGCCGGCACATGCTCGGCGAAATGCGCCGCGCAATATTCGGCGAGCACCATCTGCTCCAGCGCGCCGGAGCCGGCATCGGTCTTCAGCGCCAGCATGCGTGACATGATTTGCCACGGCGCGACGATGAAGCCGACGCGCAAGGCCGGCGCGATCGACTTCGAGAACGAGCCGATATGGATGACGTTGTCGGATTGGCTCATGGCATGGATGGCGCGCGGGCGCGTGCCGCTCCAGACGAGATCGGAATAGCAATCGTCCTCGAAGATCGGCACGCCATACTCATCCGCCAGTTCGAGCATGCGCGCGCGGCGGGATTCGTCGAGGACGGTCGCGGTCGGATTCTGCACCGTGGGAATGGTGTAGATGAATTTCGGTCTGATACCGCGCGACTTCAGATCCTTCAGCGCGGCTTCCAGCGCATCCATCTTCATACCGCCCTTGTCGAGCGGAATGCCGACGGCATTGACGCCGAGTTTGGTCAGGCGATTGAGCGTGCCCTGGTAATTGTCCTTCTCGACGATCACAGTGTCGCCGCGCGATAGCAGCGCACCATTGACCAGATCGAGCGCCTGCAGCGAGCCTGAGACGATGAGGATGTCGTCTGCGGTGCAGGTCATGCCGGCATCGCGCTTGAGCTTGAGGCTGAGAAATTCGCGCAACGGACGATAGCCCTGCGGACCGCTGTTGAGACCGTAGGTCGCCAGCGTCCGGCCGTCGCGTGCCATCACCGATTGCACCGCGGCCATCAGGCCGTCGAGCGGCACTTCGGATGGGTCATTGTTGCCGCCGACGAAATTGTATTTCGGCGCGCCGCTCCAGCGCGCGGCTGGCCGCGGCACGGTCGCCGGGAATAGCGGCGCGAAGTCGAAGGGCATGCTTACTCTCCCCTCATGCCCGGCCTTCTTTGTGCCGGGCATGACATTGCAGACGGCGCGGCAAACTTACTTCGCCGCCACCACCATGATCTCGACCTTGTAGTCCGGCGTGGCGAGCTTGGCCTCGACCGTGGCGCGCGCCGGCGTATTGCCCGGCGACACCCAGGCGTCCCACACCGCATTCATCGCGGCGAACTCGCTCATCGAGGTGACCCAGATATTCGTTGTCAGCAGCTTCGACTTGTCGGTGCCGGCCTTGGCGAGGAATCCGTCGATCTGCGACAGGATATCCTTGGTCTGGGCGGTCATATCCTTGCCCTTGGGCTCATTGGCGACAATGCCGGCGAGATAGACGGTGTTGCCGTGCACCACGCATTTGCTCATGCGGGCGCCGACGTCGTGACGTTCGATGGCCATGGGGCCTCCTTCATTCGTTTCTTAAACCGGGCGAATTCTTAGCGGGCTTTGGCCTTTAAGGGAACTCGGAACCCATGCGGCGGCTTATAAAGGCAGAGGCAGCGCCATTTCGCGCGCCATCAGGGAGATTCGGGCCATGGGTTGGTTTTCATCCGACATCGACACGTTCGACGAGCTGTTCGTGCACACCTTGCAGGACATCTACTACGCCGAGCACCAGATCAAGAAGGCGATGCCGGACATGATCGAAAAGGCGTCCGATGCCGAGCTCAAAAAAGGCTTCAAGATGCACCTTCGGCAGACCGAAGGGCAGATCAAGCGGCTCGACCGGGTCTTCAAGATGATCAAATCGGTGCCGCAGGGCACCAGTTGCCCGGCGATCGACGGCATTCTCGATGAGGCCAGCGAAATCGCCGGCGAAATCGACAACAAGACCGTGTTGAATGCGGCGCTGATCGCGGCGGCGCAGGCGGTCGAGCACTACGAGATCACGCGCTACGGCACGCTGGTGGCTTGGGCGAAGGTCATCGGCCGCGCCGATGTCGCCAAGGTTCTCAATATGAACCTCAAGGAAGAGAAGGCGACCGACAAGAAGCTCGGCGGCATCGCCCGGCGCAAGATCAACAAGAAGGCGGCGGCGGCCAGCCAGCCCAGGCCGGACAGAACCGAGCAGGCGGAAAACGCCTTGCTCGCCGCGGCGGCCGGCATCCCGGCGATTTGAGTTCACGCCACAATTGCATTCACCGTCATGGCCGGGCTTGTCCCGGCCATCCACGCCTGACTTTCCGGCCAAAGACGTGGATGCCCGGCACGAGGCCGGGCATGACGACTGAAAATGACGCGAAGGACGAAGGCCTCAGCCCCCCTTCACGCCCTGTATGTTGACGTAGAGCGCATACAGCGAATGCGCCGCCGCCATGAACAGGCGGTTGCGCTTCCTGCCGCCGAAGCAAAGATTGGCACAGCGTTCCGGCAGCGAGATGTGGCCGATCGGCTCGCCCTCGGGTGAGAACACGCGCACCCCGTCGAGCTCGGGCGTCATGCCCCAGCCGCACCACAGATTGCCATCGACATCGACGCGGAAGCCATCCGGCGTGCCGCCCGGGCCGGCATTGATGAGTTCCTTGCGGTTCGACAACTTGTCGCCGGCGCCGACCTCATAGCTCAGGATCTTGCGCGGCTCGGCGCGTGACTCGACGATGTAGAGCAGCGTCTCGTCCGGCGAGAACGCCAGCCCGTTCGGCGCATTGATGCCGTCCATCGCCACCGTGACTTTGCCGGTCGCGCCATCGACGCGATAGACATTCATCGGCAGTTCCGGCTCGGCCTTGTCGCCTTCGTAGTCGCCGAGAATGCCGAACTGCGGATCGGTAAACCAGATCGAGCCATCCGACTTCACCACGATGTCGTTCGGCGAATTCAGGCGCTTGCCCTCGAAGTTGTCGCAGATCACCGTGATGGCCCCGTCATATTCGGTGCGGGTGACGCGGCGCGTCAGGTGCTCGCACGTCACGAGCCGGCCCTGGCGATCGCGCGTATTGCCGTTGCCGTTGTTCGACGGTTTGCGGAACGGGCTCACCTGCCCGCTCTCCTCGTCCCATTTGTACATGACGTTGCCCGGCACATCGCTCCAGATCAGGCAGCGCGTATCGCCGAACCACACCGGCCCCTCGCCCCAGTGCGTTCCGGTATAGAGCCGTTCAACGCTCGCCAGCGGCAGATGATATTTCTTGAAGCGCGGATCGAGCGCGGTGATCAGTGGATCGGGATAGCGCAGGCTGGGCGACCACTGGCCGGCAGATACGGGATTTTGCACCGCGGCTTTGGTATCGAGCGACATCGTTCAATTTCCCCCGGGGATTTTTTGATCGGATCAATCTAGCGCATGCGCAAGAACTTTGCGCATGACATTCGGCAAGGCTTCATCGGCCAGATCAGCGACCCTGACCCAGCGCGCGCCTTTCGGCGCGGCGGTCGCGCGCGGCATGGCGGCGGCAAAGACGGTCAGCGCCAGCGGAAAATGCGTGAAGACATGCGTGACTTCACCGGCGAGCTTGCGCCATGTCACTTTGCCGCCCAGTTTGGGCGCGGATTGCAGCGCCATGGATACATCGAAGTCGTGCGACCAGTCGCTGCCGGGCACTTCCGTCATCGCCCCAAGCAGGCCTTTCTCCGGCCTCTGGCGCAACAATACGCGACCGTCCTCGCGCAGCACCACGAAAGCCGCGCCGCGCCGCAATTTGCCTTCGCGCTTCGGCGCCTTGCGCGGAAACAGCTCTTGATCGCCTCGAGCGCGCGCAACACAGACATCGTTCCATGGGCAGAGCGCGCAAGCCGGCTTTTTCGGCGTGCAGATCGTGGCGCCGAGATCCATCAGGGCCTGCGCGAAATCGCCGGTGCGCGAGGACGGCATCAGCGACGCGGCAAGACGTTTGATGATGGGCTTGGCCGCCGGCAATTCTTCTTCGACCGTGAACAGCCGCGTCACCACGCGCTCGACATTGCCGTCGACCGGCACGGCCGGCAGATCGAAGGCAATCGAGCCGACCGCCGCGGCCGTGTAGTCTCCAATGCCCGGCAAGGCGCGCAGCGCGTTCATGTCATCGGGAAAGACGCCGCCATGCCGCTCGACCACGGCCAGCGCGCAGGCATGCAGGTTGCGCGCCCGCGCATAATAACCGAGCCCCGCCCAGGCCCGCAGCACGTCGTCCAGCGGCGAGCCGGCCAGCGCCTCGACGCTCGGCCATTTGCCGAGGAACTTGGCGTAGTAAGGCCCCACCGTTTTTACGGTGGTCTGCTGCAACATGATTTCCGACAGCCACACGGCGTATGGGTCAGGCCGCCGCCCGCCGCGCGCCCGCCACGGCAGGACGCGGGCGTGACGCTCGTACCAGGCCAGCAGATCGGCCGGATCGGGCGCGGCCCTGGATGCTTCTTGGGGTTTCTTTCGCCGCAGGGTGCGGACTGCTACGTTCATGGTTCAGACGATGCCAGAGCGTTTATCCATGACCAAGCCCACCAGGGGTTTTCCCCGGCCGCTTTCCGAGTTTACCGCCGCCAGCCTCGGCGGTGCGCTCAAGTCTCAAGGCTTTGCGTCGACGGAAATCCTCACCCGCTGGCGCGAAATCGTCGGGGCCGAGGTCGCCGCCCATAGCGAGCCGATGAGGATCAACTGGCCGCGTCCGAAATCCGACGTCGGCGAGGTCGAACAGGCCGAACCGGCGACCCTCGTCCTGCGGGTCGAGGGTCCGGCGGCGCTCGAAATTCAGCATCTCTCGGCCGTCATTCTGGAGCGGGTGAACCGCTTTTTCGGCTGGCAGGCCATCGGCCGGCTGGCGCTCCGGCAGGCGCCCCTGCGCCGGAAGGTGCCGAAGGCGCGGCCGGCCCCGCCCGACCCGGCCCTGACCGCCCGGCTCGCCGCGGACATGACCGAGGTTCATGATTCCGGATTGCGCGATGCGCTCGCCCGCCTCGGAAGCGCCATCAAGACAAAGTGAGGCCTTCCGCCGCCTTGGCGCTGCGGCCCGCCATTGCCACAATCATGCTGTCCAGCTAGCAGTGAGCCGACCGCGGAGGCCTTTTCCCGCGACAGATTGACGGAGACACCCTTTGCGCCTGACCCGACGTGAATTCTGCCAGAGCACGGCAACTGTGGCGCTCGCCACCGCGCTGGGACTGTCCGCCCTGCCGACCTTGAGCGAAACCGCCTTCGCCCAGGACGCTGTCATCTCCGAAACCGAACTGATGGCGCCGACGACGCTGCCGGATATGGCAATCGGCGACGCGAAAGCGCCGGTCACGGTCATTGAATACGCTTCGATGACCTGCCCGCACTGCGCCCATTTCCAGGAAACGACCTACCCGGACATCAAGAAGAAGTACATCGACACCGGAAAGGTGCGGTACATCTTCCGCGAGTTCCCACTCGACAACCTCGCTGCCGCGGTCTTCATGCTGGCGCGCTGCAATGCCGACACCAATTCCGAGAAATATTTCGCCTTCGTCGACACCATGTTCCGCCAGCAAGGCACATGGGCCGTCGAAAAGCCGCTGGACCCGCTGCTCGCGATCTCCAAGCAGGCCGGTTTCACCAAGGAAACCTTTGACGCCTGCCTGTCTAACCAGAAGGTGCTCGACGGTATCGAACAGATGCGCCAGCGCGCGGTCGACAAGTTCAAGGTCAACTCGACGCCGTCCTTCTTCATCAACGGCAAGCTTTATACCGGCGCGCTGTCGATCGAGGACATGTCGAAGGCCATCGATCCGCTGATTAAAAGCTGAGGTTGGCGGGCTGCCCCCCGGACCCCAACATCTAGTTCCGCGGTACAAGGGTATTTTTAGGTCAATCCACAGCCGAAAAGTCTGGAAAACCGGGCTTTTGCGACACTGTGCAGTTGCTTGAGCCCGGCCAAGATTTCATTCTGCCAGCGAATGCGGCATACGACCTTTAGCGTCCGGGCCATGCCCCCGGCAGACCACTTTCGTCATTCCCTATGCAAAACCCGGCAGGAAAGGGCGTTCACCCTGCGGGGGTCGAGGCCTGAAGTATGAAGCTTACCCGGCTGCGTCTGCTCGGATTCAAGTCATTCGTCGAACCGACCGATTTCATCATCGAGCCGGGCCTGACCGGCGTGGTCGGGCCGAACGGCTGCGGCAAGTCGAACCTCGTCGAAGCTCTGCGCTGGGTGATGGGTGAGAACTCATACAAGTCCATGCGCGCCTCCTCGATGGACGACGTGATCTTCTCCGGGTCCAACACGCGGCCGGCGCGCAACAACGCCGAAGTCGCAATCTCGATCGACAATTCGGAGCGCTCGGCGCCGGCGCAATTCAACGACACCGACATGCTGGAAATCGCCCGCCGCATCGAGCGCGAGTCAGGCTCCGCCTATCGCATCAACGGCAAGGAGGTGCGCGCGCGCGACGTTCAGATCGTGTTCGCCGACGCGTCGACCGGCGCGCGCTCGCCCGCTCTCGTTCATCAGGGCCGCATTGGCGAGATCATCCAGGCTAAGCCCGAACAGCGGCGCCGCGTTCTCGAAGAAGCCGCCGGCGTATCCGGTTTGCACGCGCGCCGTCATGAAGCCGAATTGCGCCTGAAGGCCGCCGAAGCCAACCTGCTGCGCATTGAGGACGTGATCGGCCAGCTCGCCGGCCAGATGGACGCGCTGAAGAAGCAGGCCAAACAGGCGATCCGCTATCGCACCGTCTCGGCGCAGGTGCGCAAGACGGAAGCGACGCTCTATCATCTGCGCTGGACCGCCGCGAACGTCGAACAGACCGAAGCCGAGACTGCCAAGGATCTCTGCGTGCGCGAAGTCGCCGCGCGCACCGGCGCCCAGGCCGAAGCCTCGACGCGGCAGGCCAACGCCGCCGCCGCACTGCCGCCGTTGCGCGAAGCCGAAGCGCGTGCCGGCGCCGCCCTGCATCGCATGAACGTCGCGATGCAGGAGCTCGAGCGCGAAGAGCAGCGCGCCAAGGATCGCATCGCCGAACTCGATCTTCGTCTGGTTCAGCTCGCCGCCGACGGCGAACGCGAGCAGAAACTCGTTGCCGACGCCGAAGCCGCCATCGCGCGCCTTGCGGCCGAGGAAGACACGATCCGCGCCGAAGCCGCTGAAAGCGCCGGCCGCCGCAGCGGTGTCGATGCCCGTGTCGAGGAAGCCGGCAGCGCTCTCGCCGCTGCCGAAAAGGTGTTCTCGGAATTAACCGCACGGCTTGCCGCCCTCACCGCGCAACGCAACCAGCTTGAGAGCACGGTGCGTCAGCATCGCGATCGCGCCGCCCGGATCGAAGCCGAACTGGCCGAGGTCGCGCGCGAAGTCGATACGTTGAAGGCGTCGGCCGGCCCCGATCTTGCCGCGCTGACGCTCGAAGTCGAAGACATTCAGCGCGCGCTCGCCAACGCTGAAAACGCCGCGGTCGACGCCGAAGCCGCGCACGCCGCCGCGCGCGCGGCACTCGAAGCGACGCGAAATCCGCTGACGGAAGCCGAGCGTCGCGTGCAGCGCCTCGAGACCGAAGCCAAGACCCTGTCGAAGGTGCTGGCCGTCGAGAGCAAGAATTTGTGGCCGCCGGTGATGGACAACATCACCGTCGACAAGGGCTTTGAAAAGGCGCTCGGCGCCGCACTTGGCGACGATCTCGACGCGCCGGTCGATCCGACGGCGCCGATGCGCTGGGTCGGCTCCGCCGTCGATGCCACCGATCCCGCGCTGCCGGACGGCGCAACGCCGCTCTCCGCGCATGTCCGCGCGCCGGCCGAATTGACGCGCCGCCTCAACCTGATCGGCGTGGCCGATAAGGAAACCGCAGCCCGCCTCGCCGGGCAACTCAAGCCCGGCCAGCGCCTGGTCTCGCCCGCAGGCGACCTGTGGCGCTGGGACGGTTTTGCCGCCGCCGCGCATGCGCCGACCGGCGCCGCGCGCCGTCTCGCAGAACGCGCCCGTCTCGCCGACATCGAATCCGAATTGCAGGTCGCCAAAGCCGACGCCGAATCTGCTCGCCGTGCCAGCGAGGCGGCGCAGATTTTTCTTGCTGCCGCAGCAGCAGCAGAAACAGAAACCCGCAACGCGGCGCGCGAGCGTCAGCGCGAGGTCAATGGCGCCCGCGACCGCCACGAGGCGGCCGAGCGCGAAGTCAATCGCAACGCCGCGCGCCTGTCGGCGCTCTCGGAAGCGCAGAGCCGCCTCACCGCGAGCCGCGATGAAGCGACCGGCGGCATGACCCAGGCCGAGCAGTCGCTCGCCGCGCTCGCCCCTGCCGCCGATCTTGAATCCGAGCTCGCCGGCGTGCGCGACGACATCGCCGCCAAGCGCGCCGCCCTCGCCGAGATTCGCGCCGAGCAGCAGGCCATCGTCCGCGAAGCGGAAATCGCCGACCGCCGTCTGCGTCAGGTTGGCGAAGAGAAAGCCGGCTGGTTCAAGCGCCAGGAAAGCGCGCGTGGCCAGACCGAAACGCTGACCAAGCGCATGGAAGAAGCGCAACGCGACCGCGCCGAACTCGAGAATGCGCCGCAAACCTTCGCCGAAAAGCGCGACGCCCTGATCAGCGAAGTGCACTTGGCCGAAGCCGATCGCCGCGACTGCGCCGACAAGCTCCAGGAGTCCGAAAACGCGCTGGCCGAAGCCGACCGCGACGCGCGCGCAGCGCTCGAGGCCGCGTCGACGGCGCGCGAGGAACTGGCGCGGGCCGAAGAGCGCTTCGAGGCGTCCAAGCGCCGGCTTGCCGACATCGCCCGCGAAATCCACGATATGCTCGAGATCGAGCCGCAGGGCGTCGCCGAGCTTGCCGAACTCCAAGAGGGCGAGGCGCTGCCCGATCTCGCCGAAATCGAGGCGGCTCTGGAGCGGCTGCGCCGCGAGCGCGAGCGGCTGGGCGCGGTGAACCTGCGTGCCGAGGAAGAACTGATCGAGGTCGAGACCCAGCACACCTCGCTAACCACCGAGCGCGACGATCTGGTCGAAGCGATCAAGAAGCTGCGCCTCGGCATCCAGAGCCTCAACCGCGAGGCGCGCGAGCGCCTGATGGCGTCGTTCCAGCAGGTCAACACCCACTTCCAGCAGCTCTTCACCAAGCTGTTCAACGGCGGCACCGCCGAACTGCAGTTGATCGAGAGCGACGATCCGCTTGAAGCAGGCCTCGAAATCCTCGCCAAGCCCCCGGGCAAGAAGCCGGCGACCCTGTCGCTGTTGTCCGGCGGCGAGCAGGCATTGACCGCCATGGCGCTGATCTTCGCGGTATTCTTGACCAATCCGGCGCCCATCTGCGTGCTGGACGAAGTCGATGCGCCGCTCGACGATCACAACGTCGAGCGCTTCTGCGACATGCTCGACGAAATGACGCAATCGACCGATACACGCTTTGTTATCATTACGCACAACCCGATTACCATGGCGCGCATGAACCGTCTGTTCGGCGTCACCATGGCGGAGCGCGGCGTGTCGCAGCTGGTTTCGGTCGACCTCGAGGCGGCGGTTCGTTTCCGCGAAGCCGGTTAAATTAAGGCGGAATTTATTTCAACATCAGCGCGGCGCCACCGACGTTTTGTTACAAACACAGTTTATTAAACATCCGGTTGCGGGCGCCGCCATCGCTGGCAACAAACAAAAAACATTTGGCATTTCGCAATTTGAGCGATAGGACGCACACGCGTGCAAATAACGACGCTTATCTGAAGGAAATTTGAATGGCTAAAAAGTCCAAGTCCGCAAAGAAAGCGGCAAAAAAGATCCGGCGCAGGCCCTGGACCAACGAAGAGTACAAGAAACTGAAGTCGCACTCCAAGGCGCGCACTCCGGTTTCCAAGATCGCCAAGGAATTCAAGCGTACGCCGGGCGCCTTGCGCCAGCAGGCGCTGAAACTCGGCATCGGCCTCGGCCACCAGCGCTGAGTGCAAGTTCGCGTGGTGGCGCATAGCCGCCATGCGAACCGCGCAGCCAAAAAAATTCATTTACCGTTACCGGGGTGCGGAACCAAACCGCGACGGGAATGTTATCGACCCGATTGTATCTGTCGGGCGGCTCCCCCCTTACCCCCCGAATAGCCGTCTGGCGAAAGGCCCCGAACTTCGGTTCGGGGCCTTTTTTCTAGAATCAACGGGATTTAGGGGCATTTCAGGCAGCGCGCCGCACGTCCAAGCCTCTGCTATAGTGCCGCCCGTCCGCATGACCGCATCTTCGGCTTCCCCTTCCGTCCGGCTTTTCAAGGAGCACTGCCATGTCCACCACCGGCTGGGTCGTTCTCGGCGTCATCGTCGTGATCGGGCTCTGGGCAATCTCTGTATACAATAGCCTCGTCGCGATGCGGCAACGCGTCAATCAGTCGTTTGCCGACATCGACGTGCAGCTCAAGCAGCGTTCCGATCTGATCCCGAACCTCGTGGAAACCGTGAAGGGCTATGCCGCGCACGAGCGCGGCACCCTGGAAGCCGTCGTCAACGCCCGAAACGCCGCCATCGCGGCGCCGGGCCTGGAGCAGAAGGTGGCGGCCGAAAACATGCTGTCCGGCGCACTCCGCCAGTTGTTTGCCTTGTCGGAAAGCTATCCGGACCTCAAGGCCAACCAGAATTTCCAGCAGTTGCAGTCCGAAATTTCGGACATCGAAAACAAGCTCGCTGCCGCCCGCCGCTTCTTCAACAACGCGGTGCAGGAATATAATACCGGCATCCAGCAGTTCCCGGCCGCTCTGTTCGCCGGTATTTTCGGTTTTCATCCGCAACAGTTCTTCGACCTTGGCGAAAGCCGCGCCCAGCTCGAGCAGGCGCCGAGCGTGAAGTTCTGATGACTGTCATTCCGGGGCGCGCGCGTCGGCGCGCGAACCCGGAATCCAGACGCATACGCCAACCTTTCCTCTGGATTCCGGGTTCGTCCCTTCGGGACTCCCCGGAATGACGGAAGACAACAATGGCCGCTTACGGTCTTTATACGCATATCCAGTCGAACCGGCGGCGCTCGATTGCGCTGCTGATCGGCCTGTTCTTTCTGATCTATGTGCTGGTGTTCGCCGGCGCCCTGCTCGCCGAAGTGCTGACCACGGGCAATGCGCCGCTCGACTATTTGATCCAGGCCGCGATCTACGATTTCGTCAAGGCGGCGCCGTTTGCCACCATCGGCACCATCATCTGGGTGCTGATCGCCTATAAATTCCATCAGTCGATGATAGACGCCGTCACCGGCGCGCACGAGGTCACGCGCGCCGAGGAACCGCGGCTCTATAACCTGCTCGAGAACCTGTGCATCTCGCGCGGCATACCGATGCCGACCTTGCGCATTGCCGACGATGACGCGCTCAACGCCTTCGCCACCGGCCTCAACCAGAAACAATATTCCATCACCGTGACGCGCGGGCTGCTGCAGGCGCTCGACGACCAGGAGATGGAGGCCGTGCTCGGCCATGAACTCACCCATATCCGCAACGGCGACGTGCGTATGCTGGTGATCGCGGTGGTGATCGCCGGGGTGATCTCGTTCTTTGGCGAGATGGTGTTCCGGCTGTTCTTTCAGAACGCCTTTTACGGCTCGCGGCGCAGCAGCAGCAGCGACGACAAAAAGGGCGGCGGGGCCGGCATCGCTATTATCATCGCCATCGCGCTGATCGTCGTCGCCTGGGTGCTGTCGGTCGTCATCCGCTTTGCGCTATCGCGTCAGCGCGAATACCTCGCCGATTCCGGCTCGGTCGAGCTCACCAAGAACCCGGATGCCATGATCTCGGCGCTGCGCAAGATCGAGAACCGTGGCGAACTGGCCAGCGCCAATTCCGCGGTGATGGAGATGTGCATCGACAATCCGCGCCAGGGTTTTGCCGACATATTCGCGACCCATCCGTCGGTCGACGCCCGCGTCGAGGCGCTGGTCAAATTCGCCGGCGGCCACGATCCAGGCCCGCTGGCGCTGGAGCCCCCGCCGCAACAACCATCGCTTGAGCACCAGCCGCAGGACGGAAGTTTTCTGCACCCGGAGCAGCCCGGCGCGCCATCAGGTCCATGGAACGACAATAATCCGGCCAACAGCGGACCCGGCACAACGGGAGGCCCTTGGGGCGATACGCCGCAACTGCCGCCCGGCGGGCCCTGGGGACCGCGCCGCGAATGAGCAAGAGGCAAGAGGGAAGTACAATGGCCGAACCTCGCAAGGTCTTCGACGATGGCGCCGCCTATGAGGCGATGATGGGCGACTGGAGCCGCCGTGTCGGCTCGGTGTTTATTGACTGGCTTCAGCCCGCCAGCGGTTTGATCTGGCTTGATGTCGGTTGCGGCAGCGGCGCCTTTTCCGCCTTGCTGAGCGAACGCTGCGCACCGGCAAAAATTCACGGCGTCGATCCGTCCCAGCCACAAATCACCTTTGCACGAAGCAGAACCCTGGCATGTCCGGCGGAGTTTCAGGTCGGCGACGCCCAGGCGCTGCCGTTTCTCGACCGCAGTGTCGATGCCGCCGTCATGGCCCTGGTGATTTTCTTCGTTCCCAATCCCGCCAAAGGCGTCGCCGAGATGGCG
>JBAZSM010000080.1:14369-18057 GCA_041662425.1 Pseudolabrys sp.
GTAGTGCGACCGGGCGGCACGGTGGCGGCCTATGTCTGGGATGTCCTGAACGCCGCATCGCCGATCAGCCCGTTCGAACGGCTGCTGCCCGACTCGCCGTATCGGCCGTCGCCCAGCGCTTCCAGTCTCGCCGCGTTACAGGAATTCTGGCGCGGCGCCGGCCTCGAAGCCATCGAAACGCGAACCATCACGGTGCAGCGGACTTTCGCCGATTTCGACACGCTCTGGACGATGAGCGTGAACGGCACCGTGCTCAAGCCCCAGATTGCCGCTTTGCCGCAGTCCGAGGTCGAGGCGGCCAAAACGCGCCTGCGCGAGCGGCTTCCTGTCGCGGCCGATGGCAGCATCACTTATTCCGCGACGGCCAATGCGATCGCCGGCCGCGTCCCGCGCTAGGCGCCATTCGACGATAGACGATCAGTGCCCCTCAAACCCGATGAGCGTGCGCACCGGCACGCCGAGCTGGCGCAGCTTCGCGGCGCCGCCGAGATCCGGAAGATCGATCACGAAGCAGGCGGCCAGCACTTCGGCACCAAGTTGCCGGAGTAGCTTGATGGCCGCTTCCGCCGTACCGCCGGTCGCGATCAGGTCGTCGACCAGCACGACGCGCTCGCCCTTCACCAGCGCGTCGGCGTGCATTTCGATCGTGTCCTCACCGTATTCCAGCGCGTAGGCCACACTCACCGTCTTGTGCGGCAGCTTGCCCTTCTTGCGGATCGGCACGAAGCCAGCCGAAACCTGATGCGCCACGGCGCCGCCCAGGATAAAGCCCCGCGCCTCGATCCCGGCCACCTTGTCGATCTTCGAGCCGGCCCAGGGCTGCACCAGTTCATCGACGGCGCGGCGAAAGGCGCGCGCATTGCCGAGCAGCGTCGTGATGTCGCGAAAGACGATGCCGGGCTTGGGATAGTCGGGGATCGACCGGATGGCTTCGCGCAATTCGCTGCGGATGTCGGAGACGGGCATCGTCGTCATGCAAAGCGGCCTTTCCGGTCGTGCGGGAAGCTCAGGGGCAGAGATGAGTCATGATCTTGCCGGCCTTGTCCTTGAGGACATAGGGGCATTCGGTGCGCTTGAGGCGCTGCTTGCCTTCTTCATTGCCGAGCGCGGCAGCCTTGCTGAAATACGACTTGGCAAGGTCATTGTCCTTCGGGCCGCCGCGGCCGGTCTCGGCAAAGGCGCCGGCCCAGACCATGGCATCGCTGTTGCCCTGCGCCGCCGCCTTCTCGAACATCGCACGGGCGCCGGCATCGTCTTTCGGTCCGCCGGTGCCCTCCGCCATCATCAGGCCAAGCTGGAATTGCGCTTCGGGCGAATTGCCTTCGGCCGCCTTGGCGTACATCGCGCGTGACTGCGCCGGATTGGACGACGTGCCGCCATCGAGCGCGGCGAGATTGGTGGTGCCGCGGGCATTGCCGCCCTTGGCGGCGCGCTCGAACAATTCGCGCGCCTGATTGCGATCCTGCGGCACGCCGGCGCCGGTGCCGTACATGACGCCGAGATCGATCATCGCCGCGGTCGAGCCCTTGGCGATCGCTTGGCGATAGGTCTTGATGGCCTCGGCCGTCTGGCCATTGGCGGCATAGGCGCGGCCGAGTTGATAGATAGCGCGGCGTGCATGGGGCGAAGCGGATCTGCAGAACCTGATCGCGGTGGCGATGTCGGATTTGGCAATTGCCGCGACGCCCGGCATATCCGCCGGCTTGTCGGGATCGCCCGGATCGGCGGCGATGCGATCACACAGGACAACATCGGCCGACTGGGCGAACGCCGGCGCGGCGTAAGCCAGCGCCGCGGCCGCCACGATCATAAGCACCAGATTGGTCCGCAGGTCGTTACGCATGAGGCCGCTTCTCGTCTCGTTACTGCATTGATCAGGCAAGACCTATTGATCGGGCAAGACCATTGATCAGGCAAGACTAATGGGGCCGACCGACCCCAGCAAGCAGGCCTGACGCCCGTTTCGGGCCTACAGCTTGAGCACGCGGCCGGCGACGGCGTCGAGCTTCCTGATGAGTTCCGGATCGCGCGCCTCGGGCCGCGTGATCAGCGCGTTGTCGAGCGCCCGGTCGGAACCGATCGGGCATGGCTCATGCTCCCGCGGAAATTCGCGCGCCAGCCGCGCCACCAGGCGCTGGGCGCGGTCGGCATTGTCGAGCAGCACGTGGACGATATCGGCGACGGTGACGGCATCGTGCTCGGGATGCCAGCAGTCGAAATCGGTGACCATCGCCACCGTCGCGTAACAGATTTCAGCTTCGCGGGCGAGCTTGGCCTCCGGCATGTTGGTCATGCCGATGACCGAATAGCCGAGCTGCTTGTAGGTCATGCTCTCGGCGTAAGTCGAGAACTGCGGGCCTTCCATGCAGACATAGGTGCCGTCGAGCTTCGGCTCGATGCCCTCCTTCAGCGCCGCCTCGGCGATGCGGGCGCGCAGACGCGGCGAGATCGGATGCGCCATCGACACATGCGCGACCAGGCCCTTGCCGAAGAACGAGCTCTCGCGCTTGTGGGTGCGATCGACGAACTGGTCGATCAGGACGAACGTGCCCGGCGGCATGTCCTCGCGGAACGACCCGCAGGCCGACAACGACACCAGATCGGTGACGCCGACGCGTTTAAGGACGTCGATATTGGCGCGGTAGTTGATGTCGGAGGGCGACAGCCGGTGGCCCTTGTCGTGACGCGGCAGGAAGACGACCGGCAATCCTTCGATGTCGCCGATACGCAGCGCTCCGGACGGCTCGCCCCACGGCGAGGCGACATGCTCCTCGCGCACATTGGCAAGACCGGGAAGCTCATAGACCCCGGAGCCGCCGATAATGCCAAGAACTGCTTTGGTCATGACAATCTCCGCAATCGCGCCGGCCATCCGCGTCCATCCCACTTTCAAGGACGAGGATGCCGGGCACAAGCCCGGGACGGGGCCGGAGCGATGAATTCATCGCGAGCGCGCGCCAAAACAAAGGGCCCCGCGAGGGGCCCTGTGCAGCGCGTTACGAAGGTTGGCCTAGTGAACCGCCGACCACACCTTTTTCTTGGTGAAGTACAGGAGGCCGGTCAGGACGATCAGGAAGATCATGACCTGGAAGCCGATGCGCTTGCGCTGAACCATATGCGGCTCGGACGCCCACATCATGAAGGTCGCGACGTCGTGCGAATACTGCTCGAGGGTCTGCGGCGCGCCGTCGTCATAGGTCACCTGGCCGTCCTGGAGCGGCTTTGGCATGGCGATAACGTGGCCGGGGAAATACTTGTTGTAATTGCCGCCGGCGGGCAGCGCGAAGTCCTTGGGGGCATCTTCGTAGCCGGTCAGGATGGCGTGGATGTAATCCGGCCCCTGTTCCTGGAACTGGGTGAACACGTCGAACACGAACAGCGGAAAGCCGCGCTCATAGGTGCGCGCCTTGGCCAAAGTCGAGAAATCCGGCGGTGCGACGCCGCCATTGGCGGCGGCGGCGGCGGCGGCGTTGGCGAACGGCGCCGGGAACGTATCGGCCGGACGGCCGTTGCGCTCGATCGATTCGCCCTTGTCGTCCAGATCCTTGATCTTGTACTCGGCCGCGAGCGCCTCGATCTGCGCCTCGGAGAAGCCGGGGCCGCCGTCCTCAGCGAGATTGCGGAACGAGACCAGGCTCATCGAGTGGCAGGCCGAGCAGACTTCCTTGTAGACCTTGAAGCCGCGCTG
>JBAZSM010000081.1:0-17773 GCA_041662425.1 Pseudolabrys sp.
GAAGTTGGCCTGTTTCAACATTTCGAGCAAATCGTCGTCGTCCGCCAGATTCATCGATGCTTCGGTCGAGAATTCGAACGGATAACCGTGCGCCTGCTGCCAGGCCATCAAGTCGGGCAGGAAGCTCTTGAGCGCCTTCTTGTTGCCGATCAGGTTGTCGTCGACGAAATCGACATGGCCGCGGTAGCCGAGCGCATAGAGCCGATCGAGCTCCGCCAGCATCTGCTCGTTGGTTTTGGCGCGTGGTTTGCGCCCGTACAGTTCAATAATGTCGCAGAATTCGCAGGTGAACGGGCAGCCGCGCGAATACTGCACGCAGATATAAAGATAGTGGCGGAAATCGAGCAGATCGAAGCGCGGGATCGGCGTCTTGGTGACGTCGGCCGTGAACTTCTCCGCTTCGAAGGTGCCGGCGCGCTCGCCGCGTTCCCACGCCGCGACGAAGTCGTCGATGATCTCTTCCGCTTCGCCCTGAATCTGGAAATCGGCCGCCGTGTAAAGATGCGGACTGGAGGTCACGTCAGGGCCGCCGACCGCCACCGGTTTACCGCTGGCCTGGACGAGCTTGATCAGATGCATGCAGTCGGGCTGCTGATTCATCATGCCGCCGGTCATGACCAGATCGGCCCAGCTGATGTCGTCCGGGCTCAGGTCCTCGGTGTTCCGGTTGATGAGCTTGAATTCCCAATGTTGGGGCAGCAACGCGGCGACGGTGATCAGACCGAGGGGTGCGGCCGGATAGCGCGCATCGAGGAGTTCGCAGGTGTCGGTATAGTTCCAAAAAGAACTTGGAACAAACTTCGGATAAACTAACAGGACCCTGCACGACCGGTTCGGCATCCGTTGTCTCCCCTCCGGGCTTGTATCGCAGGAATGCTTGAGTCGGCTCAATAAAAATGGCCGGAACTGTAACGCAACGGCGAGCGCCTCAGATAGTTGCCGCTATTCGGGTACAAAGCTACCGAATTACGGTTCCTTGAACCGTACCGTCGTCGCCGGTTCCCTGGTCAGATCGACCTCGGCGAAACTCGCGGCGTTGAGCCCGCGCGCCGCGCAATCCTTGTTATCGGACAATTCGAACCGGCCGTCGCGCGTGCACAGCGGCACATCGCCGCCCCAGGCGAGCGGCGCGCCGTTGCGCGTGAGCGCGCGGCCGTTCGCGTCCACCGCCTCGGCATAGCTGTAGAGCTTCTTCGGATCGCCGTGCATTTCGGGCCGCACGCACTGGCCGGTCTCGACGCGATACCAGCCGCGCGTAACGATCGCGCCACCTTCCGTGGTGCCGACCGCGGCCATCACCGGATAAGTCGTGTCGTTGCACCAGGCAAAGCCGTGTCCCTCGGGGCTGGTCGCCGCCGCGAGCAGCGTCGTAAAGAAATCGGCGCCGTTGGCGGCGTCGGCCGGCAGCTTGCGGTCGGCGAGGAATTTGTTGATCGCGGCCTGCGTCTTGTTGCCGGCGATGCCGTCGATCGGATTGGCGTCATAGCCGGCGATGACGAGCAGGCGCTGAATGCCGGCGAGGCGGGCCTGGGTGTCGTCATAGTCGGCTTCCTCGGCGAGATTGATCACCGGGCCTTTCGGTGAATCGGACGGCCGCGCCGCCGAAAACCGCATTTGCTGGCTGATCGGACAGGCGCGCGCATCGGCAATCTGGAAGGTGGTGTCGCGCACGCAGAAATCGGCGTTGCCGCCCTGCGGCAGCGGCGATGAGCCGTAGACCGATGGCGTGCGCGCGTGGATGTAGCTCATCTCGGCGTCATAGGCGCCGTCGATCACCTGGCGGCACTGGCCGGGATCGACCGTGAACCAGCCGCGCGTCTCGACCATGGCGCGCTTCTCCAGCCCGAGCGCGACATCCATGCGATAGCTGGTGCGGTTGCACAATGTCAGCTCGGCAAAGGCGGGATTTTGCGCGGCGCTCGCGGTGAACACAGCGCAGGCCGCGACAAGTCCCATCAGGAATTTGCGAATCATGCCGGCATAGTAGGGCGCGCTGCCCGCCGATGGAATCGCAGTCATTCCGGGACGCGCGTGAAACGCGCGGGCCCGGAATCAGCGCTGGATTCCGGGCCCGCTGGCTGGGCCAGCGAACCGGAATGACGGCAACTACCGATGCATCAGCGTCCCGGCGCCGTGGTCGGTCAAAAGTTCGAGCAGCACCGCGTGCGGCACCTTGCCGTCCATGATGACGACGCCCTCGACGCCCTGGTCGAGCGCGTAGATGCAGGTCTCGACCTTCGGGATCATGCCGCCGGAGATGGTGCCGTCGGCGATCAGCCGGCGCGCGTCGGCGACCGACAGGTCGGTGATCAGGCTCTTCGACTTGTCGAGCACGCCCGGCACGTCGGTGAGCAGCAGCAGGCGCTTGGCCTTCAGCGCGCCGGCAATGGCGCCGGCGAAAGTGTCGGCGTTGACGTTGAAGGTGCCGCCGTCGGCCGAGGCCGCGACCGGCGCCAGCACCGGGATCATCTCCTTGCCGAGCACGGCGTTGAGTACGAACAGATCGACCTTATCGGGCTCGCCGACAAAGCCGAGATCGACCACCTTCTCGATATTGCTGCCGGGATCGATGATGGTGCGCGTGGCCTTTTTGGCCTGCACCATGTTGCCGTCCTTGCCGCACAGGCCGATGGCCTTGCCGCCGGCGGCGTTGATGTAGCCGACGATCTGCTTGTTGATCGAGCCGGCCAGCACCATCTCGACGATCTCGACGGTGGCGGCGTCGGTGACGCGCAGGCCGCCGGCGAATTCCGACTTGATGTTGAGCTTTTTCAGCATGGCCCCGATCTGCGGCCCGCCGCCATGCACGACCACCGGATTGATGGCGGCCTGCTCGAGCAGCACGATGTCGCGGGCAAAGTCCCGCGCCATCTGCTCGTCGCCCATGGCGTGGCCGCCGTATTTCACCACGACGATTTCCTCGTCGTACTGCTGCATGTGCGGCAGCGCCTCGGAGAGAATGCGCGCCTGTTCCTGCGGATCGGTTTTCGGGGACTGGGCCATCGCCGCGACCTTTTCGTTCAACTGCGACGCCGTTGTAGCGGCGCTTGGGGCAGCGCGGAAGGGGATTTAACCGCGGCTGGAGATGAGCGCACAGACCGAGAGCGCCAGCCAGCCCAGGATCATGATCGTGCCGCCGGTTGGTGCGGCCATGGGAAACAGCCGGTGGCCGGTATAGGCGCGCAAGGTCACATCCGCGGCGAACAGGGCGGCGCCAAGGATGAAGCCGATGGTGGCGATGGTGGCGACCGGCCGGAAGATCATGCCGTTCCGGATTGCAATGGCGACGGCGATCGCCGCGCAGGCGTGGATGAGCAGCAGATAGCCGGCGCTGTCGAGGCCCATGCCGGTTTTGCCGTGCGCTCCGGCCGCCGCGAGGATGACGCCGGCCGCGCCCATCAGTCCGGCCAATGCGATGACGATCGTGTCCATGAATCCGGATCCTGTCAGCTTTTGCGCTCGGACAGCAGCCGTGCCACCGCCGAACGCACGTCCCGCAGGCCGTAGCCGGTTTCGCTCGAGGTTGCGAGCACGGTTGGGAAGGCGGACGGATATTTCGCCAGCCCGGCCTCGACTTGGGCGACGCGCGCCGGGAGGTCGGATGGCTTCACCTCGTCGGCCTTGGTCAGCAGCACCTGATAGCTCACCGCCGCATTGCCCAGCACCTTGAAGGTCGGCGCGTCGGTGTCCTTCAGCCCATGCCGGGCGTCGATCAGCACATAGACGCGGGCGAGGTTGGCGCGGCCGAGCAGGAATTTCTCGATCAGGTCGGTCCAGGCCGCGATCTTGGATTTCGCCGCCGCGGCGTAGCCATAGCCCGGCATGTCGACGAGGTTGAGGTCGCCGCCGCCGTTGAAGAAGATCAGTTCCTGCGTGCGGCCCGGCGTGCGCGAGGTGCGCGCCAGCGCCTTGCGGCTGGTGAGCGCGTTGATCAGGCTCGACTTGCCGACATTGGAGCGGCCGGCAAACGCGATCTCGGTGCCGCGCATTTTCGGCAGCGAGTCGACCGACGAGGCCGCGGCCATGAACTGCCAGTCGCCGTTGAACAGCTTGCGGCCGGTCTCGATCTCGTCGCGGGTGAAGCCTGAAGCGGTCATGGTCTCTTTCTCTGTCATCCCGGGACGCGCACGCCACGAGGGCACGCCCCGGAATGACGGCGCCCCCTCATTGGCCCGCCTCTATCACGTTTCCTGAGCCTTGGCTTCCCCGGCCGGCGCATCCGGACCGCCGAAATCGTCGTCCGCGCGCGACGCCGCGTCCCCGCTCCGGCGGCAGATCCCCGGCTACGAGCCTCCACTTGGCGCCCCCCCAAAAAAACAAAACCGCCGAGCAATGCCCGGCGGTTTGGAACATGGTCAGTCGAAAAGCCGCCTTACGTCAGCGGTTTGCGTCATCGTTGACCGCATCATGATCCTTTTAAGTCAAGCAGGTGTGCCCCTGCTTGTCGTTATCGTGATTCTGCAATGGTGGAGCACCCGCGAGAGGCTGTTGGTTCGGCACACCTGCGTTGCGGCCGGGCTCTCATTCGTTATCGGCCTTGGGCTTAACCAGATTATCCTTTTGTTTGTCCATCGTATCCGGCCGTACGATGCGGGCCTGACACATCTAGTTATAAGCCCGAGCAGCGATTGGTCGTTCCCGTCCGACCACGCGACGGCGAGCTTCGCGATTGCGGCGAGCTTTCTTTTTCACCGGCTTTGGCGGCGCTGCTTGCTGATTTCGTCGATTGCCACCCTTATTTGTGTTTCGCGGGTCTACCTTGGAACCCATTATTTAACCGACATCGCCAGAGGGATCGCGACCGCATTCGCGGCGGCGTTTGTCGTCTGGCTCCTATATCGAAAAGACACATGGGCGGATCGTTTCATTGCCGGGCTCTTTTAAAAGGAATTACAGCCGGAACGGCACATCAAGTGCCGTCCCGGCCGCTTTAGTCTAGTCCTTCGGGTTGGCGCCTTCCGAGACGTTCTCAAGCACTTTGCCAGTGATGGCGTCGACGCCAACTTCGCGCCATTGCTTCCCTTGTTTCAAGTCAAAGGAATAACGCAGGCCGCTTCCGCCGCCTTCGCGTTCAAGTTCCTCCTGCATGATCTTGCCCGGGTGCGCCTTGAGGGCAATCGCACGCGCCTCGCTCAGGGTAATTCTCGCTTCTGACGACAATGCCGTTTTGGCATTGGCGACCATCGGTGACATGAGTACCGCCGATGCAAGAACTGCGGCACAGGCGAGGCGTACAAAGGTGTTCTGTTTTTTCATGGATAGCTCCTGCTTTCATGTATGCAGCGGCGCGTCAGTTTGGGTTGCCGCAGCAGATGACCCCATGGAGCCCATTTAAGGAGATGGAATTGGCTCTGCTCTCTCCTTCACCCTACAAATTCCCAAGGCAGAAACTTCGCTTTACAAAACTGTAAGGTTTCGGACAGGCTCTCGCGAAATAGCTTGATTAGACCAATGGCCTTCACGCTCCTGCATCTCGGGGCAACATGGAGGAAGTGATGACAGCCATTGCGCTTGAAACGGCACCAGCGCTGCAAAATCGCGTTCCCGAAGCCACCGTCGAGTTCTGGCTCGTTAAGCTTATGGCAGTGACCGTTGGTGAGACCGCTGCCGATTATCTCAACGTTCACCTCGGCCTTGGGCTGTCCGTTACATCCGCCCTGATGTCAGGTCTGTTGATCGCGGCGCTAATGCTGCAATTCGCGCAACGAAAATACGTCCCGTCGGTTTATTGGCTTGCGGTGGTCTTGATCAGCGTCGTCGGCACGCTGATCAGTGATAACCTCGCGGATAATCTAGGGGTGCCGCTGCTGACCAGCAGCCTGCTGTTCGGCGGCGCGTTGGCGGTGACCTTTGCAGCTTGGTATGGGATCGAGAAGACACTTTCGATACACACGATCTATACGGCTCGACGCGAGGCCTTCTACTGGCTGGCAATTCTATTTACGTTCGCTCTTGGCACGTCGGCGGGCGATTGGCTTGCTGAAGGTCTCGGCCTTGGTTACCTTCAGGCTGGCCTTGCCTATGGCGCCGTTATCGCGGTCATCGTGCTTGGCTATTATCGCTTCCGCCTGAACGGCATCCTTGCCTTCTGGCTAGCCTATATTCTGACCCGGCCCATGGGCGCGTCCTACGGGGATTATCTCGCCCAGGCGCGTTCAAACGGCGGCATCGGCCTTGGCACTACGACCACCAGCCTGCTTTTTCTTGGCTCTATCGCGGCCTTGATCGCCTACATGACGATCGCCCGGATGCGGCGACCGGCATGAATGGAACCAATGTCCTTGATTCCTGTCCTTGATCCCCGTGGGAAGCGTGGCATACGTAGGACGGGATGAGAATTCTTCTGATTGAAGATGACAGCCGTACCACCGCCTATGTCATGCGCGGCTTCGGCGAGAACGGCCATCAGTGCGAGACCTTGCCCGACGGGCAGGACGCGCTCTATCAGGCGACGCGTGAGACCTACGATGTCTTGATCGTCGATCGCATGCTTCCGGGGCTCGACGGGCTCGCGCTGGTAAGGGCGCTACGCGCCGCCGGTACCATGACGCCCGTCTTGTTCCTCACCGCGGTGAGCGGCGTCGATGACCGTGTCGAGGGGCTGGATGCTGGCGGCGACGACTATCTGGTCAAACCGTTTGCCTTTTCGGAGCTGCTGGCGCGGGTCAATGCCCTCGCGCGCCGCCCTCCTGCCCATGCCGAGGTCACTAAGCTGCGCGTCCATGATCTCGAGCTTGATCTCATTCGTCGCCGCGTGGTGCGGCAGGGTCAGGTCGTCGACTTGCAGCCGAAGGAATTCAAGCTCCTCGAATATCTGATGCGAAATCAAGCGCGTGTTGTCACGCGCACTATGTTGCTGGAACGGGTGTGGGGATTCAATTTTGACCCCAAGACAAGCGTTGTTGACACCCATATCAGCCGCCTGCGCTCGAAGATCGACAAGCCTTTTGACGTGCCTTTGCTGCACACAATCCGCAATACCGGATACTCGCTGCATGCACCCTCTTAAGCTTCTTCGTAGCACGCCCTTCCGGCTGGCCCTGGCCTTTGCCCTACTGTTCGTTTGCGCCTTCTTGCTGTCGGGCTTTGTGACCTTTAACCTCATCAAAAAGGAACTGGACGCGCGTTACGACAGTCACACCAAGGAACTATTTCAAGTCATTTCCCAAACCTATGTCGAAAGCGACATTCAGGACGTCATCGATGCGACCCGGACACACATTGCCGCAACCACGGAAAAACGTAACATCTTCCTTCTGCAGGCAGCCGATGGCAGAATACTTGCGGCGAATATACCGTCGGTGCCGGTTCCAGATGGCTGGTCCACGCGGCCCGGGGGCGATTTTGGCATTCACGGAGATTTCACCTACCGTATTTTTGCCGCAAACGTCGGAGCCGACCGCCTGATCATCGGCACCAACAATGAAGAGACTGACGAGCTTCAGGAAATTGTCGTCGCGAGTTTCGGCTGGGCACTTCTCGTTGTCATCGCACTCGCGATTGGTGGCGGCGCGCTTATCGCGTCACGGGCGCAACGCCGTCTCGACGCCGTGCGCGATACCATGGGACGTGTATCGCACGGCGAACTCTCCGCACGAATACCGCTCCTCGGGCGTGGCGACGACGTCGACCTGTTGTCGAACGATATCAATATTGCTTTGGAGCGCCTGTCCATCGTTGTTGAGAGTATGCGGCAGGTCAGCAGCGATATTGCGCATGATCTCAAAACGCCACTCAATCACCTTCGAATGACGCTGGAAGAGGCCGCACTTAAGCAATCGCAAGGTCAACCGGTCGCGGCCGAGTTGGAAGCGGCGATGACTGAGGCCACTGAGATAGATGAGACTTTCGAGGCGTTGTTGCGCATTGCGCAGATTGAGTCCGGCGCGCGTAAATCGCGCTTTTCTTCCATCAACCTAAAGGTCGTTTTGACGTCGCTGATGGAGGTCTATGGCGATGTCGCCGATGACGCCGGCCAACAGCTCACAGCGGATTTTGAAGCCAATAGCGGATTTACGATTTCGGGTGACCGCGAATTGCTGACGCAGATGTATGCAAACCTGATCGAAAATGCCATCCGGCACTGCCCGAGCGGAACCCGAATTCAGCTGTCGCTCTATAGGAACGGCGACAAGGTTTGTACTGTCCTTCAGGACAATGGGCTTGGTATCGCGCACGAGGAACATGCAAAAATATTCCGGCGGCTTTATCGGCTGGAGAAAAGCCGGACGTCGCCCGGCACTGGTCTCGGTTTAAGTCTGGTCAAGGCGATTGCCGATCTCCACGGGGTCGAAATCCGTCTAGAGGACGCGAATCCGGGCTTGCGTTTCGTGATGAGCTATCCGCCCGCGTAAAGCACAAGAATGGCGCGGCGTCTTGCATTTCTGTAAGGCAACGGATTGAGCTGCTCGCGCAGTCTTACAAATCAGTAAGTGGCCGGATGGTTCGCCGTAAGGCTAAATCGCTACACGAACAATACGAATAATTCGCGCCCGAGTTCATACGGCGGGCGCATCTTTTTGCCATCTAACTTCATGAGAAAATTGATGAAGAACGTGTCAGCCGATTACGCGACCAAAGTTCCTGCGGTCACTCTTATATTCTGGATCATCAAAATAGCGGCGACCACGCTCGGCGAAACTGGCGGCGATACGGTCACGATGACCTTCAATTGGGGGTATCTTGCCGGGACTGCGCTCTTCCTAATCTTGCTGGTGGGCCTGGTGATCGCCCAGATCGTGGCAAAGCGGTTCCACCCGTTTCTCTATTGGGCGACGATTGTAGCCTCTACGACATTCGGCACGACCATGGCAGACTTTGCCGACCGTTCTCTGGGTATCGGCTACACGGGAGGATCAACGCTTCTATTGACCTGCCTCATGGTCACCCTTGGGTTATGGTACTGGTCGCAAGGCTCCGTTTCGGTGGACACGGTGAACACGCCAAAAGTCGAAGCTTTTTACTGGGCTGCGATCACCTTCTCGCAAACGCTTGGCACGGCTCTCGGCGATTGGATGGCAGACGCGACCGGCCTTGGTTACCTCGACGGCGCGGCTGTCTTCGGTCTTGCGATTGCGCTGGTGGCGGCTGCTTACTACTGGACGAACATCTCGCGGGTTGCCTTGTTCTGGGCCGCGTTCATCCTGACGCGTCCGCTCGGAGCGACGGTCGGTGATTTCCTCGACAAGCCGCTTAACCACGGCGGCCTTTCTTTAAGCCGCCCAATCGCATCCGCAGTTATCGCGGTCTTTATGGTCGCGTGCATAATCCTCTTGCCGCAAAGGCCCGGAATCCATCCGCGGCATCCAAAAACGGCGTCGTGAGGGCCTGCTGTGCACGCGGCAAATACCTAAGGCTCACTGAGCTGGGTTTTTATGAATGTAAAAGCGCTAAAAACAAACATGGCCGGGACAAGCCCGGCCATGCGGTAAAACTATTCGGCGTTCGCGATACGCCGCTGTCGCCGCTTACGTCTGCGGCTTCTTCTTCCCGAATGTGTTCTTGATATTGTCGAACAGCTCGATCTTGGCGCCATGCTTGCGCATGATCACCGCCTGCTGCGTCACCGATAGCGTGTTGTTCCACGCCCAGTAGATGACCAGGCCGGCCGGGAAGCTCGCCAGCATGAAGGTGAAGATCACCGGCATCCAGTCGAAGATCAGCTTCTGCGTCGGATCCGGCGGCGCCGGGTTGAGCTTCATCTGCACCCACATCGTGATGCCCATGATGACGGCCCAGATGCCGAGATGCAGGAAGTGGCCGATCACCGGCACCTGCGTCGGGTCATACGGAATGAGGCCGAACAGCGTGAAGATGTTGGTCGGATCGGGCGCCGACAGATCCTTGATCCAGCCGAAGAACGGCGCGTGGCGCATTTCGATGGTGACGAACAGCACCTTGTACAGCGAGAAGAACACCGGGATCTGCACCGCGATCGGCAGACAGCCGGCCAGCGGATTGATCTTCTCCTTCTTGTACAGCGCCATCAGCTCCTGCTGCTGCTTGGCCTTGTCGTCGGGATAACGCTCGCGCAGCGCCACCATCTGCGGCTGCACCGCCTTCATCTTGGCCATCGAGGCATAGGATTTCGACGCCAGCGGGAAGAACAGCGCCTTGATCATCACCGTGACGAGCAGGATCGCGACGCCGAAATTGCCGACGAGGTGATAGAGCCAGTCGATCACCAGGAACAGCGGCTTGGTGATGAAATAGAACCAGCCCCAGTCGATGATCCGGTCGAAGCGGTCGAGCTTGAGCTGCTCTTCATAGGCGTTGACGACGCGCACTTCCTTGGCGCCGGCGAACAGATGCGCGTTGGCGGAGGCGGTCGCGCCCGGCGCGACGGTGCGGCCGTCGAGGATGTAGTCGGACTGATAGGTCTTGAGCGTGCCGAGCGCGCCGCCGGAGAACGTGGCCTTCAGGAGGTTGGCGCCGGGGTCGGGCAACAGCGCCGCCGCCCAGTATTTATCGGTGAAACCGAGCCAGCCTTTGGTGTTGGCGAAGGCGAATTCCTTCTTCTCGTCGAGATCCTTGTAGTTCTTCTCGATCAGGCCGTTGTCGCCGAGAACGCCGATCGGGCCTTCATGCAGGATGTAATAGCCCGCGGTGGTCGGCGTGCCGTGGCGCGAAATCAGGCCGAACGGATAGAGCGTGACCGGTTTGTCGGATTTGTTCACCACCTCGTCCTTGATCGTGAACAAGGTCGTGGCGTCGACCGCGATGGTGCGGCGGAATTCGAGGCCGCCACCATTGTTCCAGGTCAGCGTCACCGGCTTGTCGACGCCAAGCGCGCCGGAGCCGCTCTGCGTCCAGACGGTGTCGGCGGTCGGCACCTTCACGTCGGGTGTCGAGGCGGTCCAGCCGAACTCGGCGTAGAACGCGCCGGCGGCGCCGGACGGCGACAGCAGCACGACGGGCGGTGATTTCGGATCGACGGTCTCGCGGAATTTCAGCAGCGCGAGGTCGTCGATGCGCGCGCCCTTGAGCGAGATCGAACCCTGCAGGCTCGCGGTGTCGATGGCGACGCGCGGCGAGGCGGCGAGTGCGGCTTCGCGGGTCGCCGTCGTAGCGGCGGCGGGTTGCGAGCCGGCGACGGCGGGAGCGCCGGGGGCTGCGGGCGTGGCGCCCGGCTGCGCGGTGGCCGGCGCGGTCGGCGTCTGCGCCGGCTGGGTCTGCTGTTGCTGCTGCGCGAGCTGCTTCTGCTTCTCGGCCTGCGGCATGGCGTAAAAATATTGCCAGGCAATCAGCACGACAGCCGAAAGCACAATGGCCAGAATGGTGTTTTTATTGTCGGTCATCGGGATCCCGTCTTCACGCCTTTTGCCGCTATCGCGCGCCGCAGCTATCGCGCTCTATCATGGGCACGCCGCAATGCCCGTTCGAAATCGTGAGTGATGCGGTCAAAAGACAGGCTGAGCGCCGCCTGCCGCCCGACTAGCACATAATCATGTCCGCCGTGCATGCGACCCTCGCCAAAGAGCCGCACCACCTCGCGCAGGCGGCGGCGGACGCGGTTGCGTTCGACGGCGTTGCCGACCTTGCGCGACACGGTGAATCCGACGCGCACCGGGCCGATGTCGCCACGCTCGCGCATTTGCAGCACAAAAGCGGCGGCCGGAACCTTGGTCCCGGTCGCCGCTGCAAGAAAGTCCGCCCGTTGCTTCAACCGTTCCATTTAAAGCAGCGTTGCGGCTATTGGGGCCGCTGGTTACGCGCTGAGCCGCTTGCGTCCGCGGGCGCGCCGAGCCTGGACCACCTTGCGTCCGCCGGTGGTCTCCATGCGCGCGCGGAAACCGTGACGGCGCTTGCGTACAAGCTTGCTCGGTTGATAGGTCCGCTTCACGTTCAATTCTCCGCTGATCGCGCCGTGGGGACGGGGCCAAAGCCCCAAAATCCGCCAGAATCCCGACTTTGCCGGGGCCGGCACTCGTGTGGGGCGGCTTATAAGGGACCGGTTCAAACCCGTCAATGCGATTGGGGGCTCAAAAACGGGGCTTTTTCGGTGCGTGCCTGATGCCGGTTCGGACCTGCGGGCGCTATCTTCGAGGCCGGCTTGCCGGTCCCCGGGGCGGCACACATAAAAGCCATCGTCGGCCCGAATGGTAACGCATCGATTGCCGGTTTCGCGGGGGAATTTCCGGCATCGCCCGTGGTTTTTAGCAGGCAGGCGGCGCTGTCCGGCCTGCCACCGGGGTTTCTGGAGTTGAGGCACGCTTGAGCACGATCTCCGAGCCGTCATCTGAAGCGGTCGAACCGGCCGCGCCGGTCCGCTCACCCGTTCGCGTCGGGTTGTCCGGCAAGCTGCTCATGCTCACCATCATCTTCGTGATGCTGGCCGAAGTGCTGATCTACGTCCCCCTGATCGCCAACTTCCGCCTCAACTGGCTCAACGACCGACTCGCCGCCGCGCACACCGCGGCCCTGGTGCTGGACGCCGCGCCGAGCGGCATGGTGCCCGAGAGCCTGGCCAAGCAGATTCTCGACTCGATCGGCGCCCGCGCTGTCGCGGTGAAGATGGGCGATCAGCGCCGGCTGCTGGCCTCCGCCAACCTGCCTTCCACGATCGAAGGCGATATCGACATGCGCGACATGATGTGGTGGCAGTCGATCAAGGAAGCCTTCGTCACCCTGGTGTTCTGCGAGGCCGGCGACGTCGTCCGCGTCATCGGCCCGGCGCCGATGGCCAAAGGCCAGTTCATCGAAATCATTCTCGACGAGACGCCGTTGCGCAACGCGATGCTGAGCTTCTCCGGCACGATTTTGCTGGTGTCGCTGGCCATCTCCGCTTTCACGGCGATGCTGGTGTTTTTCGCGCTGCATTACCTGCTGGTGCGGCCGATGGGGCGCATTACGGCGAACATGGTGGCGTTCCGCGCCGATCCCGAGAATGCAGCCCGCATCATCGCGCGATCCGGCCGTCATGACGAGATCGGCACCGCCGAGGAAGAACTCGGCGCCATGCAGCGCGAATTGGCCTCGATGCTGCATCAGAAGAATCGGCTCGCTTCGCTCGGTCTCGCTGTGGCCAAGATCAATCATGATCTGCGCAACCTGCTGGCTGCGGCTCAGCTGTTTTCCGACCAGCTCTCGAGCCTGCCCGATCCCAAGGTGCAGCGTTTCGCGCCGAAGCTGATGCACGCGCTGGAGCGCGCCGTCGCGCTCTGCCAGTCGACCTTGTCCTATGGGCGCGCGCAAGAAGCCGCACCCGACCGCAAGACTATCGCCGTCGAACCGCTGCTCGAGGACGTGCGCGAGTCGCTCGGCCTGACCATCGAAGTGCCGATCCGCTGGATCGTTTCGGTCGAGCGCGGGCTGACGATGGAGGCCGACCCCGATCACATGTTCCGCGTCATGAACAATCTTGGACGCAATGCGATGCAAGTGCTCGAAGCTCATGGCTCCCGCGATCCGGCGCGCGACCAGATCCGCATCACCGGCCGCCGCGAGGGCGAGGTGGTGGCGATCGAAGTTTCCGATACCGGGCCCGGCGTGCCGGAGAGGGCGCGCAACCATCTCTATCAGGCGTTTCAGGGCTCTACCCGTCCGGGCGGATCGGGGCTCGGGCTTGCCATCGCCGCCGAGCTGGTGCGGGCGCATGGCGGCGACATCATGCTGGTGGCTGGGACGATGGGAGCCACATTCCGCTTTACCATCCCCGATCCCCCCGTCGAGGTGTCGACTCGCCGGAACGTCGGCGCCCGCGCGTAACCTTGAGTTCGGTCGCCTTTCCCGTCGGCAATCGGCCGGTGCCCCAAGTGGCGGCTGGAACTGGCCAAATTGGGCCTTTCGACCGTGGCCTTCCGGGTTAGGCAAAAGTGCCCCTCTTGGCCGGGGCCGCCCCATGGAAGGCTTGCCAATGGGGTAGCAAGGCGATAGCAATCCCCCGCCACCGCTCGGCTAGACCGTCGGTGGCATCAGCGCCCGTAGCTCAGCTGGATAGAGCACCAGACTACGAATCTGGGGGTCAGAGGTTCGAATCCTTTCGGGCGCGCCATCCTTGCCAAGGTCTTCCGGCCTCAAGCGCCGGATCCATGATCCGGCCATGCTCCCGGTCAGGACCGGCCCTCTGCCTTTGCATTCCTCGATAGCGTCATCATTCGAACGAGTGTGATTGATTCGTCACGGCTATCGGGACAGTCGAATCCCCTCCCGTAAATGTGAAAGGAAACCGAGGATGGATCTTAAGAATCTGCGGCGCGTCGTTACCGGACACGATGCGCAAGGCCGTGCCAAAGTGCTGATCGACGAGACCATGACGAACGCGTTTTCGCATCGGCCCGGCGCCGCCTTCAACGTGGTCTGGTCGACCCAAGGTTTCCCGGTCGACAATACCGGCGACCAAGACCCGTCAAACGATGCAATAGGCACGACCATCGAAGGCGGCACCGTCTTTCGCATTGTCAGCTTCGCCCCCGGCGTCGCGCCGCGCAATCATCGTACCGATTCGATCGACTATGCGGTGGTGATGTCCGGCGCGATCGACATGGTGCTCGACATCGGCACCGTGCATCTCAAGGCAGGCGATATCCTGGTGCAGCGCGGCACCATCCACGATTGGGTGAATAACGGCAGCGAACCTTGCGTCATTGCCTTCGTGCTGGTGGCGGCCAAACCGGTGATGCTCGGCGGCAAAACGCTCACCGCGCAAGGATAGTCCCACAAGCCGCGCTAACGTCCCTTCCATTGCGGCGGACGCTTGTCGACAAACGCCCTGACGCCTTCGTGGAAATCGTCGCTGCCATAAGCGGCGCGAACCAGATCGTCGCCGTCGGGAATGGCGGCGTGTTGCAGCCGGCGGATGGCTTCCTTGGTCACGCGCATCGTCACCGGCGCGTTGCCCGCAATCTGCTGGCAAATCGTGGAAATGCGTTCTTCGAGCACGGCGGGCTCGACGACATCCATGAGGAAGCCCGCGGCCAGCGCGTCTTCCGCCGGCACATTCTCCGCCATCAGAATCATGCGCTTGGTGCGCGACGCGCCGATGCCGGCGACCAGCCGCGCATAATTGGCGATCGACAGGCAATTGCCGAGCGTGCGCGCGATCGGCACGCCGAATTTCGTGCCCGGCGTTGCGATGCGCAGATCGCAGCAGGCCGCGATCGCCAGCCCGCCGCCGATGGCCCAGCCTTCGACCACGGCGAGCGTCGGCATCGGCAAGGATTCTAGCGCGGTCAGATAGCGCTCCATCTTCTCTTCGTAGGCCGTGCCTTGCTCTGGCGCGGTGAATTCGAGGAACTGCGCGATGTCGGTGCCGGCGATGAAGGCTTTGCCGCCGGCGCCGCGCAACACCGCGACGCGAATGCTGTCGTCTTGGGCCAGTTCGGCGCAGGCGGCCGCGAGTCCTTCATACATCCCCCAGGTCATCGCGTTGCGGGCCTTGGGGCGATCGAACAGGATCGTCGCCACCGCGCCGTCGCGTGTCAGGCGTACCTCACCGTCACTCATTCTCGTTCCTCATGGCTCAGGATGGACGTCGCGCGGGACATTGCGGGCCGGGCGCGCAAACCGCAAGCCGCCAGTCGCAAGCCGCCAGTCGCGTGACGACCGGCTCCGGGGGGCCGCATCCGCCGGTGCCAAACCTGTGATAGGGCGTGAGTGCCGAACATTGCGCCGCCATGCTAGGCATCGCCGGATTAAGCTTCGCCAAGACCATGGGTACCGGGGTTGATGGCTTCGTTTCTCAATTGCCTTGCCGGCGCGGGCCTGGCGCTCGCCCTCTACGGCCTCATCGGCCTGCCGCTGGCGCAGCGCGCCGTGCCGCGGCCCATGGCACCGTGGCTGGCGCCGGTTCTGGGATGGTCGGCGCATAGCGCGCTGGCCTTGCCATTGTTCTTCGCCATTGGTTTGAACCGAACGACGGTGTTCGCCGGCTATCTCCTTCCGCTCGCGCTCGCGGCGTTTGCCATCTGGCGACAGCGGCCGCAGCCGCCAAGCGACGTCAAACCACTGCCGCTGTGGCTGCTCGTCGTCGTGCTGGGCGGCGCGGCGCTCATCGCGCTCGACCTGATGGCGGTCGATCTGCCGAAATATTCAAGCGAGGGCGTGACGCTCGCCGCGCCGATCTTCGATCACTCCAAGATCGCCATGATCGACGAGATGACGCGGCTCGGCGTGCCGCCGGGCAATCCGTTCTATGGCGGCGAGGGGCCGGCGCGGCTGTCTTATTATTATCTATGGCACTTCAGCGCCGCCGAGCTGTCGGCGCTCACCGGTCTGTCCGGCTGGGAGGCGGATGCCGGCATGAGCGCCTTCACCGGCTTCGCCGCCGTCGTCGCCATAGCCGGCATCGCGATATGGCTCAGCGGTCGCGCGGGTGCGGCCTTGTGGGTCGTCATACTGGCCGCGACCGGCGCCGCGCGGCCTGTGCTCAACGCCGTGTTGGGCATCGACGCGGTCGAGGCGGTCGCCGGCGTTTCGTCCGGTTTCGGCGGTTTCCTGTTTCAGACGTCATGGGCGCCGCAGCACACGATGGCTGCGCTCACCGCAGTCATCGCCATTGTCGTGCTCGTTGCGCTGGTCGAACGGCCGCGGCCGCTGACCACCGTCCTGCTCGGCCTGCTGATGGCCGCGGCATTTGAGAGCTCGACCTGGATCGGCGGCATCGCGTTTCCGCTGATGGCGGCGCCGGTGGCGCTCGTCATGCTGGCACGCGCGCCTGCGGCGAGCCGCCTGCGCGTCATCGTCCATCTCGCCGTCGCGGCGCTGATCGCGCTGGCGCTGATCTCGCCGTTTCTCTACGACCAGGCGCATATGGCGGCGCTGCGCAACGACGGCACGCCGGTCACGATCAAGCCGGTCGATGTGCTCGGCGACGACATCCGCGACGCCATCGGGGCCTTCTGGAACGGGCCCGCATACTGGCTGATCTATCTGCCGGTCGAATTGCCCGCCATTTACCTGGCCGGCATCGCCGGCTTCGTCGGCCTGCTGCGCGACCGCCATCTGCCGATCGGGCATCGCGCGCTGACCGTTGCACTGGCCCTGGCTGCGCTGGCGAGCCTTGCCTGTAACTGGCTGCTGCTTTCGACGCTCGGCGAAAACAACGATCTCGGCTGGCGGGCCGGTCTCCCGGCGGTGCTGATTCTGATGGTCGCGGCGGCGGCCGGTCTGTCGCGGCTGACGCTTCAATCGCGGCCGCTGCATCTTGCCGGCGGCGCCGCCGCGATAGCGCTGATCGCCATCGGCCTCGTCGATGGCGTGCGCTTTGGCTACGGCAACGTCGCGGTCGACGCCAATCCGTCAACCCGGACCTTCGCGTCGTCGGAGGCGCTTTGGCGCGCGGTGCGCCTTTTGACGCCGCCGGGCGAACGCGTCGCCAACAATCCCGGCTACATGGCCGCGGCGACGCCGTGGCCGGTGAACATTTCGTGGGCGCTGCTCGCCGACCGCCGCGCCTGCTTTGCCGGCCGCGATCTGGTGCGGCCGTTCTCGGCGCTACCGGCCGCGCGGGTCGAGGCCATCGATCAACAGTTCACGCGCATCTTCCAGGGCGCCGCGCAGCCGGACGATGTCGCGCAACTGGCGAACCTCTATCGTTGCGACACCGCGGTGGTCGTGCCGTCCGACGGCGCCTGGGGCAACGATCCCTTTGTTGCGAGCGCGCACTACAAACTCGCGGAAGAAACGCCCGGCTGGCGGATTTACCGGCGCGTTCGGCCGTGAGTTCTTAAATCCCCGCGAACCAGTTGAAACCCTGCTTCGACCAGAAGGTCGGGATGAAGGTGTTGGTCACCTCCATCGCGGTGATCCACTTGGCATTCTTGAAGCCGAGCTT
>JBAZSM010000082.1:0-17648 GCA_041662425.1 Pseudolabrys sp.
CGCACATGTTCATCGTCACCTTCGTCATCATGCTGCCGATCACGATTACGACCGGGGATCCCATCAAGGGCTGGGAAGCGGGTCTCGTCTGGGTGTTTTTCCAGAGCTTCATTCTCATGATCGGCGGCTTCATCGCCCCCATCATCCGCAAGGTGACGCCGCGCGCAGCCCTGCTCGGCACGCTGGCCGGCGTTTCCATCGCCTTCATCGCCATGCGTCCGGCGCTGGAAATGTTCATGACCCCGGTGATCGGTCTGACCTGCTTTGCCATCATCATGGTGAGCTGGTTCGGCGGCTATAAGTATCCAAAGAATATCCCGGCCGGTCTGGTCGCCATCGCGGTCGGCACCATCATCGCCTGGGGCTCGAACATCTTCGGCCTCGGCCTCGGCGGCCTGAGCCTCGACGGCGTCAAATCGGCGTTCACCAATTTCGGATTCTCGGTGCCGCTGCCGGCGGTCGATCACGTCTTCTCCGGCTTCCAGTATCTCGGCGTGATCCTGATCACCGCGGTGCCCTACGGCATCTACGATCTGGTCGAGGCGATGGATAACGTCGAAAGCGCGGAAGCGGCCGGCGATACCTATCCGACCACCCGCGTGCTGACCGCCGACGGCATCGTCAGCCTGATCGGTTGCCTGATGGGCAATCCGTTCATCAACGCGGTCTATATCGGCCATCCCGGCTGGAAGGCGATGGGCGGCCGCATCGGCTATTCCGCCGCGACCGGGCTCATGGTGATCGTGCTCTCCTGGTTCGGCGTCATCTCGCTGATGCTCGCCATCATCCCGGTGGTCGCGATCTCGCCGATCCTGTTGTACATCGGCATGCTGATCTGCTCGCAGGCGTTCCAGACCACGCCGCGCGAACACGCTCCGGCCATTGCGCTGGCGCTGACGCCGCATCTGGCGGCCTGGGCCTCGACGCTTTTGGGCGGCGCGCTCGGCGCGGCCGGCTTGAACTTCGGCGCGCAGCATGCGCCCGAACTCGTCGGCAAGATGGCGCAGAACGGCGTGCTCGCCCATGGCCTCGAACTGATGGGCGGCGGCTCGATCCTCGTCGGGCTGGTGCTCGGCGCCATCGCCGTGTTCGTGATCGAGAAGAAGTTCGTCAATGCCGCCGGCTTTGCGCTCGCCGGCGCGGTGCTGACCTATTTCGGCTTCATGCACGGCGAATCGATCGGCATCGGCAATGGCTTCGGCGTCACACCGTCGGTCGCGCTGGCTTACCTGATTATCTCCGGCTTCCTCTTCGCCTTGTCGCGGCAGCCGGCGATGGTCGGCGTGCCCAAGGCGGTGCCGGCCGAATAGTTTTCCCGCAAGCAGCCTCTGATAACCGGCCGCCGTTCCGATGAGGACCGGCGGTCTTTTTTTCGGCCGCCGTCCCGTACGTTGTCAGACGTTCAGAGCTCGATCTTGCCGAAAACGGTGACGTCGATGTCGATGTCGGCGCTGGTGACGCCCATGCCGGTGGTGAAGCTGTCGCCGGGTTTGAGCCTGCCGTCGGCAAGCGCCTTGCGGATCGACTTTCCGATCTCGCGGCGGGCGGCGTGATCGACGGACTTCATGAATTGTTCGACGGCCGCGTCGACGGCCTTGTCCTGCATCGATTGGTTGCTCATCACCTTTGCCATGGCACCGATTAAGCGGCGCGTCGCAATTTTAATCAAGTTCTCGCGGCGGTTCCGCCGCGCGTTAAGTTAACGGTGCCGCCATTAGTGATGAATCGAGTTTGAACTGGAAGACACGCGCCGCGTCGGTACTTTTGTCTGTGCGGAATTAATGGTGCCATCGCCGCGCGAATCGACGCCGCGGCCGACCGAAAGGGTGATGACGTGAGTTTTATGACCAAGGACAGCACGGCCGGCGAACTGCGCTCGAGCGCCACGCTGAAGCCGCAACCCGATATCGTCACGACCTTCGGTCCCGGCATGCTGGTGACCGGCAATGTCGTCTGCGCCGGCGCGGTGCAGGTGTTCGGCCGCGTGCTCGGCGACATCCACGCCGTCCACCTCATTGTCGGCGAAGGCGCCCACGTCGAGGGCACGCTGACCGCCCGCGACTTGATCGTGCAGGGCACGTTCAAGGGCACGATCTACGGCAACACCGTCAAGCTTCAGGGCAACGCCCGGATCGAAGGCGAGGTTTACAACAAGTCGCTCAGCGTCGAGCCGAACGTCGTGTTCGAAGGACGGTCGCGCCGTCTTGAGCAGCCGGTCGAAGCGCCGGCCGTGGCCGATCTATCGGCCGGTCAGCCGGTCGCGCCGCTGGCGCCGATCGCCGAGCCGCTCGACCTCGTGCCTCAGCAATACGCTCATCTCCAGGCCGATATCGACAACGAAGTGCTGGCCTGATCGCGTCTGGCGTTTGCCTCACGGGCAGGTCGTCAGCGTGACCGGATCGGCTTTCGGGTCGGGCAGATAATCGCCCATCGCCTTGCAGGTCCCGTCGATACAGACCTGCCAGTCGCCGACCGTCATGCCGGAACGCCGCAGCACCACCTGCGACAACGGCGCGACGTGCGGGTTATAGCGCCACCACTTGCCATCGAATTTGGCGTCCGGCGGCGGCTCCATGCCGGCGCCGGTGCCCTGGATACGGTCTTCCAGCAGCACGACGCCGGCCGGCGTCGCGCGATAGTCTTCTTCCCAGCGGATTTTCTCGATCGAATGGGTCCAGGCCAGCGTCAGCGCCATCGTTCCCAACCGGACGGTGGCGCCTGCCGCCAGGAGGCAGAAGACGGCCACCTATTCGGCCGCCGTCACCGCGCCGCGCGCGCCACGCGCCTTCCAGAACTGGTAGGCGAAGAAGACCGCGCAGCAGGCAAAGCCGACCGGGTCGGTCCACGGATATTCCAGCACCAGCAGGACCGCCGACGCAAAGGCGATGATGCGTTCCGGCCAACCCACCGGCGCAAGGAAGTAGCCGATCGCCGTGACACCCCAGAGCGTCACCGCGATCACCGCCTTGACGATCAAGTAAGCGGCGGCGGCGGCGAAGCCCCACTCAGCGACGTGTGGGCCCACCGGCTGCAGCATCAGCGCTGGTGAATAGATCGCCATGAACGGCACGATCCAGCCGGGCAGCGCAATCTTGACCGCCGTCCAGCCGATCTTGAACCCGCTCTCCTTGGCAATCGACGCGGCGGCGAAGGCGGCCAGCGCCACCGGCGGCGTCAGGTCGGCCATGATGCCGAAGTAGAACACGAACATGTGCGACACGATCAGCGGCACGCCGAGATGCAGCAAAGCCGGCGCTGCGATCGACGAGGTGATGATGTAGTTCGGGATGGTCGGAATGCCCATGCCGAGGATCAGCGAGGTCAGCGCCGTCAGGCAGAGCGACAGGAAGATCGAACTCTCGCCGACCGAGACGATGACGCGCACGAAATTGGTCGCGGCGCCCGTCAGCGTCAGCGTGCCGATGATGGTGCCGACCAGGGCGCAGGCGACGCCGACCGGCAGCGCATGGCGGGCACCGTCCGCCAGCGAGTTGAGCGCAATCGTCAGCGTCTCGCGGCCGCCTTTGACGAAGACGGTGACCGCCATCAGTGCGACGACCATCGAGATCAGCAGCCAGATTCCGTATTCGAAGAAGAACGCCGCCGACAGGCCGAGCAGGATCCAGAACACGACGCGCAGGATCCGCTGCGGGATCGCGGCGACGATCGGGTTCGAGAAGATCACCATCACGGTAAGGCCGAGGCCGATGGTGCCGGCGAACAGCGGCGTGTAGCCGGCAAACAGCAGCACGACCAGCGCCGCCAGCGGCATCAGCAGGTACCAGTTTTTCTTCAGCGCCGCGATCGGGCTCGGGGTCTGATCCTTCGACAGGCCGACGAGGCCGCGCTTGCCGGCTTCGAGATGCACCGCCCAGAAGGCGGAATAGTAATACAGGACGGCCGGCACGAGCGCCGCGATGCAGACGTCGAGATACGGCACGTTGATGGTCTCAGCCATGATGAAGGCGACCGCGCCCATCACCGGCGGCATGATCTGCCCGCCCATCGACGACGTCGCTTCGACGGCGCCGGCGAAATAGGCCGGGTAGCCGTAGCGTTTCATCAGTGGAATCGTGAACTGGCCGACGGTGACGACATTGGCGATGCCCGAGCCGTTGATGGTGCCCATCAGGCCCGACGAGATCACCGCCACCTTGGCGGGGCCGCCGCGGGCGTGGCCGACCGTGCCCATGGCGAGGTCGGTGAACAGGGTGATCATGCCGGCGCGCTCAAGGAAGGCGCCGAACAGAATGAAGAGGAAGATGTATGTCGACGACACATAGATCGGCGTGCCGTAGATGCCTTCGGTGCCGCCGAACATCTGGTCGACGACCTGCGCGAAATCGTAGCCGCGCGTGTTCAGCGGGCTCGGCAAATATTGACCGAACAGACCGTAGCTCAGGAAGATCGCGCATATGATGGGAAGCAACGGCCCCATCATGCGCCGGCCCGCCTCGAATACGAGAACCACCACGACGACGCCGACCGCGACATCGAGCGTGCTCGGATCGCCGGCGCGCAGGATCAGGTCGTTATAGAAGACCCAGTGATAGAGGCCGAGCACGAAGCCGACAATGCCGATGGTCCAGTAGACGAGCTTGGCGGCGCGCCTGTCGGTGAGCGTGGCGGTGACGCCAAACACGACGATCATCAGAAAGCCGACATGGACCGAGCGCACGATCTGGCTCGGCAGCGGGCTGAACATCGCGGTGATGATCTGGAACGCCGAGAAGGCAACCGCGATCCAGAACAGCGAACGGCCTTCAAAATCGGCGCCCCAGCCCTTTTCGAGCTTGGCTTCTGCTTTGGTCTGGCCGGGGATAGGGGCCCCGGGCTGGAGGGCGGCGACGTCGACGTCGGTCATGGATTGATCCTGCGGGAGATACTGGTTTTCGTCATTCCGCGGCGCGCAGCGGGCGCTCGCGCCCTGGAATAACGAAGAAGAAAAAGCGGTGCGAGGGCCATGGGCCTTCGCACCGCCGAGCGAGCGTGAGTTACATCACGCCCTTTTCTTTATAGAACTTCGCCGCGCCGGGATGCAGCGGCGCCGGCGGGTTCTTGCCGGCTGCTTCGAGCTTGATCGCCTTGGCGGCGGCATGGGCGGCCTGCAGTGTCGGCAGATTGTCGAAGATGTCCTTGGTCATCTGATAGACCACGTCATCCGATAGATTGGCGCGGGTGACCAGATAGTTCTGCACGGCGGCGGCGCTGACGTCCTTGTCATTGCCCGGATAGGTGCCGCCCGGGATGGTCACCGCCTGATACGGCGTACCGATCTTGTCGACCACCGATTTCGGGATCTCGACGATGACGCATTCGACCGAAGCGCACAGATCGCGGATTGCCGAGACGCCGAGACCGGCCGAGATCAGCGTGGCGTCGAGCTGACGGTTCTTCATCAGGTCGACCGACTCGTTGAACGGCAGATACTCGACCTTGCCGAGATCCTTGTAGCTCATGCCGGCGCCTTCGAGGATGGCGCGGGCGTTGAGCTCGGTGCCGGACTTCGGCGCGCCGACCGACAGACGCTTGCCCTTGAGATCGGCGAGGGTCTTGATGCCGGAATCCTTGAGCGCGGCGATCTGGATGTAGTTCGGGTAGATCGCGGCCACCGTGCGCAGCTTGTCGAGCTTGGCCTTGAAGCCGACTTCGGCATTGCCGTTCCAGGCGTCGGCAAGCGAGTCGCCGAGCGTGAAGGCGAGTTCGCCCTTGCCCTGCTGGATCAGGTTGAGGTTTTCGACCGAGGCCTTGGTGGCCTGCACGGTCGGCTTCGAATCCTTGATTTTCTCGGCGTAGATCTTCGAGATCGCGACGCCGAGCGGGTAATAAACGCCGCCGGTTCCGCCGGTCAGGATATTGATGAATTGCTCGGCCTGAGCGCCGATCGGGGCCAGCGTGACGGCCGCGGCCAGCAAACCGTAACGGACAAATTTGGAATAGGTCATAATAGCGCGTCCTCCACCATTCGTGAGTAGCCGGCCATGATGCGGCCGCCTTGCGGCCCTTTTAGCGGGCCGGAAGCCCAATGGCGATTCCGATTGCTCGATGAAATTCGCAACACTTGGTCGCGCCACGCAACTAAAGTTCAGTCACGCTTCGCTGCAATGCAGCATCAGGCCGCGGGGCGGGCCTTTGGAATTGCGATGGCCACAAAATATGCAATCGCGCTCAGCGCGGCGATGCAGAAACTGACCGGCCAATCGGTCTCATAGGCGATGACGATGCCGAGCCAGGCCTCGGCGAGCGCAAGCAGCGCGGCCAGCGCCAGCCCGCCCCACAGCCCGCTGACGATGCGCTGGGCCGACGCCGCCGGCCCGACCATCAGCGTGAACACCATCAGCACGCCGACAATTTGCGCGCAGGCCGCCACCGCCAAAGCCACGATGGCGAGGAAGGCGGTCGAAATGAAGCGCAGCGGCACGCCCTTGGCCTCGGCCAGTTCCGGTTGCAGCGTCGCGAAGATCAGCGGCCGCATGATCGCGCCGAGCGAAACCAGCGTCACGGCGCCGAGACCGGCGAGCGCGCCGATCATGGTGCGGTCAACCGCCAGCACATTGCCGAACAAAAGCGCCGTCGCCTGCGTCGCGAACGACGTGTAGTAGTGCAGGAACAGAAGGCCGAATCCGAGCGCCAGCGCCAGCACCACGCCGATGGCGACGTCGCGGTTGGCAAGACGCTCGCTCATCAGTCCCATGGCGATGCCGGCGATCAGCGTGAAGCCGACCAGCCCCCACAGCATCGACAGCCCGATGAGCCCGGCGCCGGTCGCGCCGGCAAAGCCGATATGCGACAGCGCGTGGCCGGCGAAAGTCTGCCCGCGCATCACCAGGAAATAGCCGGTCAGCCCCGACACCACGGCGACGATGCCGGCGGCGATGAAGGCGTTGGTGATGAATTCGTATTGGAACACGAGTTTTCCTCTTCAGTCATTCCGGGGCGCGCTGAAAGCGCGAACGAGGAATCCAGCGACGTCCCGGAATGACCGGATTAATGCTGATGCCCATGGTCATGATGCTCATGCCCGTGATCGTGATCGTGCATATGCGCGTCGCGCTCCATGTCGCGGCCGCGCGACATGACGAAGATGTGGCCGCCGGCGCGCAATACTTCGATCTCGGTGCCGTAGAGGCGCGACAGCACCGGCGCGGTGACGACCTCGTCGACAGGCCCGAGCGCCGCCTGGCCGTTGCCGAGATACAGCACCTTGTCGATGGCGCCCAGCAACTGATTGAGTTCGTGCGCCGAAAACAGCACCGTGATGCCGCGCGCGCGCGCGATCCGGCGCACCACGTCGATGACGACTTCCTGATGGCGTGCATCGAGGCTGATGAGCGGTTCGTCGAGCAGCAGCAGTTTGGGATTGCCCATCAGGGCCTGGGCGAGCAACAGGCGCTGACGCTCGCCGCCCGACATGTCGGATAGCGGCCGCTGCGCCAGATCGTGCGCGCCGACGGCGTTGAGCGTTTCTTCGATGGCGTGACGGTCTTTGGCCGCGAGCGAGGGCAAGCCCCAGCGTTCGCCGTTGAGCGAACTGGCGATGTAATCGATGCCGCGGATCCGCAGGTCGGGTAGCACCGTGCGCAGTTGCGGCAGGTAGCCGATCGCGGCGTTGCCGCGTTCGGGTTCGCGGCCGAAGACCGTCAAGCGCCCGGCGCCGGGCTTGAGCAGTCCGAGAATGGAACGCATCAGCGTCGTCTTGCCGGCGCCGTTCGGGCCGAGCACGCCGACGAATTCGCCCGCCTGGATGGCGAAGCTGATGTCACGCAGCACCGCGCGTCCATCGATGGCGATGGTGGCGCGGTCGAGTTCGACGATAATGTCGTTGGTCATTCCGGGACTCCTGCGCAGCAGGAGAACCCGGAATCCAGATATGAACAAGGCGTATGCCGCTGGATTCCGGGTCCGGCCCTGCGGACCGTCCCGGAATGACGGATCGGAATAGTGCTCACGAATTCGGGCCGTCGAGCGCCTTGTCGAGCGCGTCCAGTTCGCCGGTCATCCAGTCAACGAACGAGACATTGGCGGGCTGGGTCTCGGTGACGCCGACCACCGGCACCTTGGCGTCCTTGGCGATCGACAGCAGGCGCTCGGTGAGCTTCTCCGAGACCTGCTTGTTGTAGATCATCACCTTGACCTTGTGGTTCTTCAGGTCGTCCTCGAAAGCGGCGACGTCGCGGGCGCTCGGCTCGGTGTCGTTCATCATCGCGAGCTGGAATTTCTCGTTGCGCATGGGAAGCCCGATCGCCTGCGCCATCAGGCCGAAGACCGGCTCGGTCGCGGTCACGGCCTTGCCTTTATGCTTGTCGCGGATCTGGCCGACGCGCTGCGTGATGCGCTCGAGCTGGGCGAGCGTCTTGTCGAGCCCGGCGGCGTAATCGGCGGCATGCGCGGCGTCCGTTTTGGTGAAGGCCGCGGCGATTGCCTTGGCAACGGCCGGCATCGTCGCCGGCGCGTACCACAGATGCGGATTGCCGCCGGCCTTGGCGCCGACGATCTGACCGGCATTGACGACGATGCGGTTGGGGCGCGGCGCTGCCTGCATCAGCTTGCTCATCCACGGGTCGTAGTCGGCGCCGTTGAGGATGACGATGCGGGCATCGGCGATCTGCTTCACCACGCCGGGCGTGGTTTCGAACAGATGCGGGTCCTGATCCGGATTGTTCATGATGCTGGCGACGGAAATGTGTGCCCCGCCGATCTGGCGAGCGATATCGCCGTAGAAGTTCTCCGCCGCGACCACCGCGATCTGGGAGTCCGCGGCCTGGGCCGGCACGGCGGCGACGGTAGCCGCGAGGAGGGCGAAAACGGAGGCGATACGGATGCGCATGGGCAGTCCTTTATGGGGGGCAGGCCGGTCCGGGCCAGTAATGTAATATTATAACATAGCTTCTGGCAAGATTATGGCGGAGATGGCTTGATCCTGCGGGCACCGGCGCTATCAGGGGCCGTCGCCACCGCGGCGACGCGCGAAGGACGTTCCCATGACCGCGATGCTCACGCGCGACGTGCTGAAAAGCTATCTCGGCGACATGCCGGAAGGGCACATCTTCGACCTCAGCTACAGCCAGTTCGCCGGGCTGTTTCCGCCGGGCGAGCCGGACCCGTTCGCACGGTCGGCGTTACGCGCCTTCGCGAACGAAAGCGGCTGCGATCTGGTGCAGATTGTCGCGGAAGGGCGCTATGAACTCAGAAAGCGCCCGGGCTCTCGATAATCAGCCGAACCGGCGGCTGACGCGCACATCGCGCTGGATGCGGCGGATCTCGTCTTCGAGACGTTTGATCTCGCGGGTCATCTCGGTCAGCGCTCGCAAATAGCTTTCATTGATGTCGCGTTGCGAGATCTGGGCTCGCGCATTCTGAAGGAAATTCTCGACAGCGGCTAACGACATGACCGGACCCAAAAATGCGACGACACGCCGAGGCGATGCCCGTTGTTCCCTTCAAGCCTAGGCTCCAAGAGTGAACAAACCTGAAAAATCGCTGTGAAACTTGTTCCGGATAGGCCCGGCGCCGGTCCAGCGGCCCCGAAAAACGGCCCTGAACGTAAGCGAGGCAACCGGATGTTTGACCACCCGGCTGCCTCTCGCCCGGACAAACGGCATCACTGATCTGTCGGGCTAAGGCGACAATATCAGCGGGCGGCGCGACGCGTATCCGAGCCTGCTTTCGTCGTTAATCGGCGTGGTAAAGGGCGGAAGCGGGTGCGCCGCGCATCAAGCTCTTTGCGTGAGGCTGTTGTCTCTTTCGCGCCACATCGTGTGGGTTTCGTCGTAGACTTGTTGCATGGCTGGGCAATGGTCCGCAAAATGCACGCTAACCATTCAGAGTGATTCATGCAGCGCCCGAAAATGACGACCCAATCCGCCGTTCTCTTGAGCCGGCGGGCCTTTACCCTTGGCTTGCCTCTGTTTGCCGCCGGCTGCGTGACGGCCAATTACAACGGCTTGACCGATGGCGGCCACCAGATCTCAGCCGTCGAGGTCGTGGACCCCAGCCTTGCGCGCACCGAAGTGTCGTGGAGCGGAAATGAGAAGCCGGGGACGATCGTCGTCAACGTGCCGCAGCGCCGGCTTTATCTGGTCGAGGCGGGCGGCAAGGCCATCCGCTACGGCGTCGGCGTCGGCCGCCGCGAGGGCCTCAATTTCCGCGGTACCGCCATTATCGGCCGCAAGGAAAAATGGCCGCGCTGGACTCCGACCGCGACCATGATGGCGGCGATCCCGATGTACCGCTCCTATGCCGGCGGCATGGAAGGTGGCCCGAACAATCCGCTTGGCCCGCGCGCGCTGTATCTCTATCGCGACGGCCACGACACCTATTTCCGACTGCACGGCACGACCGAGCCCGAGACCATCGGTACCGCAGTATCGAGCGGCTGCATCCGCCTGTATAATCAGGACATTCTCGACCTCTACGAGCGCGTTCCGGTCGGTACCCAGGTCAAGGTCATCCAAGGCTGACAATTTCCTCGACTGCGTCAACAATGTGGAAGCCACATCGGGAACTCTTGTCCTAGATCAAGCATTGAGCAGCGGGCCATATGTTATTTTTGGGGCCTATATCGATTCACACGTCAAATCGACATTCCGGGAGAATGAACATGTTCAAGAAGGTTATGCTTGTCTCTGTGATGGCCCTTGCGCTCGCCGGTTGTGAGACCGCGCGTCAGGATCGCGCTGCTGGTGGTGCGTTGATCGGCGGCGGCGCCGGCGCGCTCATTGGCGGTCTCGCCTCGAACTCGGTTGGCGGCGCTGTCGCCGGCGGTCTGGTGGGCGCCGCGGCTGGCGCGATTATCGCGGACTCGACCCGCCCGGGCCGCTGCTACTACCACGACCGTTACGGCCGCCGTCACTACGTGCGCTGCCGCTAAGACAAGCCGTCCCAATCGACGACTGCGAAGGCCGCCTGCGGGCGGCCTTCTTGTTTTTGCACCCGAATTTTCTCTCGAAAGCGTGGTGGCCGCGCGTTTGGCAGGGCATTTTGCACGCCCGGCGGCGACGTCCTATATGTCTGCCGCAAGCCGATCATTTCCAAAAAAGTGACCTCCAATGACCGATGCCAATTCCGCGGCCGCCCCCGACAGCGGCAAGATCCCCGTTACGGTGCTCACCGGCTATCTCGGCGCCGGCAAGACCACCTTGCTCAACCGCATCCTGACCGAGCCGCACGGGCAGAAATTCGCCGTCATCGTCAACGAATTCGGCGAGATCGGCATCGACAACGACCTCGTGGTGGACGCCGACGAGGAAGTGTTCGAGATGAACAATGGCTGCATCTGCTGCACGGTGCGTGGCGACCTCGTCCGCATCATTGACGGCCTGATGCGCCGCAAGGGCAAGTTCGACGCCATCATCGTCGAGACCACGGGCTTGGCCGATCCGGCGCCGGTGGCGCAGACCTTCTTCATGGACGAGAATGTCGGCGCCAAGACCCGGCTCGATGCCGTGGTCACCGTCGCCGACGCCAAGTGGCTCAAGGATCGTCTCAAGGACGCGCCGGAAGCCAAGAACCAGATCGCCTTCGCCGACGTGATCGTGCTCAACAAGACCGATCTCGTGTCGCCAGCCGAACTCGACGAGGTCGAGGCCCGCATCCGTGCCATCAATCCTTACGCCAAGCTGCATCGGACCACGCGCGCGCAGGTCGACATCAAGGATGTGCTCGGCCGCAATGCCTTCGATCTCGATCGCATTCTTGAAATCGAGCCGGAGTTTCTGACCGCCGACGATCACGACCACGATCATCATCACGACCACGGTCACGATCACGGCCATCACCATCATGGCCACGGCCTGAAGCACTATCACGACGAGGACATGCAATCGATCTCGCTATCGACAGACAAGCCGCTCAACCCGGACAAGTTCTTCCCGTGGGTGCAGGAACTGGTGCAGACCGAAGGCAAGGATATCCTGCGCAGCAAGGGCATCCTGTCGTTCAAGGACGACGACGAGCGCTTCGTGTTCCAGGGCGTGCACATGATCCTGGATGGCGACCATCAGCGTAAATGGAAGGACGATGAGGCCCGCCTCAGCCGCATCGTCTTCATCGGCCGCCATCTGCCGGAAGACAAGATCCGCAAGGGTTTCGAGAGCTGCGTGGCTTAAAGCGCTGGCCGCACCCTCTCTTCACCTCTCCCTGGGGGGGGAGGCGGATAGGCGGCCTTCCGGCCGCCGTCCCTCTCTCGACGCCGCTGCGCGGCAGCGGCTATGCCGCGATAGCGGACCGGGAGGGGGTGACCTTCTCGATTGAAGCTGTCAAAAATCACCCCACCCCGATGCGCTTCGCGCGTCGACCCTCCCCCTCCAGGGGAGGGTGAAGAGCACAACCGACGCGGCATCAATGACCGACCTCAACACCCCCTTGCCCTCACTCGCCGATCGCGCGCGCATCGTCAGCGAAGCCGAAGGCTCGACGATCGTCGGCGCGCACTTCCTGCGCCAGACGCCGGTCTTCGTGCTCGGTGAGGAAGCGCTGCTGTTCGCGGCCGTCGAAAAGCGCACGCGCGTGGCTGTGCATGACGGCGGCATTCTGGTCAGCGCGGCGGATGCCTTGCGCATTGTCACCGGCGGCGACGATGGCCGGCTGGTCGCGATCGATCGCGACGGCAACACCGAAGTTCTGGCGACCGACGAACGCAAGCGCTGGATCGATCAGGTCGCGCTCGGTCCCGACGGCGCGGTGTCGTGGTCGACCGGCAAGACGGCGCGTGTCCGCACCGGCAAGGGCGAGGTTCGCGAATATCAGGCAGCCTCGACGGTCGGCGGGCTGGCTTTCTTTCCGAAAGGCTTCCGCGTCGCCATCGCGCATTACAATGGCGTCACGCTCTGGTTTCCCAACGCCGCCGGTGCCAAGCCGGAGACGCTGGAATGGAAGGGTTCGCATCTCGGCGTCACCGTCAGCCCGGACGGCCGCTTTCTCGTCACCATGATGCAGGAATCGACGCTGCATGGCTGGCGTCTTGCCGATGCCAAGCACATGCGCATGTCCGGCTATTCGGCGCGGGTGCGTTCGCTGTCATGGTCGCATGATGGCGGTGTGCTCGCGACCTCGGGCTTCGAGCAACTGATCCTGTGGCCGTTCGACGGCAAGGACGGCCCGATGGGCAAGCAGCCGACCATGTATGCGGCGTCTCAGGCGCGCTGCACGCGCGTCGCCTGTCATCCGAAGCAGCCGGTCTGCGCCGCTGGTTTTGCCGATGGCACGGTGCTGCTGGTGCGTCTCGATGACGGCGCGCTCATTATGGCGCGCGAGGCCGACGGCCAGAGCGTCAGTGCCCTCACCTGGAATCAGACCGGCCAGGTACTGGCCATGGGCACCGACCAGGGCGATGCAAGGGTACTGACGCTATGACTTCTTTTATCCCTCCCCTGAAAGGGGAGGGCCGATTGCACGAAGTGCAATCGGGGTGGGGTTATCTATCGAAGAATTACGGGACGCTCCCCACCCGGCCGCTCGCTAACGCTCGCGTCCACCCTCCCCGCGAGCGGGGAGGGATAAGTAAGACTAACGTACCAGCACGTTCCTGAACTGCCACGGATCGGACGTGTCGAGGTCTTCCGGGAACAATCCCGGACGGCCGGCGAGCGGCGTCCAGTCGGTGTAGTATCCCTTGACCGGGCCGAGATAAGGCAACTGAATCTCCAGCAGGCGATGGAAGTCCATCTCGTCGGCCTCGACGATGCCCTCGCTCGGATGCTCCAGCGCCCAGACCATGCCGCCGATAACGGCCGAGGTCACCTGCAGGGCCGTGGCGTTCTGGTAGGGCGCAAGCGCCCGCGTTTCCTCGATGGAGAGCTGCGAGCCGAACCAGTAGGCGTTCTTGCCGTGGCCGTAGAGCAGCACGCCGAGCTCGTCGATGCCGTCGACGATCTCGTCCTCCTCGAGGATGTGATGCTTCGTCTGCATCGTGCCCGAGCCGAACAGTTCATGCAGCGACAGCACGGCGTCATCCGCCGGATGATAGGCGTAGTGGCAGGTCGGCCGGTAAGTTACCTTGCCCGATGCGTCGCGCGCGGTGAAATAGTCGGCGATCGAGATTGACTCGTTGTGGGTGACGAGAAAGCCGTATTGCGCGCCGCGCGTCGGACACCAGGTGCGCACGCGCGTATTGGCGCCGGGCTGCATCAGGTAGATTGCCGCGCCGCAGCCGGTCTCATGCGAATGCGCATTCTCCGGCATCCATTTCTCATGGGTGCCCCAGCCGAGTTCGGCCGGCTGCATGCCCTCGGACAGGAAGCCTTCGACCGACCAGGTGTTGACGAACACCTCCGGCGGCTTCGGCGTCTTGGAGCGCTGCGTATCGCGCTCGGCGATGTGGATGCCCTTGATGCCGGCCTGCCGCATCAGGTCGGCCCATTCGGCCTTGGTCTTCGGCTCGGGCACGTTGAGCTTCAGGTCGGCCGCGACATTGAGCAGCGCCTGCTTGGCGAAGAACGAGACCATGCCCGGATTGGCGCCGCAGCACGACACCGCGGTGGTCGAGCCGGGCTTGCGCGCCTTCTTGGCGGCGAGCGTGGTCTCGCGCAGCGCATAATTCGAGCGCGCTTCCGCGCCCTTCGACGTGTCGAAATAGAAACCGAGCCACGGCTCGTTGACGGTGTCGATGTAGAGGCTGCCGAGTTCGTTGCACAGCTCCATGATGTCGACCGAGCCGGTATCGACCGACAGGTTGACGCAGAAGCCCTGGCCGCCGCCTTGCGTGAGCAGGGGCGTCAGCACCTCGCGGTAATTGTCCCGGGTCAGGCCCTGCTGGATGAAGCGCACGCCGTGCTTCTCGCAGTGCGCCTTGCGGCCTTCGTCCTTGGGATCGAGCACGGTGACGCGCGATTTGTCGTAGTTGAGATGCCGCTCGATCATCGGCAGCGTGCCTTTGCCGATCGAGCCGAAGCCGACCATGACAATCGGTCCGGTAATGGTTGCGTAGACGGGCCAATCAGCCATGGTTCAATCCTCCAGCCATCGTTCAGGTGATATCCGCCACGTGTGACGAACGAAAGAGACGCCGCGTGATTAGCACGCGGCGTCCACGATTTTCTGCCGGATTTACGGCTGTTTTTCAGGCTTACGCGGCGCGCGGACGCGCACTGCGAAGACCGTAGGCGCGGGCATCCTGCGCCACGAGTGCGTTGAGGTCGGGGACCGGGATGAGGCGGCCGGCGGGTGCGATCATGCCGCGCGCGCCGTCGAGCGCGCCGGCCACGAGTTCGCGGCCGAGCAGGCGGTGCCGCTCGAACGGGCCCGGCATCCACAGCGCGCCGGTCCTGGCGCCTGAGAAGCCGAAGCGCTCGTAATATTCCGGATCGCCGGGCGCACCATGGCACCGCCGAGGCCCTTGCTGCGGCAGTCTTCAGCCACCGCGACCGGGCCGAGCAGCAGCGCGTCCTTGCCGTTTCCGACGGAGACGTTCCACAGTCGGGCGGTGCCGATGACGCGGCGACCTTCCGACGCAATGAAGGACAGGCCTTCGGCCGGCAGGCGGTCTTCGCGCAGGCGCTCCGACGACTTGCGAGTGCGGGTCTCGCCGAACGAGGCATCGAGCAGCGCTTCGCGCGCGTCGAGGTCGGCGAGCCGTTCGTTACGAATGTGGATCATGGTCGCATTCCTTCCCCGCCAACGGCGTGCATCAGCACGCGCCCTGGCGCCGTCAATTCGAGTGTTGAGGAAAGGGGGAGGCGGAGAACCGCCTCCCTTAACCGTCAGACGGGCGTGACCGTCAGATGTGACCCGATCGCGGAGCGATCAGATGTGACCCCGATCGCGGAGCGATCAGATGTGATACGTCTTCAACGGCGGCAGACCGTTGAACGCCACCGCCGAGTAGGTCGACGTATAGGCGCCGGTGCCTTCGATCAGCAGCCGGTCACCGATCTCCAGGCTGACCGGGAGCGGGTAGGGCTGCTTTTCGTACAGCACGTCGGCCGAGTCGCAGGTCGGACCGGCGAGCACGCACGGGGCCATCACGTCGCCGTCACGCGGCGTCTTGATCGCGTAGCGGATCGACTCGTCCATCGTCTCGGCGAGACCGCCGAACTTGCCGATGTCCAGGTAGACCCAGCGCACGTCGTCTTCCTCGCTCTTCTTCGAGACGAGGACGACTTCGGTCTCGATCAGACCGGCATTGCCGACCATGCCGCGGCCCGGTTCGATGATCGTTTCCGGGATACGGTTGCCGAAGTGCTTGCGAAGCGCCTTGAAGATGGCGTTGCCGTAGGTCTTCACCGTCGGCACGCTCTTCAGGTACTTGGTCGGGAAACCGCCGCCCAGGTTGACCATCGACAGGTTGATGCCGCGCTCGCCGCACTCCTTGAACACCGACGCCGCCGAAGCCAGCGCACGGTCCCAAGCATGCTGGTTGCGCTGCTGCGAACCGACATGGAACGAGACGCCGTAAGGCTCCAGACCCTGACGCAGCGCGTGCTCCAGGACGTCGACGGCCATGCCGGGCTCGCAGCCGAACTTGCGCGACAGCGGCCATTCGGCGCCGGCGCAATCCGACAGGATGCGGCAGAAGACCTTCGAGCCGGGCGCCGCGCGGGCGATCTTGTCGACCTCGGCCTGGCAGTCGACCGCGAAGAGGCGGATGCCGAGCGCGTAGGCGCGCGCGACGTCACGTTCCTTCTTGATCGTGTTGCCGAACGAGATGCGGTCGGGCGTGGCGCCGGCCGCGAGCGCCATCTCGATCTCCTGGACCGAGGCGGTGTCGAAGCAGGAACCCAGCTTGGCGAGCAAGGCCAGCACCTCCGGCGCCGGGTTCGCCTTCACGGCGTAGAACACGCGCGTGTCGGGCAAAGCCTTGGCAAAGGTGGTGTAGTTATCCTTGACCACGTCGAGGTCAACGACCAGGACGGGGCCCTCGTCGATGCCGCGCTCGTGGCGGTCACGCAGGAATTCACGGATGCGCTCGGTCATCGAACACACTCCCAGCTCAAGGAACGGCTCTAGCCGTTCGATTTCGAGGTGTAGGAGCCCTTGGACCGGTGCGCGATGGGGACGCAGCCGTGCCTTACGCTCTTAACCGCAAATGCTGCCTTGGCTTGGAGGGGAGACCCCGCCGCACTGCTGGCAAAGATGGACAAGCCTCGTCGGTGACCCGTCGCTGGCGGTGGAAGGCCAGCAGAGACCAAAGAAGCCCGCTCCGTCGTTGCTTTAAGTCGCGTCCCCTGCGGAGAGCAGAGTGCGCCGGTTTCGCCTCCGGCTGCCAATCAGAAGACTTGAGGCTACTTACTCTTCCCGTGGGAGGAGCTCGCTTACCTCAGGCGGCTGGCGGGCCTCTTGTCCCGCTACCTACCGATTGACACACGACCACAGGCACGTGCGAAATTGGGCAAAGCTGAAATAACATCTTTTTCGCGCGGTGCAAGAGAATTTCTTCTCCGCGCGGCAAATCATCCTTAACTTTTCTCGGAACGCTCGCGCGTCGTCGGCGTTAGGCGCGCGCCGTGAACGGCTCGATGCGGTGCGCGAAGCGGACGAACTGCGCCATGACGACGATGCCGCCGATCACGAAGATGCCGTCGAGGATGCGCTGGCCGGTCGAGCCGATCTCTAACAGCGTGGCGAGCGCCCAGGAGCCGGCGAAGGCCGCGCCGAACACTTCGGCGCCGATCAGGATCGCCGCCGAGATGACGGTGACGACATTGAGCCAG
>JBAZSM010000083.1:0-17115 GCA_041662425.1 Pseudolabrys sp.
GAACGGATGATCGCGCCCGGGCCATACAGCTTCGGTTCGCATGTGACGCTCGCCGATCTCTGCCTCGTGCCGCAGGTCTTTAACGCGCGACGGCTCAAAGTGCCGCTTGACGCGTTTCCCAAGATCGTGAGCGTCGAGACAGCGTGCCTTAAGCTGCCCGCCTTCGACAAAGCGCGACCCGAAAATCAGCCCGACGCCGAATAAGCGCCTGCCCTGCCGGGCGCAGATTCCCGCTCTCTCTCAACAGACGCGAAACCGCCCGTGACCGCCTCCAATCTCGTCCGCGTCGTACTCTGGATGGTTGGCGCCCTGCTGTCGTTCTCGGCGATGGCGGTGTCGATTCGCGAATTGTCGCTTGCCGGTTTGAGCATCTTTGAAATTCTCGCCATTCGCAGCGGCATGTCGCTGGTTGTTCTACTCACGCTCATGCTGATCCGGCCGGAATTACGGTTACTGGCGCAGCCACGGAACATGAAACTCAATCTGTTCCGCAACACGATCCACTATGCCGCACAATTCGCTTGGGCCATCAGCCTGACGATGCTGCCATTGGCCACTGTGTTCGCGCTCGAATTCACGACACCGGCCTGGACCGCGCTGTTCGCCGCGTGGTTTCTCGGCGAGCGCATGACGGTCAGCCGCGCCGGCGTCGTGGTTCTCGGCCTCGTCGGTGTTCTGATCATCCTGCGGCCCGGCATTGCCAGCTTCAATCCGGCCGCCGGGCTCGTCCTGTTGGCCGCAGTCGGTTACGGCATCATGATGATCGTGACCAAGAAGCTGACGGCCACACAGTCGACCTTCGGCATCCTGTTCTGGATGGCGGTCATTCAGTTTCCCCTGTCGCTCGCCGGTAGCCATCCGTCGGTTTTTCTCGACCCGAGCATCTACGATCTGCGCCACATTTTGCCCGCAATTGCGGTCGGAATCGCAGGCTTGACCTCGCACTTCTGTTTGAGCAATGCATTCCGCGCCGGCGACGCGACGCTGGTGGTGCCGCTCGATTTCATGCGTATTCCGCTCATCGCCGTTGTCGGGTGGGCGTTTTACGGCGAAGCCCTCGATATCTGGGTGCTGGTCGGCGCGCTGATCATCATCGCCGGCGTGCTCTGGAACCTGCGTTCGGAGAGCCGGCGGGCGCATTAACGCTGCCGCGCCGTCTTCGTCTCGTCCTTGTCTCGTCTTTGCCTCGTCCTCGCTTGGCCATGATTTTTCGACTAGAGTGCGCCGCATGAATTTACTGACCCGTCCGATGGCCGTCGCTGGCTTGATGCTGATCACGGCCTCCGCCGCTTACAGCCAGACCGCTCCGGCGCCATCCGCCAATCCGACCTGCCAGCGGCTCGAAGCGCAATTGACCTCGCTTGACCGCGGCAATGCCGATCCGGCGCGCGCCGACCGCATCAGGCGTGCCGAGGACGCTGTCAACCGCCAGCAATACGAAGTGGATCGGCTGGTGTCGCAGGGCCGTCAGAACGGCTGCGAAAGCTCAGGCTTTTTCTCGATCTTCTCCAACCCGCCGCCGCAATGCGGCGCCATCAATCGCCAGATCGGCCAGCAGCGATCGGCGCTCGAACGCCTCCAGGTCGCACTTGAACAGCTTAGCGGCGGCACCGCCGAACGCGCCGCACAACGCCAGTCCTTGCTGATCGCGCTCGGCGACAATAACTGCGGCGCGCAATATCGTTCGGCAGCCATTCAAGGCCAGCAAGGCGGCTTCTTCGACCGCCTGTTCGGCGGCAACAACAACACCGGCATCTATTCGACGCCGCAGGGTCAGGTGGGCGGCACCTATCGCACCATCTGCGTGCGCTCGTGCGACGGCTATTATTTCCCGATTTCGTTTGCGACCTCGCCGGACCATTTCCAGGAAGACGCGCAGGCCTGCCAGCGCATGTGCCCGGCCGCGCAGGTGCAACTCTACACTTACCACAACCCCGGCGAGGACGTGGCGCAGGCGGTTTCGATCGACGGCCAACCTTACACCGCCCTGCCGGCGGCGTTTGCCTATCGCAAAGCGCTCGACAAATCGTGCAGCTGCCGGCGACCGGGCGAAAGCTGGGCAGAAGCGCTCAAGGCGCTCGGCACCGACCAGACCGTGGCGCCCGGCGATGTCGTGGTAACCGAAGAAAACGCCAAGCGCATGTCGCAACAGCGCACCGGCCCGGACGGCAAACCGCTCCGCCCCACCGTGCCGAAGACCGCTCAACCGCAGGCGGCGAACACACAGGCACCCAACACCGAAGTGCGTAGCGTCGGGCCGACCTACCTGCCCGCGAAGCAGCCGTAAGTCTTCGGCATCCGATTTATCATTCGGATCATCCTCCGCGCCTGCGCGGTGATGAGCGGAGGATTCGTCGATTCTCGTAAATCAGGTTCTAGAAGTCGAAGGCTTCGGTCTTCGCCGGTTGGCCGGTGACGAGCGACATGTCCGGCTTGGGCAACGGCTCGCCGGAATCGCGGAAGCGGTTGGTGATCGGATAACGCCGATCGCGGCCGAAATTCTTCAGCGTCACCTTGACGCCGGGCGCGGCCTGCCGCCGCTTGTATTCGGCAATGTTCAAAAGCCGCTCGACACGCACCACGGTGTCGCGGGCAAAGCCGGACGCGACGATGCTGGAAATCGGCTCTTCGCGCTCGACCAGCCGTTCCAGGATAGGATCGAGCACATCGTAAGGCGGCAGAGAATCTTCGTCCTTTTGGTTCTCGCGCAATTCGGCGGTCGGCGGCCGCACGATGATCGATTCCGGAATGACGACTCCATCCGGTCCGAGCGCGCCGGAAGGCTTCCAGCCGTTGCGTAAACGGGAAAGCCGGAACACTTCGGTCTTGTAGAGATCCTTGATCGGATTGTAGCCGCCGTTCATGTCGCCATAGAGCGTGGCGTAGCCGACCGACATTTCCGACTTGTTGCCCGTGGTCACGACCATCAGGTTGAACTTGTTCGAGATGGCCATGAGAATCGTGCCACGGGCACGCGACTGAAGGTTTTCTTCCGTCACGTCGCGTTGCGTTTCGGCGAAGGTCGCGGCCAGCGCCGTCTCGAGCCCATCCACCGCCGCTGCGATCGGCAGCACTTCGTAGTGCAGGCCGAGCGCCTTGGCGCACGTCGCCGCATCGTCGAGCGACTCCTGCGCCGTGTATTTATAAGGCAGCATCACGCAACGCACGCGATCGGCGCCCAGTGCATCGACGGCCATCGCCGCGCATAGCGCCGAATCGATACCGCCCGACAGGCCGAGGACGACGCCGGGGAAGCCGTTCTTGTTGACGTAGTCGCGCAGACCCATAACGCATGCCGCATAGTCGGCGCGATCCGCTTCGACGGCCGCCACCACCGGTCCGCCTTCGCAAACCCAGGTGCCGCCCTTCCGCACCCAGCGCGTGGTGACGATCGATTCCTCGAAGGCCGGCATTTGAAACGCCAGCGAGCAATCGGCGTTAAGCCCGAACGACACGCCGTCGAAGATCAATTCGTCCTGGCCGCCGACCTGGTTGACGTAAACCATCGGCAGGCCCTGCTCGGTGACACGCGACACCGCGATGTTGAGCCGCACATCGCCCTTCTGCCGCCAATAAGGCGAGCCGTTCGGCACCAGCAGGATTTCGGCGCCGGTCTCGGCGAGGCATTCGACGATGTCCTCGCCCCAGATGTCCTCGCAGATCGGCACGCCGACGCGCACACCCTTGAAGCCGACGGGCCCGGGCAGCGGGCCGGCCGCGAACACCCGCTTTTCATCGAACACGCCGTAGTTGGGCAGATCGACCTTGAACCGCAGCGCCGCAACACGGCCGGCCTCAAGCAGCGCCACGGCGTTATAGAGCTTGCCGTCCTCGACCCAGGGCGTGCCGACCAGCAGCGCCGGGCCGCCGGCCGCCGTCTCGCGAGCCAAAGCCTCGATCTCGGTGCGGCACGCGGCCTGAAAGGCCGGCTTGAGCACCAGATCCTCCGGCGGATAGCCGGCGATGAACAGTTCTGGAAAGACAACGATGTCCGCGCCCTGGCGGGCCGCCTCGTCGCGGGCGCGGCGCACCTTCCCGGCATTGCCGGCGATGTCGCCGACAGTCGAGTTAAGCTGGGCGCAGGCGATCGCCAGTCGGTCGGCAGGTCGAACGCTCATGACGCCATCTCTACCGTTTTGGTCTTGCAAGCCGCAATTGCCAAAGGCGCAACGCTGACGCTCCCGCGACGCTGGCTTGGTCCGTTACAGGCCGGCCGCCGCCGGAAGCGGCTTGGCCTCGCGTTCCTTACGCAGCCGGTCGGCCAGCAGGAAGGAGAGATCAATCGCCTGCTCGGCATTAAGCCGCGGATCGCAGACCGTATGATAACGGTCGTTGAGATCGTCATCCGAGATCGCACGGGCGCCGCCGGTGCATTCGGTGACGTTCTGCCCGGTCATTTCGAGATGCACGCCGCCGGCATGGCTGCCTTCGGCAGCATGGACGTCGAAGAACGAGCGCACTTCCTTGAGGATGAGATCGAACGGCCGCGTCTTGTAGCCCGACGCCGAGCTGATGGTGTTGCCGTGCATCGGGTCGCACGACCACAGCACCACCCTGCCCTCGCGCTGCACCGCGCGAATGAGCGCCGGCAGATGTTCGCCGACCTTCTCTGCGCCGAAGCGCGCAATCAGCGTCAGACGGCCGGGCTCGTTCTCCGGATTGAGAATGTCGATCAGCCGCAACAGATCGTCGGGCTTGAGCGAGGGACCACATTTGAGGCCGAGCGGGTTCTTGATGCCGCGCGCATATTCGATGTGGGCGTGATCGTGCTGACGCGTGCGGTCGCCGATCCAGATCATGTGACCCGAGGTCGCGTACCAGTCGCCCGTCGTCGAGTCGATGCGGGTCAAAGCCTGCTCGTAGCCGAGCAGCAGCGCTTCGTGGCTGGTATAGAAATCGGTAGTACCGAGCGCAGAGTCGACCGCGAACGTGAGCCCGCAAGCGCGCATGAAATCGAGCGCACCGGAGACGCGGTCGGCGAGATCGGCATAGGCTTTGGACTGCGGGCTGTCGCTCACCGACTGGATCATCCAGCGATGCACGTTCTCGACGCTGGCGTACCCCCCCTTGGCGAAGGCGCGCAGCAGGTTCAGCGTCGCCGCCGACTGGCGATAGGCGTCCATCTGCCGGCGCGGATCGGGCGTGCGCGCTTCCGGCGTGAAGGCGATGTCGTTGATGATGTCGCCGCGATAGCTCGGCAGTTCGATGCCGTCCTTCTTCTCGGTGCCAGACGAGCGCGGCTTGGCGAACTGGCCGGCAATGCGGCCGACCTTCACCACCGGCGAGGCGCCGGCATAAGTCAGGACGATCGCCATCTGCAGGAACACACGGAAGAAATCGCGGATGTTGTTGGCGCCATGCTCGGCGAAGCTCTCGGCGCAGTCACCGCCCTGCAGCAGGAAAGCCTCGCCGGCCGCGACGCGCGCAAGCGACTTTTTCAGGTTGCGGGCCTCGCCCGCGAACACCAGCGGCGGAAAGGTCGCAAGCTGCTTCTCGGTGTCGGCCAAAAGCTGCCGGTCCGGATAGTCCGGAACCTGCAGAATGGGCTTATTGCGCCAGCTATCGGGCGCCCAGCGCTCGGGCATCGCGGTTACTCCAGCAAATTTGCGGGTTTATACACGAAATTGTCCGGCCGAGGCCAGCCAATAGACCGCGCAGCGTTAACCCTGATCGAACCGCTATTCGGCGGCCTGACGGCTATAGCTGGCGGCCTTTTCGCGCATCGTGACCAACTCCTCGGCCATGGTCGGATGCACGGCCATGGTGGCGTCGAAGTCAGCCTTGGTCGCCCCCAACTTCACGGCGATACCGATGACCTGGATCAGTTCGCCGGCGTCGGGCCCGGCGACGTGGCACCCGACCACCCGACCGGTGATGCCGTCGACCAGCAATTTCATGAAGACGCGGCCGGCGCGGCCCGACAATGTCGCCTTCATCGGCCGGAACGTGGTCTTGTAGACGTCGACCTTGGCGAGCCGTTCACGCGCCTGCCCTTCCGTCAGCCCGACGACGCCGAGCTCCGGCTCGGAGAACACCGCGGTCGGCACGTCGGCATGATCGACCCGTGTCGGCTTGCCGCCATAGACGGTATCGGCGAAGGCATGACCTTCGCGGATTGCCACCGGCGTTAGATTGACGCGATTGGTGACGTCGCCGACCGCGTAGACGTTCGGCACTGCGGTGCGCGAATATTCGTCGACCTCGATACCGCCGTGTTCGTGGATCTTGCAGCCCAGATTTTCGATGCCGAGCCCCATGACGTTCGGCCGCCGGCCGATAGCGAACATCGCCTTGTCGCAAGCGATGGCTTTGCCGTCGGACAGGTGCACGACGTATTCGTCGCCCGTCTTGTCAATTGCCGTCACCGTATGACCGCACAGCACCTTGATGCCGCGTGTCTGCATCTCGCTGCGCAGATGCTCGCGGATGTCGTCGTCAAAGCCGCGCAGGATATTGTCGCCGCGATAGACCAGCGTCACATCGCTGCCCATGCCGGCGAAGATGCAGGCAAACTCAACGGCGATGTAGCCGCCGCCCTGAACAACGATACGCTTCGGCAATTCGGCCAGATGCAACGCCTCATTCGACGATATGGCGTGCTCAAGACCTGGAATCGGCGGGCCCATATGCGGCCAGCCGCCGGTCGCGATCAGGATGTTGTCGGCAGTCACCGTCTCGCCGCTCGACAGGCGCACGGTGTGACGATCTTCGATAACGGCGCGGCTGCGCACGATCTTGACCTTGAAACGTTCAAGCGTTGCGACATAGGCCGCTTCGAGCCGGTCGATCTCGCGATCCTTGTTGGCGATCAGCGTCGGCCAACTGAATGTCGGCTGTTGCGGCACGGTCCAGCCGAAACCGGCCGCATCTTCAAATTCGTGTGAAAACCGGGATGCGTAGACCAGAAGCTTCTTCGGCACGCAGCCGCGGATCACGCAGGTACCGCCAACGCGGAATTCCTCGGCGACGATGACGCGCGCGCCATAGCTCGAGGCAATACGCGCGGCGCGCACGCCGCCCGAGCCCGCTCCGATGACGAATAGATCGACGTCGTATTTCGAGTTTTGCGAGAAGTCTTTCGACTTTGGGGTTTCGACCCCGGGGGCTTGTGCCATGGACCGCCTGCGCTCCGCCGGCAAAGCGCTTAAGGCGCGTGGCGGCCACCCCTCATTAAAGCTTGTGCCCTTTCTTCTTCAAGCCCTCGCGCATCTTGCCAATGACTTCGTCGGAAAACGCCGCGGCCCAGTCCTGCGCGTATTTGAGGCTCTCATCGATAAGCTTCGGCTGCTCGACCAAGAGCTTTTTGCCCACCGGCGAGACGTAGAAGGCGAGAATTTCCTTCAATTCCTGCTCGGTGAAATGCGAAGCATAAATCTCAACCACTTTGGCCTGAAGCTCATTGACGCGCGGCTCATAGTCCTTGCGCAACTGCGCCGCGACGTCGTTGGCGTCATTGGTGAGCGCCGGATTCTGCTGCACAAAATACAGCCGCGCCTGCTCCACCACGCCGGGGATCAACGGCCCGAACAGTTCCGTTGCCCCCGTGAGCTTGACGATTTCGTCGGCCGCCTTGAGCGCGCCAGGCGTCGGCGCGGCGAAAGCCGGGCCGGACAGAACCAGCATGGCCGCTACCGCGGTCATGCGGAGGCAATAGCGCGTAGCAGGAAGGAAAGACATGGTCATAACTCCGTTTCGGCCTACCGCGCCCGCTCAATGGTTTTAACGCCATCGGGACCGGCAATAATCACAACTGACGCAAGGTCGACAAAAAGCCCGTGCTCCATGACGCCCGGCACGGCCGACAGGGCGCGCGCCAAGGCATGGGGATCGTCAATCCGGCGCAGGCTCGCGTCGACGATCCAGTGACCACCATCCGTGACGAAAGCATGGCCGTCTTTGCTGTGCCGCAACTTCAGCGGGCCACCGCTCTGGACGCCGGTAATCGCCTTTTCGATCGCGCGCAAGGTGGCGCCGTAGCCAAAAGGGGTGACCTCGATCGGCAGCGCGAAAGCGCCGAGCTTATCGACCCATTTTGTCGCATCGGTAATCACCACCATTCGCGCCGATGCCGAAGCCACTATTTTTTCGCGCAGTAACGCGCCGCCGCCGCCCTTGATCATGCTGAAATCCGGCGCCACTTCGTCGGCGCCATCGACGGTCAGGTCGAGCTCGGGTGTTTCATCGAGGGTGGTCAGCGCAATGCCGCAGGCCTCGGCCTGTGCGCGGGTCGCTTCCGATGTCGGCACCGCGATCACGCTGAGCCCGGCGCGCACGCGCTCGCCGAGCAAGTCCACGAAATGCTTGGCCGTCGATCCGGTGCCGAGGCCGAGTCGCATCCCGGGTTGTACAAATTCGACAGCACGCGCAGCGGCCGCCCGTTTTTGAGCGTCGGCATTTGTGGCGGCGCTACCCAATGGTCGTCTCCGAAATCGAGAGCAACGGCGAAGCTGCGGCTTTTCGAAACCGGCCTCGAGGCCGGATTTCTAGCGCCTAACCCGGAGCCTGAATAGCCGTAAATGCCGATTCCAACGGCTCATTTGCCTTGCATCGATGGCCGGCGGCAGCTAGCAAAAATTCCCATATCGCTTCAGGCTCCCACCGGCGCGCCGTCTCACAGTTCCCGTTTCGCAAAGCCCGATCGCATCATGTCGCTTCCCACCATCGTCTTCGATCTCGACGGCACCCTGATCGACACCGCGCCCGATCTGGTCGCGACGCTCAACGTCGTCTTCGCGCGCGAGAGCCTGCCGCCGGTGCCCTATGCCGAAGCGCGCAGGCTGATCGGCGGCGGCGCGCGAGCCATGATCGTGCGCGGGTTGCAAGCCGAGGGACGAACGGTGACGCCGCGGCAACTCGATGAATTGTTCAATGACTTCGTCGAGCATTACACCGCGCATGTCGCCGATGAATCCCGCCCCTTCCCCGGCCTCACCGACACGCTCGACGCCTTGAGCGCCCGCGGCCATCGTCTCGCGGTGTGCACCAACAAATTCGAGCGCCAATCCTTGCTGCTGCTTGACAAGCTGCAGCTCAAGCAACGCTTCGCGGCGATCTGCGGCCAGGACACGTTCGGCATGGCCAAGCCCGACCCGGAAATTCTTCGCCGGACCATCCTGGCGGCCGGTGGCGACCCGGCGGACGCCATTCTGATCGGCGATTCCGAGACCGACATCCTCACGGCGCGCGCCGCCACGCTGCCCGTCATCGCCGTCGATTTCGGCTACAGCGAACGGCCCGTGGCGGAATATGGGCCTGACCGGCTCATCAGCCATTTCGCGCAGTTGCCGGCCGAAATCGAAAGTCTGGCCGCGTCCGACCGATGCTGAATTAAGGCAACCTCTGCCTTAGTTATGGTTAACGCGGTAAGGTTAACAGAGGCCAACTTATTGCCACACCTTAATGTCCCTCGTAATCTGATTAATGAGGGGGCGAGCGACCTCGCTCGACCGCACCGGGATCATACAATGTACCGTGTCATTGCGATTGCTGTTGGCGGGTTGCTCCTCGCCGGTTGTTCATCGACGCCGGATTGGCTCAGCCTCGACGGGTTGAAGCCAGGCCCGACGCTCGACTCCGTGCGGTTTGAGTCCGAGCCGCCCGGCGCCGATGCCAAGACGTCGAATGGACAGACCTGCAAGACGCCGTGCGCGCTGGCGCTGCCGGTCGACGCACCGCTGACCGTCACCTTCACGCTCAACGGCTACCAGCCGGAGCAGGAAACGCTTGAACCGGTCGATCAGGGCGGTCCGACGCAACTGCGGCCCAATCCGGTGATGGTCGAACTCACCCCTGCCCCACCGCCGCCGAAGCCGGCCGCCAAGCCGCGCCGGCCGGCAGCCAAGAAGCCCGCCGCGAAACCGGCAGCCAAGCCGGCTGCCGCCGCGCCGAAGCCTGCCGCGGCGGCCGCACCTGCTCCGGCGCCGCAATCGGGCGCTTCGCCCTGGCCGGCGCCTAAGCAGCAGTAGGCCACACACCTTTCGATGATTTCGACGGCGCGCCAGACTGGCGCGCCGTTTTTCGTTGAACTCGCTGCAGCGCAGCATGATTGCCCGTATGGCTATCCCGGCGTGAACTGCCTATATGGAATGGCGACGCGACGCTCTGGAACAACGGCTCAGGAACAGGCGCTCGCACGATGTTGCATGAGCAAGGGGCGCTTGCGCGTGCAGACGAGTTTCGATGGAAACAAGCCATGGCCCTCGCCTTCGACGCCATTTCAAACGACCTCAAGCCGCGCCCGCTGATCGACCCGTTCGCGCGCACGATCAATTATCTGCGTGTCTCGGTGACCGATCGCTGTGATTTCCGCTGCGTCTATTGCATGTCGGAGCATATGAGCTTCCTGCCCAAGGCGGACCTGCTCAGCCTCGAAGAACTCGACCGGCTGTGCAGCGCCTTCGTCGCCAAGGGCGTGACCAAGTTGCGTCTCACCGGCGGCGAGCCATTGGTGCGCCGCGGCATCATGACGCTGTTCGCCTCGTTGTCGCGCCATCTCAAAAACGGCGCGCTCAAGGAACTAACTCTCACCACCAACGCCTCGCAGCTCGAGAAATATGCGTCCGAGCTCAAAGGCCATGGCGTCGAGCGCATCAACGTGTCGCTCGATACGCTCGATAGCGACAAGTTCCGCGCTATTACCCGCTGGGGCGATCTCGACAAGGTGATGGCCGGCATCGATGCCGCGCAGGCCGCGGGCCTCAACGTCAAGATCAACGCGGTGGCGCTGAAAGACGTCAACGAAGACGAAATCGCCGACATGATCGCCTGGGCGCATGGCCGCGGCATGGACATGACGGTGATCGAGGTGATGCCGCTCGGCGATGTCGGCGAGAACCGGCTCGACCAATATCTGCCCCTCTCGATGCTGCGCGCGCGACTTTCCGAGCGCTACACGCTGGACGATATCGACTACCAGACCGGCGGCCCGGCGCGTTACGTGCGGGTTAAGGAAACCGGCGGCCGCCTCGGTTTCATCACGCCGCTGACCCATAATTTCTGCGAGTCCTGCAACCGGGTCCGCATCACCTGCACCGGCACCTTGTTCATGTGCCTCGGCCAGGAAGATGCCGCCGACCTGCGCGCGCCGCTGCGCGCCTCGGAAAGCGACGACACGATCCACCGCGCCATCGACGCGGCGATCCTGCGCAAGCCCAAGGGCCATGACTTCGTTATCGACCGCCGCCAGAGCCGCCCTGCCCTCGGGCGCCATATGAGCGTGACCGGCGGCTAGGCGTCCCGTCCCGTCTCGCCTCAAATACCGGCAGGCGCCGCCAATTCCGCTATCCCCGCCGTTAGCCGAAAGGCGTGCCTGTAGCGCCTGCTGCCGCAATTTTCACCATTGACGGCTGGCGCTGGCATCGGCTTAACAGTGCGGTGGTTTTAGGACCACGCGCGTGTGGGGCGCGTAAAGTCAAAATAAAACCGAGACCGAATGGGCGCCTTGCCCATCTGAGGGGGGAAGCGAATAGTGAGCGCTCTCGACGCATGGCTTAAGGCACTGTTACCCGCCTCGCGCGCGGTCGACGCCGCGACCACCTGGATCGGCCGGCGGATCGCATGGCTGATCCTGGCCGCAGTGGTGGTCTCCGCCACCAACGCCATCATCCGCAAGCTGTTCGACATCTCATCGAATTCCTGGCTCGAATTGCAGTGGGTGCTGTTCGGCGTCGTGTTTCTTTTGTGCTCGCCGTGGACACTGCTGGCCAACGAGCACATCCGCATCGACATCGTGAACAACATGATGCCGAAGGCGTTTCGAAACTGGGTCGACGTCGTCGGCCACACGGTCTTCCTGCTGCCCTGGTGCGTCGTCATGATCATCACGGGCTTGCCGTTCTTCCTGCGGTCGGCGCTGATCGACGAACAGTCGGGCAATGCCGGCGGCCTGCCGCAGTGGCCATCGAAGTCGCTGGTGCTGATCGGCTTCACGCTCCTTCTCATCCAAGGGCTGTCCGAACTAATCAAGCGCATCGCCGTGATGCGCGCGCTCATTCCGGATCCGCACGAACGGACCGTCACCGCCCTCGAAGCCGAGGTCGAACGGACTGTCGAAGCGATTGAAAAGCGCTAAGCGCGGCTTACGGATTCGGGGAACATTTCCATGATGGCCTTCTTTATCGAAAATATGGCGCCGATTATGTTCGCGTCGCTGGTCGTAGTTCTGCTGTTGGGTTATCCGGCTGCATTCTCGCTGGCGGCCGTCGGACTGATCTACGCCCTCGTCGGCATTGAGCTGGGCGAGTTCTCGCCGGACTTCCTGCAAGCCTTGCCCGAGCGCGTCTACGGCGTGATGAACAATGACACGCTGCTCGCCATTCCGTTCTTCACCTTCATGGGACTGGTGCTCGAACGCTCCGGCATGGCCGAGGACCTGCTCGACACCATCGGCCAGCTGTTCGGCACGGTGCGCGGCGGCCTCGCCTACGCGGTGATCTTCGTCGGCGCGCTGCTGGCCGCCACCACCGGCGTCGTCGCCGCCTCGGTGATCTCGATGGGCCTGATCTCGCTGCCGATCATGCTGCGTTATGGCTACGATCGCCGCGTCGCGTCCGGCGTCATCGCCGCGTCCGGCACGCTGGCGCAGATCATCCCGCCGTCGCTGGTGCTGATCGTCATGGCCGACCAGCTCGGCCGCTCCGTCGGCGACATGTATGAAGGCGCCTTCATCCCCGGCCTGGTGCTATCGGGGCTGTACGCCGGTTATGTCTTCCTTGTCACGCTGGTCTATCCGAAGGCGACGCCGGGCTTGCCGGCGGAAGCCGTCGGCTTCCGCGAGGACAACGGCAATCGCGGCCTGATCTCGCTCGCGTTCCTCGCCATCGCCAGCGGGTTCTTTGCCTGGTACGCGATGCGCGGGTCGCAATCGCACGGCGCCGACTACGTTGTGCTGAGCATGTTCTACGGCATCGTTTTCGCCTTCGGCATCGCGGTTGTGAACTGGCTGCTCGACAAAGCCACCGGCTACCGCTTCCTGTCGCGCATGGCGCAGCAAACCACCTTCGTGATGGTGCCGCCGCTGTTCCTGATTTTCCTGGTGCTCGGCACGATCTTCATCGGCCTGGCGACGCCGACCGAAGGCGGCGCCATGGGCGCGGTCGGCGCGCTCATCCTCGGCGGCATGAAGCGCCGCCTGAGCTGGGACCTGGTCCGGCAGGCGGTGGAATCGACGGCCAAACTGTCGGCTTTCGTGGTATTCATCCTGCTCGGCGCCCGCGTGTTCTCGCTAACCTTCTACGGCGTCAGCGGCCACATCTGGGTCGAGCACATGTTGACGTCGCTGCCGGGCGGACATGTCGGCTTCCTGATCTTCGTCAACATCTTCGTCTTCGTGCTCGCGTTCTTCCTCGATTTCTTCGAGCTGGCCTTCATCATCATCCCGCTGCTTGGGCCGGCGGCGGAAAAGCTGGGCATCGACCTGATCTGGTTTGGCGTCATCCTCGGCGTCAACATGCAGACTTCGTTCATGCATCCCCCGTTTGGCTTCGCCCTGTTCTACCTGCGTTCGGTGGCGCCGCGCGATCCGTATAACGACCGGGTCACCGGGCTGCGCATGGAGCCGGTGACCACAGGCCAGATCTATTGGGGCGCGGTGCCGTTCGTCGTCATCCAGGTCATCATGGTGGCGCTCGTCATCACGTTCCCGGCCATGGTGATGCACTACAAGAAAGGCCAGTCGACCGTCGACCCGAACACCGTGAAGATCGACGTCCCGCAACTGGATATGCCGTCGCTCAATTTCGACAGCACGCCGCCGAATTTTAAATAACGTTCGGCGCTAGTCCGGAAACAATAAAAAACCCCGGGGCCTCGCGGCTCCGGGGTTTCTCTTTTTGGCGACAGCGGGTGAGCGATCAGGCGCTCATCACGCGCATCATGTACTGGTCGTAGGTGTTCTCGGCCAGACGGAACCACTGATAGGTGTTCTTGTTGAACGCCATCATCGACTCGTTGACCTTCTTGAAGCTTTCATTGCCGGCCGCGGTTTCGGCGTGCAATTCCATGGTCGCCTTGTAGGAGGCATCCATGATCGCCTGCGAGAACACGTGCAGCTTGGTGCCACCGGCGATGAGACGGCGCAGCGCCTGCGGGTTCAGGTGGTCGTACTTCGCCATCATGGTGGTGTTGGCGACGTGGCCGGCCTGCTCCAGGATCGCCTGGTAGTGCTTGGGCAGCGTATTCCACTTGTCGAGGTTGACGAAGGCGAGCAGCATCGAGCCGCCTTCCCACCAGCCCGGCGCGTAGTAATGCGGGGCAACCTTGTAGAAGCCGAGCTTTTCATCGTCATACGGACCGATCCACTCGGCCGCGTCGATGGTGCCCTTTTCCAGCGCCGGATAGATGTCGCCGCCGGCGATCTGCTGCGGCACCGCACCGAGCTTCTGGAGTATCTTGCCGGCCCAGCCGCCGATACGCATCTTCAGGCCCTTGAGATCGTCGACCGTGTTGATCTCCTTGCGGTACCAGCCGCCCATCTGACAGCCCGTATTGCCGGCGAGGATGCCGCGGCAATTGTACTTCTTGTAGAACTCGTTGAGCACTTCCTGGCCACCGCCCTGCGTCCACCAACCCTGGTTGATGCGGGCATTGGGGCCGAACGGCACCGAGGTGCCAAAGCCGAAGGTCGGGTCCTTGCCGAAATAATAGTACGACGCGGTATGACCGATTTCGACGGTGCCGTTCTGCACGGCGTCGACGATCGCCAGGCCCGGCACGATTTCACCAGCGGCGAACGGCTGGATCTGGAACTTGCCGTCGGTTGCGTCCGAAACCGCCTTGCACATCGTTTCGACGCCGCCGTAGATGGTGTCGAGCGACTTCGGCCAGCTGGCCGGCATGCGCCATTTGACTTCAGGATTCGATTGCGCGATCGCGGGAGCCGCGATTGCCGCGCCGGCGACGCCAAGGCCGGCGGCCTGAATAAATTGACGACGTTTCATTACTGGTATCCTCCCATTTTCACTTGATTGCGGGAGCCCCCGGACTACCCGCACATGCACCCACTTAACCGGGGGCTTGGGAGGAACATGGCGGAATAGGTTCGGTAAATCCAGTCCCGCGTCTGCAGAATCATCCGAAAGTTAATCCGGCGGCATCGTAAAATGGTCATAGACAGAAAAGGCAGGGGCGGCTTGCCAGCCGCCCCTGCCCGGACGCCCCCAATCCAGGCCTTTCTGGATTGGTTTCCCATCAATGCTTCCCAATCGGCCCTCAGCCTCTGGGACGACTGCGGATCATGAAGCTGTCGTAGCCGTATTCGGCGACCTGCCACCAGAGATACTCGTTGTTCCGAAACCCCTCCATGTCGGCCAGCACCTTCTTGTAATTGGCGTTCTTGGCCGATTCTTCGGCGTTCACTTCATTCGAAGCCTTCAGGCAGGCTTCCATGATCTCCGTGGAGAACGGCCGCAATTGCACGCCGTTGGCGACGAGGCGGCGCAAGGCCGCCGGATTGCGCGCGTCATAGCGCGCGGTCTGCTCAATGTTCGTCGCGCCCGCAGCCGCTGCGATAATCGCCTGGTAGGACTTCGGCAGTTCATTCCATTTGGCCTGATTGATCAGAAGATGGTTCGGCGTCCCGCCTTCCCACCAGCCCGGGTAGTAATAATACTTGGCGACCTTGTAGAAGCCGAGCTTCTCGTCGTCGTACGGACCGACCCACTCCGCCGCATCGATGGTGCCCTTCTCAAGCGCCGGATAGATATCGCCGGCCGCGATCTGCTGAGGAACGGCGCCGAGCTTCGACAATGTCTTGCCCGCCCAGCCGCCGATCCGCATCTTGAGACCTTTGAGGTCATCGACGGTCTTGATCTCCTTGCGAAACCATCCGCCCATCTGACAGCCGGTATTACCCATTGCCATGCATTTGGTGTTGTAGCCGGCAGAGAATTCGTCGAGCAGCTTCTGTCCATTGCCCTCATAGAACCAGGAGTTCTGCTGACGCGCATTCATGCCGAAAGGCACCGAACAGAACAGCGCCCAGGTCGGGTCCTTACCGATATAATAGTATTGCGCGCTATGACCCATTTCGACGGTGCCGTTCTGCACGGCGTCGAGCACCTGCAAACCGGGCACGATTTCGCCGGCTGCGAACGCGCTGATCTGAAACTTGTTGTCCGTCGCTTCGGCCACATATTTGGCAAAGGTTTCGCAGGAACCGAACAACGTATCGAGCGATTTCGGCCAGCTCGCCGTCAACCGCCATTTGAGTTCCGGCGCAGACTGGGCGATGGCCGGCGCGGCGACAGCCGACGCGGCCAAGCCGATGCCGGCTGTCTTTATAAATTGCCGTCGTTTCATGGGTCTTCCTCCGTTTGTATTTTTCTGCGGCGCCCCTCTTTGTCCGCGTTTTATTTGTAGAAATTATATTGAGGGGACTTACGGGAATGATGACCCAGACGCTGTTGTGAATCCAGCGACTGCCGCTGCCTATATTCACGGCAATATTGTCGCGCGAACTACCGCAATGCAAAAAAGCCCCCGCCGAGTTGGCGGGGGCTCCTGAAAGACCAGCGATGCGGCGCGCTACGAATGCCCGCCGGTATCTCCGTCAGCCGCGCTGGCGCATGCGCACCATGAAGGCGTCGAAGCCGAGCTCGGCCACCTGCCACCACAGATACTCGTCGCCGCGGAAGGCGACCATGCTGTCATAGACCTTCTTGAACTCGGCGTTCGCGGCGCTGACTTCGTTGTAGGTCGCGGTGGTCGCCGCGTAGCTCGCTTCCATCACCGGCTGCGGGAAGGCGCGCAGCTCGGCGCCGTTCGCCACCAGGCGCTTGATCGCACCCGGGTTCATCGCGTCGTACTTCGCCGTCATCCAGTTATGCGCTTCGGCGGACGCCGCCTTCACGACCGCCTGGTAGGACTTCGGCAGCGCGTTCCACTTATCGAGGTTGATGAAGTTGTGCAGCATGGCGCCGCCTTCCCACCAGCCCGGATAGTAGTAGTACTTGGCGACCTTATAGAAGCCGAGCTTCTCGTCATCGTACGGACCGACCCACTCGGCCGCGTCGATGGTGCCCTTCTCCAGCGCCGGATAGATGTCGCCACCGGCGACCTGCTGCGGCACCGCGCCCATCCTGGAAAAAATCTGGCCGGCAAAAGCGGCGATGCGGAATT
>JBAZSM010000084.1:0-17043 GCA_041662425.1 Pseudolabrys sp.
GGGACGCCGGGGAACCGGCAACCTCGTGGTGACGACGTCTGTGCACTATTACCAAAACCATCGTGCACAGAGCTGCGGGGCTGTTGTGGCCCCGGCGTTCCGCGCGCCCTCGTTTTATCGAGTGCGCCTTTTAATGTGCCGGATATCGGGCAAGCCCGACATCCGGTGGGAATGATGTTCTTGGAATACAGCTCGCCCGGGGCCGCAAACAACACGGGCGATGAATCGCGCCCGCATGACATCACCCGCACATAGCCACCCTGCCGAAATGCGTTTGCTCAGCCTCCGCGCCCGCGCAATAGTCGCCCTCCCCGCCGGGAAACGTAGCATGACGCAAATGACCGACGCGCCGCTCGCGCTGAGCCGGCCCGCCACCTCGCCGCTGCGCCTGATCGGCGCGGTGTGCGCGGCGCATTTCGTCTCGCATTATTTCATCATCATCCTGGCGCCGCTATTGCCCTTCGTTCGCGTCGCCTATGGCGTGAGCTATACCGAGATCGGCCTGGCGCTCGCCGCCTTCAACGTCGTGTCGGCGGCGTTGCAGACGCCGGCCGGCTTCCTCGTCGACCGCGTCGGCGCGCGCAGCCTGCTGGTCGGCGGGCTCGCCCTCGGCGCCGTCGCCTTCCTGCTGGTCGGCGTGGTGCATTCGTTCTGGTTCATGGTGGCGATGTTCGCGCTCGCCGGCGTCGGCAACACCGTCTATCACCCGTCCAATTACGCGCTGCTGTCGCAGCACATTCCCGCGCACCGCATCGGCCAGGCTTTCTCGATCCACACCTTCGCCGGCATGCTGGGATCGGCGTTGGCGCCGCCGTCCCTGCTGCTGATGCAAGGCGTCTGGGGCTGGCGCGGCGCCTTTATCGGCGCCGGCATCATGGGCCTCGTGGTCGCCGGCGCCGTGCTGATGGTGCGGGACCGGCCGGCCGGGACGCCGCGGCCGCGGCCCAGGACAGACGACGATGCGCCCGCCGGCTGGAGCCTGCTGCTGACGCGGCCGATCCTGCTCAACATGCTGTTCTTCGTCATGCTCGCGATCCTCAGCGGCGGCATGTCGAACTACTCCGTCGTCGCGCTCGGCGCGCTCTATGGCACGCCGGTCGCCATCGCCAACACGGCGCTGACCGGCATGCTGTTGTTCACCGCCATCGGCGTGCTCGCCGGCGGGCTGCTCGTGACGCGGACCGGCCTGCACAGCACCGTGGCCGGCCTCGGCATCGTCGGCATGGTGCTGATGGCCGGGCTGGTCGCGAGTTTCGATTTCGGCACCGTCGTCCTGATCGCGGTGATGGGCCTGTTCGGCTTCTGCTCCGGCGTCATTGCGCCGTCGCGCGACATGATCGTGCGCGACGCCACGCCGCCGGGTTCGTTCGGCAAGGTGTTCGGTTTCGTCAGCACCGGGTTCAATCTCGGCGGCATCGTCTCGCCGATGATTTTCGGCGCATTGCTGGACCATGGCAGCCCGCGGCTGGTCTTCGTCGTCGTCGCGGTGGCGGCGCTGATCGCGGTTCTGACCGTCACGACCCTGCCGAAGCGGCCCGTTAGTCCGGCTTAAGGGTCTGAAAAGGCTCAGGTAAGGACTTTTGCTTTTCGGCGCGGCGACGGGCTTGTCAAATCGGCCGAATTGCCCCATGTGATGGCGCTGCGGCGCGGGCGCAAAGCCCTCGGCGGCCGTCAAAGGCCCCGCCGGCCCCTGCTGGGGAATAGTGTAACGGTAGCACAACAGACTCTGACTCTGTTTGTCTAGGTTCGAATCCTAGTTCCCCAGCCAGTCATTATCCGTCCCCCCGCCGCACGTCGGCAAGGCATTGCTCGATATTCTTCGCCAGCACATCGGCGACGATGCGGCCGATGCGGTTGAGCGGCTTGCGGCTGTCGATGGCGATGCTCACCGTTTGCGGTTCGGCGCCCTTGTCGCGCACCGGCACGAAAACCAGCGAGCCCTCGATCACCTCCGGCGCGGCGTCGAGTTCGGAGGTGAAGGCGATGTATTCGCCGCTGCGCGCCAGGATCTTCACGAGCTGCAGCGAATTGGTTTCCACCACCTTCTGCCCCTCGGTGAACAGCCAGCCGTGCCGGGTTTCCAGATAGCGGCGGATCATCAGCGCGCGGCTTTGCAGGGCGATCGGATGGACAACGGCTTCCTGCATGCTGATCGAGCGCTTGCGCGCCAGCGCATGGTCAGGCGCGACGACGCAGCCGAACGGCAATTCGGCCGACCACAGCACGTGCAGATCGCGGCGCGGCGACAGGTTGAACACGGCGGCGATGTCGGCCGCGCCGCCGAGCAGCGCGCTGCCGGCCGCGTCGGTGCTGCCGATCTCGATCTCCAGCGAAATACGCGGGTGCTCGCGGGCCAGCTGAAGCACCACCGCCGGCAGGAAGCCGTTGACGTGGCTATCCATGGCGACGAGCCGGACATGGCCCTGATGGATGCCCTGAAGCTGCTGCAGGTCGGCCGCCGCGCGGCGCTCGTCCGAATGCCAGCGCCTCGCGAGCGTCACGACCGCGTCGCCGGCCGGCGTCAGCCGCATCCCCTTGGCCACCCGCTCGAACAGCGGCACGCCCAGAATCCCTTCCAGTTGAAGGATTTGGCGGTTGATCGCGGAGGCCGCGACATTGAGTTCCTTGGCCGCGCGCTGGATCGAGCCCGAGCGGGCGACCTGATCGGCATAACGCAAGGCGGCGGGCACCAGCGACGGCATCGGGCAAAATCCTCGTCAGCGGACCATTCTAATTTTGCGTATGGATGATTGCCGAAACAGCGCTGGACGGCAATGCCCCGTCAGGCCACCATCACGATGCCGGAGATCAACGTTGGCTTTGGGGCCTGAAGCGTATCGTGACTGACGCCACCGGACATGCGCTCGCGCTCGAGCACATCACCCATCGCTTCGGCGACTTTATCGCCGCCCACGACATCAATCTCGACGTCAAACCGGGCGAACTGATCTCGCTGCTCGGCCCGAGCGGCTGCGGCAAGACCACGCTTTTGAAGATCATCGCCGGCTTCCAGCGTCAGAGCGAAGGCGACGTGCTGGTCGATGGCGTCTCGATCACGCATCTGCCGCCGAACCGCCGGCGCATCGGCATCGTGTTCCAGAACTACGCGCTGTTTCCACACATGACGGTGGCGGAGAATGTCGGCTATGGGCCTGCTGCCGCCGGCCGGCCGAAGGACGAGATCGCGTCCGTCGTCAAGGAAATGCTCGGCGTCGTGCAGATGAGCCCGTTCGGCGGCCGGTTGCCGCGCGAATTGTCCGGCGGCCAGCAGCAGCGCGTTGCGCTCGCCCGCTGTCTCGCCATCCGCCCCCGCATCCTGCTGCTCGACGAGCCGTTCAGCGCGCTCGACAAGAACCTGCGCCTCGACATGCAGATCGAGATCAAGCGCCTGCAGCGCCAGTCCGGCATCACAACGGTCCTGGTGACACACGACCAGGAAGAAGCCCTGAGCATCTCCGACCGCATCGCGGTTTTATCGCGCGGCAACCTCGAACAGTTCGCCTCGCCGACCGACATCTACGACCGGCCGGCGTCGCTGTTCGTCAATACGTTTGTCGGCACCGCCAATTTGATCGAAGGCGTCGTCGCGGCGAAGTCGAACGCCGGCACCGCAATCCGCATCGGCGACGCCGTGATCGATACCGCGCTGACGACGCCGCTCGCGAAGGGCGACGCCGTGCTCGTTTCGGTGCGGCCCGAGGGCATGCGTCTTTCCTCAACGCCCGGCGGCCTGCCCGCGCGCATCGCCGCCGTCATGCCGATCGGCCCGTCATTGATCTACGAAGCCATCCTCGCCGGCGACACGCCGGTGAAGGTTGTGCAGGACCGCGCCGACGCCGCCGCCGACCCGCTCACGACCGACGCCTTCCTCACCATCAAGGCCAATCGCATCAGCGGCCTTTTCGCCAAACCCAAACAGTCCTAACGACAGGAGCTCCTCATGTTCGACCTCACCCGACGTCATCTTCTGGCCGCGACCGCGGCGGCGGCAGGCGCATCGCTATTGCCGCGCGGCGCCTTCGCCGCCGACGAACTGGTCGCCGCCACGTTCGGCGGCACCTGGGCCAATGTGCAGAAGCAGGTCCTCGCGCCCTACTTCACCAAAAAGACCGGCGCCAGCGTGGTGCAGTCGCCGATGCTGGCGACCGAGCAGATCGCCAAGCTCACGGCGGCGAAGGGCGGCCAGCCGCCGTTCGACGTCGCCATGCTCGACGAAGGCCCGAACCTCGCCGCCATCGATGCCGGGCTGGTCGAAAAATACGACCCGGCCAAATCGCCCAACTTCGCCTCGCTCAGCCCGCACTTCCAGACCGAGTACGGCCCGGCCATCACCATGCAGGCGATCGGCATTGCCTATAATCCGAAGACGGTGAAGACGCCGCCGACCTCGTGGGCCGATCTCTGGAAGCCGGAATACAAGGGCCGCGTCGGCATCACGTCGCTCGCCTCGACGCTTGGCCTTGCCTTCCTGCTCGACATCAACCGTCTCGAAGGCGGCACCGAAGCCAGCATGGAGCCGGCGTTCAAGAAACTGAAGACGCTGCTGCCGAATCTGGCCGCCGTGTCGGCGAATTTCGGCGCGCATGGCGCCCTGTTCCAGCAGGGCGAGGTCGACATCGGCGTGCAGAACTTCAACTTCGCCGAAGAACTCAAGGCCAAGGGCGTGCCGATCGAATTCGTGCGCGTCTCGACCGGAACGCCAGCGTGGAAAACGACCATGCACATCGTCAAGGGCGCGCTGAAGCCCGAGCTTGCCTACGCCTATATCGACAGCCAGCTCTCCGCCGATGTGCAGAGTGCGATGCAGAAGTCGCCGTGGAACGTCATCCCGACCAACAGCAAGGTCGCCTATGAAGGGCTGGTGGCGAGCAAGATCGCGAAATCGCCGGCCGATCTCGACAAGATGGTGTTCTTCGACTGGAAGAAGGTCAATCAGGGCCGCGCGGAGTGGACCCAGCAATTCAACCGCGAAATCCGCGTCTGAACCATGGCCGGCGCGGCGATCAGGCAAGGACGGGAGTGGCGGCTGGCGCTGCCACTCACCGCGTTTTTCCTCGCCTTCTTCGTCGCGCCGCTGTGTCTCCTGATCAGCATCAGCTTCCAGGCCGAAAGCAGCATGAACGGCGTGCTCGGCCTCAATCAATATGCCGCCTTCATCGGCGACAGGCTCAATCTCGAGGTGCTGAGCGACACGTTGCTGCTCGGCGTCAAGGCCACCGTGTTGTGTCTCGTGTTCGGCTATCCGCTGGCCTGGCTGATCACACGCGTCTCGGCGCGGCTGCAATCGCTGCTCATCTTTCTCGTCATCCTGCCGATCGTCACCAGCGTCGTGGTGCGCACCTTTGCCTGGATCGTCATTCTCGGACGGCGCGGCATCGTGAACGACGTGATCATGGCGCTGGGTCTGTCGTCCACGCCGTTGCGACTCCTGTTCAGCGAAACCGGCGTCATCATCGTGCTCACCCAGGTGCAGATGCCGCTGATGGTGCTGCCGCTGGTCACTGTCCTGCAGCGCATCGACCCGAACCTCGCCAGCGCCTCGCAGGCATTGGGCGCCGGCGCCTGGCGCACCTTCTTCAAGATCACGCTGCCTTTGTCGATGCCGGGCATCATCGCCGGCACGATCCTCACTTATACGGCCTGCGTCACGGCCTTTGTCACGCAGTCGCTGATCGGCGGCTCGCGGCTGCTCTACATGCCGATGCTGATCTTCCAGCAGGCGATGGACCTGCAGAACTGGCCCTTCGCCGCGGCCGTGTCGGTGCTGTTCATGATTTCCGTGCTGGTCATTGTCGGTCTGCTGGTGGCGCTGTCGCGCAGCCGCGCCGCGAAGCTCTACGGCTAGGGCGAACATGAAACAGCACTTCGACTGGAACGAGTTTTCCTTCAAGGCCGTGTTCTGGGCCCTGTCATTGGCGACGGTCGTCGTGCTGGCGGCGCCGGTCGTCGTCATCCTGCTGCTGTCCTTCACCGGCGAGGAAGCGCTGCATTTCCCGCCCGCGAGCTACTCGCTGCGCTGGTACGTGGCGCTGCTCGACGCCAACGAGCTGCAGGCGTCGTTCATCATTTCAATCAAGGTCGCGGCGATCACCGTCACGGCATCGGTCGCGCTCGGCGTGTCGGCGGCGCTGGCGATCGTCCGCAGCCAGAGCGCCTGGGTGCGCAGCCTCGAGACCTTGTTCATGTCGCCGCTGATCCTGCCGGCGCTGGCCTTCGGCTTTGCCTCGCTGATGATGTTCTCCCTGCTCGGCTTCCGGCCTTCGATACTCACGCTCTCCATAGGACATATCGTCGTCTGCGTGCCTTTCGTGCTGCGCACGACGCTCGCCAGCCTCGCCCAACTCGACCCGGCTCTGCTCGACTGCTCGGTCAGCCTCGGCGCCTCGGACCTCTTCACCTTCCGCCGCGTCACGCTGCCGCTGATCAGCCGGGGCGTCGCGTCCGGCGGCTTCATCGCCTTCATGTCGTCCTTCGACAACGTGCCGGTGTCGCTGTTCCTGCAGGATGCGCGCACGCAGGTGCTGCCGATCTATCTGTGGGACATCATCCAGAACCAGCTCGACAACCGCGCGGCCTCCGCCTGCGGCGTCATCATCATCGGCACCATCGTGATGATGGTGCTGATGGAGCGGTTCGCCGGCTTCTCCCGCTTCATGAAATGACGACCATGGGGACAAACGTGCCGGCGGCGATCACGACACTCGACGACCTCAACGCCATGCCGCAGGCCGCGTTCAAGGACGCGCTGGCGCCGATCTTCGAGAACGCGCCCTGGGTTGCGGAAGGCGTGGCGGCGCAGCGTCCGTTCGCGAGCCTGACGGCGCTGCACAAGGCGATGACCGGCCTGATCGGCCGATTGACGGACAATGCCCAAATCGACTTCCTGCGCGGCCACCCTCACCTGTCGCCGGACACCTTGCGGCGCGGCACCACGGCGGAATCAACCGCCGAGCAGACTGCCGCCGGCATCGCTGCGCTGGATCCCCGCACGATCGCGAAGCTCAATGCGCTTAACGCGGCTTACGAAGAGAGATTCGGCTTTCCCTTCATTCTCGCGGTGCGTTGCGCTTCGCTGCCGACGATGCTGGCCACGTTCGAGCGGCGCCTCGCGGCGTCGCCCGCGGCCGAGCGCGCCGAGGCAATGACCGAGATCGCGGCCATCAGCTGGATGCGGCTATTGGACCGGGTGCAGCCGGCGCCCACGGGGAGCCTCTCGACCCATGTGCTCGACACCACCTGCGCCATGCCGGCCGCGGGCCTCGGCGTCGAACTGTGGCGGCTCAACGCCGGCGGCGACGCGATCTGCCTCGAAAGCTTCACCACCGATGCCAACGGCGCGAGCAGCCACGACCTGCTCGGCGATGGCCGCCTGCGCGCCGGCGTCTACGAATGGCGGTACGACACGCCGACCTATTTCGCGGCGAAAGGCTACCCGACGCCGGCACGAAGCTTCCTCGGCAAGGTCAGCGTGGCATTCTCGGTGTGGAATCCCGAAGAGCATTTTCATGTGCCGCTGCTGCTGACGCCCGGCTCATACATGACCTATCGCGGCAGCTAGCGGCGGGCCGGCGCCAGGGCCTCAATCACCGCCAGGAAACCACATGCGACGGGTTGCCCCACCCCGCGCGGTGGGGTACTTCCCCGGTGTCACCCTGTCCGGCCGTCGATGATTTTCAGACGGCGTACCAGCGACCCAAGCCTGAGCGGCCCTGACCACCGCGCGCACCGCGGCGACCTGAGACCGACATCAGTCTTGCCGCGCGACCGGATGACTCGCCGGGGGCGGCGGGCAAGACGGACTTAGAACCATGGTTTCGCGCAACGGCAGCATCGGTCTCCTCGGACTTTCCCTTCTGGCACTGGTCGTCGGTGTCGTCACCGGCGTCGGAGCCGTGGCGTTCCGGGCCATCATCGCCCTCATCCACAACGTCGCTTTCCTCGGCCAATTCACCTTTCATTTCGACGCCAACCAGTTCACGCCGCCGAGCCCCTGGGGCGCCTTCATCATCCTGGTCCCGGTGATTGGCGGACTGATCGTCGTGTTCTTGGTCACGAATTTCGCCCCCGAAGCCCGCGGCCACGGCGTGCCCGAAGTGCTCGATGCCATCTATTACAAAGAGGGCAAAATCCGCCCCGTTGTCGCCGCCGTCAAAACCATCGCGTCGGCCTTTTCGATCGGCACCGGCGCTGCGGTCGGCCGCGAAGGCCCGATCATCCAGATCGGCTCGACGCTCGGCTCGACACTCGGTCAGATCGTGCCGGTCGCGCCGTGGCAGCGCATTACGCTCGTCGCCGCCGGCGCCGGCGCCGGCATCGCCGCGACGTTCAATACGCCGATCGGCGGCGTCATGTTCGCCATTGAATTGATGCTGCCGGAAATCAGCGCCCGCACCTTCCTGCCGGTGGCGCTGGCAACCGGCGCCGCGACCTATATCGGCCGCATCTTCCTCGGCACCGAGCCCGCCTTCCACGTGCCCGCGGAATTGATGCTGGGTGGCTCGCCGCCGCCGGTGCTGGCGCTCCTGCTGTTTGCGCTTCTCGGCGCCGTGATCGGCCTTGCCGCGACGCTGTTCATCCGCACTTTGGTGCTGGCCGAAGATATTTTCCCGAGGATCAAGAACCCCTATCTGCGCAACGTCGTCGGCATGCTGATGGTCGGCGTACTGATGTATGCGCTGCTGGTCTATCAGGGCCACTACTACATTCAGGGCGTCGGCTATTCGACCATCCAGGCGATCCTGCAAGACAATCTCGTCAGCATCGCCCTGCTCCTCGGTCTTTTCGTCGGCAAACTGTTTGCGACATCCGTGAGCCTCGGCTCGGGCGCCTCGGGCGGCATCTTCTCGCCGTCATTGTTCATGGGCGCGACGCTCGGCGCCGCTTTCGGCGCGATCGTCACGGCGATCCATCCGATCGCGGGCGTCGATATCGTGACCTGCGCCATCATTGGCATGGCGGCGATGGTCGGCGGCGGCACCGGCGCGGCCATGACCGCGGTGGTGATGATCTTCGAGATGACGCGCGACTATGAGATCATCATGCCGATCATCATTGCGGTAGCCGTCAGCATCGGCGTGCGCCGGCTGTTGTCGCGCGAGAACATCTACACCATCAAGCTGGTGTCGCGCGGCCACCTCATTCCGAAGGCGTTGCACGCCAACATGTTCCTGGTGCGTCACGCCGAGGAAGTGATGGACCGCGACGTGCTCACGCTGCCCGAGGACACCGACTTCGCCAAATTCCTGCGCGACACCAAAGGCGGCGGCTTCCGGCATATCGTGGTGACGCGCGATGACCGCATCGTCGGCGTGCTGCGCGTGAACACCGAATTGCGGCTCGGCATGGAAGGCCAGTATTCCGGCGTTCGGCTCGGCGATATCGCCCAGAAGAACTTCACCATCTGCCGCGCGCCGGACGTCGTCTTCGACGTCGTCGAGCGCATGTGGCGCCGTCATGCCAGCATGTCGATCGTCACCAAAAATGCCGGCCGCACCCCGCGCGGCCGCAACGTCGTCGGCATGATCTCCAAGGAGCACATCGCCGACTCCGTCGCCGACAGCGTCCGTCCCTACGGCACCGAGGGGCGCGGCCCGGTTTAAGACTGCCAGCAAAAAAACGCCGGCTTTCGCCGGCGCCTTTTTCATTTCGAATTGTTCGCGTCGATGGGACGCGCCTAGCGCGCCGGACGCAATTCGAGACCCGACACACCGACCGCAAGGTTGAGGCCGGTCTGGCCCTGCACCGACACCGGCTGCAGCGTCACCGTGCGGTTCGAGCCGCCGATCAGCACATTGGCCCCGGCGCCCACGCCCACCGTCGCTTCGGCGCTGGCGCCGCCGTAGCTGCCGGCAAGCGCGCCGTACTTGCGGTTGCTCGGCGCAAACACCGACCACACCATCTCGCCGCCCGAAGTGGCGCCGATATCCAGACCAAACTTGTTGATCGAACCGGTATAAACTTCCTGCGGCGCGCCGGCGGTCGACGGCGTGAACAGACAGGTCACCGCCTTCTTGGACGCGATGATCATGCCGATGCCGCCGGAAATATCGCAGGTCAAAGCACCCACTTTGGTGCGGTCCTGCGCCTGCGAAGCCACCGGCGCAACGACAGCAGCAGCGATTGCCATGGCGGCAAGCGCGGTCAATGACTTCTTCATGTCGATCTCCTCAAATCTCGGGGAATTCTTCGAGGTCAACGCGACACAGCGAGGCTGGTTCCGTCGGCCCCCGATATCGCGGCTAACGCGCCAGCAAAACCTGGCTGGCGGGAATCACGACAAGACACCGCAGGCCATCCGGATCGAACGTCATATCGACCTTGGCGTCGAGAGCACGGGTCAAATTTGTTTCAATGACCATGGTCCCGAAGCCGCGCTTGCGCCTCGGCTTGACGCGAGGGCCGGCCCGTTCACGCCACTCGAACTCGATTGGATCGGTGGGGCCGTTGCCGACGCGCCACTCGATGGCGACGCGGCCTTCCGGCACCGACAGCGCGCCGAAGCGCGCGGCATTGGCGCTCAATTCATGCACCGCCAGGCCGAGGTTTTGCGCGGCTTCCGGTTTCAGCGCCAATTCCGGACCTTCAATCGACACCTGCGGTTCGTCGCTCTCGAGATAGACCGACAGTTGCGACCTGATGAGTTCGTCGAACGAAGCCCCGTGCCAGCTTTCGCGCACCAGCAGATCGTGCGACGCGGCAAGCGCCTGCAAACGCGCGCCGAACTGCGTCAGAAAGGAATCGATCGAGCCGGCGTGACGCGCCGTCTGGCGCGCCATGGCCTGGATCACCGCCAGCAGATTTTTGGAACGGTGCGTCAATTCGCGCAGCAGCAAACGCAGATGCGCCTCGCCTTCCTTGCGATCGGTCACATCGAGCGATGCGCAGGTCAGGCCGACAATATCGCCGCTTTCGTTGCGCAGCGGTTCGACATGCAGGTCGTACCAGCGCGGACTCGATCCTTCTTCAATCGAGAATTCGGTCCGCCTAGGCTGACCGGTATCGAGCGCCTCGCGCTTGATGGCGACGATGGACTCTCGCACCTCCGGCGGCAGCACGTCATTGTCCGTGCAGCCCAGGAGATCCGAAATCGAACGCCCGAACATCGCGTGGCTGACAGAGGTGTAACGCAGACCGCGGTCCTGGGTATAGACAACGACATGCGACCCGCGAAGGGCGGTCTCGTAGCGGGCGAAGCGCGCCCGCAGTAGATTAAGTTCGATCGCCTGGGCGCTGACCTGCGCCTCAAGCCGCCGACATTCATCCTGTAATTGGCTCACCAGAGGGCTGCCCGGCTGGGCCTCCCCTGACGGCATTCCATTTGCCATCAGATCACGTCCATTTCCCGCGCCCCCGCTTGACGAACACTTTTGCCATTATTGCAGCGTCAGCGGGTCGTGGCGCGCCCAACCGGTCGGCGGCCGACACCCCGTTGTCCGGCCGCCCCCGCCGGCGTGCTAACTCGCCTTGCGCTCTTTCCGTTTCGCGTTGCGTGCAAAAAACAACGCCTGACTGAGCACAGCCGACACGGTCGCCGGCTGGAAAGGCTTGGCGATGAGGAAGGCAGGTTCCGGCCGCTCGCCCGTGAGGAAGCGCTCCGGATAGGCGGTGATGAAGATGACCGGCACTTCGAAAGTGCGCAGTATCTCGTTGACGGCATCAAGACCGGACGAACCGTCGGCCAACTGGATGTCGGCAAGGATGACGCCCGGCTGCTTGACGCGTGCGAGCTGCACGGCCTCGGTGTGCGTGCGGGCGACGCCCAGCACTTTATGGCCGAGGCCTTCGACCAGCGCCTCGAGATCCAGTGCGATGAAGGTCTCGTCTTCGATGATCAGCACGTCGGTCGCGATCTCGGCGGCGAGTTCACGGCCTGAATCGTCGACGAGCTCTCGCAGAGCCGGCACGTCGATATCGAGGACCTTGGCGGCCTCGTCCTCCGACAGACCCTCGAGCGCAATCAGCAGGAACGCCTGTCGCGGCATCGGCGCGATCTGCGAGAGGTGCCGCTCGACCGGCAGGTCGACCTCCTCGACGCCCGGCCGCCCATTGATGCCGACCGAATTCCAGATCTTCGTGAACAGCTGGTACAGGCCGACCCGGGTCGACGAAGCCGTGTCCAGGACACCGGGATCCTGCACCAGGGCCTCCAGGGTCGCCGCGACATAGGCGTCGCCGGACTGCTGGCTACCGGTCAAGGCGCGGGCATAGCGCCGCAGGTATGGCAGATGTTGCGCAACTAGCTGAGATGTCGACAAAAATCCCTCCCGAAACCGTCAAATGCGATGGGCTCTGAGAACGGCAGCGTCCATAGACCCCGAAGGCATACGGGTCGAGAACGCCAGTCTGTGTAAAAAGTTCCATCCGGATTGGAACCATTTTCCCGCCCGGGTGTTTTCGCTCATGACGAAGGGGGAACCTTGAGCCTTCTCGGCGTCAAGGGAATTCGGGGCCTGCCGATATGACCAACGATCGCGACAAAGATTTGGGATCACAAAAGCCAATGCAATCCGGGGCCGCCCGCAACCAGAAGAATGACGCCAAGCCGGCCAAGCTCGGCCGGGAAGTTCAGGCCCGTCTCGGCCAGCAGCTGAGGGCGATGTTCGACGACGTCGTCAGCCAGGGCGTTCCTGACCGCTTCACCAACCTGCTCAAGCAGATTGACGACAAAGACAACAAGGACAGGCAGTAATGCCCATGGACGACACGGTCCGACAACAGATCCTTGACGCGGTTCCCAGCCTGCGCGCCTTCGCCATTTCGCTATGCGGGAACGTCGATCGGGCCGACGATCTGGTGCAGGAGACGATGGTGCGGGCGATCGCGAACATCGACTCTTTCCAGCCGGGCACCAACATGTCGGCCTGGCTGTTCACGATCCTGCGCAATCATTTCCGCTCGGAATATCGCAAGCGCCGCCGCGAGGTGGAGGATGCCGACGGGCACTATGCCGACTCCTTGAAGTCGCAGCCGGAACAGCATGGCCATATCGAATTCAACGAATTCCGCGCGGCCCTGTCGCAACTGCCGACCGACCAGCGCGAAGCGCTGATTCTCGTGGGCGCGTCCGGCTTCTCCTATGAAGAAGCCGCCGCGATCTGCGGCTGCGCCATCGGCACCATCAAGTCGCGCGTCAATCGCGCCCGTAACCGCCTCGCCGAACTGCTCCACGTGCGGGATGGCGACGACTTCGGCCCCGACGAACAGACCCGCGCCGTGCTCGCGGGCGGCGGCGAGTAAGTCCACCCGCCTCGCGGATCACCTGCCTCTCTTTTCTGCCTCTGGATCAAGCGTCGCGGCGCTTTGCCGCGCGCTCGTGACGGCGCGAGACCGACCGCTTGGCAAGCCTTGGCAAGCCAACGACAAAAAGCCCGCGCTGCCTGACCGGCGGCGCGGGCTATCTCTATTCCGGCAGAGCTTCGGCGGCCCCTACGGCACCGTCGACGAGCGTCCCCGCACCAGATGCACGATCGCCGAGATGACGAACAGCACCAGGGCAACGAAAAACACGATCTTGGCGGCCTCGACCGCGACACCTGCGATGCCGCCGAAACCGAGGATGGCCGCGATCAACGCGACAATGAGAAATGTTATTGCCCAACCGATCATGGATGTCTCCTCCTCACGATAAAATGCCATGCCGGAACAACGCCATCTTGTGGTGAATGTTCCGGATCATTGGTGTTAGAATGGAACCCGGCATCGAGCGTGCGAATTCACTTTGATTGTAAGGAGTATCGCCATGGCGCCGCGTCCGAACTGGAAGGGCTTTCTCAAGCTGTCACTTGTCTCCTGCTCCGTCGCACTGTATCCCGCGACGTCCACGAGCCAGCGCATCCGCTTCAACATCATCAACCGCGAAACCGGCAACCGTATCCGCAACGAGGTTGTCGATGCCGAGAGCGGCGAGCCGGTCGCCTCGGAAGACCGCGTGAAGGGCTACGAGGTCGACAAGGGCCAGTACATTCTTCTCGAGGAAGACGAGCTCGACAACGTCGCGCTTGAAAGCGCCCATACCATCGACATCGACGAATTCATTCCGATGTCGGAAGTCGACCGCATCTATCTCGACGAATCTTATTACCTCGTGCCGCAGGACGACGTCGCCCAGGAAGCCTTCGCCGTGATCCGCGAAGCCATGCGCAAGGAAGACCTCGCCGGGCTGGCCCGCGTCGTCGTGTACCGGCGCGAGCGCCTGCTGCTGTTGCGGCCGCGCGGCAAGGGCCTTCTGGCCACGACGTTGCGCTACAAGAACGAGGTGCGCAACGAAGCCGACTATTTTGACGACATTCCGGGCACCAAGGTGCCGGCGGACATGCTCAAGCTGGCGACGCATATTCTCGAAACCAAGAAAGGCAAGTTCGATCCGGCGAAGTTCGAAGATCGCTATGAAAACGCTTTGCTCGATCTGATCAAGGCCAAGCGCGCCGGCAAGAAGCCGATCACGGTCGCCGAGCCGAAGCCGAGCAACGTCATCAACCTGATGGACGCCTTGCGGCGCAGCGCGCAAGCCGACCGCCGCAAGCCGGCCTCGCGAGCCAAGACGACGGCGCGCGCCAAACGGCCCGCGGCAAAGCGCAAGGTTCGAAAAGCGAGCTAGGTCGGCACGTCGATGGCAGGGCTCAAGGTCTATCGCGGCAAGCGCCGCTTTGGCGTCACGGCCGAGCCGAAGGGCAAGGTCGCGCAAAAACGCGGCCATGCCTACGTCATCCAGAAGCATGACGCGACCCGGCTGCATTACGATCTGCGCCTCGAACTCGACGGCGTCATGAAAAGCTGGGCCGTGACACGTGGGCCGAGCCTGGTGCCGAGCGAGAAACGCCTCGCCGTCGAGGTCGAGGATCACCCGCTCGACTACAACAAGTTTGAAGGCACCATCCCCAAAGGCGAATATGGCGGCGGCACCGTGATGGTGTGGGATCGCGGCACCTGGCAGCCGCAAGACGACCCGCATAAAGGCCTCAAGAAGGGCCACCTCGCCTTCACACTCGACGGCGCCAGACTGCGCGGCCTTTGGCATCTGGTGCGGCTGCGTAAACGTCCGGGCGACAAGCGCAATAACTGGCTGCTGATCAAATCCGAAGACGACGAGGCGCGCACGCCGCGCGATAAGGATATTCTCGACGAGGACTTCTCCATCAAGACCGGGCGCTCGATGGATGAGATCGCGCAAGGCAGACGCGCCACCGCCAAGGAGAAGGCCACGGTCAAAAAAGCCGTCACGAAGTCCACCGGCAAAAAGACGACGTCGAAGATGACGACAACCAACAAGACCGCTGTCAAAAAGGCGCGCACGCGGGCTCAAGCAGCCTCCGCGCCGATCATCCGCAAACATGCCAGGGCCGCATCGAACGAAAGCACGGCGCTGCAAGGCGCCAAACGCGGCCACCTCCCGTCATTCGTCGAGCCAAGCCTAGCCACGCTGGCCGACAAGGCGCCGGAAATCGGCAACTGGATTCACGAGATCAAGTTCGACGGCTATCGCCTGCAGGCCCGGCTTGAGCGCGGCAAGGTGACTTTGCTCACCCGCAAGGGGCTCGACTGGACCCGGAAATTCAAGAGCATTGCCGACGCGGTGGCAAAGCTGCCGGCCGACACCGCGCTCATCGACGGCGAATTGGTGGTCGAGGGCGATAACGGCGTCACCAGTTTCTCGCTGCTGCAGGAAGACATCAAATCCGGACGGCAGGACCGCCTGGTGTATTACGCCTTCGATCTGCTCTACCTCGACGGCGCCGATCTGCGTTCGCTGCCGCTGCATGCGCGCAAGGACGTCTTGGGCCGGCTGCTCAAAAAGACGCCGGCCAAATCGCCACTGGGTTTCAGCGAATCCATCGCGGAGCGCGGCTCCGTGCTGCTCAAACATGCCTGCCGCCTCGGCCTCGAAGGCATCATCTCCAAGCGCGACGATGCGCCCTATCGTTCCGGCCGCGGCCATGACTGGATCAAGACCAAGTGCACCGGCCGGCAGGAATTCGTGATTGCCGGCTTTGTCCCGTCGACGGCCGACGCTCACACCGTCGGGGCTTTGGTGCTCGGCGTCCACGGCAAGGGTGGGCTGACCTATGCGGGCCGGACCGGGACCGGCTTCACCCATGCGACGGCGCGCGAGCTTTATCGCAAGCTGAAAACGCTCAAGCGCGATCGTACGCCCTTCGCCGCGCTGCCCGCTGAAGAACGCGGCGCCCGCGCGCCGGTATGGGTCGAGCCCAAACTGGTCGCCGAGGTGGCATTCCACGGCTGGACGCATGGCGACCGCGTGCGTCAGGCCTCGTTTCAGGGGCTGCGCGACGACAAGGCCGCACGCGACATCGTGCGCGAAGAGGCGGTGGCGGAAAAAGCCGTGGCGGCAACCGCCCGGACCGCCGCCCGGAGGCGCAGCGCGCCCGTTACCGCTAAGGCCGCCGCCAAACCGGTCCGCAAAGGCGGCAGAAAAGAGAGTGAGCCGGCCATCGGCGCCGTCACGCTCACGCACCCGGACCGGGTCTATTGGGAAGACGCCGGCGTCACCAAGCATGATCTGGCCGAGTATTACAAAGACGTGTGGAAATGGATGGCGCCGCACGTCGTCGGCCGCCCGATTTCATTGCTGCGCTGTCCCGAAGGCGCCAGCGGCCAATGTTTCTTCCAGAAGCACGCCGCCGCCGGCATCTCGACGGAACACCTTCATCTTGTTGCCGAAAAGGGCGACAAGATCATCGCCATCGATAATCTCGACGGCCTGTTGTCGCTGGTTCAGGCCGGCGTACTCGAGGTCCACACGCGCGGTACCACCATTGACGACCGCGAGAATGCCGACCGTCTGGTCTTCGACCTCGATCCGGGTCCCGGCACCGGCTGGAACGACGTCGTCGCCGCCGCCCGCGAGATTCATGACCGACTGTCATGTCTCAAGCTCAAGAGCTTCCTCAAAACGTCCGTCGGCAAAGGCCTGCATGTCGTGCTGCCGATCGCTTCGACGCCGTGGGAGAAGGCCAAGGAGTTCACCCAGGCGCTGGCCGGCGCCATGGCCGCGGACGAACCCGACCGCTATGTCGCCACCGCGAC
>JBAZSM010000085.1:0-16901 GCA_041662425.1 Pseudolabrys sp.
CCGCGTCGCCGGCGCGGACTGCTTCGATCATGGCTTCGACATCGGCCCAGATGGCGTCGCGGAGTGCGCTCAGGCCGGGCGCGACGATAAGGTCGCTGGCGGTCAGCGTCGCGCCATTGACCAGCGTCTCGAGCGGCATCGTATCGAGCTTCACGCCGCGGCATTCCTCGCCGAGAGTGAACGGTGCGCCGTGCGGATCGCGGGCATGCCGCGCCGCCGCCTGCAATACGCTCAAGCGCACCTTGACGCGGTCATTGGCGGCGAGGCCCTCCGCGATCCGCGATGGCAGGAGGATTTCGCCTTGTCCGAGTTCTTCGACGATCTGCGATTTCATGGCGGTGCCCGTTGATCGCGGGCATTACCGCATGGCCGTGCGACACCGGCTTTGCGGTAAATCAGTCATAATTCCGTCATGCGGGTACGGGCCGCGCCAAAGCCTTGATGAAAGCCGCTGCCAGATTGACGTCGGCCTGCGACAGGCCATGGCCGGCCGGCACGATGCGATGCTCGACGAGCGCGCCGCGCTCTTTCAGTTGCGCGGCAAGTTCGGCCGGATTCGATGGCGGCGCCAGCGGGTCCTGCGCGCCGGAGGCGATCAGCACCGGCGTGCCGGGGATCGGCAGATGCGGCGGATTTGTCAGAGGCACCATGGCGCGCAGCAGCATCGCGCCCGACAAGACATCGGGCCTTTGCAGCAGCATCGCCGCGGCGATGTTGGCGCCGTTGGAAAAGCCGAGCGCGATGGGCGCCTCGATGCCGTAGCGTGTTCGCGCCGCGACGACGAAGTCGGCCAGTTCGTCGGCCCGCCGCTTCACATCCGCCTCGTCGAACACGCCTTCGGCGAGACGGCGGAAGAAGCGCGGCATGCCGCCTTCCAGCACTTTGCCGCGCGGCGATAGCAGCGCCGACCCGGGAGCTACTGTGCGGCCGAGATCGATCAGATCGTTCTCGTCGCCGCCGGTGCCGTGGAGCAGGAGGACCGGCGGCATTGCCGCCGATCCCTTCTCGAAGCGATGGACAAAGCTTTCAATGGTGTCCGTCACGACACAGCCTCCTCGTCGAGCGCCGGGAGCACCTTCTCGATCTCGGCGCGGTGGCCTTCGAGGAAGGCGGGCAGCTTCAAGGCGTGGCCCAAAGTCTCGACCGGCTCATCGACGGCGAAACCGGGTTGGTCGGTCGCGATCTCGAACAGCACGCCGCCCGGCTCGCGGAAGTAGATCGAGCGGAAGTAATTGCGATCGAGTTGCTCGGTCGGATGCAGGCCGTGCCTGCTGACGAGCTTTTGCGCCATCGCAGCCTGTTCGGCGTCGTCTGCCGCGCGGAAGGCGATGTGATGCACCGAGCCGCGGCCCGTGCGGCCGGACAGGAAGCCCTTCGCCTCGTAGATGTCGACGAACGAACCCGGTGTCGCGGTCGCCTGATAGCGGATGATCGAGCCTTCGCGCGCCACTTCCTTGTAGCCGAGCACGTCGGTGAGGATCGCGCCGGTCTTCTCCGCGCTATCGAGCAAGAGCGTCACGCCGTGGAAGCCACGGATTGCGTGTTCGGTGGCGATGTCACCGTTCGACCATGCGGCTTCGCTCTCCGCCCCGGTGATGCCCACGAGCGCCAAACTCATGCCGTCCGGATCGGAGAACGCCAGCACCGGCTCGCCGAAGCGCTTTTCCAGAGCCTCATAAGTGACGCCCTTTTCGGTGAGGCGCTGCGTCCAGTAGCCGAGCGACGACTTCGGCACGCGGAACGCGGTCTGGTGCGTCTGGCCGACGCCACCACGGCCGGGGGCGGCATGCTCCCACGGGAAGAAGGTGAGGATGGTGCCGGGGCGGCCCGCCTCATCGCCGTAATAGAAGTGATAGGTGCCCGGATCGTCGAAGTTGACGGTGCGCTTGACGAAACGCAGGCCAAGCGTGCGGGTATAGAAGTCGAAATTGCGCTGGGCCTTACCGGCGATCGCAGTGACGTGGTGGATGCCTGACATTGCTGCCTCCGAAATGAGGGGTTGGCTTGTTTCGACGGCTAAAATGGAGCGTCACCGGACAAACGACAATCTGGTAAATTGTGGCGACATTGTCTATGAAATGGCGACAATCGGAAATCCGCCATGGACAAGCTCGCCAGCCTCCGCGCCTTCGTCAACGTCGTCGAACTGGGCTCTTTTGCCGAAGCCGGGCGCAAGCTGCGGCTGTCGCGCTCGGCGGTGAGCAAATATGTCGGGGAACTGGAGCGCGACCTTGGCGTCCAGCTGCTCAACCGCACGACGCGGCAGGCAAGTCCCACCGAAACCGGCCAGACTTATTATGAGCGCACACTGACGGTGCTGGCCGACCTCGACGCCGCCGATCAGGCTGCGACACAGTTGCAATCGACGCCGCGCGGGCTGCTGCGCGTCAACGCGCCGATGTCGTTCGGCACCATCAAGCTCGGCCCGGTGATCGCCGACTTCATGGAGCGCTATCCGGATCTGCAGATCCAGCTCGTGCTGACCGACGAACAGGTCGATCCGGTGCAGGAGGGGCTCGACGTCACCCTGCGCATCGCCGAACTGGAGCCGTCGAGCCTGATCGCGCGCAAGCTCACGGATATCGACCGCGTGGTGTGCGCGTCGCCCGGCTATTTCAAGAAGCACGGCAAGCCGCAGCATCCCAACGACCTGCGCCAGCATCAGTGCCTGACTTACGGTTTCCTCTCGACCGGCAATCAATGGAAACTGACGGGCCCCGACGGACGCGATCACTGGATCGCGCCGAAATGGTCGCTATGCGTCAACAATGCCGAAGTGCTGCGCGACGCCGCGCTGAAGGGCAGGGGCATTGCCGTGCTGCCGGTGTTTCTCGCCGAGAAGGAATTGAAGAAAGGCGCGCTCGTCACCGTGCTCGACGATTTCAAGACGCCTTTGCTGACGCTCTATGCGATCTATCCGCCGACGCGGCATTTGTCGGTGAAGGTGCGGCTGTTCATCGACTTTCTGGTCGAGCGGATGCGTTAGCTTCGCAGGCCAGGCGCTTCGTAGCCGGTGCGCGCGACGTATTCCGTGTAGCCGCCGCCGTACTCATGCAGGCCCTCGGGTGTCAGTTCGAGCACGCGGTTCGACAGCGCGGCAAGGAAGTGCCGGTCATGCGACACGAACAGCATGGTGCCTTCGTACTGCGACAGCGCGTTGATCAGCATTTCCTTGGTGCCGATATCGAGATGGTTGGTCGGCTCGTCGAGCACCAGAAAATTCGGCGGGTCGAAGAGCATCTTGGCCATCACCAGGCGCGCCTTTTCGCCGCCCGACAGCACGCGGCACCTCTTCTCGACGTCGTCGCCGGAGAAGCCGAAGCAGCCGGCCAGCGCGCGCAGCGAGCCGATGCCCGCCTGCGGGAATGAGTATTCCAGTTCCTCGAATACGGTGCGTTCGCCATCGAGCAGGTCCATGGCGTGCTGGGCAAAGTAGCCCATCTTGACGCTGCCGCCGACCGACACCGTGCCGTCGTCGGGCTCGGTTGTGCCGGCGATGAGCTTGAGCAAAGTCGACTTGCCGGCGCCATTGATGCCCATGACGCACCAGCGCTCCTGGCGGCGCACCGAGAAATCGAGGCCGTCATAAATGCTGCGGCTGCCATAGGCCTTGCTGACGTTCTTCAGATTGACGACATCCTCGCCGGAGCGCGGCGCCTGCGGGAAATCGAAGGCGATGCTCTGGCGGCGCTTGGGCGGCTCGACGCGCTCGATCTTGTCCAGCTTCTTGACGCGGCTCTGCACCTGCGCGGCGTGCGAGGCGCGCGCCTTGAACCGCTCGATAAACTTGATCTCCTTGGCCAGCATCGCCTGTTGACGCTCGAACTGCGCCTGCTGCTGCTTCTCGTTCAGCGCGCGCTGCTGTTCGTAAAATTCGTAATTGCCGGAGTACGTGGTCAATCCGCCGCCGTCGATTTCGACGATCTTGTCGACGATGCGGTTCATGAACTCGCGGTCATGCGAGGTCATCATCAGCATGCCGTCATAGCCTTTGAGGAATTGCTCCAGCCAGATCAGGCTTTCGATGTCGAGATGGTTCGACGGTTCGTCGAGCAGCATGGCGTCGGGCCGCATCAAGAGAATACGGGCCAGTGCGACGCGCATCTTCCAGCCGCCGGACAGCTTGCCGACGTCGCCGTCCATCATCTCCTGGCTGAAGCTCAAGCCGGCGAGCACTTCGCGCGCGCGGCTCTCCAGCGCATAGCCGTCCAGTTCCGAGAAACGCTGCTGCACCTCGCCGTAGCGCTCGATGATGGCTTCCATCTCGTCGGCGCGGTCGGGATCGGCCATCGCGGCTTCTAACTCTTTCAGTTCAGCGGCGACTTCGCTCACCGGGCCGACGCCGTCCATCACTTCGGCGACGGCGCTGCGGCCTTCCATCTCGCCGACGTCCTGGCTGAAGTAGCCGATGGTGACGCCGCGATCGACCGACACCTGGCCTTCGTCGGGCGCTTCCTGGCCGGTGATCATGCGGAAGAGCGTGGTCTTGCCGGCGCCGTTGGGGCCGACGAGGCCGACCTTTTCGCCACGGTGGAGGGCGGCGGACGCCTCGATAAAGAGGATCTGGTGGCCGTTTTGCTTGCTGACGTTATCGAGACGGATCATGCGCCGAGAGTGTCCGGGTTACCCGGCGGAGGCCGGATTTGTTGCAGCGCACATAGGCCATGGAGGCGGGATTTAAAAGGGCCAATTGAAAAGCCGCCGTTCCGGGGAATGGCGGCCTTCAGAACAAGTGGTTTGGGGCGCGCCGGTCGCGCGATCAGAACGTCTCGGCGCCGGGGAATTTGGCCAAAGCCGCGTTGGCGACTTCGCGGTCCTGGTCGCCGGTGCCGGAGCCGACGCCGATACCGCCGATAACCTGACCCTCGGTCATGACCGGCAGGCCGCCCTTGAGGTTGACCATGTCGCCGTCGGTGGCGAGCGCGAGCTTGGTCTCGACGGACGGGTCGAGCATCCCGGTCGGCCTGCCGGAACTCGCCGCCGTCATCGCCTTGCGCTGCGCCGAGCGGATGCTGAGCACGCGGGCGCCTTCCATGCGGAAGAACGCCACCAGATTGCAGCCTTCATCGACAATGGCGATGCATTGCGGCACGCCCATCTTGTGGGCGTGATCGATGGCCGCATCGAGCAGGAGGCGCGCGCCTTCGTCGGTGAGCTTGAGTGCCGGTCGCGTCGTCGTCATGGCGGAGCCCTAGTCTTCCAGGTCGTCGTTGCGCAAATCCGTCACCAGCATGGCGCCGGCGGCGTGCGTCATGAACAGCGGAATGCCGGATTGCTCTAGCGCCGCCAGCGCGGTCAGTCCACAGCCCCAGAACATCGGCACTTCGCCGGGCAGGGGCATCAGGACTTCGCCGAAATCCGGTTTGGCGATATCGGCGATGCCGAGCGCGGCCGGATCGCCGACATGAAGCGGCGCGCCATGGACGCGGCTGAAGCGGCTGGTGACCTGACCGACGGTATCGATGGCGTTCGCCGCGAATGGCCGCATCGACACGACCAGCGGTCCGCCGAACCGTCCGACGCGGACGGTTTCGCGTGTCGTGCGGAAAAGAGGACCCTGAATGCCGAGTTCGATATGGCGCTGGCGGACGCCGGCGCGCTTGAGCGCTTCTTCCATCGAGAACCAGCAGCCGATGGCGACGGCGACATGGTCGTCCCGCCACAGCGCCGATATGTCCTTGACCGCCTCGGTGCGCTGGCCGTCGCGGTAGACCCAATAAGAAGGGACATCGGTGCGGATGTCGATGTCTTCGCCCAGTTCCGGCATGCGCGGATTGCCCGGCTCGCTCACCGCCAGCACCGGACAGGCCTGCGCATTGGCTTTGCAGAACGCGACGAAGTCTTCCGCGTGGCCGGCCGGCAGCACCGCCAGATTGGCCTGCACGTAGCCGGGCGCGAGGCCGGTCGTCAGGCCACTGAAGCGTTCCTGCCAGGCCGCGCGACGCACATCGCGCGGCAATGAAGTCGCCGTCACCACGAGCGAACAATGCCTCCGTCGACCCGAACCATCGTGCCCGTCATATAACCCGCTTGCGTGCTGCACAGGAAGGCGGCGGCAGCGCCGATCTCCTCAATCTTGCCGTAGCGTCCGACCGGAATTGTGGCGGTCGAGCGCTTTTGCACCGCTTCGACCGCGATGCCCTCCTTTTTGGCAACCGCCTCGTCGGTGAGCTGCACGCGCTCGGTGTCGATGCGGCCCGGCACCAGAATATTGACGGTGACGCCGTCGCCGGCCACTTCCGCCGATAACGTCTTCGACCAGCCGGTGACCGCGGCGCGCAGGCTGTTGGAAATGGCAAGGATCGGGATCGGCTGGATCACTCCGGAGGAGACGACCGTGACGATGCGGCCCCATTTCCGTGTCCGCATGCCGGGCAGCAGCGCGTCCGTGAGGGCAATGACGCTGAGCACCATGTCGTCATAGGCTTCACGCCACTCATGGATCGGGCGATTGGCCGCACCGCCATAGGCGGGACCGCCGGTGTTGTTGATGAGAATATCGATCGGCCCGAAAGCAGCGGTGATGCGTTCGGCGAACGCGGGGAGGCCGGCGGTGTCCCGGAGATCGATCTCCGCCGTGTCGATTTTGCCGTTGCCGTGCTTGCGCAAGTCATCGGCTGCCGCCGCCAGCCGCGCTCTGTCGCGCGCGGCGATCAGAACATCGGCGCCTTCGCCCGCCAGCGCTTTGGCGATGCCGAAGCCGATGCCGCGATTGCCGCCGAGCACCAGCGCGCGCTTGCCTGAGAGGCCTAGATCCATACGCCTTTCTCCACGCCGTTCGGCCGCCTCCGCACCGGCGCCGGCTCGCCGCATTCAAGGAAACGGCCGCGGCCCTTGGCGCCGTGCAGCACGCCATTGTCGCAGATGACCTCGCCGCGCGACAGCACGGTCACGGGCCAGCCTTGCACCGTCATGCCTTCGAACGGCGTGTAATCGACATTGTGATGCAGGTCGGCGTTGCGGATGACGACCTTCTTCTCCGGGTCCCAGATCGCAATGTCGGCATCGGCGCCGATCGAGATCGTGCCCTTGCGCGGATAGAGGCCGTAGATGCGCGCGGCGTTGGCCGAGTTGAGCGCGACGAAGCGTTCGATGTCGATGCGCCCGGCGGCGACGCCTTCGGAGAACAGGAGCGGCGCGCGCGTTTCCAGACCGGGCAGGCCGTTCGCCACTTTTTTAAACGGCGCCTTGAAGCCGTACATCTTCTTGCCGGTTTCGTCGAAGCGATAGGGCGCATGGTCCGACGACAGGATATCGAACAGTCCGTCCTGCAAACCCTGCCAGATCACCTGCTGGCTGGCCTTGTCGCGCGGCGGCGGCGAGCACATGCATTTGGCGCCCTCGAAATCCGGTCTGTCGAGATCGGCCTCGGTGAGCAGCAGATATTGCGGACAGGTCTCGGCGCTGATGTTGATGCCGCGCGCTTTGGCGCGGCGAATTTCCTCGGCCGCTTCGCTGCCCGAAACGTGGACGATGAGGATCGGCACGTCGGCGATTTCGGACAGCGCGATGGCGCGGTGCGTCGCCTCGCGCTCGACCACCATCGGCCGCGACGTGGCGTGATATTTCGGTTCGGTCTTGCCGGCGGCCTCCAGTTTCTCGGTCAGCCAGGTCAGGCATTCGAAATTCTCGGCGTGGATCATCACCAGCGCGCCATGTTCGCGCGCGGCGGCGAGCACATCGAGGATCTGCCGGTCTGTCAGCACCATCGCGGCATAGGTCATGTAGACCTTGAGCGAGGTGTAGCCCGAACGCACCAGCGCCGGCAGTTCCTGACCCAGCACCTCGTCGGTCGGATCGGACACGACAAGATGAAAGGCGTAGTCAATGTAGGAATTTCCGGTGGCGCGCGTGTGATAATCCATCACCGCCTTGCGCAACGATTGATTGCGGTGCTGCACGGCGAACGGGATGATCGTGGTGGTGCCGCCGAACGCCGCCGAGCGCGAGCCGCTTTCGAAGCCGTCCGCCATCACCGAGCCGCCGGAGGCCAGTCCCTGCGCGCGCGGCTGGTCGAGGTGGCAATGCGCGTCGATGCCGCCCGGCAGCACAAGCCGATGCGTTGCATCGATGACGCGCTCGCCGCCGGCGATATTCTCGGCCAGCGCGGCGATGCGTCCGCCGTTCACGCCGATGTCGCAACGCGCGACGCCGCCCGAGGTGACAACGGTGCCACCCTTGATCACCAGATCGAACGTGCTCATGTGATCAGACCGTCGCCGCGTTGCGCCCAGAAGGTCATGCGCTGCTCGACCACGGCGAACAGGGCGTACATGACGATGCCGAGGATCGCGATGACGATCAGCCCGGCAAACACCAGCGGCGTATCGAAATTGGCGGTGGCCGCCATCATCAGGTAGCCGATGCCGCGGCTGCCGGCGACGGTTTCGGAAATGATGGTGCCGACGAAGGCGAGCGTAATCGCAATCTTCAGCGAGGCGAAGAAATAGGGCAGGGAGCGCGGCAGGCCGACTTTCAACAGGATCTGCCGTTTGCGCGCGCCGAGCGAACGCAGCACGTCGAGCAGCTCGGGTTCGACGGTGGCGAGCCCGGTCGCGACGTTCACAGAGATCGGAAAGAACGACACCAGGAACGCGGTCAGGATCGCCGGCACGGCGCCCGAGCCGAACCAGATGACGAACACCGGCACCACGGCGACTTTCGGCACGCTGTTGAAACCGATCAGCACCGGATAAAGCCCGCGATAGATCAGCCGCGACGAGCCGATGGCGACGCCCAGCGCGCCGCCGAGCACGACAGCCAGCGCGAAGCCGGCCATGGTGCGCACCAAAGTGTCCCACGAGTTGGAAGCGATCGGCTCGAACTTGTCGACGAGCGTCACCGCGATCACCGAGGGGCGCGGCAACAGGAAGGTCGGCACCTGAAAGGCGACCGCCGCCAGTTCCCACAGGATGAGGACGGTGGCGATGAACAGCCACGGCATGGCGCGTTCGAGATTTCTCATCACGCGGCCCTCACTTCGGCAATGCCCTCATGCAGTTCGCGCACCAGCGCGACGAAGTCCGGCGCGTATTTGTCGCGCGGATGCCGGAGCTCGACCTTGCGGCTGGTGACGATGCGGCCGGGCCGCTTGGTGCAGACATGCACGGTGTCGGCGAGATAAACCGCTTCGGTCAGGTCATGCGTCACCAGGATCACGGTGAAGCCGTTGGCCTTCCACAGATCGCGAAGCACGCCCCATAATTCCTCGCGGGTGAAGGCATCGAGCGCGCCGAACGGCTCGTCGAGAAGCAGCAGTTCGGGCTCGTGGATCAACGCACGGCACAGCGAGGCGCGTTGCTGCATGCCGCCGGAGAGTTGCCACGGATAGCGGTCGCCGAAGCCGGCCAGGCCGACGGCGGCAAGCAGCGCTTCGGCCTTCTCGACATAACTCTTGCGATGGCTGCGAAACCGCGCGGCGTGCGGCTCGACGATTTCCAGCGGCAACAGCACATTATCGAGCGTCGTGCGCCACGGCAGCATTACCGGATTCTGAAATGCCATGCCGACGATCTTGATCGGGGCGGCCACTTCATGATTGGCGACGATGACGCCGCCGCGGCTCGGCTGATGCAGGCCCGAGACGAGCTTGAGCAAAGTCGACTTGCCGCAACCGGACGGCCCGACCACGGCGACGAACTCGCCCTGGCCGATCGACAGCGAGCAGCGGTCGAGGGCGAGCGTGTCGCTCGCCCCCGCGCCGGGGTATGTCAGACTGACGTCTGTGATCTCGACGTAAGGCCGCATGGCTTAAGGCAGCTTCCGGATCGACGCATCCGGCAGATAGGAAGCGTCGAACAGATCGGCGGGCGCGACCGGCTTCGGCAACTGGAACGCGGTGCCGACCATCGTCACCGACTTGGCGAAGCGTTCGGCCTTCACGCCGCCGAGGCCGTCGGCCTTGGATTCGGCGGTGGTGAGCTGGTTCTTGATCAGCCACAGCAGCTTTTCGGTTTCGATCTTCTCGTCGACCAGGCTCGAACGCTTCTTCAGGGCAGCGATAGCGGCTGCCGGATCCTTGATGGCGTCCTGCCAGCCTTTGGCGGTGGCCTTGATGAAACCCTTCACCACCGCGGGCCGTTCGGTCAGCACCTTCTTCGAGGCAAGGATGGCGTTGCCGTAAAGGTCCATGCCGGCGTCGGAGTAATAGAGGAACTTGATGTCCCCCGGCTTGATGCCCTGGCGCACGAGGTTGAAGTACATCGTCGAGTCGAAGCCGAGAATGCCGTCGACATCGCCCTTCAGCAGCATCGCTTCACGCAGGCGAAGATCGCCATAGGACCATGTGACCGAATCCGGCTTGATGCCCGTCACGCTGCTGTAAGCCGGCCATAGTTTATACGCGCCGTCACCGAGCGCGCCGCCGAGCTTCTTGCCCGGTAGGTCGGACGGCTTGGCGATGCCCGCCTTGGCGAACGAACCGATCGACAAAGGCGAGCGGTAATACAGCATGTAGACGCCTTTGCCGGCGTTGTCGGGGTTCTTGGCGTTGAACTCGAGCAACACGTTGATGTCGCCGAAACCGAAGTCGTAGGTGTTGCTGCCGATACGCGTCACCGCTTCGCCCGAACCGCCGGACGGATCGAAAGACGGCTTGATGCCTTCGGCGGCGTAATAGCCGCGCTCCTCGGCGAGGAAGAAGGCGGCGTTCGAGCCGTCGAACGGTGCGTTGAGCGAGACCTTGACCGCTTCCTCGGCGGAAGCAGGCGCGAGCGGCGCGATTGCGATCAATGCCGTGACAACCGCGGCGCCGAGAAGCCGGCGGCGGGACGGAGCGGCGGGTTGAAACCCGAAGTCCTGTGCAGCCATGTTACCCTCCATGAATTGACGAACCGTCCTCCTGTTGAGCAAGCTGCGTGCCAGATTGATCGGCATCGAATTCCCTTTATTGCTCAATATATGGACTTGATTGCGCGCAATCTGTCGCACAATATTCCGGCATGGTGCATAGGAAATCTTCCGCCGCGGCCAAGCTCGTCGGCTTAAGCAACGCCTCGAACCGGCCCGCGATCGACGGCCTCGATGACGTCTACGAGCATATTTTCGCGTCGATCGTCGACCAGCGGCTGCCGCCCGGGACCAAGCTCAACGAACTGACTTTGTGCGAAATCTTCAATATCGGCCGCCGCCAGATCGGCCAGGTGCTGACGCGCCTGTCGCATGACCGGCTGATCACGCTGCACGCCAACCGCGGCGCCTTTGTCGCGTCGCCGGATGTCGCCGAAGCGCGAACGATCTTCGAGGCGCGCATCGCCGTCGAATGCGAGATCACGCGCATGGTCGCGGCGAGCGCGACCCGCGAGATGCTTGCCCCCCTGCGCAAGAACGTCGACGAAGAGACCGTGCATCGTAAGCAGGGGCGGGTGCGCGAAGCGATCCGCTCGTCCGGCGAATTTCATATCCTGCTCGGCCAGGCGTCGGGTAACGACATTCTCGCCGGCATCGTGCGCCAGCTCGTGGCGCGCACGTCGCTGGTCGTCAGCCTGTATGAAAACCAGAGCACCATGAGTTGCTGGCACGACGACCACGGCGACTTCATCAGGCTTCTGGAAGCGCACAAGGTGCAGGTGGCGGTCACGCTGATGCGCAAGCATCTCCTGCATGTCGAGGAGAGCCTGAATTTCAACAGCCATGCGCGCGGGCCGCTCGACCTGCGCAAGATCTACGCGCCGAAATCCGGCTCTTGAATCTGTGGCGCCGCGGCTGAAGACCGGCTTTCCGTATCATTATTGAGTGCAAACAATCCGCCGGGGCTTGACCCCCGTCAGGGTGGGTGGTGCAGTTGCACCAGGGCTGGCGGGACTATTAATGGCACGGACTGCGTATCTGGCGATCTCAGCGGCGTTGTTCGCCACCGCCGTGCTTGGCGGTTGTTCGACCGCCCCCTCGACCATCGTGTCGGATGACGACGCCTTCTGCCGCTACACCGCCGAAGTGGCCGCGAGCGACACATATTCAAGATGCCGGGCGCGTCTCGACGGCCAGCATGTGCGCGTGGCCGCCGCCGCCGCCAACCGGATCGAAGGCTATGCCTTGCTGAACGGGCCGGCTGTCGCGCCGGCGACCGATACGGCGGGGCGCTGCAGCGCGCCGGACGCGCCCAAGGACTGTGCCAGCGACATCACCGGCACGATTCCGGCCAAACCCGCGCACTGATCGCCGGTCCATCGCTTCAACGGAAACGCGATTATTGTTGCGGCAGCCCGGCCGCCACCAGCAACGCCAGGATATCGGCCGAGCGCTTCAGGTAGACCGGGCTCGCGTTCTTTTTCGGTAACGCAACATTGCCGGCGTTCGAACCGGGGCGCTCCGCCATGCCAGCCGCCAGCGCGGCCTTGGCGTCATCGAAACGGCCGAGGCGTTGATAGGCCGCGGCGAGCACGAAGTGCGTGCGGCCGGTGCCGGGCGTAATGGCGAGCGACCGGTTGAGCCATGGCACCGCGTCGGCGGGCTGGTCGAGAACGAGGTAGGTCAAGCCGGCGCCGAGCAGCCAGGTCCAGCGCGACACCTGCGGCGTGTCGAGGCGGTCGGCCTGGAGGAAGGTTGAAAGCGCGTCGTCGAAGCGCCCGAGCTGGAGTTGTGAAATGCCGAGGTTGAACAGCACCAATCCGTCCCACGGATCGAGTGTCAGGCTGCGCGAACACGCGACGAGGCTGTCGACGAAGCCATTGGTCGCGGTGAGGAAGCGGCAATAGCCCTCCAGCACCGGAATGTAATTGGGCTCGGCCTTCACCGCGCGTTCGAGCAGGTCCTTCGCCTTCTGCTCGGCGTGCTCGGCATCCTTGCCGCGGAACCACGCCGTCTGCACGCCGCGAAGCAGCTGCGCGGCCAGCGCGGTCTGCAGATCGACATTGTCGGGGCTGGCCGCCAGCGCGCTTTCCAGCATCTTTTGCGCGGTGTCGAATTTCTCGCGCGATGTGCGGTTGATAAAGGCCGTGGCCTGATCGATCACGATCCTGGCGTTGCCCTCGCGCAGCCCGGAATGGATCATCGCGCTGATATGCATGGCGAGCGGATAGCCGATGCCCGCGGCCAGCCGTGATTGCTGCAGGGCGGCGTCGCTGTCGGCCAGGCTGACCGCATAAGACGACGTCCAGCGCACTTCGTCGCTGGCCGGGTCGATCAGCCGGGCCTGCACCGTCCACGAGCCGGGATTCTTCTCAAGTTCGCCGCGCAACACGAGATCGGCCGTCACGCCGGGGGCCGACACCGGCGTCGTGCCTTGGGCCGCCTGCGGCGCCAGCACGCGGATGGTCGGAATCTTCGACAGGCCGTCGGTCAGGGATTCGGTGAGCCGCGCGGCCATCAATGCCGAGTGCGGATCGCCGCTGACGTCGAGGAAGGGAGCAATGGCGATGATCGGCGGCCGGCGCGAGAATACATGCGAGCCGACGAATGGCGCGGCGGCCGCCAATCCGACGATGAATATGGCGAAGCCGGCGGCGGCGGCAACGGTACGGCGGCGAAAGGCGAAATGCGGACGGCCTTGAGCCGGCTTCTGGTCCGTGACAGCCGGAGCGGCGGCCAACGCAACATTGAGAATCGGCGTGGCGGGGGCGGCCGGGTCTATCCCGCGGACCGCGCTGACCACCGTGGTGTCGAACAGGTAGCCGCGACCTGAAACGACCTTGATCAACTGCCGGCGGTCGTCGCCGATCGCCGTTCTGATGTCGCGGATGCATTGAAACAGGCTGTCTTCGCCGACGTGGACATTGGGCCAGACGGCTTCCATCAACTCCTGCTTGCTGACGACAACCCTCGCGTGGTCCGCGAGATAGCGCAGCAATGCGAGCGCCTTCGGTCGCAGCCGGACGATATTGCCGTCTGGGCGGCGCAGCTCGCCGCGCTCGAGATCAAGTTCAAAATCGGCAAAACGCAGCACTGGAGCACCGTGGTCACGTCGAGACGCCGATCCGATATACGGTGGCAATATCAGAAAAATTTCAGAAAGTCATCCGTTACGCTTCAGGACTCAGGACCTAAGGGCATGAAACTATTGAGAAAGTATTAACCAATGATCGGATCGGGCTCACCGGGTGGGGACCAGCAGCGAAACAAGCGACGGCAATGGCCGGTTCGCACGGGGACAGGTGTCCCGGTGGCGCCGCTATATCCGCTTGAATCGCTGTGATTTTTCGATCGCATCGGATCCGGCAGGCTCGAGCGGACAACGCGCGCGCTCAGCGCCACCAGCCTCCACCGGCCGGTCGAGCAAGACGGCCGTCGCGCGACGCCCCGGCGGCGAACGAGTCACGTCGCCCGGCGGCTGGACGACCACGCTCCGCCGGATTCTGACACAGATTCTGGCCGGCGTGCTGGCCTACAACATGGCGATCTGGCCGGTTCTGGCGCAGCAGCCTAACGCCATCGTCACCGACGGCCGCACCCAGACCCAGCTTCAGACCTCGGGCAACGTCACCAACGTCACGACCTCGACCATTTCCGGGGTGAACGGCTTCAACTCGTTCTCGCAGTTCGGTGTCGGCCGCGGCAATACGGTCAACCTGCAGCTGCCCGGCGGCACCCAGAACCTGATCAACATCGTTCGCGACGCGCCGGCTTACGTGAACGGCACGCTGAATTCGTACAAAAACGGCCAGATCGGCGGCAATGTCTACTTCGCCGATCCTCATGGCTTCGTCGTCGGCCGGTCGGGCGTCGTCAATGTCGGCAGCCTCAACGTCTCGACGCCGACCCGCGAATTCGTCGACAGCATGATCAGCCCGAGCGGCCAGATCAACGACGCGGCGGTTGCCAACCTGCTGGCGGGGACCGTGCCGATTTCGCCGGACGGCAACATCCGCATTCGCGGACGCGTCAACGCCGTCGATGCCGTGCGGCTCACCGGCCAGAATGTCTTCGTCGGTTCCCGCGAGACCGCCAATCGCGAGCAGGCGGTCAAGTTCGCATCGACCGTCAATTCGCGCGGCCTGCACAGCGCCAACGGCATCGTCGTCCGCAACGGCTCGATCCAGATCGTCGCCGCCAACGACGCCAAGATCAGCGGCCGTATGGTGGCCAAACGCAACGCCGGCGCCGGCGGCGACATCGTCGTCACGGCCGGCAACGCGATCCGTATTGCACCGACCGCGAAGCTCAACGCCGCGGGCAAAACCGGCGACGGCGGCAACATCCTGCTGCGCGCCGGCAAAAACCTCGCGCTACAATCCGGCGCTTCTTTCAACGTCAGTTCGGCGACCGGCAATGCCGGCGTCGTCGAGACCAGTTCGTTCGGCACCTTCGACATCGCCTCGGGCCTCAAGATCAATCTGAGCGCGCCGAACGGCAAGGCCGGCACGCTGCTGGTCGACCCGACCGTGACCGTGATCGGCGACTCGACGCTGGACGCCGGCGTGACCTTGTCGAACACGGGCGTCGTCAACCTGATCAACGCCGTCACCGACGGCACGCTTCTCATCCAGGCCACAGGCGCGGGCAGTTCGATCACGCTCGCCGAGCACGCGCTGATCGACACCAGGCGTCTCGACGTCAACGGTCATTCGACCGGCAATGCCTACAACGTCACGCTTGAATCGCCGTCGATCGAAATCAAGAACGGCGCGCAAATCCTGACGCAGACGGTCAATTCGGGCACCAGCTACACCAACGGCAACGTCCAGCTCATTGCCTCGCTGTCGGACTCGCAACTCGTCGGCGGCGCCAGCGCCTCCGCTGAAATCACCATCGCCGGCACCATTACCGCGGGCGCTATCACAGCGACGGCGACAGCTACCGCGACCGCGTCCTATTCCAGTTCAGCGCAGAACATGGCGCAGCTCGCCGCCGGCGTCGTCATCGGCATGATCAGCGGTATCGGCGGCGGATACGTCAAGGCCGAGTCTTCCGCCAAGGTGACGGTGGAGAGCACGGCGCGTCTGACGGCGAGCGGCGCCATCATCCTGTCGTCGGTCGGCGAGCAGACCGCCTCCACCCCAGCGATCGTGGTCGCTCTTGCACCGGCACAGAGCATCGTCGGCGCCGCCGTTGTCGTCGGCATCCTCAATGCCGATATCGCGACGCAGGTGAAGTCCGGCGCACGGATTTCGAGCGGCAATTTCTCGGCCATTGCCACCAACAACGCGACGATGGACGTGGTCGCGCAAGTCGTGTCGACGAATACCAGTGTCGATGGCGCACTGGCCTACACGACCGGCACGGTGAACACCCGGGCGACCGTCGATTCCGGCGTCATCTTCGACCACGTCGGCAACGTCCTTGTCGGGGCGCAGAACAACAACAGCTTCTCGACCGCGGCGAGCAGCATCTCGGCCGGCACCGGCAATGCAGCGATCGCCGTCGCCATCAGCGATGTCAGCAACAACGCGGTCGCCAATCTCGGCGCCAGCCTTCCGCAGACGGCCAACGCCGGCTCGGTCGTCGTCTATTCGGGTTCGGTCACGGAGAAAAACGCGGTTTCCGCATCGACCACCGTCGGCAGCAACTTCCTGACGTCGGCATTCGTCAGCAAGCTGCACGGCGGCTCATCCGTCGGCGACATTTTCGCCGAGAACGGCGCCTTTCAAAGTTCGGGCGCAGGGCAGGCGGCAACGCGCAACTCTACGGTCACCAATGCGCGGGCGGGCATTACGCTCGCTCTGAACCTGGCGTCGCTCAGTTCGACAGCCTCGATTACCAATCTCGCGCCGAATGCGAATGGCGACATGGTGACGTCCGGCACGGCGCCGACAATCCGCGCCAACGGCGGCGTCTCCGTCATCAGCACCCTGACCGATGCCGGCATCCGCGGCAGCGCAGCCTCAGCCATCAACTCGCCGAGCGATCCGACCACCACCAACACCGCAACGGGGTCGGCGGTCTCGATGGCCGTCAACGTCACTCAAATCACGCAGAAATCCACGGCCTATATCGGTTCCGGCGTATCAATCACCGCCCCCCGTGTC
>JBAZSM010000086.1:0-16705 GCA_041662425.1 Pseudolabrys sp.
CAGTTGCGCCAGACGCAGGAGATAGTGGTCGAAATCGAACCGCATCATGAAATCGACCGGCGTCGCGCTTTTGAACGAAGCGACGAACCGGCCGTTCGAATGAAAATAGAATTCGTGCGACGCATTAAGCAGGTCGGCCTGCCACGATCGTCGAAACACCTGCTGGAAGGCTCGCTTGGCGCGAAACGTCAAGCCGCCGCCGCAGAGCTTGTCGCGGGGAAACACGGCCTTGTCGATGACGCAAACTTGTCGGCCTGCGATGGCGAGCGTATAAGCCGCAGCCGACCCGGCGGGCCCGCCGCCAACAACCACGGTCTCGTACCGCTCGCAACTCATCCGATTATTTATATGAGCATCGCATGAACTTCGCCAGCGACAATACGGCGGGCGTCGCGCCCGAGATCATGGCGGCGCTGTTGCGCGCCAATGACGGCTTCGCATTCGGCTACGGCAATGACGACTGGACGCGCGGGATTGAAGAAAAATTCGCCACGCTGTTCAAGCGCGAGGTCGCGGTCTTCCTGGTGCCGACCGGCACGGCCGCCAATGCGCTGGCGCTCGCCCATGTCACCCCACCCTGGGGCGCGGTGCTGTGCCACGACGACGCCCATATCGCCGTCGACGAATGCGGCGCGCCGGAATTCTTCGGCGGCGGCATCAAGCTTGTCGGACTGCCCGGCGCCGGCGGCAAGATCGCCGCGGACACGCTGAAGACCGTGCTTGAGAATAAGGCGCGATGGGGGGCGCCGCACCACGTTTCGCCAGCCGCATTGTCGCTGTCGCAGGCCACCGAGGCCGGCACGGTCTATCGACCCGATGAGGTCCGCGCGCTCGCCGACATCGCCCATGGCCACGGCGTGGCCGTGCATGTCGATGGCGCGCGCCTCGGTAATGCGCTCGCGCGCATGAACGTCGGCCCCGACGAAGCGACCTGGAAAGCCGGCGTCGACGTGCTCTCCTTCGGCGCCACCAAAGGCGGCGCCATGGGTGCCGAGGCCGTCATCTTCTTCGATCGCAAGCGCGCCGAAGGCATGTCGGCGCGGCGCAAGCGCGGCGGGCAGTTGCTCTCCAAACACCGCTTCGTCGCCGCGCAGATGGAGGCCTTCCTCGACGACGATCTGTGGCTGCGCCTGGCGCGCCACGCCAATGGCATGGCGGATCGGCTGAGCGATGGCCTGAGCAAAGCCGGCTACGCGCCGAAATGGCCGGTCGAGGCCAACGAGGTTTTTGCCGCCTTGCCCGTCGCGCTATGCGACAGGCTGCAAACCGCCGGCGCCGCGTTCTATTGCTGGGATACCGAAACCGCGGCCGACGGGTCGCCGGCTGTCACCGTGCGTCTGGTGACGTCGTTTGCGACAACGGCCGACGAAGTCGACCGCTTCATCGCCGCCGTCGGCGTCAGGTAACGCGCGTCAGACTTCCACCACCGCCTCGCGGCCGACCAGCCGCGCCAGCTGACGCAGGCGTCCGGAGACGCGGTCGGTCACCAGCTTTGAGTATTTGCCGGTGAGCTTGAGCACCAGCTTGCCGCGCACCACCTGCAACGGCACATGCGGCAGCACGCCATCCTGACCGGCGGTGAGAATATAGGCGACGCGCATCGCCGCGCCGAGCACACGCGCGCGATCGAGAATATGCGGCGTGGCCAGTTCGCGCAGACGCGACGGCAGTTCCTCTTCGTTGAGCCCGGCGTGACGCAGGAACACCGAGAGCGCCAAATACGCCCGCGACGGATGATCGACGGCGACGAAGGGGCCGTGCGCAATGATGTTCATAGCCTGCTCGCCGCGATAATCCGGATGCGCGCGCCAGCCGATATCGGCCAGCAGACAGGCGGCGTGGCGCAGGCGCTTTTCGTCGGCGGTCTCGTCCAGCCCCGACGACGTGATGAATCGGTCGGTCCAGGCGATCAGTTCCTCACCATGCTTGGGCGCACGCGAGCGCAGCACGTTGAGATCGGCCGCCGCCGAGATCAGCGGGTCGCGGGCGCGCTCCTTGGCGTCGAGCAGCGAATACAACAGCCCCTCACGCACGCCCATCACCGATATGATGACCTCTTTCGGCCGGATCGAGCGCACGAGATTTTCCAGCACCAGCGCCGCGTAAGCGAGCAGCGGACGGCGGGCCGCGTTGACGACTTCGATCTTCGACAGCGTGTCGGTGTCGACGCGATGCACGAGCTTGGAGAACTCCAGCGCCTCGCGCGCCGAGATCCGGTAATTGTGCATGACGTGGAACGGGTAGCCGGTCTGCCACATGTGCAGACGCGCCAGCGCGCGCCATGTTCCGCCGACCGCGAAGAAGGTGCGGCCTTCGCCGTCGCGCAGGATGTCGAGTTTATCGAACGCGGTCTCGACCAGCTTCTCGGCCTTCTTGATCGAGCGTCCGGTGAGATCCTGCAAAGCCAGGCCGCCGAGCGGCAATGTCAGACCATGACGGACGCGGCTGCCTTGGACGTCGACCAGTTCGAGCGAACCGCCGCCGAGATCGCCGACGATGCCGTCCGGACTGTGGATGCCGGACACGACGCCAAAGGCCGTCAGTTGCGCCTCGCGCTTGCCGGACAGAATTTCGATCTTCGCCCCGCAAATGCGCTCGGCGGCGGCGATGAAGGCACGGCCGTTGCGCGCATCGCGGCAGGCCGCGGTGGCGATGGCGTAAATCCGGGTGACGTGCTGGATGTCGCACAGCGCCTTGAAGCGCACCAGCGCATTGAGCGCGGTATCGATGGCGTCCAGCGCCAGAAGGCCCGTGGTCTGCACCTGACGGCCGAGACCGGCGAGCACCTTCTCGTTGAAGATCGGCGTCGGCGAACGCGTCAGGCCCTCATAGATGACGAGGCGCACCGAGTTCGAGCCGATGTCGATGACGGCGAGAGCGGGCCCGTGATCGAGCCGGCCCTTCACCGTCTGCGATTTGACGGTCGGGGATTTGAAGGTGTCTGACTTATTGATGCGCCTAACCGCCTTCGATGATGCGGCGGATGAGGCTGCGCGGCGAGGAGTCTTTGAGCGATTTACCACGGCCCGACAAGCTCGGATTTGTCATGAAGTACTTGTGGGCGTTGAACGGTTCCTCGCCCGGCCCGGCCTTTATGCGCGTCGAGGCGCCATCCGGCAAGACCTTCCAGCTCTGCTCGTTGTCCCGCAGATTGGCGAGCATGATCTGCCCCATGACCTGCTCGTGCACCGTCGGGTTGACGATCGGGCACAGCACCTCGACGCGGCGGTCGAGATTGCGCGGCATCATGTCGGCCGAGGAGAAATACAGCGCCGCTTTGGCATGCGGCAGCGTATGGCCGTCGCCGAAGCAATAGATGCGGGCGTGCTCGAGGAAGCGCCCGACGATGGACTTCGCGCGAATGTTGTCGGACAGGCCGGGCACGCCGGGGCGCAGACAGCAGATACCGCGCACGACGAGATCGATCTGCACGCCGGCAGCCGAGGCATCGTACAGCGCGTCGATGATGTCGGGATCGACCAGCGAATTCATCTTCATCCAGATCGCCGCGGGTTTCCCGGCGTTGGCGTTCGCCGTCTCGCGCGCGATGTGGTCGAGGATGCGCTTGCGCAAGCTGACCGGCGACATCGCCATGCGTTCGAGTTCGGCCGGCTCGGCATAGCCGGTGATGTAGTTGAAGATGCGGGCGACATCGCGCGCCATCACCGGATCGGCGGTGAAGAACGACAGGTCGGTGTAGATGCGCGCCGTCACCGGGTGATAGTTGCCGGTGCCGACGTGGCAATAGGTCGCCAGCGACCCGCCCTCACGGCGCACGACCAGCGACAATTTGGCGTGGGTCTTGAGTTCGATGAAGCCGTAGACGACCTGCGCGCCGGCGCGTTCGAGGTCGCGCGCCCAGCGGATATTGGCTTCCTCGTCGAAGCGCGCCTTGAGCTCGACCAGCGCGGTCACCGACTTGCCGGCTTCGGCCGCCTCCACCAGCGTCTTGACAATCGGGCTCTCCGCCGAGGTGCGATACAGCGTCTGCTTGATCGCCACCACGTTCGGATCGCGCGCCGCCTGTTGCAGGAACTGCACGACGACGTCGAAGGATTCGTAAGGGTGATGGACCACCAGGTCCTTCTGGCGGATGGCGGTAAAGGCGTCGCCGCCGAGGTCGCGGATGCGTTCGGGATAGCGCGGATTATACGGCACGAACTCCAGATCGGGGCGATCGATGCGAGTCAGTTGCGACAGGTCGTTCAGCGCCAGCACGCCGTCGACATTGAACACCTCGTCGTCGGCCACCGCCAAGGCGTGCTGCACGAAGTCGCGCAGCTCCGACGGCATCCCGGCGTCGAGTTCGAGCCGGATCACCGAGCCGCGGCGGCGCTGCTTCAGCGCGGTCTCGAACAGGCGGACGAGATCCTCGGCCTCTTCTTCGATTTCGAGATCGGAGTCGCGAATGGCGCGGAACGAGCCGGAGCCTTTTACCGTGTAACCGGGGAACAGCTTGCTGACGTGCAACGCGGTCGCCTCCTCCAGCGTGATCAGCCGGATGCCATCGCCGCCGGACGCCGGCAGGCGGATGAAGCGCTCGATCTTCAGCGGCATACGGATCAGCGCGTTCATCATCTTGCCGTCGCGCACGCGCGACAGCTGCAGCGCCATCGAGAAGCCGAGATTGGGAATGAACGGGAACGGATGCGCCGGGTCGATCGCCAGCGGCGTCAGCAGCGGAAACATGTGGGTGAGGAAATACTCCTCGAGCCAGTTCTTTTCGCTCTTCGTCAGCCTGGCGCCATCGACCAGCGCGATGTCGGCAGCGGCGAGGTCCTCGCGCAGTTCGAGCCAGCGGTGCTGCTGATCGTGCGCCAGTTGGGTCACGGCTTCCCGAATGCGGGCCAGTTGCTCGGCCGGCGTCAGCCCGTCCGGGCTGCGCGTGGTGATGCCCTGCCGCACCTGGCCCTTGAGGCCGGCGACGCGGACCATGAAGAATTCGTCGAGGTTGTTGGCCGAGATCGACAGGAAGCGGACCCGCTCGAGCAGCGGGTGGTTTCCATTGGCGGCCTCTTCCAGAACCCGCCGGTTGAACTGCAGCCAGGAAATTTCGCGGTTGATGAAGCGCTCCGGACGCTCGCGCAGCGACGGTTCGGCCGGCTCTTCGACCGACGCCACGGCCTTCGAGGCGCGGCCAGACCCCGAGCTTTCCCGAGCAGAAACAGATCCTTGTGCGTCTTCTGTCATGTTAATGTGAAACCTGAGGCGGCCGCATTTTGTAGCCGGCAATCATGGTCGCGGCGTGACCACAGCGCCATCCCGGCCGCATCCCATTGCGCACCGGCCGGCTCCGTCCCGTCAAGTCATACGGCAAAGGGCGTTAAGTCGCCCTGAATAGCTCGGCGGCCAGCGCCCGGGTCACTGGCCGGTGGCGGCGCAGCGCCTCCTCGTCCAGTTGGGCGACGGCGCGGTGGGCACCGGCAAAGGACCGCTCGATGCGGTTGGCGAGGTAAGAGACAAGCGCGGAGTCGAGCGCCAGTTGCCGGTCAGCGGCGAGCTTGACGATCACGGCCCGCAGCAGCGCGTCGTCGGGCGCCTCCAGCTCCACCACCGGCAGCATCCGCAGGCGCGATTGCAGATCGCGGATGCTAGCCACGATCGAAGGCGGCGAGGTGCGCGAGGTGAACAGCACGTCCGCGCCCTCCTCGCGCGCCAGGTTGATGAGATGAAACAGCGCGCGCTCATCGAGGTCCGTCGTATCGAGGTCCTCGACCACCAGCGCCCCGGTCGCCAATGCCGACGGCAGATCGGTCTCGCCCAGGCGCCTGGTCGAGACGATACGGGCGCCGCTCGTTCCCGCCCAGATCGCCGCGAGATGACTCTTGCCGGAGCCTTCCGGTCCGACAAGCGCCATGAGCTTGCTTGGCCAGTCCGGCCAGCGCTCGATCAGCGCCAGCGCCTTCTCGTTCGAGGGTCCTTCGAGAAAGTCCTCGCGCGCGTAACTGATGGCGTGATCGAGCGCGAAGGCCAGCTGTCGCGGCGGCGGCGCGGCCGGGCGTTTCGGTTCTTCGACGACATCGTCAGGCGCCGGCATGCCGGGACCGCTCACGACGTCGGCCCGCCGGTATAGAACGAGCTTTGCAGATAGCGCCCGGTTGCGAAGCGCGCGAGCACCCCGATCGTGGCGGCAAGAGGCACCGCGACCAGCAGGCCCACGAAGCCGAACAGATAGCCGAAAGCGAGTAGCGCGAAGATCACCCAGACGGGGTGCAGGCCGACGCTTTCGCCGACCAGCTTGGGCGACAGCACATTGCCCTCAAGAAACTGCCCGGCGAGGAAGATGCCGAGGACGATCAGGATCGAGGTGTAATCCGGCCAGAACTGCGCCACCGCGACACCCAGCGACACGATCAGGCCGGTCATCGAGCCGACATACGGGATGAAGGTGATCAGCCCCGAAATAAGACCGATCAGCAGGCCGAAATTCAGCCCGCTCACAGTCAGCGCCACGGCGTAAAACGTACCGAGGATGACGCAGACCGCGGTCTGGCCGCGCGCGAAGCCGGCGATCGTTGCGTCGATCTCGCGGGCGAGCTGATGCACGGTATCGCGCTGCCGCACCGGGATCCAGCCGTCGACGGTGTTCACCATCGTGTGCCAGTCATAGATCAGGTAGAAGGCGACGACCGGCGTCACCACGATCAGCGAAAATAGCGACACCAGCGCGCGGCCGCCCGACCACAGCGATTTCAGGAAGGTCGTCAGCCAGCCGGCGCTCTGCGTCAGCAGATCGCTGATCGCCTTGTCGCTGCCAAGGCCGGTGCTGCCGAACAGCTTTTGCAGCCACGGCACGCCGGGATCGCTGACCAGCGAGCGCAGCTTGGTCACATAGACCGGAATGTTCTCGATCAGCGCGGACAATTGGCCGCCAAGCAGCGGCGCTATCAGCAGCAGCACCAGGACGATCGCCAGCACGACCAGCGTGATCAGCGCCAGCGACGCGACCAGCCGGTTGACGCCCATCCGCTGCAGCCGGTCGGCAAGCGGCGTCAGAAAATACGCGATGGCGAGGCCGACGATGAAGGGCAGTAAAATATCGGCGAGCAGCCACAGCAGCAGAATGAACAGCAGCAGCGCCGCCAGCCAGAACATCATCTGCCGCTGCAGGCTGGCGCCGGTTTGTGGCTCGGCCGGCGGCACCGGCGTCCGATGGGTCACGTCGTTCGGGCTCACTGGCCGGCCACCGGTGCGTTCATGTGCCGGACCCACTCGGCGAGGTAGGCGGCGATCGACAACAGCGTCAGCACGGCGACCAGCCCCATCAGGACAAGCTTGAGCGTCGGCACCTCGATTTTGAAGCCGAGCGAGCCGAGCACTACGCAGGCAAAGACGATTTGCGCCGTGGTGTTGAGCTTCGACACCCAGAGCGGCTTGATCGTCAGCGGGTTATCCATCAGCCAGGACAAGATGATGCCTCCGACGATGAGGATATCCCGGGACACCACCAGGATCACCAGCCAGCGTGGGATGTCCCCGTTGACCCCAAGGGTCAGATAGATCGAGACGATCAGCGCCTTGTCGGCCAGCGGGTCGAGATAGGCGCCGAGTTCCGTAGCCATGCCGAAGCGCTTGGCCAGGAAGCCATCGACGGCATCGCTGACGCCCGCGACCACGAACAGGACGAAAGCGATCCACATCGTGTTCGAGGCGATCGCCCACACCACCACGGGCACCATGAAGATGCGCGCCAGCGTAATAAGGTTTGGAATACTCAAAGCGGTCCCGGCTTTATCGAAGCCCCCGGCATGGGGCCAGATCGGTCATTTCCCAAAGCGGAGTATAACGGGCCGCGCGCCATTGCGCGAACGGCCTTTTCGCTTTACGAGGCGACGCTAAATGCATGTGGGCGCGATGTTTTACCGCGCCAAGGGCGCCAGCAAGGGGCCGAAATGGCGGATAAAGAGCGCGGCCTGACCTACGCGCAGGCGGGCGTCGATATCGACGCCGGCAACCGGATGGTGGACCTGATCAAGCCCCTGGTGCGCGCCACCGCGCGGCCGGGCGCCGACGCCGAAATCGGCGGATTCGGCGGCCTGTTCGACCTCAAACGAGCCGGTTACACCGATCCGATCCTGGTCGCGGCCAATGACGGGGTCGGCACCAAGGTCAAGATCGCCATCGAAACCGGCCGCCACGACACCATCGGCATCGACCTCGTCGCCATGAGCGTCAACGACCTCGTGGTGCAGGGCGCCGAGCCCCTCTTCTTCCTCGATTACTACGCTACCGGAAAGCTCGAGCCCGAAATCGGCGCCGCCGTGGTCGCCGGCATTTCGGCCGGCTGTCGCGACGCCGGCTGCGCGCTGATCGGCGGCGAGACCGCCGAGATGCCCGGGCTCTATCAGGGCGACGACTACGACCTCGCCGGCTTCGCGGTCGGCGCGGTCGAGCGTGGCGAGGTGCTGCCGCGGCCCACTATCGCCGAGGGCGACGTCATTCTCGGACTGGCCTCCTCCGGCGTGCATTCGAACGGCTACTCGCTGGTCCGCAAAGTGGTCGCCAGAAGCGGCCTGTTCTGGAGTGCGCCGGCGCCGTTCGCGGACGGTCAGTCGCTCGGCGAGGCGATCCTGACGCCGACGCGCATTTACGTGAAATCCTGTCTCGCCGCGATCCGCGCCACCAAGGCGGTGAAGGGTCTTGCCCACATCACCGGCGGCGGCTTTCCCGACAACATCCCGCGCGTGCTGCCGAAGGGTCTCGGCGCCCGCATCGATCTCACCAAGGTCGACGCGCCGCCGGTGTTCCGCTGGCTGGCACAGGCCGGCGGCATCGCACCGAATGAAATGCTGCGCACCTTCAACTGCGGCGTCGGCATGATCGTGGTCGTCGCGCCGAAAGACGCCGCCGCGGTGACGGATGCTTTCGTCAAGGCTGGCGAAAAGGTCGCCGCTATCGGCAGCGTCATCCGCGCAGAAGGCGAACCGCGCGTCGTCTATGACGGCGCGCTCGATCTGACGTTGTGAGGCGGGCCCGATGAGCCGCAAGCGCGTCGCCGTTCTCATCTCCGGCCGCGGCTCCAACATGGCAGCGCTGATCGAGACCGCCAAAGCGCCCGACTATCCCGCCGAGATCGCGCTCGTTTTGTCGAACAAGGCCGATGCCGGCGGTCTCGACACCGCGCGCAAGGCGGGCATCGCCACCGCCGTCGTCGATCACAAGACCTACGGCAAGGACCGCGTCGCCTTCGACGCCGCGATGCACCGGACGTTGCTCGCGCACAACATCGACCTCGTCTGCCTTGCCGGCTTCATGCGGCTTTTGACGCCCGAATTTGTCGGCCAGTGGAACGAGCGCATGCTCAACATCCATCCGGCTTTGCTGCCCGCCTTCAAGGGCCTCGACACGCACCGCCGCGCGCTCGATACGCATGCGAGGATCCATGGCGCGACGGTTCATTTCGTCGTGCCGGAGATGGATGCGGGACCGATCATCATGCAAGGCGCGGTCGCCGTGCGCGACGACGACACCGAGGACACGCTCGCGGCGCGTGTGCTCGAGGTCGAGCACCGGATTTATCCGGCGGCGCTCAAGCTCGTCGCCGAAGATCGCGTGCGCGTCACTAATGGTATCTGCTTCATCGACGGAACCCGAGTTCCCGATGTCAGCGCGCTTGTCCCTGCGACATAACGGCAAGTACTTACATCGCCGTAATGGCCACACTCAAATGTGAATTGGCGACGCAACGTGGACGCTATAGCCCGGACGTCCTTTCCATCGACGTCCCCGGGGCAATATGACTCGCACTAGACTTCTCGTTCCTGGCCTGGCCGGCTTCTACACCTGGGCCGAACCGATCGTGTACGCGCTGCTGCGTTTCACCATTGGCATCGTTATTTTTGTCCACGGCTACCTGAAGGTGGCAGGCCCCGGCCCGACCGGAATCACCGGCATGTTCACGCGCATGGCATTTCCGGCGCCGGGCGCTATGGCTTATGTCGCGATTTTCTTCGAGACCATCGGCACCCTTTGCGTTGCCGTCGGTCTGTTCACGCGCTTCTTCTCGGCGGCATTGGCGATCGAGATGCTCGTGATCCTGCTCACGGCGCATATCTCCAAGGGCTTCCTGGTCGGAGACGGCGGCTACGAATACGTGCTGCTGCTCGGCATGGTGTATTTCTACATCGCGCTGCGCGGCGGCGGCCGTTACTCGGTCGACGCCAAGATCGGCAAGGAACTGTAGGAGCCCGCCTCGGTCATTCCGGACGCGCGCTTAAGCGCGCGATCCGGAATCCAGCCAATACCGACAGATGTTCGTTCTGGATTCCGGGTTCGCGCCTATCGGCGCGCCCCGGAATGACGATCACATCTTCCTGATCCAGACCTTGTTGTCGTGGAACGCGGCGCCGCCGAACGGCGCCACCGTGTCGGCGCTGGTCAGCGTATTGATGCCGCGACCGTCGGCGTAGGCCGAATTCGGCCAGATCGACTCGGCGATCAGCACGCCGCGACGGACGCCGTCGAACAGCCTGGCGTGCAGGCGCACTTGGCCACGATTATTGCCGAGCACCACATAGTCGCCCTCGCCGATGCCCCGTTCGCCGGCGTCATCCGGATGCATCATCACGGTCGGCCGCTTCTCGCTGGCCAGCGAAGTCGGCGTCTCGTTGAACGTCGAATTGAGGAAGCCGCGCGCTGGCTACGTCGCCAGCCGGAACGGATGCTCGTCGTCCGCCACCTCGATCGCATTCCAGTGATCCGGTAGCGCCGGCATGTCCTCGATCGGCCCGCAGTTATACGGGCTGCGAAACGGCACATTCGGCCAATCCGGCTTGAAGCGGAATTTGCCGTCCGGCCAGTTGAAGCCGTCGAGATAATGCGCCTGCCGGAACGGCGGCTGACAATCGAGCCACTTGTTCGTTTCCAGTTCGGCCAGCGTGCCGCGCTTCGACACGCGCAGCATGTCGTCGATCAGTTCGCTCGGGCTCATGCCGAAGCCTCTGTGCTCGGCGCCAAGGCGCTTTGCCAAAGCCGCGACCACGTCGTGATTGTTGCGGCACTCGCCCGGCGGCTCGACCAGCTTGGGCCCGAGGATGATGTATTGATGTCCGCCGCCGCGATAGATGTCGTCGTGCTCGAGAAAGGTCGTCGCCGGCAGCACGATGTCGGCCACTTGCGCGGTCTCGGTCATGAATTGTTCGTGGACGCAGACGAACAGGTCGTCGCGCGCGAAGCCGCGCTTCACTTCCGTCTGGTCCGGCGCCACCGACACCGGGTTGGTGTTCTGGATGAACAGCGCGTCGACCGGCGGGCCGCCCAGCAGCGCATCGCGATCGCCATTGAGGATCGCGCCGATCCGCGATTGATCGAGCATGCGCACCGCTGGGTCCCAGGCATCGATGCCCTCGATCGTCGTCTTGTCGAGCTTGTAGATGTCCGAATTGTTGTGGAAGGCGCCGCCACCTTCATATTGCCAGGCGCCGGTCACGGCGGCGATGCAGCTGGCCGCGTGCATATTGGCCGCGCCGTTGCGCGAGCGCGAGAAGCCATAGCCCAGCCGGAAGAAGGTGCGCTTGGTATCGCCGATGAGTTTGGCGAAGGCTTCGATGGTCTCGACCGGCGTGCCGGTGATCGCCGAAGCCCAATGCGGATCGCGCGAATTCAAATGCGCTTCGAGCTCGCGCGGCGCGTCGGTGTATTTGTCGAGATAGTCCCAGTCGGCCTTGCCGTCACGGAACAGGCAATGCATCACCGCGCAGGCCAGCGCGCCGTCGGTGCCCGGCTTCACCAGCACCGGCAGGTCGGCCTGCGCCATGGTGCCGTTCATATAGACATCGACCGCGGCGATCTTGGCGCCGCGTTCCTTGCGGGCGCGCGTGGCGTGCGTCATCACGTTGACCTGCGTGCTGACGGCGTTGGTGCCCCAGATCACCACCAGGTCGGATTTGGCGATCTCGCGCGGATCGCTGCCGGCGATCTTGCCGGTGCCGGCGGCGAAGCCGGAGAATGCCGGATTGACGCAGATCGTCGAATGGAAGCCGGAGTACTTCTTGACGTGGCGCAGGCGGTTGATGCCGTCGCGCATGACGAGGCCCATGGTGCCGGCATAGTGATAGGGCCAGACGCTCGCCGCGCCATGCCGCGCTTCGGCCTTGAGCAATTGCTCGGCGACGATATCGAGCGCGTCGTCCCACGCGATGCGGCGGAACTCGTTTGAGCCTTTGGCGCCGACGCGCTGCAGCGGATGCAACAGCCGCTCGGCGTGATGCTCGCGCTCGGCGTAGCGCGCGACCTTGGCGCAGATCACGCCGGCCGTGTAGTCGTTGTCACGGGCCCCGCGCAGGCGGCCGATGCTGCGCCCGTCGATAATTTCGACGTCGAGCGCGCAGGTCGAGGGGCAATCATGCGGACAGGCGGAATGTCCGATCCTGATTGAATCCTGGGGCGGCCGAACGGTCTGATTCATGACCGCCGACTATACAGGCCTGCTGGAGGCCTGTCGCGGCAGCGGGCGGCGCTCCGCCCGCTGCCCGATCTTCTTGTCAGACTTCGCTTTCCTTCGGCATCCGCGAACGCCGCCACAGCCCGCCGATCACCAGCACCAGTACGGCGCCCACCGCCGCGGCGATGTATTCGACCGTATGGGCCGTGCCGGCGCCGTATTGGGCAAGGTAGCCGGTGACGACGGGATCGGTGGCGATCACCTCGCCCGAGATCCAGCCGAGCAGCGCGGAACCGGCCCAGATCAGCACCGGGAAGCGGTCGAGCAGCGCCATGATCAGCGCCGCGCCCGCCACGATCAGCGGGATCGAGATGGCAAGGCCGAGCACCAGCAGCGCCATGTTGCCACCGGCCGCGGCGGCAATGGCAATGACGTTGTCGAGGCTCATGATGACGTCGGCGAGCGCCACGATGCGCACCGCGCGCCACAGATGCTGCACCGCCTCGCCGTGATCCTCATCCTGTTCGTCCGGAACCAGCAGCTTGGCGGCGATGTAGAACAGCGCGAGGCCGCCCGCGATCTTCAGCCACGGCAGCAGCATCAAGGTTGCGACGATGCCGGTGAAGACGATGCGCATGCCGACCGCGACGCCGGCGCCGAGGATCATGCCCCATTTGCGTTGCGCCGGCGGCAGGCCGCGGCACGCCATGGCAATGACCAGCGCGTTGTCGCCCGACAGAAGAATGTTGATCCAGATAATCTTGACCAGCGCGATCCAGAATTCGCCGCCGGCCATATGGTCCCAGCCGGAGCTGAACATTTCAAAAAAATGCGTAACCGACTGCACGACTCGCTCTCCCCCACCTGTTTCCGCATCATTGCGTGCGGATTATTGTTGTAATGCGGATCGCTCCGCCCCGGTGTTGCGGGCCGCCTGTGCCGGCGGCCCGCATCCGGTTTTCCTGATTGGAATCTTGAGCCGAGTTTAGCCGACGATCTCGTTGCCGGCGAAGAACTGATTGATCTCGATCGCGGCGTTTTCGGCTGAGTCGGAACCGTGCACCGAATTCTCGCCGATCGACCTGGCGTGGGTCTTGCGGATGGTGCCGTCGGCCGCCTTCGACGGATCGGTCGCGCCCATCACGTCGCGATACTTGAGGATCGCGCCTTCGCCTTCCAGCACCTGGACGACAACCGGACCGGAAGTCATGAAATCGACGAGCTCGCCGAAGAACGGGCGCGCCTTGTGCACCGAGTAGAACTGCTCGGCCTGCGCCTTGGTGATGAGCACACGCTTCTGCGCGACGATGCGCAGCCCGGCCTTCTCGATCAAGGCGTTGATGGCGCCCGTGAGATTGCGCTCGGTCGCATCGGGTTTGAGAATTGAAAAAGTACGCTCGACCGCCATCGGGTATGGTCCTTCAGTGGGATTGATCGGATCCAAGTCTTTTGTGGGCTTGTCCGACTTTGATTGGAATGGTGATTGCCGGCGGCTTATACCGGGGGGCATGGGGGCCCGGCAAGGTCGCATTTCGCGCGTCTTTCAGGGACTTTTCCGCCTAAATCGGGGGCAATCGTGAAATCGCGCTACCGGATGTTCGCCGGCTACAATGCCTGGTGCAACGAGCGGCTCTATGAGGCAGCGGCGCGGGTCAGCGACGCCGATTACCGCGTCGACCGAGGCGCTTTCTTCAAGTCGTTGCACGGAACCTTGAACCATCTGCTGGTCGCCGACCGTATCTGGATGCGGCGCTTTACCGGGGCCGGCGAAGCGCCGTCGAGCCTCGACGCCATCCTTTACGATGACTTTGAGCAATTACGGGCGGCACGCCGGTCGCAAGACGCTCTTATCAATCGCTACATAGAAAATCTCGATCACCTGACGCTGCAGGGGCCGCTTCGCTACCGGAGCGTCACCATCCCGCAAAAAAACATCGAGCAGCCGCTCGCACCGGCGCTCGACCATTTCTTCAACCATCAGACCCATCATCGCGGGCAGGCCCACGCGCTGCTCAGCGCCATCATCGGCAACGATGCGACGCCGAGCTTCGACCTGCTGATATTCCAGCGGCAGACGGGCATGGGCATGGGCATGGGCATGGGCATGGGCATGGGCACCATCAGCTAGCTCCTATTGGGGTATTGCGTGGCGCGGCCGGCTCGGCCACAAGGCGCGCCATGCTGATTATCGACGATCTCACGGTCCGCATCGCCGGACGCACGCTTCTGGAAGACGCCAGTGCCCGCATCGTGCCGGGTGCGCGCGTCGGCCTGATCGGCCGCAACGGCACCGGCAAGTCGACTTTATTCAACGTCATCACCGGGCAGATCGGCGCCGAGACCGGTTCCATCACGATCCCGCCGCGCTGGCGTATCGGCCGGCTGGCACAGGAAGCGCCGAACGGCCCGGAGAGCCTGCTCGAGGTCGTGCTGCAGGCGCCGAGCGAGCGCACCGACCTGCTGGCCGAAGCCGAGACCGCGACCGACCCGCACCGCATCGCCGAAATCCAGACGCGGCTTGCCGACATCGGCGCGCATGCGGCGCCTGCCCGCGCCGCCGCGATCCTGTCGGGGCTGGGCTTTTCGGCGTCGGATCAGGCGCGGCCCTGCACCGAATTCTCGGGCGGCTGGCGGATGCGCGTCGCGCTGGCCGCGACCCTGTTCTCCGAGCCCGATCTGCTGCTGCTCGACGAGCCGACCAACTATCTCGATCTCGAAGGCACGTTGTGGCTGCAGGATCATCTGGCGCGCTATCCGCACACCATGATCGTGGTCAGCCACGACCGCGACCTGCTCGACAATTCGGTCAACCAGATCCTGGCGCTCGAGGCCAAGAAGCTCACGCTGTACAAAGGCGGCTACTCCGACTTCGAGCGGCTGCGCAGCGAACGTCTCGCGCTCGACCAGAAGATGATGAAAAAGCAGGAAGCGCAGCGCGCGCATCTGCAAGCCTTCGTCGACCGCTTCCGCGCCAAGGCCTCCAAGGCGACGCAAGCGCAGTCGCGCATCAAGATGCTGGCCAAGATGCAGCCGATCGTGTCGATGGTGACCGACGACGTGCGGCCGATCCACATTCCGGCGCCGGACAAATTACTGTCGCCGCCGATCATCGCCACCGAAGGCGTCGCGGTCGGCTACGAGCCCGGCCATCCGGTGCTCACCAATGTCTCGCTGCGCATCGACAATGACGACCGCATCGCCCTGCTCGGCTCGAACGGCAACGGCAAGTCGACGCTGGTGAAGTTGCTCGCCGGCCGCCTCAAGCCCGAGCGCGGCACCGTCACGCGCGCCGCGCCGCTGAAAGTCGGCTATTTCGCCCAGCATCAGGTCGACGAACTTGACCTGCAAGGCACCCCCTACGATCACGTCCGCCGTCTGATGCCCGATCAGCCGGAAGCGAGAATTCGCAGCCGGGTCGGCGCCATCGGGTTTTCCGGCGACGCGGGCAACACCAAGGTCGAGAAACTCTCCGGCGGCGAAAAAGCGCGGCTGATGCTCGGCCTCTCGACCTTCGTCGCGCCGCATCTCATCATTCTCGACGAGCCGACCAACCATCTCGACATCGACAGCCGCGGCGCGCTGATCGAAGCGATCAACGATTTCCCCGGCGCCGTGATCCTGGTGTCGCACGACCGCTATCTGCTGGAAGCCTGTGTCGACCGGCTCTGGCTGGTCGCGAACGGCCATGTGAAGCCGTTCGACGGCGATCTTGAAGACTATCACCGTTTCGTCTTATCGGACGGCAAGACGGCGAGCGTGTCCAAAGCCGCGCCGCGCGTCGATCCGGCGGAAGCGCGCCGTGCCGCCGCCGAGAAGCGCGCCGAGACCGCGCCCTTGCGCAAGAAAATCCAGAAGGCCGAAGCCGACATCGCGCAGTTGAACAAGCAGCTCGCCAAGCTCGACAACACGCTGGCGGACGGCGACCTGTTCGCGAAGGATCCGGCGCGCGCCGCCGAGCTGTCGAAGACCCGCGCCAACGTCGTCGAAGCGATCGCCACGGCCGAAGAGGAATGGCTCGCCGCCTCGAGCGCACTCGAAACGGCGTAAGCCGCCCTTCCGGACTGACCTAGCTACGCACTGACCTAGCTGCGCTTGGCGGTGGTCTTCTTCTTTTTCGGCGCGGGCCTGGCCGGCTTCTCCGGCACGGGTGCGGCTTCGACCACTTTAAGACGCCCGGACATGAAGGTGTAAATGCCGGGCCACTGACCGGACATGTAGGTCAGCACCACCTTGCGCTCGTTATTGTCACCGGTGCCGATCGAGACATTGCCCGGTGTGCCGGCGCGACGCACGGCCTGACATTCGGTCATGCCGAGCGCGACG
>JBAZSM010000087.1:0-16446 GCA_041662425.1 Pseudolabrys sp.
GTGATCGTGCAGCGCATTGAGCGCGACAACGAGCTGCGCGGTCGAGCAGTTCGGATTGGCGATGATGTTCTTCTTGGTGAAGCCGTCGAGCGCGTGCGCGTTCACTTCCGGAACGATCAGCGGAACGTCCGGATCCATGCGCCAGGTCGACGAGTTGTCGATCACCACCGCGCCTTGCGCCGCGATCTTCGGCGACCATTCCTTCGACACGGCGCCGCCAGCCGACATCAAACAGATATCGACGTCGGAGAAGTCGTAGTGATCGAGCGCTTTCACTTTCAGGGTCTTGTCGCCGAACGAGCATTCCTGCCCCACGCTCTTGCGTGACGCGAGCGCGACGACTTCGTCGGCGGGAAATTTGCGCTCGTCCAGAATGTTGAGCATTTCGCGCCCGACATTGCCGGTGGCGCCCACCACGGCGACCTTGTAACCCATTGTTAACTCTCCGAATAAATTCCCCGGCATGGCCTGGCACGGCTCAACCGGATGGCAGTGCTTCTAGGCGAGAATAAACCCTCTGACAACGGCGACTTAAGCGCACCCGCGAGGCCACACGATGCATCCGGCCCTGCATTCCTGGCGCGACGAACTGCCCGCCCAGGCGGTGCGGCTGATGGCTTATGTGGGTGGCCTTGCGCTGCTGTCCATGGCCGCCGCCCAGTTCTTTCAATCGACGCCGGTGAACTCTCCCATCGCGGTCGTTGATCGATCAAACTGGATCGTCATCGAGAAGCCGTTTCCGGCCTTCACGCTCGCCATTCCCGAGGCCGCGGGCCAGCCTGAATCCTACGCCATTCGCCGTCACGCCGACGGCAACGGCCGCAAGGACATTCTCGGCCTCGGCGAACCGGACGCCGCCACGCCCTATCTCGAGGTCCAGATCTACCGGGCCGGCAGCGAGATCGCGCGCTTTACGCCGCCGGTCGAGACCGTCGCCACGCAAGCAGCCGCGCTCGGGCCGATCCATGTGACGCCGGTGGCCGAGCCGCTGGCGAGCAAATTCGGCCCGCTCTCGATCGTCACCTTCGAGAGCTCGATGGGCGTGCACCGTTACTGCCTCGGTTTTTCACGCACCTATGACGATCCGCTGCTGCAGATCTCCGGCCGCTTCTGCCAGGGCGAGAGCTTCGTGCGCGACTCGACACTGTCCTGCGCGCTCGATCGCCTGACGCTGCTGTCGGCCGGCAGCGAACCGAAGATCGGCGCGCTGTTCGCGCAGGCCGAACTTAACCGCAGCTACTGCGGCCAGCGCGATCCGCTGCTGGCGGCGACACCGAAATACCATCTGCTCTGGAAGGCCCTGGAAATGCGGCCGCCGCACCGCTCCAGTCGTTGAGCGCTTTGCACCCGTTGCATCTCGCCGAACACGGAACGATAGTTGCGGTCTCTTTCGATCCTGGCGGCAGAGGTCCTCTCATGGCGTGCGATCCGCATAGTGGCCTGCAAGCGCTGCTGCCGCGGCTATACGGTTTTGCCCGCACCATGCTGTCCGACAGCGACGCGGCGCGGGATCTGGTGCAGGAAGCCGCCACCCGCGCGCTCGCGGCGCGGCGCGTGCCGACCGACGCGGCCGCCTATCGCGCCTGGATGTTTCGCATCGTGCGCAATGCCGCGCTTGACGAGATTCAGCGCCGGAAGCGGCCCGCCCCCGACGTCGCGGCCAGCGTCGATCTCTGGGCCTTTGACGACGCCAGCATCGCCAAGATTACGGTCGAACAGGGGCTTGCGAACCTGCCGGCGGCGCACCGCGAGATAATCTCCTTGATCGATATTGCCGGTTTCAGTTACGGCGAAGCCGCCGAATTGCTTCAGGTGCCCGTCGGCACGGTGATGAGCCGGGTCGCCCGGGCGCGTGGCGCGCTCCTTGCAACAATCGAGGCCAGCAGCGTGAGGCCCCTGAAGTCGAACCATGGAACCTGAGCCGAACAAGCAAGACCTGCTGCTGCTCAACGCCCTCGTCGATGGCGAGTTGGCGCCGGCCGAGCGCGCGACTTTGGCCGGACGGCTGGCGGTGGAACGCGATCTGGCGCGCGCTTATGCGACTCTGGCGCGGCTCAAGGCCACGATTGGCGAGGCCGCCGACGCGTCTGCCGGCCTTCCCGCTTTTGAATTGCCGCCACGCAAGACGAAGACGCCCAGGCGCTGGATCGCCTACGGCGCTGCCCTTGCCGCGCTGCTGGCGCTCGGCTTCTTCGTCGCCACTCAACAGCAGGCCGAGCCCGACAATCACACGCCCGAAGGGCCGACGGCGATCACGCTGGCGTCGCTGCCGGTCGGCACGACGGTTCCACGGCTCGACACCGCCGGCCTGCAGCTCATCGGACTGGACATCGACCCTGGCAAGGTGCCGCTGGTGACCGCGACCTATCGTGGGCCGCATGGCTGCCGGCTCGATTTGCGCGCCTGGCCCGCCGGCGCGGCGGCGCCCGCTCAATCGGGCACCGACCGCCACCGCTGGACGGCCGGCGGCCTGGTCTACGAACTGACGGCCCATGGCATGCCGCAGGCGCGTTTTCACCTCATTGCCGGGGCGGCCGAAGCCCAGACCGCCGCCAACTCCGATCATCGGCGCATCGACCGGCAGTTGCGCGAGGCCAGCCTCGGCGCGCCGCCCTGCGCCGGCTAGGGCCGGACCGATTTTTTTCGCATTGGAATAATTTGGCGGCCTTGCCCGTTTCTTCCCTGTTGCCGATTGCGTGACGCGGGTCACGCAGATCGAAAAAGCCGCCGTAAGCGGCAACATGGAGGAAACGATGCTACCCATCAGTCGCCGGGGATTCCTCGGCACGACCGCCGCTGCCGGAGCGGCCCTTCTCGGAGGATTTGGCCGGCTGACAGAAGCGCAAGCGGCATCGGCCGCGGCGCAATTGACGCCGGGGGTGCCCGACGGCATCGCCAGCTACGTCACCATGGGCAAGCTGCCCGGCAAGCAGCCCCTCATCCAGCTTTCTGACCGGCCGCCGAACTACGAGTCGCCGCTCGAATACTTCCAGACGCCGATCACGCCGAACGACAAGTTCTTCGTTCGCTATCACCTCGCCGACATCCCCGAGATCAAGGCCGAGGACTACAAGATCAAGATCGACGGCGATGGTGCCACGACGCCGATGGAGATCACGTTCGACGATCTCAAGAAGTTGCCCGCCGTCGAGATCGTCGCGGTCAACCAGTGCTCCGGCAATCGCCGCGGCCTGTCGAAGCCGCACGTGCCCGGCGTCGAGTGGGGCTACGGCGCCATGGGCTGCGCCAAATGGAAGGGCGCGCGGCTCAAGGACGTGCTCGCCAAAGCCGGCATCAAGAAGGAAACGATCGAGATCGGACTGAACGGCGCCGACGGTCCGGTGCTCGAAAAGACCCCCGATTTCATCAAGAGCATCCCGCTGTGGCGGGCGATGGATGAATCCACCATCATCGCCTACGAGATGAATGGCCAGCCGCTGCCGCACTTCAACGGCTTTCCCGCCCGTCTCGTCGTGCCCGGCTGGACCGGCACGTACTGGACGAAACACCTCATCCACATCGAGGCACGGACCACCCCGCAGGGCGGCTTCTGGATGAAGCCGGCCTATCGGCTGCCGGTCGGCCAATTCCCGATCCGTGACCGGTTCGTCACGCAAGAGGATGCGACGTCGACACCGATTACCGAAATCGTCGTCAATTCGCTGATCACCAGTCACCGCGACGGAGCCAAGGTGAAGGCGGGCAACGTCACGGTGTCGGGCCTCGCCTGGGACGGCGGCTACGGCATCACCAAGGTCGAGGTATCGACCGACGGCGGCCAGAGCTGGTCATCCGCAAAGCTTGGCGAGGATCTCGGCAAGTATGCCTTCCGGCCATGGAGCTTCAACGTGCAGGCCAAGCCCGGCAAGACCGCGGTGATGGTCACAGCCACCAATGCGATAGGCCAGGCGCAGGTGTCGAAGCTGCTGTTCAATGGCGCCGGCTACCATAACAACGTGATGCAAAGCATCACGCTGACCGCTTGAGGGAGCGCACCATGAAGAAACTCATCATCGCTGCCGTCGCCGCTCTGTTCGCAACCTCGGCCTTGGCCGACGAACAGGTTATCAAGCTCAAGCAGGCGTCGGGCGTCGACACGGTCGAAGGCAATTGCGGCGCCTGCCACAGCCTGGCCTACATCCCGATGAACTCGCCGTTCCTCAACCCGGCCGGGTGGGATGGCGAGGTGACCAAGATGATCAAGGTCATGGGCGCGCCGATCGACGACGCCGACGCCAAGGCGATCGCCGATTACCTGAAGAAGAACTACGGCGGCTGATCGCCGCCCGATCACGCAAAGATGTGAGCCGGCCCCATCGTCTTGATGGGACCGGCTTTTTTGCGCGAAACGCGCCGCCAATGTGACTTTTTGGCCCTATCTAGCCGAACGGAACATAGGTAGACTGCGTTGGCTTCGGGAATCGGTTGAGGATTTGGACAAATGCGCTTGAAATTCGTCGCGGCGGCCTGTGCGGCCATCGGTACACTGGTCATCATGGCGGCGCCCGCCGACGCCCAGTCGACCCAGCATCGCGCCTATAGCAACGCGAACGGCAGCACCGTCTTCACCAGCCGCGGCGAAGACGGCAAAAAGCGCACCCGCATCATCATTCAGAAGCGCTCTTATCTCGACCCGGGCACCGAAGTGCTGCCGGGCAGCCGCCACGATAACGACTACGCCGCGACGCCGAACCACCGCGCCGACGGCATCCTCAACAACACCGTCGCCGGCGGCAACCAGACCGCTTTGCCGGGCCCGTGGGATTCCGGCGCGCGCGGTCCCTGGCTGAAATTCTAGAGCCGGCAGGCTGCCTCGAATGCAAAACGCGGCCCCCGGGGCCGCGTTTTTTTTGTTTTCCGGGCGGACGTGCCGATCAGTTGCGCGAGCTGTCGAACTGGGCCCAGACGCCCTGATCGCCGTCCCACGAGCCGCGGCTCGCGCCTTTTGAATACTCGGTCGCCCGCTGCTCGAAGAAGTTGGCGTGTTCGACGCCGTTGAGGATTTCAACGAGCCAGGGCAAGGGGTGCGGCTTGATCTGGTTATAGCCGCCCTCGGTGGCCTCGAAATATCCGAACACCGTCGGCAGCCGCAGTTGCGTCAGCCGCCAGTCCGCGACGTAGCGGACATAGGCGTGGATATCCTCGGGCGTCATGCCCTCGATGCCGCCGAGCCCGAAGGCAAGGTCGACAAAACGCTCCTCCAGGCCGACCATGGTCCTGGCGACATCGACGATGTCGTCGCGGACCGTTTTTGTCAGCGCGCCGGTCTCCCGATTCCATTCGTGAAACAATTTGATGACGCCTTCGCAATGCAGGCTCTCGTCGCGCACCGACCAGGTCACGATCTGGCCCATGCCACTCATCTTGTTGTAACGCGGGAAATTGAGCAGCATGGCGAAGCTGGCAAACAGCGCCATGCCTTCGGTGAAGGCGCCGAACATCGCCAAGGTTCGCGACACATCGGCCACGGTGTCGACCCCGAACTCGTGCATGTAGTCGGCCTTGGCGCGCATTTCGGAATAATCGCGAAACGCCTCGAACTCGGCTTTCGGCATGCCGAGCGTCTTCAGCAGCAATGCGTATGCGTCGATGTGCACCGTCTCCATGTTGGTGAAGGCGGCCATCATCATCTGCACGGCGAGCGGCTGGAAGATCGGGATGTAGCGCTTGAGATAATTGTCGCCGACCTCGATGTCCGACTGGGTGAAGAAGCGGAAGATCTGCGTCAGCAAAGCCCGCTCGCTCGGCGTCACGCGATCCGACGCCCAGTCCTTGAGGTCGTTGCCGAGCGGTACTTCCTCGCCCATCCAGTGCGTCTGCTGCTGGCGCTTCCAGAACTCATAGGCCCAGGCGTAGCGATCGACGTCGTAGGTGCCGGTGCTTTCGAGAAGCCCGACACGGCCCGTACCGATCAACGTGCGCGGATTGAATTTGCCGAGTGCGTCACCTACTGACATGCGAGGCACTCCTCGTAGTCGGCGCGGGCCGCGATATCGAGCGTATCGGGCGCCGCGGTCTTCTCGTCGAGCGAGCCGGCAAAGCCCGCGCGAGAGATCGACTTGGACCGGCAGTAATAAAGACTTTTCAGGCCGCGCCGCCACGCCGTCCAGTGCAGCATGTGCAGGTCCCATTTATCGATATCGGCCGGCAGATACACGTTGATCGACTGGCTCTGGCAGATGAACGGCGTGCGGTCGGCCGCCAGTTCGATCACCCAGCGCTGGTCGATTTCGAAAGCGGTGCGGAAAATCGTCTTCTCGTGGTCGCTCAGGCATTCGAGATGCGCGACGGAGCCTTCATGCTCGATGATCGACTGCCACACCTCCGGCGTGTCGGCGTCCTTGGCGCACAGCAGCTTCGCCAGATGCGGATTGCGAACGGGAATGGCACCGGACAAGGTCTTGTGGGTGTAGATGTTGGCCGGGATCGGCTCGACGCAGGCGCTGGCGCCGCCACAGATGATGCTGATCGACGCCGTCGGCGCGATGGCGAGTTTGTGGGAGAAGCGCGCCATCACGCCGCGCTCGTGCGCGTCGGGACAGGGGCCCCGTTCTTTCGCTAGGGCGACAGACGCCGCATCGGCGTCACGGCGGATCTTGCGAAACATCTTGAAATTCCACGACTTCGCCATCGCGCTTTCGAACGGCACGCCTTTCGATTGCAGGAAGGAGTGAAAGCCCATAATGCCGAGGCCGACCGAGCGTTCGCGCAGCGCCGCGTAACGCGCGCGCTTCATGCCGTCCGGCGCGACGGTGATGAAATGCGTGAGCACGTTGTCGAGGAAACGCAGCACGTCCTCGATGAAATTCGGCTCGTCGCACCACTGGTCCCAGGTTTCGACATTGAGCGACGACAGGCAGCACACGGCCGTGCGTTCTTCGTCGCGATGGTCTCGGCCCGTCGGCAGCGTGATCTCGCTGCACAGGTTTGAGGTCGAGACTTTCAGTCCAAGTTCACGCTGGTGTTTCGGCATGGCGCGGTTCACCGCGTCGATGAACAGGAGATAAGGCTCGCCGGTCTGCAACCGCGTTTCAAGAATGCGTTGCCAGAGCTGGCGGGCATTGACCTCGCGCACCGTTTCGCCGGTCTTCGGGCTGCGCAGCGCGAACATCGCGTTGTCCTTCACCGCCGCCATGAAGGCATCGGTGATGTTGATGCCGTGATGCAGGTTGAGGCCCTTGCGATTGAAATCGCCCGAGGCCTTGCGGATTTCAAGGAACTCCTCGATCTCCGGATGGTGGATGTCGAGATAGACCGCGGCGGAACCGCGGCGCAGTGAGCCCTGGCTGATGGCGAGCGTCAGCCCGTCCATCACGTGGATGAAGGGAATGATGCCGGAGGTTTCGCCGCCTTTGACCTTCTCGCCGATCGAGCGGACCTGGCCCCAGTAAGTGCCGATGCCGCCGCCATTCGACGCCAGCCAGACATTCTCGTTCCACGTCGTGACGATGCCGTCGAGCGAATCCGGCACGGCGTTGAGGAAGCACGAAATGGGCAGACCACGCGTCGTGCCGCCATTCGACAGGATCGGTGTCGCCGGCATGAACCACAGCCGCGACATCGCATCGTAAAGCCGCTGCGCATGCGCGATGTCGTCGGCGAAGGCACAAGACACGCGCGCGAACATGTCCTGATAGCTTTCGCCGGCGAGCAGATAGCGGTCGTTGAGCGTCAATTTGCCGAACGCGGTGAGAAGATCGTCGCGGCTGCGGTCGAGCGTGAGATCGGACGGCTTCGGTGCCGGCGCGAGCGGCTGCGGCAGCGGCGCCTGCGTCGTTCGCGCGACGAGTGTGAGTTCAGGCGCGGGCGGTTTCGGTGCGGGCGATTTCGGCGCGACCAGTTGGCCGTTCTGGTCGAAGTCGTAGGCGAAAGACATCAGCAACCCCGTGATGTTGGGGCGGATGGCCGATGGATGCCTGAGAAACCCGTCCGCACGCGGACGAGCACAAGCGACCCGCCGGGGCACCCCGCCCGTGGACGTTCAAGCGATCACGGCAGGTCTCCTGGCTCGCGGGTCGCTGCGATCATCGGGCCTTCCCGACACTCAATGAGCGCCAGTGGCGTGATGGATGATCGCTCGCCGCTTACAGTTGCGGGGGCAGCCCCGGCTTGGCCCCGAAAGGCGCACCGGATTCCCTCTTAGCCTTCTGCTTCGCCATCATGCGGATACAAGATGTAGAAAACGGAAAGACCGTGATGCCATATCTAGCATCACGGTCCCTCGATTCGTCAACGGATATATCGGCCGCCTGCACCCCGCAGCGAACTGCGGGGACAACTCAGGCCGACAACGCCTCGAGCTCGGCGAGAATGGCCGAACCCATCTCCGAGGTGCTGACCGACTTCTGCCCCGGCGCGGCGATGTCGCTGGTGCGGATGCCCTTGTCGAGCGTTGCGGCAATCGCCTTGTCGATCATGTCGGCCTGCTCGCCCATGTCGAACGAGTAACGCAGCGCCATGCCGAACGACGCGATCATCGCGATCGGGTTGGCGAGGCCCTTGCCGGCGATGTCCGGCGCCGATCCGTGCACCGGCTCGTAGAGCGCCTTGCGCTTCTTGGTCTTCGGATCGACCTCGCCGAGCGAAGCCGACGCCAGCATACCGAGCGAGCCGGTGAGCATCGCCGCGATATCCGACAGCATGTCGCCGAACAGATTGTCGGTGACGATGACGTCGAACTGCTTCGGATTGCGGACTAATTGCATGCCGCCGGAATCGGCGAGCTGGTGCTCCAGCGTCACGTCCTTGAATTCGCGGGCGTGCAGCGCGGTGATGACTTCGTTCCACAACAGGCCCGACTTCATGACGTTGCGCTTTTCCATCGACGTCACCTTGTTGCGGCGCTTGCGCGCCAGCTCGAAGGCCACACGGCCGATGCGCTCGATCTCATAGGTGTCGTAGACCTGCGTATCGATGGCGCGCTTCTGGCCGTTGCCGAGATCGGTGATGGTCTTCGGCTCGCCGAAATAAACGCCGCCCGTGAGTTCGCGCAGGATCATGATGTCGAGGCCTTCGACCAGCTCGCGCTTGAGCGAGGAGGCATCGGCCAGCGCCGGATAGGTCACGGCGGGGCGCAGGTTGGCGTAAAGCTGAAGGTCCTTGCGCAGCCGCAACAGGCCGGCTTCCGGGCGCTGGTCGTACTCGACCTTGTCCCACTTCGGGCCGCCGACCGAGCCGAAGATCACGGCGTCGGCCGCCTTGGCCTTTTCCATGGTGGCGTCGGTGATCGACACCTTGTCGGCGTCGTAGGATGCGCCACCGACCAGCCCTTCCTGGTAGACGAAACGATCCGGGCCCTTCTTGTTGAAGAACTCGATCAGACGTTTCACTTCGGCCATGACCTCGGGGCCAATGCCGTCGCCGGGTAGCAGAAGCAGATTGTGGGTCGCCATGAACGCCTCGTTTTACGTTTCGCCCGCCATGCGCGGAGGTGCCCACGCCGGCTGAAGCTGGCGGAGTGCTAATGCCTCCCCCGCCCCTTGGCAACCGCCGGGGATTGGCCCAGCCTCCCGCCATCATGCATCGCAGATGAGGCGCCCCATGACTGTGCCCATGAACCCGTCCCGGCCCAAAATCATCGTTGTCGGCGGCGGATTTGGCGGCCTGGAGACGGTGCGGGCCCTGCGCCGGGCCGACGCCGACATCACCGTGCTCGACCGCCAGAACCACCACTGCTTCCAGCCGCTGCTGTACCAGGTCGCGACCGCGGCGCTGTCGCCGGCCGAGGTCGCCTGGCCGATCCGCCATATCCTGCGCGCGCAGAAAAACACCACGGTGCTGATGGAGGAAGCCGTTGGCGTCGATCCGGCGCGCAAAATGCTGCTGACCAATTTCGGCGAGATGCCTTACGACTATCTCGTGCTCGCCACCGGCGCCATGCACTCCTATTTCGGCCACGACGACTGGGCGCCCTTCGCGCCCGGCCTCAAGCGCATCGACGACGCCACCCGCATCCGCCGCCAGATTCTCATCGCCTTCGAGAAGGCCGAGATCGCCACCGATCCCGAAACGCAACGGCGACTGCTGACTTTCGTCATCGTCGGCGGCGGCGCCACCGGCGTCGAAATGTCCGGCGCCATCGCCGAGATCGCGCGCCAGACTTTGGCGATGGACTTCCGCCGCATCGAACCGCGCAATGCGCGCATCGTGCTGGTCGAAGCCGGCCCGCGCCTGCTACCCGCCTTTCCGCCCGAGCAATCCGATTACGTGCGCACGACCCTGATGAATGCCGGCGTCACGGTGATGACCGATACGATGGTGACGAAATGCGACTCCGGCGGTGTCGAACTCAGCGGCCAGCGTCTCGAAGCCGCGACCATCATCTGGGCCGCCGGCGTGATGGCCTCACCGGCCGCCAAATGGCTCGGCACCGAGGCCGATCGCGCCGGGCGTACCAAGGTCAATGGCGATCTGTCGGTGCCGGGCCATCCCGATATCTTCGTCATCGGCGATGCCGCGTCCGTCACGGACGCAAAGGGCAAACCGGTGCCTGGCATCGCGCCGGCGGCAAAGCAGATGGGCCAGTATGTTGGCGGTCTGATTGCCGCGCGCATTGCGGGCCGCGCCACCGGCAAGCCGTTTCGCTACATGCATCTCGGCGATCTCGCCACCATCGGCCGCCGCGCCGCTGTCGTTCATTTCGGCCCGTTGAAGCTGCGCGGTTATCTCGGCTGGTGGTTCTGGGGCATCGCGCACATTTATTTTCTCATCGGCATCCGCAACCGCTTCATCGTTGCGTTCAGCTGGCTGTGGAGCTATCTGACGTTTCAGCGTGGCGCGCGCCTGATCACGCGTCTGCCCGACGGCGGCATGTGACATCCATTTGACGGCCGGCAAGAACACTCTAGAGACATCACACGACACAGTGGCGCTCGCCGCGCGTCTTTGGGACAATGGGCGCGCCGGACGATTGCTGTTAGTGTCAACCCACAAGCGGGGGCGCAGGCGGGGCCAAGGAGTTAGTTCGTGAGCAATACATCTTCCGGCAAAATCAATTCCGGCAATTTCTTCGAGGATTTCAAACTCGGCCAGCAAATCCGCCACGCCACGCCCCGCACCGTCACGACGGGCGACGTCGCGCTTTATAATGGGCTGTTTGGCGCTCGCTTCGCCGTCCAGTCAGCCGACGCCTTCGCGTCGAGGATCGGCTATCCGCGCTCGCCGATCGACGACTTCCTCGTCTTCCACATGGTGTTCGGCAAAACCGTGCCGGATATCTCGCTCAACGCCGTCGCCAATCTCGGCTATGCCGACTGCCGTTTTCTCAAGCCGGTGTTTCCCGGCGCGACGTTAAGCGCGACCTCCGAAATCATCGGCCTCAAGGAAAATTCCAACAGGAAGACCGGCATCGTCTATGTGCGCTCGCGCGGCATCGATCAGGATGGCGCGACCGTGCTCGAATATGTGCGCTGGGTCATGGTGCGCAAACGCGACGAGAATGCGCCGGCGCCAGAAGAGGTCGTACCGGAGTTGCCGTCCTGCGTCGATGTCGGCGCGCTCGGCAATGGCTGTCCGATCATCAATAATAGCCTATACGACGCCGAATTGGCCGGCAGCATGCATCGCTACGGCGACTACGCCAAAGGCGACAGGATCGACCACGTCGTCGGCATCACCGTCGAGGATGCCGAACATATGATCGCGACGCGGCTTTATCAGAACACCGCGCGCGTTCACTTCGACAATTACACCGAAAGCAAAGGCCGCTTCGGCAAGCGGCTGATTTACGGCGGCCACGCGATCTCTCTGGCGCGCGCGCTGTCATTCAACGGCCTCGGCAACGCCTTTCACATCACCGCCATCAATGGCGGCCGCCATGTGTCGCCGCTATTCTCGGGCCTCACGGTGTTTGCCTGGACGGAGGTGCTCGACAAGGCGGAACTGCTCGGCCGCCAGGATGTCGGCGCGCTGCGCCTGCGCACCGTCGCCACCAAGGACAAGCCCTGCGACGATTTCCCCTACAAGATCGGCAACGAGTACGACCCGTCGGTCATCCTCGATCTCGATTACTGGGTGCTGATACCGCGGTAAGGACAATTCCGCTCACGTACTCTCTCGTCGCGCCTCGCGCAGATGATCGACCAGTTGCCGCGCATAAGGCGGCAGCGCCTTGTAGTCGCGCAGGCAGATCGACAGGTTGCGCAGCGCCCAGTGATCGGTGAGGTCAAGAACCTCGATCGCCATCGTCTTGGCCGCCCAGCGCGCGGTGGTCAGCGGCACGACGCCAACGCCGACGTGGTTCTCGACCATCCGGCACACCGCATCGAACGAGCGCAACTGCACGCGCAGCCGCAAGGTGCGGCCCGCCGTGCTCGCCTTGTTGGCGAGAAAGCGCTGGATGGCGCTGGCGCGGTCGATGCCGACGAAATTGTAGTCCAGCGTTTCGGCGAAGCTGATCTTGCGGCGCTTCGCCAGGTCGTGGCCCCGGGCGACCACCAGGACGAAGCGGTCGCTGCGGAACGGAAAAGTCGTCAGCCCGCCCGCGTCCACGGTGCCGGCGACGATACCGATATCGCCAACCCCTTCCGCGATCAGCCCAACGATCTCGTCCGACAGCCGCTCTTCGATGTCGACGCTCACATTGGGATGGGCGGCGAGGAAGCTGCCGAGCGCCTCGGGCAGGAATTCGGTGAGCGAATTGGTGTTCGACAGCACCCGGACCTGCCCGGCATGGCCGCCGGCATAGATTCCGAGATCCTCCTGCAGGCGTTCCGACTGCTCCAGGATGGCGCGGGCGTGCTGCAGCAGCGTGCGCCCGGCCTGGGTGGGCGTCACTCCCTGCCGGCCGCGCACCAGCAACTCGGAGCCGAAGGCTTCCTCCAGCTTCCGGATACGGGTCGAGGCCGCCGCCAGCGCCAGATTCATGCGCTCGGCGCCATGAGTGATGCTGCCGGCCTCGATGATGTGGCGAAATAGGCTGAGATCGGTAAAGTCGTAACGCATCGGCCCGGACCGGAGACCCTTCTTTTTTTACGAAGGCAGACTACGTAAAACAGAGATTGATTAGGGCATTTTACCCGGTTTAGTTTCGCGATTGAAGAAGTTTAACTTGGTCAAGCTCAAAACTGGCTGCCGCCGGGCACCTTGGTGCGTTGCGGTAGTCATGTAGTTTGGGTACCAACCGTCCGCGACCGCCGACAGGGCTACGGTGGTGCGAGGAGACAAGACAATGGCCGAGCTCAAAGCGGGCACAACGGCGCCGCGACGACCACGACCGCTTTCCCCCCACCTGCAAATTTACCGGCCGATGCTGACGATGACGATGTCCATCGTCCATCGCATCACCGGCGCCGCGCTTTATGCCGGCACGCTGCTGCTGGCGTGGTGGCTGATTTCGGCGGCGGCGGGTCCCAATGCTTACGCGAACTTTGAAGCCTTCGCCGGCTCCTATATCGGCCGCGTCATCCTGTTCGGCTACACGTGGGCGCTGCTGCACCACATGCTCGGCGGCATCCGCCACCTGATCTGGGACACGTTGCACGGCCTGGAACCGGCCGAACGCGAGTGGCTCACGGTGGCGACGCTGGTCGGCTCGATTGCGCTGACTTTGGTTGTCTGGGTCATCGGCTATCTGGCTCTCGGAGGCCCGCGATGATCGGTCAGACCCCCAACGACATGCGCACGCCCGCGCGGCGCGTCCGCGGCCTTGGCGCCGCCCGTTCCGGCACCAAGGATTTCTGGCATCAGCGCATGACCGGCTTTGCCGGCATCTTCCTCTCGATCGCGCTGATCGTGATCGTCATTTCGATGCTCGGCCGCAGCCACGCCGCGGCGGTGCAGATTCTCGGCTCGCCGATCGTCGCCGTGATCCTGCTGCTGTTCATCCTGGCCAGCGTCTATCACATGTGGATCGGCATGCAGGAGATCATCCTGGATTACGTCCACGCCGATAAATACAAATTCCTGAGCCTCATGCTGAATACCTTCTTCTGCGTGGCCGTCGGCCTCGCTTCGGCATTCGCCATCCTCAAGCTGTCTTTCGGAGTCTGACGATGGCCGATAACGGAAAAGCAAACGGCGGGCCCGCCACGAACGGCCGCGCCTATCCGATCGAAGATCACAAATACGACGTCATCGTCATCGGCGCCGGCGGCGCCGGGCTTCGCGCCGTGGTCGGCTGCTCGGAAGCCGGGCTGCGCACCGCCTGTATTTCCAAGGTGTTTCCGACGCGCTCGCACACCGTCGCGGCGCAAGGCGGCATCGCCGCCTCGCTCGGCAATATGAGCGAGGATGACTGGCGCTGGCATATGTACGACACGGTCAAGGGCGCCGACTGGCTCGGCGACCAGGACACGATCGAATACATGTGCAAGAACGCGCCGGCCGCGGTGTACGAGCTCGAGCACTGGGGCATGCCGTTCTCGCGCCGCGAGGAAGACGGCAAGATCTATCAGCGCCCGTTCGGCGGCATGACCACGCATTTCGGCAAGGGCACCGCGCAGCGCACCTGCGCCGCGGCGGATCGCACCGGCCACGCCATGCTGCACACGATGTATGGCCAGGCGCTCAAGCACTCGGCCGAATTCTATATCGAATATTTCGCCCTCGACCTGATCATGGACGAGGATGGCCGCTGCCGCGGCGTCATCGCGCTGAACATGGATGACGGCACGCTGCACCGCTTCACCGCCAACATGACGATCATGGCGACCGGCGGCTACGGCCGCGCCTACTTCTCCTGCACCTCGGCGCATATCTGCACCGGCGACGGCAATGCCATGGTGCTGCGCGCCGGCCTGCCGCTGCAGGATATGGAATTCGTGCAATTCCACCCGACCGGCATTTATCCGGCCGGCTGCCTCATCACCGAAGGTTCGCGCGGCGAAGGCGGCTATCTCGTCAATTCCGAGGGCGAGCGCTTCATGGAACGTTACGCGCCGTCGGCCAAGGACCTGGCCTCGCGCGACGTCGTCTCGCGCGCCATGACCATCGAAATCCGCGAAGGCCGCGGCGTCGGCAAGGAGAAGGACCATATCTTCCTTCACCTCGACCATCTCGATCCGGCGGTGCTGCATGAGCGCCTGCCCGGCATCTCGGAAACCGCGCGCATCTTCGCCGGCGTCGACGTGACGCGCGAGCCGATCCCGGTGCTGCCGACCGTGCACTACAACATGGGCGGCATCGCCACGAACTATCATGGCGAAGCGCTGACCAAGAAGGACGGCAACAACGACACCGTCATTCCTGGCCTGATGGCGATCGGCGAAGCGGCCTGCGTGTCGGTGCATGGCGCCAACCGCCTCGGCTCGAACTCGCTGATCGACCTCGTCGTATTCGGCCGCGCCGCAGCCCAACGCTGCGCCGAAATCCTGACCCCCGGCGAGAAGCAGCCCGATCTGCCGAAGGATTCGGCCGATAAGGCGCTGTCGCGCCTCGACCACTTCCGTTACGCCTCGGGCGGCACGCCGACCGCGCAACTGCGCCTCAAGATGCAGAAGGTGATGCAGACCAACTGTGCGGTGTTCCGCACCGGCGAAGTGCTCGAGGAAGGCCATAACCTCATCCATCAGGTCTATGGCGGCATGAGCGACATCAGCGTCGCGGATCGCTCGCTGGTCTGGAATTCGGACCTCATCGAGACGCTCGAACTCGACAACCTGATCTCGCAGGCCTGCGTGACGATGGACTCGGCCAAGAACCGTACCGAAAGCCGCGGCGCCCATGCGCGCGAGGATTATCCGAACCGCGACGATCAGAACTGGATGAAGCACACGCTGGCCTGGATCGACCAGAAGGGCAACGTCTCGATCGATTATCGCCCGGTGCACACTTACACGCTGACCAACGAGATCGCGTACATCGAACCCAAAGCGCGAGTGTATTGATATGGTCGAAATCACGCTGCCGAAGAATTCGAAGGTGGAAGAAGGCAAGAGCTGGCCGCGGGCACCGCACGCCACGCACCTGACCGAGTTCAAGATCTACCGCTGGAACCCGGACGACAGCGCCAACCCGCACCTCGACACCTATTACGTCGATCGCGACAATTGCGGGCCGATGGTTCTCGATGCGCTGATCTGGATCAAGAACAACATCGACCCGACTTTGACATTCCGCCGCTCCTGCCGCGAAGGCGTCTGCGGCTCGTGCGCGATGAATATCGACGGCACCAATACGCTGGCCTGCACCAAGGCGATGGACGACGCCAAGGCGCCGATCAAGATCTATCCGCTGCCGCATCAGCCGGTGGTCAAGGATCTCGTGCCCGACCTGAAGAACTTCTACGCGCAATACGCGTCCATCGAGCCGTGGCTGCACACCGTGACGCCGTCGCCGGAAAAGGAATGGAAGCAGAGCCACGAGGACCGCAACAAGCTCGACGGCATGTACGAGTGCATCCTGTGCGCCTGCTGCTCGACCTCGTGCCCGAGCTACTGGTGGAATTCGGATCGCTATCTGGGGCCCGCGGCGCTGCTGCAGGCGAACCGCTGGGTGCAGGACTCGCGC
>JBAZSM010000088.1:0-5591 GCA_041662425.1 Pseudolabrys sp.
TGGTGATGTGATCGAGGGCACCGGCGGCTTGCGGAAGGTTCGCGTCGGGCTCGGCGCAAAAGGCAAGCGCGGCGGCGCGAGGGTTATCTACTATTTCTACAACCCCGACCGTCCGATCCTGCTGCTGGCGCTTTATGCAAAGAACGAAAAGTCCGATCTGAGTCCGCAGGATCGGAAAACCTACGTCGCTCTCGTGAAGGAGCTCACGACGCAATGGCAAAGAAAATGAACAAGAAAGCCACGAAGCCCAGCCTCGCCGACGACATCCGCGAGAGTCTGGAGGAAGCCGTGCGTTGGGCGCGCGGCGAGAAGACCGGCGCGATCGTCCACACCGTCATCCCGAGCGATACGGATGCGCGGCTGGCGCGGCACAAGCTCGGCCTGACGCAACGCGAGTTTGCAGCGGTGATCGGCACCGGCGTCGGCACCGTGCGCAAATGGGAGCTCGGCACGCGGCGTCCGTCCGGCGCGGCGCGCACCTTGATCGAGATCATCAAGCGCGAGCCCAAGGCGGTGCGGCGCGCGCTCAAGGACCAGACGGCATCGTGAGATGATGACATCCTGATGCTGGAATTTTTCGGCCAATGCTGAAACTGCTTCCCCTCTTTATTGCCCTGATTGCCACGCCTGCTTACGCCGACTGCTTCTGCAAAGGCTGCGGCTGCAAAGGCGGCCCGGGCTGGCGCGGGCCGGGCGGCAACTGCGTCTCGCACAAGGCGCTCAGCAAAACATGCGGCAGCCCGCCGGGCGCGCCTTGCGCCTATGAAGGCGCGCAGCAAGTCTGCGATAGTTCACGCGCGCCGCTGGTGTTGCCTTCTCCGGGCGACAAGAAATAGCCGACGGCCCGAGAGTCATTCGGCCTCATCCCGATCTGCGAGCCGCGCCAGCGGCGAGCCTCGAAGGATGACGGCGGAATGAGGCTTCCGGCATCGACGATGGCATCGCAGGGAATAGGGATTCCGGGCTCGCGCCCTCGCATGACGGCGACGTAAGCGAGCGAAACAAGCCCGCCACATTCCCGCCCACCGCCTGCCCTATCCTTCCGTCCCAAGGCCCTGGAGGGATTTTGTCATGCGTCGCCGCCCTGCCACTGTCGCTGCGTTCATCGCGGCCGCGGCCTCCTTTGCGTTGATGACCTTCGCCCTCGCCTCCCCCGCTTGCGCCGAACTCCTCATCAGCGTCGATAAATCGACGCAGACCATGACCGTCGCCGAGGACGGCGACACGCTCTACACTTGGCCGGTGTCGACCGGCGTCGCGCGCTACGACACGCCGTCGGGCGAGTTCAAGCCGTTCCGCATGGAGAAGGATCACTTCTCCCGCGAGTGGGACGACGCGCCGATGCCCTATTCGATCTTCTTCACCATGAAGGGCCACGCCATCCACGGCACCAACCACAAGATCGACGGCGCCGCGCATTCGCATGGCTGCGTGCGGCTGTCGGTTGCGCATGCGGCCGCGCTGTGGGCGCTGGTCAGGAAGAACAAGATGGCCAATACGCACGTCGTGCTCACCGGCACCGTGCCGGATGCGGCGCCCGCGGTGGCGCAGCGCGCGCCGGTTTCGCGCGCGCCCGATATGCGCGCCACCGCGCCGCGCTATGCCGCGCCGCGTTACGCCGAGCCGCGCTATGCCGAGCCGCAGGACGATCAGGCCGATTTCGAGCGCGGCTTTGCGCCCGGCGACGAAGCCGCCGCGCCGTCGGCTGTGCCGCGGCAGCGCATCGTCGGCTGGCGCGATGCCAATGGCCGCATCCATTATTACGACCGGCCGCGCGTCTATTATGCGCCGGCGCCGCGCTATTTTCGCTACGGCGACGCCGAGCCGCCGCCGCGCGGCTTCTTCTATGACCGCCGCTGAGGCCTAGCGCTTCGGGTTTGCGCGCCACCGGCTGCAAGGCTTCGGTGGCAAGGCTTCGGTGGCAAGGCTCCGGTTGCAAGGCGGTGGCCGGCGCGCGATTGTGCCGCGCATGAGCCAAACCACCACCGTTGCCCGCCTCGTCTGCGCCGACAAGGCCGCGGCCCGCCGCATCGCCGACCTGCTCGACGAACGGCTCACGCTCGAGATCTCGGCCGAGGATATCGTCTGCGGCTCGTTCGAGGCCGATGACGGCTCGTGGCAGGTGGCGCTGCATTTCGGCCAGGCGCCGGATCGCGATTCGGTGCGGATGCTGGTCGCCGCCGCCGCCGGCGACGAGGCCGCCGCGGCCTTGAGCTTCGACACCGTCGAGGCGCGCGACTGGGTGGCCGAGAGCCTGTCGGGGCTGACGCCGGTGCGCGCCGGGCGCTTCGTCGTCCATGGCGCGCATGATCGCGGCCGGCTCAAGGATAACGACCTCGCCATCGAGATCGAGGCCGCGCTCGCCTTCGGCACCGGCCATCACGGCACCACGCGCGGCTGCCTCGATGCGCTGGTGGCGCTGGCCAGGCGCGGGCGGCGCTTTCATGTGCTGGATATCGGCACCGGCACCGGCGTGCTGGCGATCGCGGCGGCCAAGGCGTTCCACACCCGCGTGGTCGCGACCGACATCGACCGCGTCGCCGTCGTCGCCGCGCGCGACAATGCGCGGCTCAACCGCGCCGCGCCGTTGATGTCGCTGGTCCATGCGCCGGGCACGCGGGCGCCCGAGATCGTGCGGCGCGCGCCTTACGACCTGATCTTCGCCAATATCCTGCTGGGTCCGCTGGTGCGGCTGGCGGTGCCGCTGTCGCGGCTGGTGGCGCCGCGCGGCCGCGTCGTGCTGTCGGGGTTATTGCCGGGCCACGCGAATGCCGCGCGGTCGGTCTATGCGGCGCAGGGCTTGATGTTGGAGCGGCGGCGCGATCTGGAAGGCTGGACCACGCTCATCCTCCGGCGCGGGCGCTAGCGGCCCGGCCAACGGAAAACCGCTCCGGGCGGGGGACCGGAGCGGCTCTCAACTCAACCACGCGTCGTCTTGAACCTGGTCGGCTTACTCGCCGGCCTGGGATTCATGACCGAGGGGCAGGTTTCGGGAGTACAGCCGGATTTCGCGCTGCGCCTGATGCATGCGCGCTTCCATCATCGCGTCCAGAAAACGGCCGAAGAAGCTCTTGCGGGGCGCCTGCGCCTCGGCGGCCGGAACGGCCGTCACGGACGACTTGGCGGCGGATTTGGCGGCGGTTGCCGCGCGGGCATCGCTGTAAGTCAGGGCAACCATGTCTCATCTCCTTCAAGACGAATCGTCGAGGGCTCAACTATTGCAACGCAACATAGTCCATTTCGCACCTGCGAACACCCCATGACAATGCATGGATGCCCTGAAAAATCAGGGCTTAAGTGGTTAATAACCGTCAATTTTTAAGGCAGCCCGGTGTCAATTTAAGTGCAATGCACAATTATGAGTCAGAGGCCTGCCGTGGCGTATGAAAGCTGCCGAAACGGCCGTCATGACGACGCAAAAGTTTCGCGCACTTGCCCGCCCTTGCCGGCTTCTGCCCGCTTTGCCGGGCGCGTCCGGACGTCTACATAGACCGTCATGTTCGAAACCCGCTTCCAGACATTCGACGACGCCAGCGAAGGCGCCCAAAGCGCCGGCCGCGTCGCAGCGTTGCGCCTGGCGCTCAGGCGCCTTGGCCTCGACGGTTTCCTCGTGCCGCGCGCCGACCGGCAGCAGAACGAGTATCTCCCCGCCGCCGAAGAGCGCCTCGCCTGGTTGACCGGATTTACCGGCTCGGCGGGCGCGGCCATCGTGCTTGGCGAGCGCGCCGCGCTGTTCGTCGACGGCCGCTATACGGTGCAGGTGAAGTCGCAGGCCGACACGGCGGTGTTCGCCATCGAGCATTTCGTCGACAACCCGCCGGCCGACTGGCTGGAAGCCAACATCAAGGCCGGCGACCGGATCGGCTACGATCCCTGGCTGCACACCGCCGATAATGCCGAGCGCTTCGCCCGCGCCTGCGCCAAGGCCGGCGCGACTTTGGTGGCTGTCGACGACAATCCGATCGATGCGCTGTGGACCAATCGCCCCGCGCCGCCCGACGGACCGGTGACATTGCGGCCGCTGGCGCTCGCCGGCGAAAGCGCCGCCGACAAGCTGTCGCGCATCAAGGACGAACTGGCAAAACTGCGCGCCGACGCGCTGATCGTGTCGGACCCGCAGAATGTCGACTGGACCTTCAACATTCGCGGTTCGGATGTCGCGCATACGCCGTTGGCGCTGGGCTTTGCCTCGATCCCGCGCGACGGCCGGCCGCGGCTCTATATCGCGCCCGCCAAGCTCGCCAACGACGTGCGCCACGCGCTCGAGGAACTGGCCGACGTGCGCAGACCCGACGAACTCGCGGGCGACCTCGCCGCGTTCAAGGACAAGACGTTGTTCCTCGATTCCGCGAGCGCCGCCGACGCCCTGACGCGCATTGTCAGCGAGCACGGCGGCAAGCCGATGCGCGGCGCCGACCCGATCACGCTGATGAAATCGGTCAAGAACAATGCCGAGATCGCCGGCACCCGCGCCGCGCACCTGCGCGACGGCGCGGCGATGACGCGCTTTCTGTGCTGGCTCGACCACGAAATGCCGTCGGGCAAGCTGACCGAAATCGGCGCGGTGGAAGCGCTGGAGTCGTTCCGCCGCGACACCGGCCTGCTCAAGGACGTGTCGTTTCCATCGATTTCCGGCGCCGGACCCAACGGCGCCATCGTGCACTACCGCGTCACCTCGGCGTCGAACCGCGTTATCGGCCAGGACGAGATGTTCCTGATCGATTCCGGCGCTCAATACGAGGACGGCACCACCGACATCACGCGCACGGTGATCAACGGCACGCCGACCGAGGACATGCGCGACCGCTTCACGCGCGTGCTCAAGGGCCACATCGCCATTGCCGAGGCGGTGTTCCCCATGGGCACGACCGGCGCGCAACTCGACCCGCTGGCACGCGTCGCGCTGTGGCAGGCCGGCGTCGACTTCGATCATGGCACCGGCCACGGCGTCGGCAGCTATCTGTCGGTGCATGAAGGGCCGGCGCGCATTTCCAAACTCGGCCACGCGCCGCTCAAGCGCGGCATGATCCTGTCGAACGAGCCGGGCTATTACAAAACCGGCGCCTATGGAATTCGCATCGAGAACCTGGTGCTGGTGATCGCCGCGGCATCGCCCGATGGCGCCGAGAAGCCGCTCAATGCGTTCGAGACCTTGAGCTTCGCGCCGATCGACCGCCGGCTGATCGATCCGCGCCTGCTGACGATGCAGGAGAAGCACTGGATCGACAATTATCACGCACGCGTTCTGGAAGCGATTACGCCGCTGGTCGATCCGGCAACGCAGAGCTGGCTCGAGACGGCGACGAGGGCGTTGACCTAAGTCGGACGACGCAAGCAGACGCGCTGAGTTTCAATTGCTAGATGTGCAAACGAACCATGTCGCCACCACGATTTCCATCTGCGACTCTCAATAATTGAGACGCGAGCTTGTTAATCGGACTCAATTTAATCCTGGGCCCGGCCCATAGTTCTTTTGTACGAGTGGCGTCATTGCTCGGCAAGAGGCGCAACGGCCCACTACTAAATACATCTCTGCCGTTGATTTGGTCCACAAGGTCGATCTCATCGGGCGACCATTTGAACGGATCACC
>JBAZSM010000088.1:5601-15756 GCA_041662425.1 Pseudolabrys sp.
ATTTCCTGACCTCTAATAGTACTTCTAAGCGCCCGCGACGGGCCCGGGCAATTTTCAATTTCCCTCACCAGCAACCCGCAATAGATGCCGTCTCGCTTGCACCCAGCAGTGATATCTATTCGGCCGATATACGGCCCAGGACTCACATACCATGTGGCATAGTTCAGTTGCGCGGGGTGCCGATCAACGCCACTATCCGGCCACGCTTCGCAATGCAGATACAATTCCAATGAAGTTATTCGCATTGTCCGACGATCCGAAAACTGATGAAACTCCAAATTGTAGTCGAACATTAATGACACGGCACTCTCGTAAAATCTCCGTCGTACCTCCGACGACCTAGAATCTCCTTCTTCGAACTCTTGGATGTTGCGAAAATCAGGGAGGACCATTGTCATGAATCCATGTTCCATAAAACAAGAGCGACGATCTAACTCCTCAATCTATAAGCTTTAGCCACTCGTCCTCGGTCAGCACCGTGACGCCATGCTTCTGAGCCTCGGCCAACTTCGAGCCCGCGCCCGGACCGGCGACGACATAGTCGGTCTTTTTCGACACCGAGCCCGACACCTTGGCGCCGAGACGCTCCGCGGTGGCCTTGGCCTCGTCGCGGGTGAACTTCTCCAGCGAACCGGTGAACACCACCGTCTTGCCGGCGACCTTTGAATCCGTCTTCGGCTTCTCGGCGTCGAGGATGGTGACCTCTTTGGTCAGCCGTTCGACAATACCGAGATTGTGCTTTTCGTTGAAGTACGACGCCACCGCCTGGATCACCGTATCGCCGATCTGATCCAATGCATCCATGTCGGCGATGGCCTCTTCGTCGCCCTTCGCGACCTTCAGCGCCGCGTCGTGGAAGGCCTGCCATGAACCATAACCGCGCGCTAAAGCCAGCGCCGTGGTTTCGCCGACCTGACGGATGCCGAGCGCGAAGATGAAACGATCGAGCGATATCTCGCGGCGGCCCTCGATGGCGCTGAACAGGTTGCGCACCGACGTCTCGCCGTAGCCTTCGACATCTTCGAGCTTGAGCTTGCCGTTGCGCGACGACAACGTGAAGATATCGGCGGGCTCCTTCACCCAGCCATTCTCGTAGAACAGTTCGATCTGCTTTTCGCCCAGCCCCTCGATATCGAAGGCGCGGCGCGACGCGAACAGCTTCAAATGCTCGATCTTCTGGAACGGACAGGCGAACTCGCCGGTGCAGCGGTTGCGCGCGCCCTCCTCGCCGGCTGAGGTTGCCTCGCGCACCACGTCGGTCTTGAGCGGGCACGGGCACGTCTTCGGGAAGTGATAGGGCCTGGCGCTCTTCGGCCTTTTGTCGAGCACGACATCGACGACCTGCGGAATGACGTCGCCGGCGCGCTGGATGATCACCGTGTCGCCGATGCGGATATCGTGGCCCTCGCGCAATGGCTCGCCGTCGCCACCGATGCCCTTGATGTAATCCTCATTGTGCAGCGTCACGTTCTGCACGATGACGCCGCCGACGCCGACCGGCTCCAGCTTGCCGACCGGCGTCAGCGAGCCGGTGCGGCCGACCTGGATGTCGATGCCGATGAGAGTCGTCGTCGCCTGCTCGGCCGGGAATTTGTGCGCGATGGCCCAGCGCGGCGAACGCGACACGAAGCCGAGCCGCGCCTGCCAGTCGAGCCGGTCGACCTTGTAGACGACGCCGTCGATATCGTAGTCGAGCCCGGCGCGCCGCTCGCCGATCTTGCGATGAAACGCGATCAGCTCTTCGACCGAATGACAGATTTTGGTGAGCGGGTTGGTGGTGAAGCCGCAATGCTCAAACCACTTGATCATGCCGGACTGCGTCTCGGCCGGCATCTCGCCGCTGATCTCGCCCCAGGCGTAGGCGAAGAAGCCGAGCGGCCGCGACGCCGTGATCGACGGATCTTTCTGGCGCAAGGAGCCGGCGGCGGAGTTACGCGGATTGGCAAAGATCGGCGCGCCCGCTTCCTTCTGCCGTTCGTTGAGCTTGAGGAAGTCCGCCTTGGTCATATAGACCTCGCCGCGCACCTCGACGATGCCGGGCAGCTTTTTGCCCTTCAGCGTCTGCGGCACCTGCTTGATGGTCCTGATATTGGCGGTGACGTCCTCGCCCTCCTGACCGTCGCCGCGTGTCGCCGCCGTGACGAGTTCGCCATCCACATAGCGCAGCGACATCGACAGACCGTCGATCTTCGGCTCGGCGGAGAACGCAATCGGCTCGTCCTCCGACAGCCGCAGGAAGCGGCGAATGCGGCCGACGAAATCGACGACGTCCTCTTCGGCAAAGGCATTGTCGAGCGACAGCATCGGGATGGCGTGCCGCACCTTGGCAAAGCCGCGCGCCGGCGCGGCGCCGACTTTCAGCGACAGCGAGTCGAGCGTCTTCAATTCCGGAAACCGCGCCTCGATGGCGTTATAGCGCTTGCGCAGCTCGTCGTATTCGGCGTCCGAAATAGTTGGCGCATCGTGCTGGTAATAGCGCTTGTCGTGACCGGCGATCTCCTGCCCGAGCCGCGCGTGTTCGGCGTCGGCCTGCTTGCGGGTGAGCAGTTCGACGGGGGTCTTCTGCGTATTGATTTTTGCTTTGGCCATTTTCCTGTCATGGCCGGGCTTGCCCCGGCCATCCACGACTTACTCGCCGGGCAATCTAAAGGCGTGGATGCCCGGCACAAGGCCGGGCATGACGAAGAAAGTGGACGATGGTGCGAGCTCCCGGCCCTTCGGGCCGTCCCGGAATGACCTTACGACGCCGCCTTGATCAGCCGTTCCGCCGCGGCACGGGCCTCGGCCGTAATCTCCGCGCCGGCGAGCATGCGGGCGATTTCCTCGCGGCGGTGATCTTCGGCGACTTCGGTGACGCGGGTCGCGACGCGCTTGCCCTTGTCGAGCGCATCCTTCGAGATGACGTAATGCCGGGCGGCGCGGGCCGCCACTTGCGGCGCATGGGTGACGGCGAGCACCTGCACGTTGCGGCCGAGGCGCGCCAGCCGCAGGCCGATGGCATCGGCCACCGCGCCGCCGACGCCGGTGTCGATTTCATCGAACACCAAAGTCGGCGCTGAGCCGCGATCGGCCAGCACCACCTTGAGCGCCAGCAGAAAGCGCGCCAGCTCGCCGCCCGAGGCGATCTTCATCATCGGACCCGGCTTGGTGCCGGGATTGGTCTGCACCCAGAACTCGACGCGGTCGATGCCATTCGGCCCGGCGGCGTCAGCGTCGGTGTCGATCTGCGTCGAGAACTTCGCCCGCTCCAGTTTGAGCGGCGGCAGTTCGGCATTGACCGCCTTGTCGAGTTTGACGGCGGCCTTGATGCGCGCCTTCGACAATACGTCGGCGGCAACGCGGAAATCGGCGTCGGCTTTGGCGGCGGCTTTTTCCAGCGTCTTGAGCCGCGCCTCGCCGGCGTCGATCAATCCGATGTCGGCCTTATATTTGGCCGCCAGCGCCGCGAGGTCGTCGACCGGCACATTGTATTTGCGGGCGGCGGCGCGCAGCGCGAACAGCCGCTCTTCGTTGCGCTCGAGCTCGGCCGGATCGAAATCGGCGGCGCGGATCGCGGCTTCGAGATGGGTGCGGGTTTCTTCCAGCGCGTTGAGCGCGACATCGAGAGACTTCACCGACGGTTCGACCAGGCTCGGCGCCTGTTGCGACCGCCGTTCGAGACGGCGCACCGCGGCGGCCAGCGCCGGCACCGCGGAATTCGAGCCGGCAATCGTATCGAAGGCGTCGCGCAGATCCTGCGCCACCTTTTCAGATTGCATCATGATCGTGCGCCGCTCGGCGAGCGACGTCTCTTCGCCGGCCTGGGGCGCAAGCTTGTCGAGTTCGCCGACGGCGTGGCGCAGATATTCGCTTTCACGTTGGGCGCGCTCGATCTCGGCGCGATGCGTATCGAGCGCATCCCTGGCGGACCGGCGCGCGTCCCACAGCAACGCGACCTTGGCCGCATCGTCTTCGATACCGCCGAAGGCGTCGAGCAGCGTGCGATGGGTCGCGGCATCGACCAGCGCGCGGTCGTCGTGCTGGCCGTGAATTTCGACCAGCAGCGAACCGAGCTGTTTAAGGACCTGAACGCTCACCGGCTGGTCGTTGACGAAAGCGCGGGTGCGGCCGTCGGCGAGCTGCACGCGGCGCAGGATCAGCGCGTCTTCGTTGGCGATATCGTTGGCAGCGAGGATGGCGCGCGCCGGATGGCGGACGCCGAGTTCGAACACGGCGGTCACGTGGCCCTGCTCGGTGCCCTGCCGCACCAGCGACTGGTCGCCACGGCCGCCGAGCGCCAGCGCGAAGGCGTCGAGCAGGATCGACTTGCCGGCGCCGGTTTCGCCGGTGAGCACGGCAAGGTGCCCGGCGAAATCGATGTCGAGCCGGTCGATCAGGACGATGTCGCGGATCGAGAGACGGGAAAGCATGGTCGAACCCTAAGGGCCGTTCCGTTACGGCATCGGCATGTTGCCGATTCGTGCTGATCATTAAAGACCCGGAGGGCGCACACAAGGGACGCCGTCATTCCGGGCCGCGCCCCGAATGACAGGGAGAATTAGCCCAGCCCGACCTTCTTGAAGGCACGGCTGATCCAGGAACCCTTGTTCTCGCTCGGCTCCAGGCCGCCGCCCTTCACCAGCGCGTAGGCGTGCTGGTACCAGGGGCTGTCCGGGAAGTTGTGGCCGAGCACGGCGGCCGCGGTCTGGGCTTCCTGGCTGATGCCGAGCGCCATGTAGGCTTCGGTCAGCCGCATCAGCGCCTCTTCGACCTGGCGCGTGGTCTGATACTGCGTCACGACCACTTTGAAGCGGTTGATGGCGCCGGTGTAGTCCTTCTTTTCCAGATAATAGCGGCCGATCTGCATTTCCTTGCCGGCGAGCTGGTCGCGCGCGACCTCGACCTTCTGCTTGGCGCTGACCGCATATTCGCTGGTCGGGTATTTGCGGATCACCTCATCGAGCGCGGCGAGCGCCTTGTCGGTGCGATCCTGGTCGCGGGTGATGTCGGGGATCTCGTCGAAATACGACGACGCGATCAGGTACTGGGCGTAGGACGCGTCCGGGCTGCCGGGGTGCAGCGCGATGTAGCGCTTGGCCGAGGTGACGCATTCGTCATAGTTGCCGGCCTGGTACTGGGCGTAGGCCGACATCAGCAGCGATTTGCGCGCCCATTCGGAATAAGGGTGCTGGCGGTCGACTTCCTCGAACTTCGTCACCGCTTTTTTGAGGTCCTTCTTGTTGTTGAGAAGGAAAAGGCCCTCGTTATAGAGGCGGTCGGCCGGCTCGTCGGGCGGCGTGTCGTCCTTGCCGCCGAACAGGCTGGAGCATGCGCCCAGGCTGGCGGCGAGCAGCAACAGAGCCGCGACGCGCGACGCGCGCTGCGCAAATCCCGGCCGGCCTGTCTCATTCATACGCAAGGTCATCCCGGCTCGATCCGTCGACGCAACCAATGTCGAAAATTATAGGCCTGGAACCGCCCATTTTAGGAGGCTCCCATCCCGAATTCATTAACAGGCGACCTGCCCGCCTGGCCGGCTTCGATATAAAACGAAAAACCCCGGCCAAGCCAAGCGATTAGGGGGACATTCAGCCGGGATTAAGGCGGGCCGCCAAAGGGCGGCAAAGGCCGCCTGGGGACCGTTGGGCCGCGGGCTCAGGAAACGTCGGGCCCGAAGGCTGCCGCCGGCACGCCGGCCGCCAGATCGGCGCGGCCACGGGCGCGCGGAGCACGCTCGACCGGCGCCTCGACCACGCGCCAGGCGGCGGTATTGGTCATCAGTGCGGTCAGCACGGCGTGATTGAGCTTGTGGCCGCCACGAACGGTCTTGTAGGCCCCGATCAGCGGCAGACCGGCCAGCGCCAGATCGCCGATGGCATCGAGCGCCTTGTGGCGGACGAACTCGTCGGCGAAACGCAGGCCTTCCGGATTGAGAACGCGGTCCTCGCTGATGACCAGCGTGTTGTCGAACGAAGCGCCGAGCGCGAAACCGGCGCTCCACAGCTTCGAGACGTCCTTCATGAAGCCGAAGGTGCGGGCGCGCGCGATTTCGCGGCGGAACGTGTCCGGCGTGATATCGACGGCGAGCGCCTGCTCGCCGATCAGCGGGTGATCGAACTTGATTTCGGCCTCGACGCGAAAGCCGTGCTCGTAGGGCCGCAATTCGCCGTAAGCGCCGTCCGTCGAGACGGAAACCGGCTTGATGACTTCGATGAAACGGCGCGGCAGCGCGCGGTCCGTCAGACCGGCCTGATCCAGCGCCTCGACGAACGGCATGGCACTGCCGTCCATGATCGGAACTTCCGGGCCGTCGATCTCGATCACGACATTGTCGACGTGCAGGCCGCGCAGCGCCGCCAGAAGATGCTCGGCGGTCGAGCACAGCGGGCCCTTGGAGTCGCCCAGAACCGTGGCGAATTCGGTGGCGGTCACGGCGCGGACGTCGGCGCGAACCTGGCGCTCGATGGAACCGTCGGCGGAGACACGCTGGAAAACGATGCCGGCATCATCATCGGCCGGCAGCAAAGTGAGCGTAACGTTGCGCCCGGAATGCACACCGACACCGGTGACGGTCACTTCGTCACGGAGAGTGGTTTGCTTAGCGCCCTTCATCGACCCCATTTCCGCGCAATCGCTGACGACCTGTCATTCGACGATCTGTCATGGACGATCTCGCTTCAGCCCTACGCGAGGCCACATTTAAGCCTACGCACGAAACCTTCAGCAGTTGTGGCCGATCCCCCCAAGTGGACCGAAAAGCCCCTTCCGCGCCCGAAACTTAGGCCTCTGGGGGTGCCTGTCCAAGACACGGTTTCTTACCGACTGTTACTCTTTTTCGCCGCAATTTACGAATGATGGCAGGGGGAGAGTTCGGATCAACCTTACCTGGACGGTCGAAGGTGCCGCGTGAGGCGGGCCGCACGTAACGAATATTCCAATAAACTCAATAACTTATAAAAACGTCAATGGCTCTCGGGACTTGCAGGCTGCCCCGCCACAAGCTGTTGGCGGGGCAGCCCAATTCTTAATTGGCCTGGCGGCGCAGGAAGGCCGGTATATCGAGTTGGTCTTCTGCCGCCGAATTATGCACAGGCGCGGTACGGCCGTGCGGGTCGAGACCTTGCGGTGCAGCACGACGGGCGTACTCGGATACCGGATCGACTGGTCGCGACTCAGGGTGACGGCCTTCCGGATTGCGGGCGGTCGGCCGCTGCGGCGGCTCGAACTGCGGCATCGGGCGGGCCATACGCGGCGGCTGAGCGGGTTCCAGGTCCTCGGCGCGCTTGCCGAGGCCGACGGAAGCCAGACGCTGCATCAGCGACATGCGCCGTTTTTCCGGATGTTCCTCGGCCAGTTCGCCGCGGCTGGCGGCGATCTGGTTCTGGACCGGCATCGGCAATTCGTCGATGCGCGGCATGCGCTGCGGCCGCCTCACGGTTTCCGGCATCGGCGGAATGAAGGCGGCCGGCATCGGCGCCTCAGTCAGCGGCGCGTCCATCGGAGCCTCATCGAACAGCGACGGCTTCACCGGCATCGGGCGGATCGAGACGTCTTCGATGGAGCCGGTCGTCATCGGCATGAGGGCGGCGGCCACCGCGGCATGGGCGGCGGATTCGATCGCGGCGTTACCGGTGGCCGGCATCGGCCTGGACATCGGCGCCGGCGCGGCGCGATCGGCGATGCGCTTGGAATCCTGGCGCATCTTGCTCGCCAGTTCCTTGAGCGCGTTCTCGGCCGGCAGCGGCTGATTCATGATGCCGGTCTTGTCGATGCCGGTCGCAACCACCGACACGCGGATGGTGCCGTCGAGCGTCTCGTCGAAGGTGGCGCCGACGATGATATTGGCGTCGACATCCACTTCCTCGCGGATACGGGTCGCGGCTTCGTCGACTTCGTACAGCGTCAGGTCCTTGCCGCCGGTGATCGAGATCAAGAGGCCGCGGGCGCCCTTCATCGAGGCGTCGTCGATCAGCGGGTTGTTGATCGCGGCTTCGGCCGCGGTCAGCGCGCGCTTCTCGCCGGTGGCTTCGCCGGTGCCCATCATGGCCTTGCCCATCTCCTTCATCACCGCGCGAACGTCGGCGAAATCGAGATTGATAAGGCCTTCCTTGACCATCAGGTCGGTGATGCAGGCAACGCCCGAGTAGAGCACCTGATCGGCCATCGCAAAGGCGTCGGCGAAGGTGGTCTTCTCGTTGGCGACCCGGAACAGGTTCTGGTTCGGGATGATCAGCAGCGTATCGACCACCTTGTGCAGCTCGGTGATACCGGTTTCGGCGAAGCGCATGCGGCGCTGGCCTTCGAAGTGGAACGGCTTGGTGACCACGCCGACGGTGAGGATGCCCATCTCGCGCGCGGCGCTGGCGATGACCGGCGCAGCGCCGGTGCCGGTGCCGCCACCCATGCCGGCGGTGACGAACACCATATGCGCGCCGGAGAGATGATCGCGGATCTCGTCGATCACTTCCTCGGCCGCGGCGCGGCCGACATCCGGCTGCGAGCCGGCGCCGAGGCCTTCGGTGACCTGGGTGCCCATCTGGATGATGCGCTCGGCCTTCGACAGCGTCAGCGCCTGTGCGTCGGTGTTGGCGACGACGAAGTCGACGCCCTGCAGCCCGGCCGCGCTCATGTTGTTGACCGCGTTGCCGCCGGCGCCGCCGACGCCAAAAACGGTGATGCGCGGCTTCATCTCGTGAATGTCCGGAATCTTCAGATTGATCGTCATATCGTCTGCCTCTCGATTGCACGGGCGGCGTTGAAATGCGGGCGCGTCATGCGCTTTGCGTTTTCATGCCACCGAATTGGTCCGGCCACCCGGCCGCTTGATTCATCGTCCTTGCGTTTGACCGCGGGTCAGAAACTCTCGCGCAACCATTGTCCGACCCGTGAGATGTACCCGCCTGTACCCGTCATCAACTGCCGCGTTCGCCGCGGTTCGAAATGTTCAAGATGCGCCGCCTGCGGGTAGACCAGCAGGCCGGCGGCCACCGCGAAGGCCGGCCCCTTGGCCGCCTCGGGAAGACCCGCAAGGCCGAGCGGACGTCCGATCCGCACCGGACGGCGCAGGATGCGTGACGCCAGATCGGCAAGACCCGGCAATTGCGCGCCGCCACCGGTGAGGACCACGCGCGCGCGGGACTCCGCGGCAAAAGGCGATGTGGAGAGCCGGTCGCGCGCCAGTTCGAGGATCTCCTCGATGCGCGGCTTGATGATGCGGACGAGCGAGGCGCGCGAAACGAACTGCGGCGGCTCCCGCTCATCGTCGCCCACTGTTGTCACCGTGATCATGTCGCGTTCATCCGAACCACCGCTCAAAACACTGCCATAAATCGCCTTGATTCGCTCGGCGCTGGCGATACGCGTATTGAGCCCGCGGGCAATGTCCATGGTGACGTGGTGGGCGCCCAGCGCGAAGCCGTCGGCATGGACGAAGCGCCCGCCCGAAAACACGGCAATCGACGTGGTGCCCGAGCCGAGATCGATGCAGGCGGCGCCCAGATCGGCCTCGTCGTCGGCCAGACAGGCAAGCCCCGCGACATAAGGCGAGGCCACCATCGCTTCCACTTCGAGATGGCTGCGCTCGACGGTCAGCATGAGATTGCGCACGGTGGCGACATCGGCCGTCACCATGTGCATATCGACGCCGAAACGGTTGCCCAGCATGCCACGCGGCTCGCGGATGCCCTTGGCGGCGTCCAGCTCATAGCCGATCGGCAGGGAATGAAGCACGGCGCGGCCATCGCGCACCGAATGGCGGCCCGCCGCGGCAAGCACGCGGGCGATGTCGCCGTCGGTCACGGCGTTGCCGTTGATGTCGACGTCCGCGATAAAGCGTTCGCTGCCAAGCCGGCCGCCGGACAGCGAGACGATCACGGATTCAAGCTGCACACCGGCCATGCTCTCGGCGGTGTCGATGGCCTGGCGCACGACTTCTTCGGCCTCGACCAGATCGACCACCTGCCCGGCCTTCATGCCGCTGGCGGCGGTGTGGGCGAAGCCAAGAATGCGGACGCCATGGCTGCGGCGGCGCAGAACGTCCTGCGGCGCCTGCGGCTCGAGCCGCGCAATCAGGCAGACCGCCTTGCTGGTGCCGATATCGAGGCCGGCGACCACCGCGGAACGGCGCGGCGACACCGGTTTCATCTTGGGCGTCAGGCCGAAGCGCAGCACGGTCAT
>JBAZSM010000089.1:0-15471 GCA_041662425.1 Pseudolabrys sp.
CCGTCCGCCGGTCAACAGCGACGAATGACCTAAATAGGATGACGCAAGGATCTAGAAGCGGACACCGACGCCGACGCGGCCGGTGTTGGTATTGACCCTGATATTGTTGAACTCGGCAAAGGCGATAAATTCCCATTCGCCGCGCAGGAATATGTTCGGCGTCAATGCAACGTCGAGGCCCAGACCAGCGGTTAGACCGGCAACGATCGCGCCGTTCTTGTTTTCAGAGAGCGTGTAGGTGCCGTTGTCGGCGCCGGAAACTCTCAGGAAAAGGTCCCGCGAGTAGTCGAAGCGACCGACCGCGGCGCCGATGAAACCATAGGGCAGAAACTGACCGATCGTGTAACCGGCACGTGCCCGGAACGCCGCGTAATCCTTAAGCTGGGCGGTGGCCTGACCGGATATGGTCACCGTATCGGTGCCGGTGCTTGGATTGACGATGCGCGTCAGGCCGTCCGACACGGTCGACGAGCCTCCCGACACGCGATTGTAAAGCACGTCGACGCCGAGAACGACTTGATCCCATTGCAGATTGTAACCGAGAAACGCGCCATAAGATTTGCCATGCGAAATCTGTGACGGCAGCACCGACCAATCGGACGGATGAATTTGATTTTGCAGCGCGGTCTCGCGCAATGAATACGCGACCCAATCGCCGGTGCTTTTGCTAAAGTCGGTGTCGGCGTTAAACACACCGATATGACCGCCGAAATTGATGCCGTCCCAGCGCATGCCGCTGCTTCCGGCCGCCGCCGGCGGTTCGAACGAGCCGCGCAGCGGCGCATCGCCCGGCCAATCGGCGGCTTGTGCCACCGTCAGCGATTGCGCGACAAGCACCGCCACCGCCGCACATAGCGGCAGCGCGCGTCGCGCAAAATGCCTGCGACGTTTTATGACCGTGTCAGCGTGCGATGGGTAAATCATCGAAGCTCCAGCGCAGACCGACGCGTATTTCGTGATTGGCGATGTTCTTGAGAGTCATGTGACCGGCGGCGTCGTTGTCGGTCGAGACATCGCCGAGCGCCAGATAGCGATAGCCGACATCGACCTGCACATTCGGCGCAACCTTGTAGGCCACACCCGCCATCGCCGCCCAGGCGAAATTCCACTGGCTGTGCGTGCCGTCGTTGGCGAAAGGCGGCGCCGCCGTGCTTTGATATTCGGAGACGCGCAGCCGCGCCGCACCGGCGCCGCCGCCGATATAGGGCGTGACGTGGTACCAGGTGCCGAGATCGAGATAGCCATTGAACAGTGCCGAGATCGCGGACACCTTGGCCGTGGTATCGGTCGGCGACACGGTCGTCGCCTCGTATTTCATCGGCGAGCCGAAATCGATGGTCGCGTCGGTGCGCAGCCAGTCGGTCTTGAGACCGACGCCGAGGCCGGCGGCATAGCTCCCGCCGAGTTTTTCGCTGCCGGGCGACGGGAATCCGGACGCCGCATCAGAACCGGACAGATGTCCCCATCGATAGCCGACGTCGCCGCGCACATACCAGCCGGAATAAAGCGAGGGACGCGTCAGCGGGCGCACATTGGCGGTGGGCGGCAGGTCGATCGGCCGATTGCCCGGCATATCGGCGGCAAGCGCGGCGGTCACACCGATCGCGAGGATTGCCGTTCCGAGGGCCGCTTTCGCCAGACCTTTGCGCGCCGAAGCTTTGCGCACCTGACCCATAACTCCACTCCTTCGCGACAGATGCGTCGCGTCCCGCGTTCACCTTGACGCAACTCGGTTAAATCGCGATTAACCAAGAATTTTCACCGTACCGCCGTGCCGTTAACGTCTTCTGCTCGGCGCGCGCGGCTTTTGCTTAGCCCTTGCTCTGCAATGGCGGCTGTACGTACACCGGCGGCGGCGCATAGACCGGCGGCGGCGCGTAGTATTGCGGCGCCGGCCGCGCGAAGACGTCGCCACCATCGAAGTTGAATCGGACGCCAAGCTTCACGTCGTGCGACGTGAGATGCTTGAACTCCATCGGATTATTGACGTTGTTGGTGCCGAGATAAGTGTAAATGTCGCCCGACTGCGCGTCGCCGAGATCGACGTAGCGATAGGCAAGTTCGACCGTGAAGTTCTTCGACACCTTGTAAGCGAGACCGGCGTGCAGCGCCCAGGCGAAGTTCCACTTCGACTGGTCGTCGGCGAACGCAACGCCGTTGGTCACGGTGTTGATGTCCTGGAAGCTGTGAATCGTGTTGCGCGATCCGCCGACGCCGGCGCCGACAAACGGCGTGAAGCCGTTCCAGGTGCCGAGATCGACATAGGCGTTGAACAGGAACAGCCATTCCGACTTGCTGCCGGAGTATTCGTCGGTATAGGTCGAGCCACCGCTGGTGATGATCTGCGAGCCGTGGAAGTTCGCCTTCGAGCGATATTCGCCGGTCAGATCGAAGCGCAGCCAGTCGTTGAAGTAATAGCCGACGCCGACGCCGAACAACGGCGATGCATCGAACCCCAGCCCGACATTGGTCACTGCGTTATTGGCGTCCTGCACGTTGGTGAGATCGCCGAGGCGCTGATTGGTGACGCCGATGTCGCCACGCAGATACCAGCCGGAATATTCTTCGATCACGACGGGCGGCGGCGCATAACAGGCAACCGCACCCGGCGGCGCACGACCGGACGCGATGGTCGCGGCGTCGTAGCAAGGTGGCGGTGAATAGTCCGCAGCCTGTGACGCTGTCGCTGCAAGCGACGCGATCAAGGTAGCGGCGAAAAACTTAAGACGCGCATACGACATGCCGTCATCCCTCAACTGGTCGCCACCCATGACGTGACGAAAGACTGACGGACGATGGCACCAAATCCTTAAGTGCCTCTTAACCCTGTTTTTTAACGATGAATTTTAACGAAAGTCGTGCGGCGCAACGGTTTGCAACGCGCCACGTCCTCGCACGATTCGCATTTTAAGATTTGCTTTACCGATAAGGCGGCGCATTCGCGCCGCCGCCGCGCCCTAGCGCCGCTGCGCCCGGCGCGCCCAATCGTAGCTGACCAGTTGCTGAGCGAGCGTCACCAGCGCGCCGCGCGCGACCTGGTCTTCAATGGCCAGAAAGGCCTCCACCAGAGCCATGGCTTCCTTCATGCGCGGGTCGTCTTTGTCGCCCGCCTGTCCCGCCGTCTCAAAGGTCGGACGGGTATTGTCCCGGCCAACGGCCTTGAGCTTGCCATCGAGCGGGATGACGTTGTCGTTGGAGGAGAACGGCGGGTGATCCATGGGCGTCCTGCGGATGGTGGTGGCGAGGTACGGTCGGCGGCCCGGGGGAAAATTGATGACTTGCCGTCCATCAGGCCTCTGCTTGGACAGCCACGTTGATCTGACGAGGAATAGGCGCAGGTGGTGGTTCGCCCTCCACAACCTTTCATTGAGAATGCGAACAGACTGTCGGATTGTCATTATCGGGGTTATCGCGTTTTATGAGATTTCATCTCATAATGGTTACATGGAACTGCGCCATCTGAAATATTTTACCGCCGTCGCCGAAGAGCTCCATTTCGGCCGGGCCGCCGCGCGGCTGAACATTTCGGCACCGACGCTCAGCCACCAAATCCTGGCACTCGAGAACCTGCTCGGCGCCAAGCTGTTTCTGCGCCGGACCAAAAGCTCGGTATCGCTGACCCAGACCGGCAAGCGCTTCCTGATCGAGGCTTATGCAACGCTCAAACAGGCCGCCAATGCCGAGCTGATCGGAAAACGCGCGGCGCGCGGCGACGTCGGGTCCATCGCGGTCGGCTACATTTTCTCCGCCGGCCTCAGCGGCTTTATTTCGACGAACTTGACGGCGTTTCGCGACAAGCACCCGGACGTGTCGCTGCAACTGCGCCGCGCTGTGACGTTCGAACAATTCCGCGCGCTGACCGACGACCTGCTCGACATCGGCTTCACCGCCGCGCCGCAAAGCTATCCGACCGGATTAAATGGCTTCATTGTCGACCGGCAACCCTACTATGTCGCCATCCCCGAAAGACATCCGCTCGCCAGGCACAAGCAAGTAACGCCGGAGATGCTGGCCGACGAGCCGTTCGTGGCGGTGTCGCTCGAAATGGAGGTCGGTTTCGGGGGCGGCAACATCTCGGCCATTGCGCCGCCCGGAAAGTCACTGAGCATTGTCGAGCGAGCGCCGGATATTTTCTCCGTGCTCACATTGTGCGCGGCCGGTGTCGGCTTGAGCGTGATGTCGGAGCCGATGACCAACGCACGCATCCCGGGGATGGTCTTCCGCAAAGTCGAAGGCATTTCGCGCACATTCGACCTGGCGCTGATTCATCGCCGCAACGAAAGCGCGCCGGCGGTCAAATCGTTCATCGATTTCATGCGCGCCCGTTCGCGGACCAAGGCAAGTTAACGAGACCGCTTAAGCTGATGGTTGAACATCGCGAAGGTTTCACGCCAGTCGATTTCGGTCGCCACAGGATCGTGAATGTCGCGATCCGGCAATGAATAGCCGTGGTGGGCGCCGGGATGGAAACTGCTGCGATAAGTGAGATCATCACGATTCTCGAAGGGCGCCGCGAGCGCCGCCAGAATTTCGGGTTCGCTGAAGCGATCATGTTCGCCGTGACCGCAATAGACTTCGCCCTTCATGCGGCCGATGAGGCGATGCACTGAATCCGGCGCATCCGTGACGAGCAGCGTGCCGTGCATACTGCTGACGGCGCGGATACGGTCGGGAAAGGCCTGAGCCGCAAAGAACGCGATACGGCCACCGAGGCAAAAGCCCACCGTCCCGGCTGGACCGTCGCTGACCGGCCGGGTACTGACGAAGCCGAAAACGGCCGAAACATCGGTCGCAATCATCTGCCGCGTGAGGCCGCGGCCGAGAACCAGCATTTCCTTTTGCTGATCTTCGGGAAGCTTATCGAACGACACCATGCGGCCCACCACATCGCGCTTTTCGAAACGTAGCCTACCCTCGCGGTAATAAAGATTGGGCACTACGCAATAGTAGCCCTGCTCGGCGACCTTGCGCGCAAGGCCAAACAACTCCTCGCGCAGGCCCCAGATATCCATGAACATGATGACGAGCGGATATGGTCCGGCCCCGTCCGGCCATGCGGCATAGGCATCCATGATCCCGTCGGCGGTCGGGATATCGATCGCAATACCGTTCATGAGGGAGCCTTACTTCGCGTTTGCCTTCTCAAGACGCTTGATGATGTCGCCCCACGTCTTGCGATCTTCCACCATCTGCTCGGTGACCCGTTCGGGCGGGCCGCCGAGCGGCGTGAGGCCGATCTTGCCGAAGGCTGCCTTCGTCTCCGGCTTGCGCAGATACGCATCGATCGTCGCATTGAGCTTGGCGATGATCGGCTTCGGGGTCCCGCGCGGCGCGTAGATGGCATTCCAGGTGGCGCAGGTAATGTCGACGCCGGCCTGCTTCAGCGTCGGCACGTCGGGGATGACATCGAGGCGATCGTCGCTCGAAATCGCAAGGACCTTGGCCGCCATCGAGCTGGGACCGAAAGCGGGCGTGCCCAGTTCGATCTGGCCTCCGAGCAGGTCCTGTACGATCGGCGTCGCGCCACGGTAGGAGATGAAGTTGCCTTCGATGCCGAGCTTCTCGGCCAGTAGCACGCCGCAATATTGGCCCATCGTGCCGGGACCGGGATGGCCGATATTGAGCCTGTTGCCGTGCTTGGCCGCATAAGCCTTGAGTTCGGCGATCGTCGAAACACCGATCTTCGGCGAAGCCAGGATGCCGTTCGGCGTCTGGCCGATGAGAATGACGGGTTCAAAATCCTTGTCGGCGTCGAAGCCGACATGCGGGTCGATGATCGGGCGGAACACCATCGGGCCGATCGCCGTGACGACGAAATTGTAGCCGTCCGGTGGCTCCTTGGCGATGGCCGCAAGGCCGATAATGCCGCCGCCGCCTTGCTTGGTTTCGACGATAAAGGTCTGGCCCAATTTCTCCGATAAGTCCTGTGCGATCGCGCGGGCGGCGAAATCCATCATGCCGCCGCCGGCAAAGGTCTGCGTCAGGGCGACTGTGCGCGTCGGCCAGTCCTCGGCAAAACTCGTCTGCGGCGCGGCCAGCAGCGCCACAAAGGCTGCGGCGACGACCTTGCCAAGCACCATTCCCGGCTTTCCTGAATTTGAGATCATCGCTCGCTCCACCAAATATCAGCGACGCACGGCAACCACCGTCGCCGAGCCCATCATCCCGCAGATAGCAGAATTTGACAATGCGCGCCGCGCGCGCACCCGGTGGCGCGAGCCAGACCCGCCTAGTGGTCCTCGCCCAATTCGCCGATATGGTGCTGGGCGTAGAGTTGCACACCGAGCTTGGCGACCAGATCGAGCTGGGTCTCGAGGAAGTCGATGTGGTGTTCCTCGTCCGACATCAGCTTCTCGAACAGGTCGCGCGTCACGTAGTCCTTCGCGCCGTTACAATAGTGCGCCGCCTCCTGATACAGCGCGCGGGCCGACATTTCGGCGGCGAGATCGCAATCGAGCACTTCCTTGACGTCCTGGCCGATATGGAGCGGGTCGAGCACCTGCATATTGGGAAAGCCATCGAAGAAGATGATGCGCTCGATCAGCTTGTCGGCGTGCTCCATCTCTTCGATCGATTCCTTGCGCCACTGTTTGGCGAGATCCTTGTAACCCCAGTTGTCGAGCAGCCGGTAGTGCAGCCAGTATTGATTGACCGCGGTCAGTTCGTGGCGCAGCGCCTTGTTGAGATACTCGATAACCTTGGGTTCGCCCTTCATGACGCGTCACATCCTCTTCCGGCTGAATTCGCCACGCCGACGGAACACTGGCGGCGTCTTGTCATGAGAACAATTCAATGAACCGCGCGGACGGTCAAGCAGCACAGGCGCCGCGCGCCATGGCACGCCATCACATCATACCTTTTCGAGGGACATTCAGTCACGCGGCGGTGAGTGGGCGGCGCCGCCGGAGGGGCAAGAGCCGGAAACCTGAACCTCGGTCATGATTCTGCGGATGGTGCGGACGCAACGGCCGCATTGGGCGCTGCAGCCGAGGCAGCCATAAACCTGCCCGGTCGTGCGCGGCGCGGCCGTCGCGCAGACGCTGCGCACCGATTTGTCGCTGAGGACGTTGCAGGAGCAGACGATCATGGGAACCCGGCGTTTCTCGAACCCGTCCGATAATGCCGATTTTGCTAACGGTGAGATTGCGCCAAGTCAAAGCAAATCGTTCTTTAAAATCGTTATAAAATATTGAAATATAAGGGCTTTTCCTGATTGAGCAGTTCGGAATCGTTCTATGAAACCGATAAATCGCAGACTTGGGAAGGACTTGGCCCGGCCCAAGGCCGGGCATGCCGAAAAGCTACGCCGCCGCCTTGGTCAGCGCCTCGATCACATCGTCCACCGCCTGCTCGACGACCGCCTTGTCGTCACCCTCGCCCATGACGCGGATGACCGGCTCGGTGCCGGAGGGCCGCACCAGCAAACGGCCGCCTTGCCCGAGCTTCTGCTCGGCGCTGGCGATCGCGGTCTTGACGCCGGCGTTCTCCAGCGGCTTGCCGGCCTTGAAGCGCACGTTCTTGAGCACCTGCGGCAGCGGCTCGAAACGGTGGCAGACTTCCGACACCGGCTTGTTCTGGCGCTTGACCACGGCCAGGACCTGCAACGCGGCGACCAGGCCGTCGCCGGTGGTGGTGTAATCGGACATGATGATGTGGCCGGACTGCTCGCCGCCGACATTGTAGCCGTCGCCGCGCATGCGCTCGAGCACGTAGCGGTCGCCGACCGGGGTGCGCACAAGACCGATGCCGACGCTGCCGAGATAGCGCTCGAGGCCGAGATTGGACATCACGGTCGCAACCACGCCATTGCGCGCCAGCCGGCCGTCCTGCTTCCAGCTCTCGGCGATCACCGCGAGCAACTGATCGCCGTCGACCACGTGGCCGCGCTCGTCAATGATCATGACGCGGTCGGCGTCGCCGTCGAGCGCGATGCCGATATCGGCGCGCATCTCGCGCACCTTGTGCGAGATCGCGGCGAGATCGGTGGAGCCGCAATCTTTATTGATATTGAAGCCGTCCGGCTCGACGCCGATCGAAATGACGTCGGCGCCCAGTTCCCACAGCGCGCCGGGCGCGACCTTGTAGGCGGCGCCATTGGCGCAATCGACCACGACGCGCAGGCCTTCGAGCGAGAGGTGGCGCGGCAGCGTGAGCTTGGCGAATTCGATGTAGCGGTCCTGCACGCCGTCGATACGGCGGGCGCGGCCGAGATCGTGGCTTTCGCCAAGCTGCTTGGTGAGATCGGAATCGAGCAGCGCCTCGATCTCGAGCTCCACCTTGTCGTTGAGCTTGAAGCCATCGGGGCCGAACAGCTTGATGCCGTTGTCGTCGAACGGATTGTGCGAGGCGGAAATCATCACGCCGAGGTCGGCGCGCATCGAGCGCGCCAGCATACCGACGGCGGGTGTCGGGATTGGACCGGTCAGCAGCACATCCATCCCGACCGAGGTGAAGCCCGCGACCAGCGCGTTCTCGATCATGTAGCCGGACAGACGGGTATCCTTGCCGATCAGCACGCGGTGACGATGGTCGCCGTTGCGGAACATGACGCCGGCGGCCTGGCCGACCCGCAACGCGAGTTCAGGCGTGATGACCTTGTTGGCCCGGCCGCGAATGCCGTCGGTGCCGAAATAACGACGAACCATCAAACTTACCCCTCAACGCGGCCGGATTTTTAAGCACCCTCGTCCCGGAGGGCGGTTATTGGCCGAATGTGGCTGGCGGGTCCAGCCCCTAAAGAGACCGCGTCCCAAGTTGCCATAATACGCGCAATCGCTTGGTTTTACGTCAAAAATCGTGAGCAATCGTTACCAGTAGCGGTTAAAGCTTCTAAAAGGTGCAAGTTTACCGGGCGGCGCTTCGCCGCATACCTGCGGCACCGGGCATTCCGCCGGGCAGGCCCCTGTGCTACCCGGAGGCAGTCAAAAAAGCCGCCATAAAAGGCCGGCCCGAGAAACGCCGAACGAGACGACGCCATGAAAGTTGCCGCCTGCATCGACGATCTGCGCAGGATCGCCAAAAGCCGCGTGCCGCGCGCCTTCTTCGACTATGCCGATTCAGGCTCCTACAGCGAACAGACCCTGCGCGCCAACCGCGCCGATCTGGAAGCGATCATCCTGAAGCAGCGCGTGCTGGTCGATGTCTCGGCGCGCGACCTGACGACCACCGTGCTCGGCAAGAAATTGCAGGCGCCGATGATCCTGGCGCCAATCGGGCTGCTCGGCATGCAGCACGGCGACGGCGAAATTCTCTCGGCGCGCGCCGCCAACGAGGCCGGCATTCCCTTTACGCTGTCGACCATGTCGATCGGCTCGATCGAGCATGTCGCCGAGGCGACCCGGAAGCCGTTCTGGTTCCAGCTCTACGTGATCAAGGACCGCGACTTCTCCAGGCAGCTGATGGACCGCGCCATCAAGGCGAAGGTCGATACTTTGGTGCTGACAGTCGATCTGCAGGTGCTCGGCCAGCGCCATCGCGACGTTCACAACGGCCTGACGGTGCCGCCGCAGTTCAAGATCAAGAACGTCATCGACATCGCCACCAAGCCGGCCTGGGCCTGGAGCGTGCTCAAGGGCAAGAGCAAGACCTTCGGCAACATCTCCGGCCACGTGCCCGGCATGGAGAGCGTGAACTCGCTCTCGGGCTGGACGCAGCAGCAGTTCGACCCGGCGCTGAACTGGAAAGACCTTGAGTGGATCCGAAAATACTGGCCGGGCAAGCTCGTCATCAAGGGCATCCTCGACGTCGATGACGCGAGGATGGCGGTGAAACTGGGCGCCGACGGCATCGTCGTGTCGAACCATGGCGGCCGCCAGCTCGACGGCACCTCGTCGTCGATTCGTATGCTGCCGCGCGTCGTCGATGCGGTCGGCGGCGACACCGATGTGCTGTTCGACGGCGGCATCCGCACCGGCGCCGACATCATGCGCGCGCTGGCGCTCGGCGCGCGCGCCTGCCTGATCGGCCGCGCCTTCGTCTGGGGCTTGGGCGCCGGCGGCGAGGCCGGCGTCGCCAAGGCCATCGACATTCTCAAGAAGGAATTGAGCGTCACCATGGCGCTGACCGGCGTGGCGAAAGTTTCCGAAATTGACGGCCGTGTCATCGAAGGCGGCGTAGCGACGAAGAAACCGGCGTCGCGCAATGCCGAATCAACCGAGAAGGCCGCGGAGTAGCGATGAGCCGCCCCTCGCCGCTGCCGCTATCCGCCTTCCCGCACCTCACCGAGATCACCACGCGCTGGATGGACAACGACGTCTACGGCCACGTCAACAACGCGGTCTATTATTCGTTCTTTGACACCACGGTGAGCGGCTACCTGATCCAGACGGGCGCGGTGGATTTCGCCAGCAGCACCGTGATCGGTCTCGCCGTCGAATCCAAATGCAGCTACTTCGCGCCGATCGCATTTCCCGATCGCGTGCGTGGCGGCCTCAAGGTCGGCCATCTCGGCAACAGCAGCGTGCGCTATGACGTCGGTATCTTCCGCAACGACGAGCAGGCCGCATCGGCGCAGGGCTATTTCGTCCACGTCTATGTCGACCGCGCCACCAACAAGCCCGTGCAACTGCCGGACAAGCTCAAGGCGGCGCTGGCGAAGCTGGTGTGATATAAGGTACCATGAGCGCCGACGTCTCCATCGGAAACGGCAGTGAAGCGCGGCTGACGCCGCATCCCTTGCGCGCGGCCGTGCTTGGCGAAGTGCACGCAAGGCCCTTCACCGCGATCGAGACGCCGGGGCGCGTGCTGCACTTTGCCTTCGACACGTCGGGCGAGGCGGCGAAAGCCGACCGCACGGCGCTGACCGATTTCTGCGCCCGGCGCGGGCTCGACTCGCTGCCGGCCAATGCCAAGCATCACCGTGTCAGCTTCAGCGGCGCGACCTTGCGCTGGGAGCAGCACTCCGAGTTCACGACCTATACCTGGGAACTGCCGTCGGAAGCCGGGCCGCCGTTTTATCCGTCGGCGCCGTCACTCGCCTCGCCGATGAGCAATGTGCCGCAGCCGGGCCCGCTCCTGGTCGCGCTCGATCTGCATTTGCTGGCGGACGACAAGGACAAGCCAATCGTCGTCGACAGGCTGTTCGACCATGCCAGCCTCGCAGTGGCCGAGAACTCGGACGGCTCGGCGCTGTTCGCCACCGACTTCCAGGCCGATCCGGCGGGCTTCGTGCGCATCATCGTGCTCGATCGCGGCCTCGGGGCGGAACGCGCCGGCGCCATCGTGCAGCGTGTGATCGAAACCGAAACCTACCGCACGCTCGCTCTGCTCGGCCTGCCCGAGGCGCAACGACTGCAGCCCTCGATCAACCGCATCGAGACGCGGCTCGCCGAACTCACCGAGGAAATGCGCAGCGCCCATCAACTCCAGGACAACCAGCGCCTGCTCGACGAGTTGACCGCGCTCGCCGCCGAACTCGAAGCCGGCGCCGGCGCCAGCCATTATCGCTTCGGCGCCAGCCGCGCCTATAACGAGATCGTGCAACTGCGGCTGCAGACCATCGGCGAACGCAAGGCCGGCGTCTATCCGACCTGGACCTCGTTTCTCGCCCGCCGCCTGCAGCCGGCGATGCGCACCTGCGTCACCACCGAGGACCGGCAATCGACCCTGTCGGCGCGGCTGTCACGCGCCGCCAACCTGTTGCGCACGCGCGTCGATGTCGAACTGGAGCGGCAGAACCGCGATCTGCTCAAATCGATGAACGAGCGCACGCGGCTGCAACTGCGGCTGCAGACCACGGTCGAAGGATTGTCGGTCGCCGCCGTGAGCTATTACGTCGTCGGCCTGTTCCACTACGTCATGGAAGGCGCGCATGCCAAGGGCCTGCCGGTGAATACGACGCTCGCCACCGCGCTGTTCGTGCCGGTGGCCATCCTGCTGATCTGGCTCGTGGTGCGCGGCATCCGGAAGAAGCATGTAGGCGGCGAATGAGCGGCGGAATCGCTTACGCGATCAAGGCCGAGATCAGCGATCCACGCGCCAAGACCTTCACCTTCGCCGCGCAAAAGACGATGTATGGCGGCAAACACATTGCCGAAGGCGACACGATTTTTCTATTCGCGAGTGAGAACGAGGGCGGACAAGGGCTCGTCGCGTGGGGCGTGGTCATCACCGCCAACGCGACGCCGAAAAAGCGGGGCGTGGCGAGACAGACGCCGCGTGTCAGCGTCATCATCAAGCGTACCGCTCTTGCCAAACGACCGCTGGGACGGAGCGAACTCAAACGCTTCGCCGATTGGGATGACGGCCGACCCGAAACCGAACTCAATTTCAAATTCTATCGTCAAGCCACGAACAAGATTATCGGCCTTTCCGATGAGGCGGCGGCTTTCCTCCGCCGGCATTTCTAGCCAACCCCGGCCGCCAGGCACCGTCTATTCCGCGGCCTGCGGCGTCCCCTCTGTCGGTTGCTGCGCTAGCGCCAGCACCTGATGGATCTGCGACACCACCGCCGCGCCCTCGCCGATCGCGGCACCGACGCGCTTGGTCGAACCGGCCCGCACGTCGCCGATGGCGAAGATACCCGGCACGCTGGTCTCGAGCTGCATCGGCTGGCGCGCCGCGTCGCGATCAAACGTCGTGCCGGTGATGACGAAGCCCTTGTCGTCGGTCGCCACGCAATCCTTCAGCCAATCGGCATTGGGATCGGCGCCGATGAACAAAAACAGACGACGCAGCGGATAGGTTTTCTCCTTGCCGTTCGCGATATCGCGGAACGTGGCCGAGGCCAGACCGGATGCATCGCCTTTCAACGCGACGACCTCGCTGCCGACATACAGGGTGACGTTCGGCAAGGCCTTGATGCGATCGATCAAATATTGCGACATGGTGGCTTCGAGATTGCGCCTGACGCTCAGGTGCAGATGCTTGACCTTCGGCGCCAGGTAGACCACCGCCTGGCCCGCCGAATTGCCGCCGCCGATCAGCGCGACTTCCTCGCCTTCGCACAGCTTGGCTTCGATCGGCGAGGCCCAATAGGAAACGCCGTTATTGTCGAAGTCGGACAGATTGTCGATCGACGGCCGGCGGTAGCGCGCGCCGGACGCGATGATCACCGTGCGCGCCTGGATGGCGCCGCGCCCATCGGTGAGCTCGAGCTTGAACGGCCTGCGCGCCGCGCAATCGGCGCCGCTGCAATCCAGTTTATCGACCAATAGCGGAATGGCGATCTCGGCGCCGAACTTCTGCGCCTGGTTGAAGGCGCGCCCGGCCAGCGCCATGCCGGAAATGCCGGTCGGAAAGCCGAGATAATTCTCGATACGCGCCGAGGCGCCGGCCTGGCCGCCGAAGGCGCGCTGGTCGAGCACGATCATCGACAGGCCTTCGGACGCGCCATAGACCGCCGCGGCAAGCCCCGCAGGCCCGGCGCCGACCACGGCGACGTCATAGAGCTTGTCCGGGTCGAGCTCGGGCGTGATGCCGAGGCAGGCGCCGGCCTCCGCGTCGGTCGGCCGCTTCAGCAGCTTGCCGTTGGGGCAGATCATCAACGGCAATTCATCGTCGCGAATGCCGAAGCGTTCGACCGCGTCGCGCGCGTCGGCATCGGTCTCGACATTGAGCACGGTGCAGGGATAGCCGTTGCGCGACAGGAAGCCCTGCAGGCGCACCACCTCCGGCATGTTCGGATGCCCGACCAGCAGCGAACCGGCGCCGTCGGCCTGGATCAGCGCAACGCGGCGCAGGATAAAGGCGCGCATGATGATTTCGCCAAGCTCGGCGGAGCCGACCATCAGCGCACGGACATGGGGAGCATCGAACGGCACCGCGGTCAGGCCCTTCGGGCCGGCGCGGCCGGCGGGGATGCTGCCATGGCCGCTCAGCTGGCTGACCTCGCCGGAAAACTGCCCGGCGGTGTGGGCGATGACCGAGGCCTGCCGGTGCAGGCCGTCGCGCCGCACGATTTCGAGCGTGCCGTCGAGCACCAGCCAGGACGGCACATTGCGGGCCCCGGATTCGAACAGGGTCTCTTCGGGCGCGAATATCCGGGCCGGTCCGCTGGCGAACCGCGAGGCGATTTCGACCTGGGCCGGATCGAGAACGGGAAACATCTGCTCGAAGCGGTCTTCGGCGAGGCTCATGTCATGCTCCTGGGGGCCTTCGGTGCGCCATAGCTGGCGGGCCGCCCGTCGTTCTGCAAGTCTGGCTTTGCAAGGCAGGCTTTGCAGGTCTGGCTTTGCAGATCTGGCTTTGCGGGTCGGAGTATAGACGGCTGCGGCGACCACGGCTCGATAAAGTTGCCCTCACGCGCTTGTGCCGGGCCTTCGCGCCTGCCGTCGTGTACATAGATAACACGAGACGCCAGCGAGGCCCGATATGCGCAGCAGCCGCTTCAATTTTCCCAACGCCAAAGGCGAGTTGCTCGCGGCGACGCTCGACGAACCGCTCGGCAAGCCGACCGCCTACGCGCTGTTCGCGCATTGCTTCACCTGCGGGCAGAACAATCTCGCCGCCAAGCGCATTGCCGAGCAACTGACCCGGCATGGCATCGCCGTGCTGCGCTTCGATTTCACCGGCCTGGGCTCGAGCGAGGGCGAATTCGCCAACACGCATTTCTCGTCGAATGTCGACGATCTGGTCGCCGCCGCCGATCACCTGCGCGAGATGTACGGGCCGCCCTCGATCCTGATCGGACATTCGCTCGGCGGCGCCGCGGTGCTGGCCGCCTCGCACCGCATCGCGGATGCCCGCGCCGTGGTGACGATCGCCGCGCCCTACGATCCCTCGCACGTCATCGGCCTGTTCAAGGACGATGTCGATGCGATCCGCGAGAAGGGCGAAGTGGAAGTCAGGCTCGCCGGCCGGCCCTTCACCATCAAGCGCGAATTCCTCGACGACATCGCCGGCAAGACGCTCGACGACAAGATCGCGCATCTGCAAAAGGCGCTGCTGGTGTTTCATTCGCCGACCGACGAGACCGTCGGCATCGACAATGCGTCGCATATTTTTCTCGCGGCCAAACATCCGAAGAGCTTCGTGTCGCTCACCGGCGCCGACCATCTGCTCAGCAAGAAGGCCGACGCCATCTTTGTCGCCAATGTGATTGCCGGCTGGGCCGGGCGCTATCTCGATCAGCCCGAAATCATGACGCCGGCGGAAGTCGAAACGGGCCTTGTGCTGGTGCGAGAAACCCATGCCGGCAAATATCAGCAGGAAATCCTCACCGGTCCGCATCGCCTCATCGCCGACGAACCGGAAAAGCTCGGCGGCATGAACAGCGGGCCCGGCCCTTACGACTATCTGCTGGCCGCGTTAGGGGCCTGCACGTCGATGACGATCCGGCTCTATGCCGATTTCAAGAAGATCCCGCTCGACAATGTCTCGGTGCAGCTCAGCCACGGAAAAATCCACGCCAAGGATTGCGAGACCTGCGACGCCAAAGTCAGCACGGTCGATCGCATCGAACGTTTCATCACTCTGGAAGGAAACCTCGACGGCGACCAGCGCAAACGGTTAATGGAAATCGCCGACAAGTGC
>JBAZSM010000090.1:0-12758 GCA_041662425.1 Pseudolabrys sp.
TACGGCCAGCAGGTGATGGATGTGATCCTGCCGTTCTAGTTCCTCCTTTCACCTCTCCCCGCCGAGCAAGGCGAGGGAAAAGTAAAGTGCTCCCGCGTTGTCTGTGCGTCTCGCGAGCGTAACGACAACGATCACGACGCGGCCTCCGGTAGCTCCCCTGCCGGAGGCCGTGTTCGTTGGCGCAAGCGCCGAAAGCACGCGCCATAATGACGTCTCAATCGCGATCCCAGTTTGGACCGGAAGCGGGACAGGCGAGATGTGCGGAAGACAATGACGGGGATCGGGCGGTTGCTGATCGGCCTGGCGCTGGTTGCCGGTCCGGTGCACGCCGAGGACATCTTCGCGAACAGGCCGGCATTCTCTCCGGCTGAACTCCCGGCGCAGTCGTCGGCGCGCTGCGAAGCGTTACGCGCGATGGCCGAAGGCATTCCCGACCAGAACGACCGCATCGATCTGTCCGTCACCGGTCAGCTGACGCTGGTCAAAAGCGACGGCGTGCTTTGGTACCTGGTGGTCTGCTCGGACTTGCGCGTCATGTGCGTCACCTATGAATCGAACGACATGAAGGTCGGCGACACCATCGAAATGCGCGGCGCCTACCGGCGCCTCGACGCCAATCACGTGGTGCTCGATCCTTGCCTGGCGACTGCGGAGACGAAATGAGGCGGATCGGAGGCCGCAAATACGGGCGCTGCCGCGCGTTCAAGTGCGCTTTCGCCCACATTCTTTTCACTGTCCCGCGAAATTTACTTTGTAACGGCTGAAAGCATCTTGCGAGGGCTCTGGCGCGTTCCTAGACTCCGGAGGGCGATTGTAATGAAGCCATTTGGTTGCGGTTTGTGGCGTGGCAACCTGTGGTTCGGAGTGTGCGTTATGGGTCTTAAGGGCTTTTACCTTCAGGTCGCCGAGAATGCGGCCCTGCAGCGAGCTGCTGGCCATCAGTTCACGGGCCGGTTCGCCCGCCCCCTCAATTTCGTGGCATACTGGCACCGTCGCGTGATCGCCTCCGCCCGTTATCGTGGCGCCCGCCTCGTAGAGCGAATGCTCGGGGACCTGGCGTTCGGCCGCTAACCGGCCCGCCGGCGTCTGCCGGCAGGAAAATCCACGCTGAAAAACGCAAAACGGCGGGAGCCAGAGCACCCGCCGCTGTCGCGTTGAAATCGTCGCGGCCTGGAAGCCCGGCCGCGAAAATCAGTCGTCGCGATAGACCTTTTCGCGGCGCTCGTGCCGCTCCTGCGCTTCCACCGAGAGCGTCGCGATCGGGCGCGCTTCGAGGCGGCGCAGCGAGATCGGCTCCCCGGTCTCTTCGCAGTAGCCGTAGGTGCCATCCTCGATGCGGGTCAGCGCTTCGTCGATCTTGGAGATCAACTTGCGCTGGCGGTCGCGGGCGCGCAACTCGATGGACCGGTCGGTCTCGGACGAGGCCCGGTCGGCGAGATCAGGATGATTCTGGTTTTCCTCCTGGAGGTGCTGAAGGGTTTCCTTCGCCTCCTTGAGGATGTCTTCGCGCCATTGCAGCAGCTTGGCGCGAAAGTATTCGCGCTGTCGCTCGTTCATGAACGGTTCCTTATCGGACGGCCGATAAGGCTTAACTTTCGCCAACATCCCACCGAACTCCCATCGTCTTCTTATTCTGGTTCTTGTTGTGCCGCGTGAAGTCCCCTCCCGGTGCGGCTGGCTTATATACCGCCGGCGGGCACGCGACAATATCTTCGCTGGCCCGTGTCACTGCCAGATTATTGTGAAAGTTCAATGACTTGATGGAATGGCCGGAGGCCGGCGTTAACTCAGCTGACTACCGGCGGCTGGCTTTTGCGATCTCAACCGCAACGCGCAGGTCGATTTCGGCGAGAACGCCATCGAGCCCTGAGTCGCCGGTTTCCTCGGTCAGGCCTTCGGCCACGACCTTCAGCCGGGCGACCGTCGAGGGTTCGAGAGTACCGTCCAGCACGCCGAGCTTGAGCGCGTCGAGAACGTCGAGCGCCTTGCGGCCCTTGGCGACTGCCCGCTTCTTGCGCTCGGTTGGATCTTCGACGCCTTGAAGCGCCAGCAGGCTGTCGAGGCTGGTGACCGAACGTAACGATGTCGTCGCGGCCGGGCTCGACGACGCTTCGCTTTCGTTCAGGCTGAAGGCGCCCCCTGCTCCGGCCCGGCGCGCCGCGGCGGGCTTGGCCGACAACGACGCAGCGTTCGTTCCATAGATGCGCATGGGGATTCTTGGAGCCCTTGATGATCGGCGGGTACTAGCCCGCATTGTCGATGGAACGCCCCCGCAACGAGGGAACCCTGCGCTTGCTATGGTTAATCAACCGTAAATGCCTCGGCAGTTTTTGCCGGTGCGACCCATTACTGCCGGGCCGCCGATGCGGCGCGGCACCGCGCGCAAATTAAAAAACAACGCAGCATCAGCGCCTTATGCGTCCGTCGGCGGTTGGCACGGCATTCGCAACACTGTTGTCAGTCAACCGTCACATTGGGGAGCAGTGATGACGCGGACATGCCTCACCGCCCTCGTGGCGGCACTGCTGATTTCGCTGTCCTCGGTTCACGCCGGGGCGACGTCGCGCATCAAGGACCTCGCCAATATCGAGGGCGTGCGCCAGAACCAGTTGATCGGTTACGGGCTGGTCGTCGGCCTCAATGGCTCCGGCGATACGCTCAACAACATCCCTTTCACCAAGCAGTCGCTGCAGGCGATGCTCGAGCGCCTCGGCGTCAACGTGCGCAACCAGACCTTGCGCACCGGCAACGTCGCCGCGGTGATGGTCACGGCCAACCTGCCCGCCTTCGCCACGCAGGGCACCCGCATCGACGTCACCGTGTCCTCGCTCGGCGATGCCAAAAGCCTGCAAGGCGGCATGCTGCTGGTCACGCCGCTGCTCGGCGCCGACGGAAACGTCTACGCGGTCGGCCAGGGCTCGCTCGCCATCGGCGGTTTCCAGGCCGAAGGCGACGCCGCCAAGATCACGCGCGGCGTCCCGACCGTCGGCCGCATCGCCAACGGCGCGCTGATCGAGCGTGAGATCGACTTCAACCTCAATCGCCAGAGCCAGTTGCGCATGGCGCTGCGTAATCCCGATTTCACCACCGCCAAGCGCATCGCCGCCGCCATCAACGATTACATCGGCGTGCCGACGGCGGAATCGCTCGATCCCGGCACCGTCGGCATCACGGTGCCGAACCAGTATCGCGGCAATGTCATTTCGCTGCTCACTGAAATCGAACAGTTGCAAGTCGAGCCCGACATGGCGGCGAAGATCGTCATCGACGAGCGCTCCGGCATCATCGTCATGGGCCGCGATGTGCGCGTCTCCATGGTCGCGGTGGCGCAAGGAAATCTCACGGTCACGATCTCCGAGACGCCGCAGGTCAGCCAGCCCGGCCCCTTCGCGCCGCGCGGTGCGCAGACGGTTGTGGTGCCTCGCACCCGTATCGGCGTGCAGGAAACCGGCAAGCAACTCGCCGTCGTCAAGGATGGCGTCTCGCTGCAGCAACTGGTCGACGGCCTCAATGCGCTGGGCATCGGCCCGCGCGACATGATTGCCATCCTTCAGGCGATCAAAACGGCCGGCGCGATCCAGGCCGATATCGAGGTGATGTGATGGACATGGGCCTCGCGACCGCCACGCTGCCGACGCCGGGCCTGTCCGCCAATGACTGGCTCAAGACCCAAGGTGCGTCGGCTGGCGCGTCGGCGAGCGCCGTCAAGATGCGCGCCGGCCTCACCGGCGATGCGCTCAAAACCAGGGCCAAAGCGGCGTCGCAGGATTTCGAGGCCGTATTCCTTAACAACATGTTTCAGCAGATGTTCACCGGCATCCAGGGCGACGGCCCGTTCGGCGGCTCCGGCGCGACCGGCGTCTGGCGCTCTTTCCTCGTCGATGAATATTCCAAGTCCTTCGCCAAATCCGGCGGCATCGGCATCGCCGGCCAGGTCTACGACACGCTGCTCGCCCAACAGGAGATCCCGAAGTGACCCAGACCACGGCGCAGATCGCCCATTCGGCAAAACCCGGCGCGATCAAAACCATCGACGAGGCCGAGGTCGCCATCGAACGGCTCAACGCCATCATGGATCGGCTGGAAACGATGGTGATGGAGGAGACGTCGCGTATCCGTGCCGGCCAGCTTCGCGCCGCGATCGAAAAGGACGAGGAAAAGGTCGAACTGGCGCGGACTTATGCGGCCGAAAGCGAGCGCGTCAGGGCGGCCTCCGCCATCACCAAGAAATCCCTGCCCGACATGCTCGGCCGCCTGCAGAAGCGGCACGAGGCGTTTCGTAACCTTTTGCAAACCAATCTGACGGTCCTGGCCACCGCGCATGCGGTGTCCGAAGGCATCATCCGCGGTGTCTCGGGCGAACTCGCCCGCAAGCAATCGCCTTCGACCTACGGGGCCAATGGCCGACAGAACGCACCCGCCGTCACGGCTTCGCAGCCTTTGGCCGTCAGCCGGTCGCTGTAGTTTTTAAACGCGGCGCAGTGCCACCGGAATTGGCCCGGCGGCTGTCGGCGCGGGCGCATTTTTTTAAGAAAAGTTAGTGGGTCGTGAACAAACACGACAGCATTCCGAGCATTGATTTATCGGCGGTATTAGGCCGTTAACCCTCGAATTTTACCATCCGTTACGTTCCGTGTGAGAGGTTCAAGACCGACGCGCGGTTCGTCGAATGTCGACTCGCGCTCGATCGCCAGAACGGCAAACCAGAAAGGTTGATAAGACATGTCTAACGGTATCACTCTCTCCGCAGGCGTGCGGGCAAACCTGCTCTCGCTGCAGAATACCGCGCAGTTGATGCAGACCACCCAGAACCGCCTTGCCACCGGCAAGAAGGTCAACTCCGCCCTCGATAACCCGATCAGCTTCTTCACGTCGCAGTCGCTGCAGAGCCGCGCCGGCGACCTGAACTCGCTGCTCGATTCGATGTCGAACGGCATTCAGACGATCCAGGCCGCCAACAACGGTTTGACCTCGATCACTTCGACTGTGCAGTCGATGCAGTCGACCCTGAACCAGGCCCTGCAGGACTCGTCCTGGCAGAGCGCTTCGTACACGATCGACTCGACCACGATCGGCACCACGTCGGCTAAGAACCTGACCTTCTCCGGCGGCGCCGTCAGCGGCACCGTGAACGTTGCCGTCAACTCGACGACCACCGTTGGCACGCAGTCGACGCTGTCGACCTCGTCGGCCTACCTGGCTCCGAGCGTTGCCGACCCGGCCGCGACCGAGAGCGGCACCTACGACGGTCTGTCTGGCGCCGCGACCTACTCGTTCAAGGTCAACGGCCAGGACATCACCCTGGACAGCTCGACCACGGGCACCACGTCCGGCGACACGCTGGCTCACGCGAAGGTTTCGATCCAAGCTCAGCTCGATGCGCGCTTCGGTTCGGGCAGCTTCACGGTCGGCGCCAACACCGCGGGTGATGGCTTCAAGATCACCGGCAAGGCGGACGGCACCAACGACGTCTCGATCAGCAACCAGGCCGGCACCGGCGCTGTTGCTCATCAGGCCAGCGTTGTTGGCGGTGCGTTTACAGCGCTGACCGGCGCCGACACGTACTCGTTCGACTTCAACGATGGCACCTCGACGACCGCCATCACCCTGACCACCGCTCAAGGCGCCAGCGCTGCGACCGCCCGGGCTGCGATCCAGTCACAGTTGGATACCGCCTACGGCACGGGCTCGTTCACCGTCAGCGGCACCACCGGCATCACGATCACCGGTAAAGCCGATGGCTCGAACAGCGTCTCGATCAGCAACCAGGCCGCCCCGGTCAACGCCGGCGGCGCGACTGCTGCTGGTATCGGCCTCGGCACCACGCTGAACGCCGACGCCGGCACGCTCAACCAGACCGTCACCGGTCTCGGTCTCGGCTCGACGACCAGCACCAGCTACGGCACCCCGGCCGATCCGTATGACTTCACCGTCAACGGCACGTCCGTTTCGGTCACTGCCGGTACCGGTCTCGCTGCCGCGGTCACGAGCATCAACTCGCAGCTCTCGGCTGCCAACAGCAAGTTCGAAGCCTTCGACAACAGCGGCTCGCTCGGCATCCGTGAAATCGCGGCTGGCGGCACGGCGCTGACGATCGGCGGCACGGACGCCACCTCCCTGTTCGGCGGCACCCTCACCAACACCGGTACTGCCGCGGGAACTGCGGCTGTCCAGACCGTCGACCAGCTCGTGTCGTCGATCAACAGCAACACCTCGCTGGCCGGTAAGGTGAAGGCGTCGAACGACAACGGCAGCCTGCGTATCACCAACCTGTCGCTCAGCGACCTCACGGTCGTCGGCGCCTCTTCGTCCGCGGTCAACGGCGGCACGGGCGGCTCCAACACCCAGACCATCGGCGGCAACAGCGTGCGTAAGGGCCTCGTGCAGCAGTTCAACACGCTGCGCGACCAGCTCGACAAGTACGCCGGTGACGCGTCCTACAACGGCATCAACCTGCTGTCGGGCGACAACCTGAAGCTGACGCTGAACGAGACCGGCTCCTCGGCCATCAACATCCAGGCCAAGGATGCGAACGGCAACGTGCTGTCGATCAACAGCACCAACCTGAGCATCAGCCAGGCGCAGAACTCGGACTTCGACTCGAACACCTCGATCAACAACGTCCTCGGCACGCTGACCAGCGCGCTGTCGACGCTGCGTTCGCAGGGTTCGGCTTTCGGTTCGAACCTCTCGACCGTGCAGAATCGCCAGGACTTCACCAAGGCGATGATCAACACCCTGCAGACCGGCGCGGACAACCTCGTCCTCGCCGATACCAACCAGGAAGGCGCCAACATGCTGGCCCTGCAAACCCGTCAGTCGCTGTCGACCACAGCCCTGTCGCTGTCCGCTCAGGCCGACCAGGCGGTGCTGTCGCTCTTCCAGTAAGAGCTTCAGATCCACGTATTGGCGGAAACGGCGGGGTCTCGGCCCCGCCGTTTTACTTTTGGGAAGTTACTTTTGGGAACTCCGTGCCGCGGCCCGCGTCACGCGCTATAATGCCGCCAACTCAATGTGGATTCGGAACCGTCATGGCCCTGAAAGTCGAACTCAAGCCCGGCGAGCGCATTCTGATCGGCGAGTGCGTCATTACCAATTCGGACCGGCGCGCGACCTTTCTGATCGACGGCAAAATGCCGATCCTTCGCGAGAAGGACATCATCACCTCGGAGCAGGCCAATACGCCGGCCAAGCGCATCTATCTGGCGATCCTGCTGATGTACACGGCGCGCGATCCGGGCGACCACCACGGCACTTATTTCGCGCTGGTCCGCGACATCGTGCAGGCCGCGCCGAGCACGTGGCCACAAATTGAAATCATCAATAATCATATCTTAACGGGCGATCTCTACAAAGCTCTGAAGCAGGCTAAACTGCTGATCCAGTACGAGCAGGAGCTCATGAATGACGCAAGCAGCGCAGGCATACGGGAAGGTGGCCCAGCAGGTCGCGACCCCTCGTGAGATGGAGGCCGACAAGCTGCTGTTTGCAGCGCAACAGCTGGCCGCGATCCGCGACGCCTGGGATGCCAAGCAAGTCGAGCTGGGCGCAGCGCTCCTCAATAACCGCAAGCTGTGGTCGGTGATCATGACCTCGGTCACCCGTCCGGAAAATCCGCTGCCGCCCGCGCTTCGCCAGAACGTCGCCAATATCGGCATCTTCGTGATGAAGCAGACCGTGTCGGTGATGGACGATCCGCAGCCGGAAAAGCTCGGCGCACTGATCCATCTCAACCGCGAACTCGCTGCCGGGCTGCTCGGCCGCGCCTGATCGGCGACACGATACGCCAATAAAAAAGCCGCGGCGGTTGCCGCGGCTTTTTTCATTCCCATTTCACGCGTCGTCGTCCTAAACCCGTCCGCGAGCCGCGGTGCCTACGGCATGTAGTTCACAAGGCTCGTCTGATACATCATCGCCGTCACCTGCATGCTGGCCTGCAGCCGCGTCTGCAAGGTGAGGATCTGCGTGCCGACTTCTTCTTCCGACACGCCCTGTATCTGGTCCAGGTAGCCTTGCAGCGTGCTGGTCTGCTGCTGATGGCGCGTGGTCGCGGCGGTAATCGAGATCTGGGCGTTGGCCAGGTCCGTCGAAATGTCGGTGACTGTCTGGTCGCCAGGCTGGCCGGCGAGGCCCGTGGCCACGCGCGTATTGAGCTGTTGGCTGAGATCGACGCCGTTCGGATTTGTCGTCGAGATCGAGACGGCGGCAAGGGTCGCGATGTTCTGCACCATCGCGCGAAGGCCCTGCTCGTTGGCACGCACGCCGTAACCGACCGACAGCGACGGATCGATCTGCGCCGTCGCCGTGGAGCGGGCGGGATCGCTGTCGGAATCGCCCGTGTACCAGATCACCGTATCGCTCGCGGACCCGTTCTTCAGCGCGGTCGCGGTGTCGAAGGGCGGGCCATCGACGCGCTGCGGCGGCGTATTGGCGTCTGCGGCGAAGAATTCATTCGATGCCTGAACCGCCGAAGCAGCCGTCAAATCGGTGCTGCCCAGGGTCGTGAGCGCCGAGGTCAGCGCCGTCGTCAGGCTGGCGGTCGTATCGCTCGGCGTGGCGCCGATGGTGAACTGGTTCGGACCGGCCGGCGAGGCGGTCGTCGCCGTCAGCGTCACGCTGCTGGTGGTGCCGTCGGGCAGGTTCAATCGGAGCGTCAGGCTGTCGCCGTCGTTCGGATTGCCGCTGCCGAGATCGATCGAGAGATCGGCCGGCGAACCGGCCGGGCCGTTGACGGTCGCATTGGTGAGGTTTGACGAGACCGACGCCAGCTTGAAGCCGAAGGGCGAAACGGCGTCCTCCGCGATATCGAGCGAAGACAGCGTTGGATTCGTGACGGCGAGACGGCCAAGACCGCTGGCGCCGAGATCGGCCTGCTTGCGCTCGCTGACGAGCTGGACGAGCCCTGCGCGCGTCCCATCACCGTTTAGGATGTGATCGGAGGACTCGACCGGAGGCTGGTCGGTCACCTTGCCGCCGAACAGATAGCGGTCGCCGGCCTGCGTGTTGAGCAGCCCCATCAAGGTGTCAAGCGAGGCTTGCGCGGTGGTCTGTGTCTGGCTGGCCCCGCCGATTCCGCTGACATTGGTGCCCTGGGACATCGCCGATTTAACGTTGGAGACCACGGTCGACATGCTGTTCAACGCGGTGTTGGCCACATTGATGCGCGTCATCACGCTGGCGCCCGTGGTGTCGTAGCCGCCGATCGCCGACAGTTGCGAATTCAGGCTGACCGAGACGCCGCGCTGCACGCCGAGACCGGCATAGGTCGTCGATTTCTTGCCGGTGCTCAACTGCGTCGTCAGATCGTTGAGCTGACCGCGCAGGTTAAGCAGCGACTGGATCATCGCCGCCGACGTTCCGCTGATGGATGATACCGTCATAGGATCCTCACAACTTCATCAGAGTGTCGAGCATGTCCTTGACCGCCGACAGGACGCGCGCGTTCGCTGCGTAGGCATTTTGCAGCGTCAGCAGGTTGGCCATTTCCTGGTCGATGTTGACGCTGGAGGCATCGTCGAATTTCTGCTGCAGCGCCGATTGCACCACGTCCTGCCCCTGCTTGAGATTGGATGCGGCGTCGGCATTCTGGCCCTGAAGGCTGATCACCTGGCGCAAATAGGTCGACATCGAGCCGGAGAACGGCGACGCGGCCGTGCCAATACCGGTATTCGGGGCAAAGACCTGGGAGGCGCTGCCAAGTTGCTGATATAAAAAATTGGGCCGCGTGGCATCGCCCGACGCGACGCCGGATGCATAGGACACCAGCTTGGAGGGATCGCCCGCCAGCAAGGTGTTGACAGAAATGCGCCCGGCGAGCCCCGTGATCTGCGAGCCCTGGCCATCGATCGCGCCCGAATAAGCCGAACTGCCATCCGTAAAGAACGGCAACTGGCTCGAGCCGCCGGCCAGCGACGTCGCAGTCTTCGTCGTCGAGACGCCGTTGACCGTGACGATATTGCCGGGTCCATCATTGAGGACGCGCAGCGTGTTACCGGACGGATTCGAGGCGACCATGCCGGTCGCACCCATGGCGCTGGAGATCTGGCCCCACACCGAGGTCATGCCGGCGGAGAAATCGATGCCCACCACATGATCGTTGGGATTGGTCGTTGCACTATCCGACAGCGGCAACGCCTTCGGATCGTCGACACGCATCAGCGTCAACGTGTGCTGCTTATTGGTCAGCGGGTCGGTATAATTGATATTGACGGTATTGCCGGCCTGAAGGCCGCTGATATCGACATCGAAGCCGTTCTGCACGCCCGACGTCACCGCCGTGCCGGCGGTTGTCGTGTCAGACAGCGCGCTCGACATCGCAGCGGCGAATGCGTCGAGCTGGCTCTGGGCCTGCACCAGATCCTGGTCGCGCATCTGCAGATAGGCCGCGATCTCGCCGGAGCGGATCGAGTTGTTCTGAACCAGATCGACCTGGCTGCCATTAGCCGATGTCAGCGTCAGCGTGCCGACGCCGCGCTTGTCGGAGTCGGCACTCCAGACCGAATTCGCGTTGATCGTGCCCTGCGTGTCGAAGCCAAGCGTCGAGGCGGTCTTGCCGACAAGCTGAACGCCGGAATTGGTGTAGACCGTGATCTGGTTCTGGCCGCCCTGGACGACATTGATGTCCATCAGGTTCGACAGCTTGTTGATATAGCTATCGCGCTGATCGAGTAGCAGCGCCGCCGAACTGTCGATCGTGGTGACGCCGGCAAGCTGGCCGTTGATGTCGGCGATGTGCTGCATCGCGTCGTTGGCCTGACTGACCGCGTCGGACAGGCCAAGTTCGGCACTGCTGCGCAAAGACTGGACGCTCTGCGTCATCGAGTTGAGCTGCTGCGTCAGTTGCTGCGCCGTCGAGATGACGGCGGACCGGGCCGATGGATCGTCCGGACTGGCGGCCAGCGTTTGCAGCGACGTATTGAAATCGTTGAACACGCTTTCCAGCGAGCTGTCGGTGCCCGGCTGGCCATAGACGTTTTGCAACTGGCTGTAGAACTGGGCGCGGACCGTCGCGTAGCTGGCGCCCGAATTCTCGGTGCGCAGCTGCTTCTGCACATAGGTGTCGAGTTCGCGCTGAATCGAAACCGTGCGGACGCTGACCGCCGTGCCGTTGGCGGCGGTCGCGATCTGGTTCGGCGTCTTGCGGACATAGCCCGGCGTGCCGGCATTGGCCACGTTGGCCGACACCAGCGCGAGATTGGACTGAGTGGTGTTCAGCCCCGATATCGCGGAGATCAGCGCCTGTGACAGACTCATGTCGGCTCGCCGTTCCTAATTCGGGCGCCCTCGCTCGGCGCCTTAGCGGATGACGTTCAGGAGGTCCTGAACCATCTGATTCGTGGTCGTGATCACCTTGGTGTTGGCCGAATAGGCCTGCTGGGTAACGATCAGCTTGGTGAATTCGTCAGCGATGTCGGTGTTCGAACCTTCGAGCGACGAGCCCACGATCTTGCCCGGCGCGCCGTAAGTCGCCGTGCCGGATTCGGCGGTGGCGGCGAAGGCGCCGCCGTCGAGCTTCTGCAGGCCATTGGAGCCCGAGAAGTTCGCCAGCGTGATTTCCGCCATGTCGATCGTACGGCCGTTGGAATAAGTGCCGGTGATACGGCCCTTGTCGCTCACGGCGATCGACTGCAATTCGCCGGCAGCAAAGCCGTTCTGATCCATCTGGTTCACTTTCACCGAACCGTTGGAGTCGGAATATTGCGTGATGCCGCCGGTCGAGTGCACGATGCGCAGCGTGCCGAGGCTGACGCCGTCGACCGACACATTGTTGAGCGTGATGGCATTGATCGACGGCGTCAAAGCGCCGCTGGCGGAGAAGGCGTAGTCGATGCCGGCGTTCTGCCACGCGGCCTGCGTGCCGGTGGCGTTGGAATCTGTCTGATAGAACATATTCCACTTGTCGGTGTGACCTGCACCGAGCGACGAGGTGTCGACCTTGGCCCAGCGGATCTGGACGTTCACCGCCGAACCGGACACGTCGTATGCGGTCACGGCGCCGCCGGCGATGCTCTCGTTGAGGAACGTCGAGACGTCCTGGCCGACAACCGTGCTGTTCGACGGCAAAGCGCTTGTCGTCCGGATGCCGAAATTGCGGGCGGTCGCCGTGCCGCCGACCGTGATGTCGTCGGCTGTCGCGCCCGCCGTCACGGTGATGTTGCCGGTTGCCGGATCGGCGGAGGCAGTGCCGCCGACCAGACCGCCGAGGGCGACGTTCAAATCGGCCAGCGTCGTCACGTTGCCCGCGCCGAAGGTCACCGTCAGCGGCGCGTTGGCGCCGACCTGGAAGGTCAAAGTCTGACCGGTCGCCGCGATGCCCTGGGTCAACAGGTTGGTCGCGTTGGTGGTACCGACCGACACGCCGAGTTCGGTCAGAACCGAAAGCGTGCTGGCGCCGCCAATCGCGATGTTGGTGCTGGCATCAGTGCCGGTCAGAACCAGTTTGTTGGCAACGACCGTCGCGCCAACATTGGTGGTGCCGGTCTGCAGGTTGATCTTGGCGGCGATGGCGGCGGCGTTATCGCCCGCGGCGATCGCAATCGACGTGCCGTTGATCTCGAGCGTGCCGCCTGCCGACGACAGCGAGGTCAGATCGGCGGAGCCGGTCGTCACCGCGGCGGCGTCGGGCAATACCGTCGCGCCGTAGCCGAGCAGCTTCGCCACCGTGGGCGCGCCGTTGATCGGATTGGCGGTGAAGTTCGCCGGATTGAGCAATTCGGAGCCGGCGACCGTGGAGTCGGCATCGACCGTCTTCGGATAGG
>JBAZSM010000090.1:12768-14532 GCA_041662425.1 Pseudolabrys sp.
CAAATTGGCGCGGTAATCGATCTCGGTGGTGGACTGGGCCGGCAGGAAGCCGTTCTGGAACTGAAGCATCTCCGGGACGCTACCGGCAAGGTTGCCGGTCGTGGCGTCGATCGGAATGCCCATCAGGTAATAGCCGGCGCCGTTCACCAAGTAGCCGTTCTGGTCCACGGTGAAGTCGCCACGGCGGGTGTAGAGATCGACGCCCGAGAAGCTCGGCCGTCCGTCAGCGAAGCTTTGAGGCTTCTCGACAACGAAGAAGCCGCCGCCGTTGATCGCCATGTAGGTCGGCACCGACGCGTTCTGGACGTCGCCCTGCACCGTGTTGGTCTGCTGGGAATTGGCGTTGACGCTGCCGGCAATCTGCTTGGACGGGATGTTGTCCTGCAGCAGGTCGGTGAAGCTCGTGTCGGTCCGCTTGTACGCGGTCGTCTGCGAGTTCGCGATGTTGCCCGAGATGTTCTGAAGTGCATACGCCTGGGCTTGCATGCCCGTAACGGCTGTCGTCAGTGCGCCGAAGATACCCATAACTTTCTCTCCTCGTTTCGGCGCGCGGCCCCCCAAGGGCCCAGTGCCCTCCCGGGCGGGATGCGCGCACGATCCCAGAGAAGCCATGGCAATCGCCATGCCAGCCGTAATTCTATTTATTTTCAATAGGTTATGAAACAGGCCGACTATCGTTGGCGGGCCTTATCTGCCGCGCGACGGCAGATTTTGCCGGGCCGAAACGGTCTTTGGCCGGCGGCATGAAAAAATCCGCCCCGGACAAACCGGGGCGGATCGAACGCATCGAAGGCCGGCAAGGCCAGGGATCAGGCGCCGGTCGCCGGCTCGAAATCCATCGCCACGCCATTCATGCAATAGCGCTGGCCGCTCGGCGGCGGGCCGTCCGGAAACACGTGACCGAGATGGCCGAGGCAGCGGCTGCAATGCACCTCGGTGCGAACCATGCCGAAAGAACTGTCGTGGCTGACCGCCACGGAGCCCGGCAGCGGATCGGTAAAGCTCGGCCAGCCGGTGCCGCTCTCGAATTTCTCATGGGACTTGAAGAGCGGCTGGCCGCAACCGGCGCAGACGAATGTGCCGGCGCGCTTTTCGTGGTTGAGCGCACAGGAGCCCGGACGCTCGGTGCCGTGGCCACGCAGCACCCGGTACTGCTCCGGGGTCAGGCGCTGCTTCCACTCGGCATCGGTGAGGGACCGGAAGTCGACGGTGTTCTCGGCTGTTGTTGTCATTGTTGAACCTGCCAACGCTGGAGGGTGAACTTTCCGACCGCTTACATAATCATTTTTGGCGGATCTGCCATTCACCCGGCGATCACCGCGCCATCACGGCTGTGCGAGGGCAGCGCGCCCTGCCCGGTCCTCCGGCCCGCTTTCGGCTTGCTTGCGACTGGCGCCGTCCCCTAGTGTCGGCGCGGAAAGTGTGAGGAATTACATGCGTTTTGAAGGCACCTCCGCCTATGTGGCGACCGACGACCTGAAAGTGGCGGTGAATGCCGCGATCGCGCTGGAGCGGCCCTTGCTGGTCAAGGGCGAGCCGGGCACCGGCAAGACCGTGCTGGCGCTGGAGATCGCCAAGGCGCTCGGCGCGCCGATGATGGAATGGCACGTCAAATCGACCACCAAGGCGCAACAGGGCCTCTATGAATATGACGCGGTGTCGCGCCTGCGCGACAGCCAGCTCGGCGACGAGCGCGTCAAGGACATCCGCAACTACATCAAGCGCGGCAAATTGTGGGACGCCTTTGTCGCCGAGGAGCGGCCA
>JBAZSM010000091.1:0-14504 GCA_041662425.1 Pseudolabrys sp.
CTGGATCGAGCGGCCGGACGGCGTGTAGTAGCGCGCCGTGGTCAGCCGCAGCGCGCCGTTGCCGGAGCCGAGCGGGATGATGGTCTGCACCGACCCCTTGCCGAACGAGCGGGTGCCGATAACGGTGGTGCGGCGGTGATCCTGCAACGCGCCGGCGACGATTTCCGACGCCGAGGCCGAGCCGCCATTGACCAGCACGATGACCGGCTTGCCGTCGGTGAGATCACCGGCGCGGGCATTGAAGCGCTGGGTCTCTTCGGCGTTGCGGCCGCGGGTCGAGACGATCTCGCCCTTTTCGAGGAACGCATCCGACACCGAGATCGCCTGATCGAGCAGGCCGCCCGGGTTGTTGCGCAGATCGAGGATGTAGCCCTTGAGCTTGTCGTCGGCGATCTTGGCCTTGATGTCGCTGATCGCCTTCTTGAGGCCGTCGGTGGTCTGCTCGTTGAACTGCGTCATGCGGATGTAGCCGACGTCGTCGCCCTCGACATTCGAGCGCACCGCGCGCACGCGGATGACGTCGCGGGTCAGCGTCAGTTCGAGCGGCTTGTCCGCGCCCTTGCGCATGATGGTGAGCTTGATCTTGGTGTTCACCGGGCCGCGCATCTTTTCGACGGCCTGGTTCAGGGTGAGGCCCTGCACCTGGTCTTCGTCGAGCTTGGTAATGAGGTCGTTGGCGAGCACGCCGGCCTTGGATGCGGGCGTATCGTCGATCGGCGACACCACCTTGATGAGGCCGTCTTCCATCGTCACTTCGATGCCGAGGCCGCCGAACTCGCCGCGGGTCTGCACCTGCATGTCGCGGAAGCTCTTCGGGTCCATGTAGCTCGAATGCGGATCGAGACCGGCCAGCATGCCGTTGATCGCGGTTTCGATCAGCTTCTGATCGTCCGGCTTCTCGACGTAGTCGGCACGGACGCGCTCGAACACGTCGCCGAACAGATTGAGTTGTTTATATGTGTCGGCGACCGCCGCCTTGGCGCTGGAGCCGAAGAAGATCGTTCGCGGCTGTACCGCGATCAGCGTCATCGCGGCGCCGGCCGCTGCACCAAGCAGAATCAGAGAGGTCTTGCGCATCATCCGCGAACCTTTTCGCCTTCGCCAGCTACCCACCATGGGCCTGGATCAACGGGGGTCCCGTCTTTTCGAAACTCGATATAGAGCACAGGCTGACTGGAACCTGACGCCAGAATTGCGGCGATATGTGAGCCGGATCCCATGGCCGCGACAGGTTCCCCGGCCAGCACGAACTGTCCGAGATCAACTGATATCCGATCCATGCCGGCGAGCAAGACATGATATCCGCCGCCAACATTAAGGATCAATAGCTGCCCGTAGGAGCGGAAGGCGCCGGCATAGACCACCCAGCCATCGGCCGGGGCGGTCACCTGGGCGCCGGCCCGGGTTGCCACAGTCAGGCCTTTTTCCGTTCCCCCGGTCCCGTCGGGCGCACCGAAATTGCGCAATTTGACGCCATTCACCGGCATCGGAACCTGTCCGCGCAGCGACGCGAAGGCGACCGCCGGCGCCAGCCGGCCCGGATCGCGATAAGCGGATAATGCAGGCCTGCTATCGCTTCGCGCCGCCTCCCGGGCCTCGCGCACGGCCGGATCGAGGCCTGCCTCCAGCCTGGCGATCAAATCTTTGAGATCGCCGGCCTGACGGGCCAGATCGGTGGCGCGGGCCCGCTCGGCGGCCAGCCGCTGCTCGCGGTCCGCCTGCTGCTTCTGCCGTTCCTCGACCAGCGCCGACATGCGCGTGCGTTCGGTATCGAGCGAGGCGACGTCGGCCTTCAGTTTGTCGCGTTCGGCGGTGATGCTTTTGCGCACATTCAGCAGTTCGGTGAGATCGGTGGCGAGCGCATCGACCTTCTGGCGCATGTCGGGCAGCACCGCGCCCAGCACCATGGCCGTGCGCACCGCCTGCAGCGCGTCTTCCGGGCTTGCGATCAGGGCCGGCGGCGGGCGCCGTCCGATGCGTTGCAGGGCCGCCAGCACTTCGCCGATGACCATGCGGCGGTCGTCGATCGATTTGCGGATCGCCAGTTCCCGGGCGTCGAGCGGTTCGAGGCGCTGTTGCGTCGCCTCGATCTTGGCCTCGACCGCGCGCAGCCGCGCCGCGGTGTCGACCAGGTCCTGCGCCAGCTTGCGGCGGTCGGCGCCGATATCCTCGATCTCGCGCTTGAGCGAGGCCTCGGCTTCCGACGAGCGGCGCTGCTGGTCGCGCGTCGATTCGAGTTCCTTGTCGTGGACCTTGAGCTGATCGAGCGCCTGCGACTTGTCGGCGGGCGGATCGCCGGGCGCGGTGGTCTGGGCCGATGCGCTGCCGGCCAGCATCAGCGCGGCGGCGAGCGACACGCGGCGGAGACGGCGCGAATCAAAAGCGCTGCGAAAGGCGATCATCGCGGCCACGTTACGCCTGCGTGCATTGACGGCAAGTTCATTTCCGCACGTCACCCTCCCCCTCACGCCCGGTGATAGGGGTGCCCTGAGAGAATGGTGGTGGCGCGGTAGAGCTGTTCGAGCAGCATGACGCGGACCAGTTGATGCGGCCAGGTCGCCGCGCCGAACGACAGGCGAAGTCCGGCCTTGTCGCGCAGGCTGGCGGCCAGGCCGTCGGCGCCGCCGATCATGAACACGACCGCCGGCTTGTTGTTCTCGCGCCAGTTCGCGAGTTCGGTGGCGAAGGCCTGACTGCCGAGCGCGTCGCCTTTTTCATCGAGCAGCACGACCGCCGCGCCCTGCGGAATGACATTGGCGAGCGCGATCGATTCCTCGAGCATGCGCTTCATGGTCTCGTCGGCGCGGCTTTCCCGGATCTCGATGATTTCGACCGGTTTCAAGCCGAGCGCGCGGCCGCTCTGCGTCACGCGCTTGGCATAGCGCTCGGCGAGTTCGGATTCGGGGCCCTTGAGGCGGCCGATCGCGGCGATGATGATGCGCATGGGACCCTCCGTCGTCATGCCCGCGCTTGGCGCGGGCATCCACGCCTTGCTTTCAATCAAGCAAGACGTGGATGGCCGGGACAAGCCCGGCCATGACGGAGTTCTGACTGCCTACGCCGTCCACATCTTCTCGATGGCGTAGAAGGCGCGGACCTCGGGGCGGAAGACGTGCACCAGCACGCTGCCGGTATCGATGACGACCCAGTCGCCCTGGCGCAGGCCTTCGATGGCGATGCCGGTCATGCCGGCGGCCTTCAGGTCCTTCACCACGCGGTCGGCGATGGCGGCAAGATGAACATTGGAGCGGCCGGTCGTGACCACCATGGTGTCGCCGATGGAGGACTTGTCGCTCAGGTCGATGGTCACCGTGTCCTCGGCCTTCATGTCGTTGAGGCTGGCGAGGATGGTCTTGAGCCACCTGCTGTCCGGCGCCTTCGGCTTTGCCGCCGGCGTTTTCACCGGCGACTTGGCGGGCGCCTTGGCCGACGAACTGGCTTTGACACTGGCTTTGGCCAGCGAGCGCAGGCTCGGCTTGTCGCCCGATTTGCTCTTCTTTGTAGTGAATTTCTTGGCGTCGGATTTCTTGGCGCCGAATTTCTGGCCAGCGGATTTTTTGCCGGCGGATTTGGCCGCACCGGACTTCGTCGCGCCTGCGCGCTTGCCGGCAGACGAACGGGATTTGCTTCGGGATGTGACGGATTTTGCCAGGGGAGCTTGGTCCTTTTGCCGTGCTTGTATCAACGCCGCATCGCGATCGCGGCAGGATATCTATTTCGCGCGTTTCCGGGAAGCCTTGCGGCGGCCGGTTGTCTGTTTGCCGGATTTGGTCGTGGCCGAGGCGGCGCGCGCCTTGACGCGGCGCGTGGTGTTTTTGCTGCTTGCCTTCGCCGCGGGCGCTTTGGACGAGGCGGCCTTCTTCTTTGCCACGGTCCGGGTCCGTGTCAGCGACTTCTTTTTACCGGCGGCGGTGCGGGTCGATTTTTTCGGCGCCTGCTTCGGCGCTTCGACAGCCGCAGGTTCCGGCGGTGTCTTCGGCTTTTCGCGCAAGGCACGCAAGGCGGTCGACGACAGGCCCGATTTCAGGCCGTGCAAATAGGTCCAAGCCGGCGGCTTGCGCCCCGGCAACGAAATTGCCGCGTTCTCCGGGATGCGGAACCGCCACAGCGCCTGCGCGGCGGTGCTGTTGGAGGCGTAAAGGCTGGGGCCGGGCCGATCGACGACGACGATCGGAATGAGATCGGCAATGCCGCGCCATTTCTGCCAGCGATGGAAGTGCCGCAAATTGTCGGCGCCCATGATCCAGACGAATTGCACGCGCGGGCAGCGCGCCAAAAGCCATTCGATCGTATCGAAGGTGTAGCGCGTGTTGATCACGGCTTCGATGCCAGTGACGTCGATGCGCGGGTGGTTCGAAAGACGGCGCGCCGCTTCCATGCGGTCGGCGAGCGGCGCCAGACCGCCGTGTTTCTTGAGCGGGTTGCCGGGCGTCACCAGCCACCACACGCGATCGAGCTGAAGGCGCTTCATCGCCAGCAGGCAGGCGTCGAGATGGGCGCGGTGCGGCGGATCGAAGGTGCCGCCGAACAGGCCGATGCGCATGCCGGGAGCGTGCGGCGGAATGATCCGCTCGATGTCGGGCAGGCCGTGCTGCGCAGGCGGCGATGACGTCACGATGTCACGGCCGAATTTGGCCGGTGCCGCGAATGCGGTACTTGAAAGTAGTGAGTTGTTCGGCGCCGACCGGGCCGCGCGCATGCAGGCGGCCGGTGGCGATGCCGATCTCGGCGCCGAAGCCGAATTCGCCGCCATCGGCGAATTGCGTCGAAGCGTTATGCAGCACGATGGCGGAGTCGACCTGCGCCAGGAATTTGTCGGCCGCCGCCTGATCGGCGGTGACGATGGCGTCGGTGTGGTGCGAGCCGAAGCGCTCGATGTGATCGATCGCGCCGTCGACGCCATCGACCACGCCGGCGGCGATGATGGCGTCGAGATATTCGGTGCCCCAGTCTTCCGCCGTGACCGGCTTGACGCGTTTGTCGACCGCCTGCACGGCGCCGTCGCCGCGAATCTCGCAGCCGGCATCGATCAGCATGTCGATCAGCGGCTTTAAATGCGTCGAGGCGACGGCGCGATCGACCAGCAGCGTTTCGGCCGCGCCGCAGACGCCGGTGCGGCGCATCTTGGCATTGAGCACGATCGACTTCGCCATGGCGAGGTCGGCGGCCTTGTCGACATAGACGTGATTGACGCCTTCGAGATGCGCGAACACCGGCACGCGGGCTTCCGCCTGCACGCGGGCGACGAGGCCCTTGCCGCCGCGCGGCACGATGACGTCGATATTGTTGTCGAGGCCGGTGAGCATCAGCCCGACCGCGGCGCGGTCGCGCGTCGGCACCAATTGAATCGCGGCTTCGGGCAAGTTGGCGTCGCGCAGGCCCTGCACGAGGGCGGTATGAATGGCGCGGCTCGACTGCGTCGAGTCGGAGCCGCCGCGCAGGATCGCGGCATTGCCGGCCTTCAGGCACAGCGCGCCGGCATCGGCGGTGACGTTCGGACGGCTCTCGTAAATGATGCCGACGACGCCGAGCGGCTCGCGCACGCGTTCGATGATCATGCCGTTCGGCCGCGTCCAGGAATCGATGACGGCGCCGACCGGGTCGGCAAGCTCGCGCACGACCTCGATGCCGTCGGCGATGCCGTCGATGGCTTTTTCGCTCAGTTTCAGACGATCGAGCATCGCCCCGGTCATGCCACTGTTACGCGCCTGCGCGATATCGTCGGCATTGGCGGCGAGGATGTCGGTCTTGGCGGCGCGGATGGCCCTGGCCATAGCGGCGAGCGCGCGGTTCTTCTGCCCGGCCGGCGCGAGAGCGAGCGCGCGGGCAGCCGCGCGCGCGTTGCGGCCGATTTCCGCCATCAAGGTGGACAGGGCGGCGGCGTCGCCACTCCCATCAATGGCTTTCATCCCCGAAAGGGATTTGAGAGGCGCGGTCATCGGCAACAAAACCCGGCAAATAGTCCTAACTACCCCGATACCCCTAGTCCGGGCGCGGGCGGCATTCCTACCACGTCAAGCCCGGAATCGCGAGATGACCTCAATTGCAGGTCTGCCCTGGGGATGGCGGGGATAACGAGGATAACTCCAGCCCCTCAAGAACCCGTCAAGGCTCTTACACATTGGTCCTCCAGCGTTCAAAACCAGCGGCGGAAGGCCCTTTTTGTTGAGTTCGGGGCTCCGCGCATGGAGGGAGTCATGGCTTACAGTTCCACTCGCCTGCCCACTCGGTTCCCCGTCGGCACGAAATTCGTGATCGAAGGCCGGCCGGGCGGCGAGGGCGAAATGCAGGTCGTCAGCCGCTTTATCGAGTTTCCGGACGGGACCAGGCTTCGGCTGCCAAAGCGCCCGGCGCCGCAGAAGTCGGCCCCGGCCGGCCGCCGCGCCCGCATCAAGGGCAAGCGCGGCCACTGACCGGTCCGACCGGCCTTAAATGCCGCCGCCCATCACCAGGTCGTCGCGATGGACGATTTCGGTGCGGCCGGTGAAGCCGAGAATGGCCTGCACATCCGCGGATGAGCGGCCGACGATTTTTTCTGCATCGGCGAAATCGTAAGCCACCAGACCGCGGCCGACTTCGGCGCCGTCGGGTCCGCGCAGGATCACGGCATCGCCACGGCCGAAGGCGCCTTCGACCTTCTTCACGCCGGCGGGCAGCAAACTCTTTCCGGTGCGCAGCGCGCGCACCGCACCCTCGTCGATATGCAAGGCGCCACGCGGTTCGAGCGAACCGGCGATCCATTTCTTGCGCGCCGTCACCGGATTGGCCGGCGTCAGGAACCATGTGCATGGCCCGCCATCGGCGATGGCTTTCAGCGGGTTCATGATGCGACCCGACGCGATCACCATGTGGACGCCGGCGGTGGTCGCGATCTTGCCAGCTTCGATCTTGGTCACCATGCCGCCGCGCGACAATTCCGAACCCGACGCGCCGGCCATGTTTTCGATTTCGGCGGTGATGCGCGGCACCACCGGAATAAGCTGTGCGCCGTTGCCCGGCGCCGGCGGCTTGTCGTAGAGGCCGTCAATGTCCGACAGCAGCACCAGAAGGTCGGCGCTGGTCATGGCGGCAACGCGCGCGGCGAGGCGGTCGTTGTCGCCGTAGCGGATTTCGCTGGTCGCCACCGTATCGTTCTCGTTGATCACGGGCACCGCGCGCCATTCCAGAAGCTTGTCGATGGTCTCGCGCGCATTGAGATAGCGGCGGCGCTCCTCGGTGTCGGTGAGCGTCAGGAGAATCTGCCCCGCGGTGATGCCATGCGCGCTCAAGGTCTCCGACCAGGATCGCGCCAGCGCGATCTGGCCGACGGCGGCGGCGGCCTGCGCTTCCTCGAGCCGCAAGGCGCCGCGTGGCAGCTTCAGCGTCGCCCGCGCCAGCGCGATGGCGCCGGACGACACAACGAGTACATCGCGGAACCGGCCCGGCCCTGCAGCCGCACCGGTTTTGGAATTGTCGCCATGCAGTTCCGCGATATCCGCAACGAGCGACGCCAGCCAGTCGCGCTTGAGCTGCCCGGCGGCGGAATCGACCAGGAGCGAGGAGCCGACCTTGATGACGATACGGCGGAAGGACTGGAGCGACGGCGTTTTCGGCATGACTCTAAATCGGCATGGCTCTGAAAGCTGCGACGGCTGATCGGACCGGCTGTCTAGCACGGTCCGCAGCGTTTCGTCATAAGCCCGTAGAAACCGGCCGAAAGTTCAGGAGCCGCCGTCCTTCACGGCCTGGCGGAGCGCGCCGACCGCGCCGGGCGTCACCGGCGGCGCGGCGTTGCCCCAGGTGTTACGCACGTAGGTCAGAACGTCGGCGATCTGCGTGTCGTTGAGACGCCAGGCGAGCGACGGCATGGCCGGTGTGGTCGGGGCGAAGTGCGTTCCGGCGCCCTGGCTTCCGGCCAGCACGACACGGATCAGCGTGGTGGGATCACCCTGCTGCACCGCCGCGTTACCGGCGAGGCGCGGGAAAAGCTGGGCCTGACCGCTACCGTCGCCGCCATGACAGGCCGAGCAAGTGACACCGTAGATCGCGGCGCCGGCGCGCATGGCCGGATCGCTGGCGGCGATCGGCGCCGGAGCCTTGTCCGACGCCGGCAGGTCCTTGAGATAAACGGCGACGGCGCGAAGATCGGCGTCGTTCATTTTGGACGTCGAGGCTTCGATCACCTCCGCCATCGGACCCGACGCGACGCTGGTCTTGTTCGAACCGGTCTTGAGGTAGGCGACGATATCGTCCGCGCTCCAGGCGCCGACGCCGTCGTGCAGGTTACCGGTGATGTTCGGCGCCAGCCAGTTCTGCAGCACCGCGCCGGTCATGCCGCCTTTGTCGGCGCCGAGCACGGATTTCGGCGAATGGCAGGTGGCGCAATGACCCGCGCCCTGCACGATGTAAGCGCCGCGATTCCACTCGGCCGATTTCTGCGGGTTCTCTTTGAAATCGGCGGGCGAGAAGTTCAGCCAATTCCAACCGGCCAGCAGCAGACGGATGTTGACCGGAAACGGCAGCTGGTTCGAGACGATCGCATTCTTCACCGGCTGGACCGAGCGCAGATAGGCCCACAGGTCGCCGACGTCGCGATCGCTCATCAGCGAATAGGCCGGATAGGGCATGGCCGGATAAAGCCGCTTGCCGTTATGGCCGACACCGCTTTTCATCGCGTTGCGGAAGTCGGCTTCCGACCAGGCGCCGATGCCGGTCTCGGCGTCGGGCGTGATGTTGGCCGCGACCAGCTTGCCGAACGGCGTATCGAGGGCGACGCCGCCGGCAAAGGGTGCGCCGCCAGGCGCGGTGTGGCAGCCAGCGCAATCGCCGAGGATCGACTGATAGCGGCCGGCCTCGACCTGATCGAACGGCAATTCGGCAGTCGACGCGGCGGTTGCGTTCAGGGCCAGCGCCGCGGCCAGCGCCGCAAAGCGGAACGAGCGCGTCATGCCTGCACCAGCGGGCCGGGGTTGCGCATGTACTGATTGCGGATGGCATCGGCCGCCCAGAAGGCGAGCGCGCCGACGGTGCCGGTGGGGTTCTTGCCGGCATTCTGCGGGAAGGCGGAGGCGCCGATCACGAACACGTTCGGCACATCCCAGCTCTGCAGGAATTTGTTGACCGCGCTGGTCTTCGGATCGGCACCCATGATGGCGCCGCCGGTGTTGTGCGTGCTCTGATAGGGCACCGAGCTCCACGGCTTCTTGCGGCGCGAGACCACGGTCTGGCGCGGGTTCATCGCCTTGGCGATGCCTTCCATGCGGTCCATCACCCAGTTCGACATGCGGATGTCGTTGTCGGGGAAGTCGAAGGTCATGCGCATCAACGGACGGCCGAAGCGATCCTTGTAGGTCGGATCGAGATCGAGATAGTTGCCGCGCGCGGCATAGCTCGATCCTTGCGAGGAGAAGCCGAAGGCCTTCTGGTAATTGTCCTTGGTCGCCTTCTTCCAGGCGCCGCCCCAGCGCGGCGTGCCCGGCGGCGTCGGACGGTACTGGATCGGCCGGCCATTGGTCGGAATGCAGTTGACGCCGGCGCCGCCGACGAAATCGAGCGAGCCGTGATCGAAGGCGTCGCCGTTGAAGTCGTCCATGGTCTGGCCGAGCGCGCCGGCGGCGATGAACGGGTTGAAGGTTTTGTCGTCGAAGAACATCTGGATGCCGGCATTGGTCTGGTAGGCGTAATTACGCCCGACCGTGCCTTCGCCGCTTTGCGGATCGTAGATCTTGCCGATCTTCGACAGCATCATCAGCCGGGCATTGTGCAGGCCATAGGCGCACAGCAGCACCATGTCGGCCGGCTGCTCCCATTCGACGCCGTTGATGTCGATATAAGTGACGCCCTTGGCCATCTTGCCGGCGGCGTCGAGATTGACGTGCAGCACTTCGCAATTGACGCGGGCTTCGAAGTTGGGTTTGCGCATCAGCACCGGCAACACGGTGGTCTGCGCGCTCGATTTGGAATAATTGGCGCAGCCGAAGCGTTCGCAGAAGCCGCACATGGTGCACTGGCCCATGGCGATGCCGAGTGGATTGACATAGGCCTTCGACAGATTGGCCGACGGCGTCGGGAACGGATGATAGCCGAGCGAACGGGCGGCTTCGGCGAACATCGTCGGCGCGTAGGTCATCTGCATCGGCGGCAGCGGGTAGTCGCGCTTGCGCGGGTCCTCGAAGGGATTGCCGCCGGGCTGGATGGTGCCGTTGATGTTGCCGGCCTTGCCGGAAATGCCGCACAGATATTCGAACCGGTCGTAGGCGCTTTCTATCTCGTCGTAGCTGACGCCCCAGTCCTGGATCTGCAGATCGGCGATGCGGCCGGCGCCATAGCGCTCGGTCAGATGGGATTTGAGTTTGAAGTCGCTGGACCAGAACCGCCAGGTGTGGCCGTTCCAGTGCACGCCGGCGCCACCGACGCCTGTGCCGGGCAGGAACGAGCCGAAATCGCGCATCGGCAGCGCGGTCTGTGACGTCGTGTTGCGCATCGTGAAGGTTTCCTGCGCCGGCTGCAGGAAGAGGTCGCGGCGCACCGCATAGCGCAATTCATCCGAGACGTAGCCGATGTTGAAATCGGTGGCGGTGTCGCGCCACGGGCCGCGCTCGATGGCGACAACGTCGAGGCCGGCTTCAGTCAATTCATGCGCGAGAATCGCGCCGGTCCAGCCAAGGCCGGCGATCACGACATCTTTGCGGGGAAGTTTGCGTGCCATCGGCTTTTAACTCTTGCGTGACCAGTCCGGACTGCCGCCGATCGAAACCGGGCCGAGCGGATAGGGCTGATTATGTTTGGTGACATGATCGCGGTAGTCGTAACGCGCGCCGGGAAAACCAATCATCTTCCAGGACACCATGTCGCGATTGCCGCCATAGACCGGGTCGGCAAAGAAGCCTTCCATCGTGTTCTGCAGCACGAGATTGAAGAAACCGGCGCCGTTGATTTTGCCGAGATCGATCTTGCCGGCTTCGAGACTCTTCAGGAATTCGTCCTGCTCGGCGGCAGTAAGCTGCGCGAAACCTCGATTGTTCATCGCCTTGCGCAGGTACGCATCGATGGCCGCGAGACCTGAGCGGTAACGCATCGCCGGCGTCGCTTCGCCCTGATAACCCTGCGTCGGCAGGCCCGGCAGGAACGGCCCCTTGGTATACAGCCGGCTTGAATCGCCAAAACTGCCGGCCATCTGCCGGTCGATGTAGGCGGCGCAACCGGCATCCTTGCCGCCAATGCTGAGATCGTCGGCAGGAATGAGACGATCGACGATGGCTTCCAGCGCGCGCGCCTCATCCGGCCTGAAGAAATACCAGCCCGCTATCGATGGCTTGGGCGGTTCGCCGGCGAACGGCTGCCACGGCAGCTTGCCGGTGATTGTCTGCGCGTAAGCGGCGGACGCAATTGTGGTGAACGACACTGCGGCGACGGAAGTCAGAAAATATCGACGCGTCGCTTTGAATGTATTGGCATCCGACATTTTAATGACACGCAATAAAAACTGGCGGGTGAGTGCTTTAGGAGTGTCGCCCGCCTCGCGTCAATTCCACTTGAGACATGGCTGCCATTCAGCCGCGCATTATTGAACCGATAACGATGTCGGGCGTTGGTTGAGTCGAATCGAAGTGAGCGCGCGATGTCATGCGCGTGTTTTCGCATGTGCGAGATTGACGACAATCGCCGTGATGAGGTCATCATCTATCGATGACGTTCGCTATTGATGACAGTGAACGCTGTGACGATGTCATGAACCGCTCATCGCCATGCCTTCGACGCGGGGTGCACGGCGCATGAAGGTCGGGATGTAACGCCGCGAGGGCTTTGGGTGCGGGACTCGCAAAAACTCATCCGAGCGTTCACGGGCGGCGATTTGTTGCGCCAACATTAACAAAACTGTCTGTTTTTCTTCAATAATCCGCTCTTTCGCCAGGGCTTGGCGCGCCATATATTCGGTTATTGGCAATTGAGGCGACGGCGCGGATGAATATCCTTGTCTATTTCATTGTCCTGCTGATCACCGCCGGCAGCGTGCTGTTCGGGGTCGAGTGGCTGCAGGCGCCGATGACGCCGATGCCGGCGAGCCAATACGAATTGCGCGCCGCAAGGCCGCCGGCTGTGCAGCAGGCTGCCGTGAAGCCGCAGGAGACGACCGGCACGCAACAGGCGACCGCGCCTCTCGCTCCGGCGGCGCCGGCTGTTGCGGCGATTGCTCCCGAACCGGTTGCGGCGCCGGCGCCACTCGTGGCGCCCGAACCGCAGCCTGCCGTCGCGGCCGCGCCGAAATGCGATGTCGATGCCTGCGAACGCGCCTATCGCTCGTTCACGGCATCGGACTGCACCTATCAACCGAGCGACGGGCCGCGCCGGCTCTGTACCAAAGGCACGCCGCCGTCGGCGAGCGCGCCGCGTTCGGTGCGTGATGTGCGGGCGCAAGCGAGCTGCAACATCGCCGCCTGCACCAATGCCTATATTTCCTTCAACGCCGGCGACTGCACCTATCAGCCGAGCGATGGGCCGCGGCGGCTCTGCGAAAAATAACGCCGGCAAATCCAGAACAGTCCAGCAATAGCACGCGCAGCGCGGTTAGCGCGACGCAACGCGTTCGTGCTTCGACGCCTGATGCTTGGGATTGAGCTTGCCGCTGCCGAGCGCGAGGCGGCCGTTTTTGGGCGGCGTCTCCACCTTGGCTTTGGCCGGTGATACGCGGGTCGTCGCGGTTTTGGTGTCGTCTGTCATTGTTGGTTTTGCCGGGTCCGGCTTGTTGGCGACATCCGTCTTCTTGACCGCATCCGGGTTCTTATCGGCGGCCTTTTTGTCCGCCGGTTTGGCGGCAGCGACCTTGACGCTGGCGTTGGCATGAAGCGGCGAGGGCGACGGCAGCGGCACCGCATCCGGTCCGTTCCACGCGAGCAGGCCGGCGGTCTCCTGGCAAGGCGCGTGTTGCGGCAATTTCTGCTGCGGATGACGCGCGCTGGCGGCGCTCCAGTTCTCGACCGGCTTGCCGGTGATGGTCCTGACGTAGCCCTGGGTTTCTTCCGGCAGCTTGGACTTGCCCTTGGCGGCGAGCCAATCGGCGATGCGCTTCGGCCCCGCATTATAGGCGGCGGCGGCGAGGCCCAGATTGCCGAACTGGCGAATGAGATTGCCGAGCAGGCGCGCCGAGGCCGGGATCGCCTGCAGCGGATCGAACGGATTATCGACGCCCATCTCGCTCGCCGTGTCGGGCATAAATTGCGCGACGCCTTGCGCGCCGGCCGAACTGACGACCGCCGGATTGAAGCGGCTTTCCTGAAACAGCAGACGGATGAAGAACGGCGCCGGCACGTCGTTGCGCTGCGCGGCCTGGGTCAGCGCACCGCACACCTCGTCCTCGCTGCGATTGACGACGGGCTTCGGAATGGGTGGCAGCGGAATGCCGGCCGGTTCGCCATTGTTGACGACGACGCCCGACGGCACCGGGAATTCGGCGGGCAAATTGGGAATGAGCGCCGCAATGTCTTCGAGCTTCGGCTGCTGTGCCTGCCCCGCCGGGATGGCGACCACGGCGGAGGCGGTTTCGCGGTGCGTGATCCCGAGATCGGCCGAGGCGTTCTGCGGCGCGCCGATCACGCGCCGCGTCGCAAGCGAGCCGCCGCTGAATTCTTCGAAAGTGACGCCGGTATCGGAACTGGTCGCGCCCGACCAGGTTACCAGACAGAGGCACGCTGGCAGAAAGAGCTGCCGCATGTCGGCACGTCTCCAATCCTGTGGCCGCGCTGTTTGCGGCGCCGTCAAAATAAAAACGGGAGAGCCCCTGTTCGCGCGCCTTTTGCTTTGCGAACGCGACGATAATGGGATGCGTGCAAGTTTGAAATATGGCAATGCGCGCCGCGGCTTTGCCGCAGTTCCATCGGAACTATTTATCGCAAGCAAGCGCCGCGGGTTAACGCGCGGCAACGTTGTCGCCGCGCCGGCGCGCCATCCGCCGAAATCTCAATAAACAACGACGCTTCTGATCGACTTGCCTTCGTGCATCAGGTCGAAGGCGTCGTTGATCTTGTCGAGCGGCATGGTGTGGGTGATCAGATCGTCGATGTTGATTTTACCCTCCATATACCAGTCGACGATCTTGGGGACGTCGGTGCGGCCGCGCGCGCCGCCGAAGGCGGTGCCCTTCCAGACGCGGCCGGTGACGAGCTGGAACGGGCGCGTCGAGATTTCCTGACCTGCTGCGGCGACGCCGACGACGATGCTCTCGCCCCAGCCGCGATGGCAGCACTCCAGCGCCTGTCGCATCACGTTGACGTTGCCGATGCATTCGAACGAGAAGTCGGCGCCGCCGCCGGTGAGGTCGACGATGGCCTGCACCACCTTGTCGTTGCCGACGTCGGATGGATTGACGAAATGCGTCATGCCGAATTTTTTCGCCATCTCGACGCGCGCCGGATTGAGATCGACGCCGATGATCTTGTCGGTGCCGACCATGCGCGCCCCTTGCACGACGTTGAGGCCGATGCCGCCGAGGCCGAACACCACGACATTGGCGCCGGGCCAGACCTTGG
>JBAZSM010000092.1:0-13940 GCA_041662425.1 Pseudolabrys sp.
GGCCTTGAGCTTCTTGACCGTGTCGGCATTGATTTCGTAGTCCGACAGACAGCCGATCTGTGTGCAGACGACGTAAGGCGCGGTGCCCATGTCCGCGCCGTCGAGCACGAGATGCGTTCCCTCGGCGAGATGCACGATGATCGACATCGGCACCGTGACGCGCAGGCGCTCATTGGCGCCCTCGACCTGCAGCAGTTCGGCCATGATGACCGGCATGCCGTTTTCCATGCGGCCGTCGCGATGGACGACACAGACCTTCTTGTTCTCGGTCTCCTGGCCCTGCTGGCATAGCTTGACCCAGGACGAGTACATCAGCGGCGGCAACTGCGGCGCGCCGGCATTCGGTGCCGGAGCCCCGGGTGCGGCCGGCGCCTGAGCCGGCGCGGCGGGCTTCGGCTGCTGGGCGAAGGCGGGCGCGGCGGCGCCGAGAAGGCCCACAATCAGACCCACGGTCATGAATCCGGCCCGGGCAGAAGCAATCCGTTGATCCATTGGAAACTCGTCCTTTGTGTTCGATCGAAAAGCGTTCGACCGCGAGTGTTTTCGACCGGCTGTCGCCAGCCGGCGCATCCCCTATCGCATCGCGCCAATATGCGCGCTCTGTCGGTGCGAAATACGGCGGGAGCGTGACCTGCGACCGCAGCCTGATAGCCGATATTGCCTTTGCGATAAAGGCATCCATGGGCCGAAAATACGCGATCCGAGCGGCCGGTGCGTTGTGTTAAAACGTCGCCAAACATAGGACCCGAATCGCAATCGCACGCCGCCCCGACCACCCGGTAACCCACTCCGCCGCGACCGGCCTGCGCCTGACGCGCCGGGCGGCCGTGCTCGGCGGCCTCGCCGCCGCGACCGGGCTGCGCCCGGAACCGCTCCGCGCCGCCAGCACCGGCAACGGCACCGCCAGCCATGCCCTGGCAATGCACGGCGAGCCGGCGTGGAATGCCGATTTCGCCGCGCCGACCTACGCCAACCCGGCGGCGCCCCAGGGCGGACAATTAACGCAAGGCGTGCTCGGCACGTTCGACAGCCTCAATCCGTTCATCGTCAAAGGTCTGCCGGCCGCCAATATCCGCGGCTACATCATCGAGAGCCTGCTGGCGCGCGGCTATGACGAGCCTTTCACGCTTTACGGACTGCTCGCCGACACCGTGACGACCGACGCCGCGCGCAGCTTCGTCACCTTCACCATCAACGACAAGGCACGCTTTGCCGACGGCCACAGGGTTTCGGCCGAGGACGTCGTCTTCTCGTTCAATCTGCTGCGCGACCACGGCCGGCCATTGTTTGGCATCTATTACGGCAAGGTCGCCAAGGTCGAGGCGCTGGATGCGCGCACGGTGCGTTTCGACCTTGCCGGTGCCGACGACCGCGAACTGCCGCTCATCCTTGGCCTGATGCCGGTGCTGGCCAAGCACGCGACCGACGCGGCGAAGTTCGAGGACACGACCTTCGAGCCCCTGCTCGGCAGCGGCCCGTATCACGTCACCGCGGTGCGCCCCGGCGACAACGTCATCTTCACGCGCAACCGCGATTACTGGGGCCGCGACCTCGGCATCAACCGCGGCCTGTGGAATTTCGACACCATCAAGTTCGACTATTACCGCGACGGCAACACGCATTTCGAGGCCTTCAAACGCGGCGACTGCGATCTGCGCCTCGAGACCGACCCCGGCCGCTGGCAGACGGCCTACGATTTCCCGGCCATGCGCGACGGCCAAGCCGTGAAGGACAACCTCCCTTACGGCCTGCCGAAAGGCATGGACGGACTGGTCTTCAACACGCGCCGGGCCGTGTTCGCCGATATTCGCGTGCGCGAAGCGATGCTCTATCTGTTCGATTTCGAGTGGATCAATCACACTTATTTCTTCGATCTCTACAAGCGCACCGCGTCCTATTTCGACGGCTGCGATCTGTCGGCGCACGGCGTTGCGGCCAATGCGCACGAGAAGGAATTGCTGACACCGTTCCCCGACGCCGTGCGCGCCGACATCATGGACGGGCAATGGGCGCCGCCGGTCACCGATGGCTCCGGGCGCGATCGCAAAATGTTGCGCCAGGCGCTCGCACTGTTCGCGCAGGCCGGCTACACGCTGAGGGGCCAGAAGCTGATCAACACAAGAACCGGCGCGCCCTCGCCTTCGAGATTCTCTGCACCACGCGCGACCAGGAGAGGCTGGCGCTCGCCTTCTCGGCCAGCCTCAAGCGCGCCGGCATCGAGGCGCTGGTGCGCACCGTCGATGCCACCCAGTTCGAGCGCCGGCGTATCGCGTTCGATTTCGACATGATGCAATACCGCTGGGAGCAATCACTGTCGCCCGGCAACGAGCAGCTGTTCTATTGGGGGTCGGACGCCGCCGATCAGAACGGCAGCCGCAATTACATGGGCGTCAAGTCCAAGGCGGTCGACGCCATGATCGCCGCCATGCTGGCGGCGACCGAGCGAGACGCCTTCGTCTCGGCGACCCGCGCGCTCGACCGCGTACTGCTCTCCGGCTTCTACGTGGTGCCTCTGTACTTCCCGCCGGTGCAGTGGGTGGCGCGCTGGACCCGAATCGCGCATCCATCGCAGACTTCGTTATTCGGCTATCTGCCGGAGACATGGTGGCACACCTGATCTCGTCAGGTGCCCCGAAGAACTGGATGCCCGATGATCCTGCGCGGCGCGAATGGCGCAAACGATGGCGAACCCGCCGCGGCCGGCCCCTCCGGGCCGACGCTCGACGACCTGTTTCGCCGCGCCGCGGTGCACGATCCGAACGCGCTGGCGCTGTATGACCCGCCGAACCGCGAGAGCTTTACCGATGGGGCGCCGCGCCGCCTGACCTATGCCCAGGCCGACCGCGCGATTTCGGCACTGGCCGCGAAGTTCTGCCGCGCCGGTCTGCAGGCCGATACTTTGGTCGCGGTCCAGCTTCCCAATACCGTCGAAGCCGTCATCACGCTGCTCGCCATCCTGCGCGCCGGCATGATCGCTGTGCCGATGCCGGTGCTGTGGCGGCAGAAGGAACTGCTCGCGGCCTTACGCCCGCTCGGCGTCAAGGCGATCGTCACGGCGTCCCGCATCGGCGCGGTCAAGGCCGCCGACCTCGCGGTCGAAGTCGGCGCCGAACTGTTTCCGATCCGCTTCATCTGCGGTTTCGGGGAAAACCTTCCCGACGGCGTGCTGCCGCTCGACGACGTGTTTGAAACGCAATCCGCACCGACCGTGCCGCGCACCATGCGCGGCGGCCAGGCGTCGCAACACACGGCGGTCGTGACCGTTGACGTCACCGCGTCGGGCCTTGTTCCGGTCGCGCGCAATCACAGCGAGCTGATCTCCGGCGGGCTGGCGCTGGCCTACGAGATCGGCGTCGGGCCGCATATGGCGATCCTCGCCGCGATCCCGCCGTCATCCTTCGCCGGACTTGCAACGGTGCTGGTGCCGTGGCTGTTCGGTGGCGGCAGCCTGTCGCTGCATCACGGCTTCGATGCCGTGGCGTTCGCCCGGCAGACCCGGGCCTTCGTCAACACGTCGATCAATACCGCTATCCTGCCCGGCCCGGCGCTCGGCGCGCTCGCGGCGGCCGGACATCTCGATGGCCTGAAAAACCTTGTCGCGCTGTGGCGCTCGCCCGAGCAACTGGGGTCGTCGCCGGCCTGGCGCGGCCAAGCCAGACTGGCCGATGTGTCCTGCTTCGGCGAACTCGGCGTCATCGTCGCGCCGCGCGACGCCGACGGCATCGCCAGCGAACTGCCGCATGGTCCGGTCGGCGCGCCGCACGATATCGAGACGGCGCGCAGCAAGACCGGCACGCTGATGTTGCGCGGCGCCATGGTGCCGCAGGCCGCTTTCCCGCCGGGTGTCGAGAGCGGTCAGGGGCCCTATCTCGCCGTCGATAAAGACGGCTTCGTCGAGACCGGCTTCACCTGCAAGGTCGACGACGCGCTTCAGAAACTGACGATCAGCGGCCCGCCCGGCGGCATCGCCGTCATGGGCGGCTATCGCTTCCGGACCCGTGACGTCGAGACCCTGGTGTCGCTGGCCGATCCGACGGCGACCATCGTCGCCCTGCCCGGCGGCCTGCTGGCCGAGCGGCTGGCCGGCAGTGCGATGGACAATGCCGAGGTGGCCGCGCATGTTTTGCGCAACGGCGGCAACGCCCTGATCGCCGGCGCTTTCAGGCCGCGCGGCGTCGCGGCCTGAAAGGTCGCGCTTTAGTTATTTGTTTTTCAATCGCTATTTGTCGTTGACGCGGCGTTAAGGGCCGCCAGCCTATGGTTTGCAGAGAGTTATGCCCCGACCAGTACCGCGGGCGCGTTTTGTAAACAAAGTACGGCGTGCGTCACATGTCGCTGCAAGGTCCGCTGCTGGTGGTTGGCGAACAGCCGGCCCCCGCTATCGTCGAGGCGCTGGGCGCCGCCGGCGCGTTTCCCATCATCGAAGCCAAATGGTCCGACGCGCCCACCGCGTTCGTGTCGGTGAAGCCCGCGGCCGTCATCATCGCCGAGCCCGGCTCGCCGGTCAGTGAGTCCTCGGGGCGCATGTTGGCGCTTCAGATCGCAACCTCGTCCGGCGCCATCGTTCCGACTGTCGCCATGGCCGACGCCGAACGCGACGTCGCCATCCCGACCGCGCTCACCGCCGACGCCGGCGCGCCGCTTGAACACCTCGTCCATCGCCTGCAATCGGCGCTGCGCGTGCGCGCGCTGCATTCGACGGTGCTGCGGCGGATCGAAACCTTTGCCTCGAACGGCGGCGCCATGCCGTCGCTTCCCATCGGGGACCCGCTCGACGAAGCGACCGTGCTGATCGCCGGCCGCGGCCCGCTCTATCCGGCCCTGGGCGTCGCCATGGGCGAACAAGCCAAGATGGTCGGCGCCCTCAGCGTCGAGGCCGCCGCCCGGCATCTCGACGAACGCGATATCGATGGCATCATCGTCGGCGATGGCTTCTCGCCACGCATGGTCGAAGCGTTTCTGACCATGCTCGCTCAGGACGCCCGGTTTCACGAAATTCCGATCGCCGTGATGGGCGACATTCCGCCTGCGTTCGAGGGCGGCCTGCCCAATCTCGAAAGCGTCGATGGCACGCCGGAGCGGCTGGTCTCGCGCATGGTGCCGCTGGTGCGGCTCCATGCCCTGCAATCGCGCCTCAAGCGCATGCTGCACTCGCTCGACACCGAAGGCTTGTTCGATCCGCACACCGGACTTCTGAGCCACGACGCGTTCTGGCAGGAACTGTCGCGGACCGTCACCGAGGCCGCCGACCGCAGCCACGCTCTGACGCTGGCGCGCTTCTCGTTCGACGGCGCTCACGATCCGCGCAGCCATCTCGATGGCGCCCGCCTTGCCGGCAAGCTGATGCGAAATATCGATTTTGCCTGCCGCGACGACGATAGCGCCATTCTGGTCGCATTCACGCAGACCGACCTGCGCGGCGCCCATGTCGTCGCCCGCCGTGTCGCCGGCGCGATCAAGAACATCATGCGCGCCCCGACCAACCCCAACGACCGCATCACCGCCAATGTGACGCTGGCCTCTTTCAAGAACGGCGACACGCTGCAGAGCCTGATGCAGCGCGTCATGGACAGCCCCATGGTTGCGGCGGAATAGCGGGATCACTTTTTCTTTAACGCGTTTTCTTCACGCGAACCGGTTTCCACTTCGCTCGAAAACGCTTTAGGTTACGCCCCAACAGGGAGCGCGCCTCATGACCCAGCCCGTCCGCATCGACGTCGTTTCCGACGTGGTCTGCCCGTGGTGCTTTATCGGCAAGCACCGGCTTGAGGCCGCGATCGCGCTCAAACCGGAGATACCGGTGGAAGTGCACTTCCGGGCCTATTTCCTCAACGACTGGATCCCGCGCGACGGCATTTCGCGCAACGAATACCTGACCGCGAAGTTCGGCTCGCCCGAGCGCTACAAGGACATTGCCGGCCGCGTTCGCGCCGCCGCCGCGGCGGAGGGCCTGGTCTACGATTCCGAGAACATCAAAGCGCAGCCGAACACGATCGATGCCCACCGCCTCATTCGCTGGGCCGATGAAGTCGGCAAGGCCGGCGCGATGAAGCAGACGCTGATGGATTTTTACTTCACCAATGGCGAGGACCTGACGCAGCGCGAGACGCTGGTGAAGGCCGCGGCCGACATCGGTCTCGACGCCGATCAAATCCGCGAGGCACTGGCCAGCGACCGCGATGTCGCCGAAGTGACCGCGGAAGCCGAACAGGCCAAGGAAGCCGGCATCCAGGGCGTGCCAATGTTCATTTTCGGCGGCAAGTTCGCGGTGTCGGGCGCGCAGCCGCCGGAGTATCTGGCCGAGGCCATCGAGCGCGCCGCGACGGCGCAGGCGGAAGCAAGCTGATAGCCCCGCGTTGACATCGATCAAAGCCGTCGAAAGCGCCTTCACCTAATCTTTCCGAGGGGGAGATTTTCGGAGCGCTTTGCATGACCTCGCCTCTCGCCAATCCCGATGCAAAAGTTTATCTCGTCGGCGGCGGCATAGCCTCACTCGCCGCAGCCACTTTCCTGATCCGGGATGGCGACCTTCTCGGGCGCAATATCTCGATCTTCGAACAATTGGACATTCTCGGCGGCAGTCTGGACGGGCCGGGTTCGCCCGAAACCGGCTATGTGCTGCGCGGCGGTCGCATGTTCGAAAGCAAATACCTTTGTACCTACGATCTGTTCTCGTCGATCCCCACGCTCGACAAGAGCCGGACGGTGACGCAGGAAATCTTTGCCTGGAACGAGACGATGAAGACGTCGTCGAAATCGCGGCTCGTGCGCGGCGGCAAGCGCATTGTCGCGCCGGATTTTGGCCTCAGCGAAAAGCACATTCTGACCATCGAACGCCTTGTCATCGAGCCCGAAGCCTTGCTTGGCGACAGCAGTATCGCCGATCAGTTCGATCCATCATTTTTTAAAACTAATTTCTGGTTCATGTGGTGCACGACATTCGCATTCCAGCCGTGGCATAGCGCGGTTGAATTCAAGCGCTATCTCGCCCGCTTTACGCACATGGTGTCGGGCTTCAACCGGCTGCGCGGCATCATGCGGACGCTTTACAACCAATATGACTCTCTGGTCCGCCCGCTGGAGGCCTGGCTCAGGGAACGCGGCGTGCGGTTCGAGACCGGCACCCGCGTGACCGATCTGGCCTTTGGCGGCAGCGCCGGCGCGCGGCGCGTCAACGCAATCGAGTATGAACTGGCCGGCAAGACCGGCCGTATCGACGTCGGCGCCAACGACCATGTCATCGTGACGCTGGGATCGATGACGGATGCGTCCGCCCTCGGCAGCATGGATGCAGCCGCTGCGCTTAAAGGCAAAAGCGATGGCGCGTCGTTCCTGTTGTGGGAGAAGCTTGCCGCCGGACGGCCCGAATTCGGCAATCCCGCGGCTTTCACCGACCATATCGATCAGTCGAAATGGCTGTCGTTTACGACGACGCTGCACGATCCGGTGTTCTTCGATCTGGTGCGCGATTTTACCGGGAATGTCCCGGGCGAAGGCGGGCTTGTAACCTTTGCCGAGTCAAGCTGGCTGGCATCGATCGTGCTGCCGCATCAGCCGCATTTCATTGGCCAGCCCAAGGACGTGCGGGTGCTTTGGGGTTACGGTCTTAACGTCGACAAGCCGGGCGACTTCGTCAAAAAACCGATGGCGGCCTGCACGGGCCGCGAGTTGATGACGGAAATCCTCGGCCATCTCGGCGCGCTGGATCAGGCGCCCAACATCCTGAAGACCGCGCAATGCATTCCCTGCATGATGCCGTTCATCACCAGCCAGTTCCTCAAGCGCGCGCCCGGTGACCGGCCCGAGGTGGTGCCCAAGGGCTACACCAACATTGCCTTCACGGGTCAATACGTTGAACTGCCGAGCGACGTGGTGTTCACCGTCGAGTATTCGATCCGTTCGGCGCAAGTTGCCGCCTATGCCGTGCTCGGCCTCGATCGGGCGCCGCCGGCCGTCTACAAGGGCCAGTTCGATCCGCGCGTTCTCGTCAAAGCGTTCACCCGCCTGCACGACTTGGCCGGCTGATAGGGTAAACGCCTTAAGCCGCCTTCGCCCGCGACGCGATGCTCGCCAGCCGTCGCACGATGGCCACGGCGCCTTTGAGCCGTTCTTCCGGTCTGTCCCATTCGTCGAGGAAGACGAGTTTCTGGCCGTTCTTGTCGTTTCGCATCTTAACGCCAGCGCCCTGCTCACGGATGAAGGTGAACAGACCGTCCGGATTGACGAAGATGTTGTCGCGGAACGACAACACCGCGCCCTTGGGGCCTGCGTCCAGCTTGTCGATATTGGCGCGTCGGCACCAGGCCTTGATCTGCACGATCTGCATCAAGTGTTCGACCTCCTTCGGCAGTGGTCCGAAGCGATCCACCATCTCGGCGGCGAAAGAGTCGATATCGCGCTCCTCCTCCATATCGGCGAGGCGGCGATACAGTGCCAGCCGCACCGACAGATCGGCGACGTAGTCTTCCGGAATGAGGATCGGCATGCCGATGGTGATTTGCGGCGACCAGCGATCCGCCACCGGCTCGGAGATGCCGGCCTTGGCGCTGATGACGGCCTCTTCCAGCATCTGCTGGTAAAGCTCGAAGCCGACTTCCTTGATGTGGCCGGACTGTTCCTCGCCAAGCAGATTGCCGGCGCCGCGAATGTCGAGATCGTGCGAGGCGAGCTGGAAGCCCGCCCCCAAGGTGTCGAGCGATTGCAGAACTTTCAGGCGGCGCTCGGCCTGCGCGGTGATGGTGCGGTTATTCGGCAGGGTCAACAGCGCATAGGCGCGCAGCTTGGAGCGGCCAACGCGACCGCGCAACTGATAGAGCTGCGCCAGGCCGAACATGTCGGCGCGATGCACGATCAGTGTGTTGGCGGTCGGAATATCGAGGCCGGATTCGACGATGGTGGTCGACAGCAGCACATCGTATTTGCCGTCGTAGAACGCCGTCATGATGTCGTCGAGCACGGTGGGCGGCATCTGGCCGTGGGCGACGACGACGCGGATTTCCGGCACATGCTTCTCGAGGAAGTCCTTGGCTCCGGCCAAGTCCTCGATGCGCGGGCAGACATAGAAGGCCTGGCCGCCGCGATACTTCTCGCGCAGCAGCGCTTCGCGCACCACCAGCGGATCGAACGGCGTGATGAAAGTGCGCACCGCGAGCCGATCGACCGGGGGCGAGGCGATGATCGACAGATCGCGCACGCCGGTCAGCGCCAGTTGCAGCGTGCGCGGGATTGGCGTCGCCGTCAGCGTCAGTACGTGGACCTCGGCGCGCAGCGATTTCAGCCGCTCTTTATGCGACACGCCGAAGTGCTGCTCCTCGTCGACCACGACAAGGCCGAGATCCTTGAACTGGATCGCCTTGCCGAGCACGGCGTGGGTGCCGACGACAATGTCAACCGAACCGTCGGCGAGGCCCTTCTTGTTGGCGGTCATCTGCGCCGCCGGCACCAGCCGCGACAATTGCGCGACGTTGACCGGGAAGCCGCGGAAGCGCTCGGAGAAGTTCTTGAAATGCTGGCGCGCCAGAAGCGTCGTCGGCACCACAATGGCGACCTGTTTGCCATTCATCACCGCATCGAAGGTTGCGCGCAACGCGATCTCGGTCTTGCCGAAGCCGACATCGCCGCACACCAGTCGGTCCATCGGCCGGCCCGACGCCAGATCCTTGAGCGTGGCGTCGATGGCCGTGAGCTGATCCTCGGTCTCCTCGTAGGGGAAGCCGGCGGCGAATTCGTCGTAAGCTCCCGGCCCGACCGTCAGCTTGGGCGCTTCGCGCAGCTGCCGCTCGGCGGCGATCTTGATGAGCTCGCCCGCGATTTCGCGGATGCGGCTCTTCATCTTGGCTTTACGCGCTTGCCAGTTGCCGCTGCCGAGGCGGTCGAGTTCGACATTGGTCTGGTCGGAGCCGTAGCGCGACAAAAGTTCGACGTTTTCGACGGGCAGGAACAGCTTGGCGGCGTCGGCGTAATGAATCTCGAGGCAGTCATGCGGCGCGCCGGTCACGGTGATCGCCTGCAGGCCGACGAAGCGGCCGATGCCGTGATCGACATGGACAACGAGATCGCCGGCGGCGAGCGACGTCGCCTCCTGGATGAAGTTGTCGGCGCGGCGCGAGGCGCGGCGCGGCCGCACCAGGCGGTCGCCAAGGATATCCTGCTCGCCGATGACGGCGGCCTCGGCGGTCACGAAGCCGGAATCGATGCCGAGCACCGCCAGCGAAATATTGTGCTTCGGCGCCGCCACCACCTGCTGCCAGGACGCGACATTGGCGAGATTGACCAGTTTGTGGTCGGCCAGCACATGCGCCATGCGCTCGCGCGCGCCCTCGCTCCACAGCGCGATGACGACGCGCTTGCCCTGCGCCTGCAGGCTCATCACATGCTTGCCGACCGCCTCGAACACATTGGCGCCCGGCTCGGCACGCTCGGCGACGAAGTTGTGAGCAGGCGTTGCCCCGATATCGATGACGTCATGTCCCGCCGGCACGTCGAACGGCGTCAGGCTGGCGACGGCGAGCGTGCCGAGGCGCTCCTTCCATTCCTTGTCGGTGAGGTAAAGCCGTTCCGGCGCCAACGGCTTATAGGCCGGCGTCAGGCCGTCCTTGAGCGCGTCCTGCCGCGCCTCGTAGTAATCCTTGATCTGGGCGAAGCGCTTTTCAATGGCGTCGTCGGCCAGCGCCTCGAATGCCACCGCCGTGCCGGGCAGATAATCGAACAGCGTGTCCATCTTGTCGTGGAACAGCGGCAGCCAGTGTTCCATGCCCGGATAGCGGCGGCCTTCGCTGACCGCCGTGTAAAGCTGGTCGTCCGGATTGGCGGCGCCGAACTGCGCGACATAGCCGGTGCGGAAGCGCCGGATCGTCTCCGTGATGAGCTGGAATTCCGCGACCGGCACGAGGTCGAGCTTCGACATCGGCAGTTCGCTGCGCTGGGTCTGCGGATCGAAGGTCTTGATGCTCTCGACGGAGTCGCCGAAGTAATCGAAGCGCACCGGCATATCGAGGCCCGGCGGGTAGAGATCGAGAATGCCGCCGCGGACGGCGTATTCGCCCGGCTCGCGCACGGTCGAAGCGCGCATATAGCCGTTGAGCTCGAGCCATTCGACCACGCTCGCCATGCCGAGCACATTGCCCGGCTCGACCGACAGCGCATGCGTGCCGGTGAATTCGCGCGCCGGCACGCGTTGCGTCGCCGCGTTGGCGGTGGTGACGAGGATCGACGGTCTGTCGCGGCCCTTGACCCGCGTCAGCCGCGACAGGGTCGTCATGCGCTGCGCGACGGTCGCAGCGTTCGGCGACACGCGATCATAAGGCAGACAATCCCAGGCCGGAAATTCCATCACCTCGATGTCGGGACCAAAGAACGACAGCGCGCGCGCAAGCTGCGCCATGCGCTGGCCGTCGCGGCAAATGATCGCCAGCGAGATCGCCGGCGCGTCGGGACGCGCGGCAATGGCGCGCGCGAGATCGGCGAACACCAGACCTTCGGCGCCATCGGCGACCTGCGCCAGCGTCAGCGCCTTGCCGGCTTTAAGCGATTGAGCGGGAGATTGAGCCATCGAATTCACGTCGTCTTGTTCTTAAGGGCGTTCGCCATGGAAGGTGCGCAGCCGGCGGAATAAAGGCGTGTCGAGCGCGCCGGGTGGCGTTTCGGAGCCATTGACCCAGGCGAACATCTGCTGGTCCGGGATATCGAGCCAGCTTTCGACCTCGGCGAGCTGGTCATCGGCGAGACCGGGCAACTCGGCATCGGCGAAACCGCCCATCACCAGGTCCATCTCGCGGATGCCCCGGTGCCAGAGCCGGAACTTGAGCTTGCGCCGGCGTGTATCCAGCCCTTCGCTCGAAACCTGCGTGCCGCTCACGGTTTTCTCCAACGCCAAAAACCCGGACGGGGCCGGGCGCGGGTTATATAGGCCAGACTGCGGCCCAAGTCAGCGCCTTTGTCGTCGAAATCCTGCGGTCGTGGTCTCGGCGCAGACGCCCACGCGGTCCTTCGCAATACCCAATTTCTCCTTGACTTAGAGCGCGCTCGAACCCCTAGCCTTGGCAGCGTCGTGTCGAGAGAACGGGCTCGTGAAGATTGGCGAACTGGCAAAACGATCCGGATTGTCGGCCCACACCATCCGTTACTATGAGCGGATCGGGCTGCTTCCCCGTGCGCACAGGAACCCATCGGGCCAACGTGACTACGACGCATCGATTCTGAATTGGATTGAGTTTCTCGACCGTCTGAAGACAACCGGGATGCCGATCCGAGAGATGCTGCGCTACGCTGCCTTGTGGCAACGTGGCGCCGGCACAGAAGCGCCGCGTCGTGCACTACTTGAACAGCACCGCGAGCGTGTCCGTGACCATGTGGCCGAACTGCAAGCCTGTCTTCTCGTCCTCGATACAAAAATCGCCGGTTACGCTGGCGCTCAACAAGGGACGAAAATACATGACGCAACAGGGCTCCGACCAGGGCGACATCCGCCTCGAACGCGGCAAGCAGGCGCTCGCTAAGATCGATGGTGAGGCGGGCACCAAGGTCATCGCAGCTCTGGCCGACATTGCGCCGGATTTCGCGCGTTATATTCTCGAGTTTTCCTTCGGCGACATCTACAGCCGCCCGGGCCTCGATCTGCGGGCCCGCGAGATCGCCACAATCGCCGCATTGGCGGCGATGGGAAATGCGACCCCGCAATTGAAAGTTCATATCGAGGCGGGGTTGAATGTTGGCTTGAGCCGCGAGGAGATAACCGAGGTCCTCATGCAGATGGCGGTCTACGCAGGATTCCCAGCCGCGCTGAATGGTCTGTTCGCGGCCAAGGAAGTTTTCGCCGCGATTGCGTCGGGTCAGGACAGTCGCTGACCCGCGATCGCCTCGTGACTGCAAAAAAAGCGTGGATGCCCGGCTCGCATGGCCGGGCATCGCGGTGCATCTGGCCTATTGTGGGTCCATGCGCCCGCCTCGCCTCAACCCCCCGTTCGCCGCCATCACCAGCCTGCCCGGCGTCGGGCCGAAGCTGGCCGTGCTCTACGGCAAGCTGCTCGGCCGCGACGAGCCCCGCGTCATCGACCTGCTGACGCACATGCCGTCGGGCACCATCGACCGCCGCGCCCGGCCGAAGCTCAACGAGGTGGTACCGGGAGCGGTCGTCACCGTGTCGGTCACGGTGGAGGATCATCGCGGACCGCCGCCGAACCGGCCGCGCGCGCCCTATCGCGTCGTCACCTCGGACGACACCGGCACGCTGACGCTCACCTTCTTCCACGCCCGCCGCGACTATCTCGAGAAGCTCCTGCCCATCGGCGAGAAGCGCTACGTCTCCGGCACCGCCGAGTTTTACGACGGCATGTTGCAGATGGTGCATCCCGATCGCGTCGTCGATGAAAAGGGCTTCGCCGAATTGCCGCTCGTCGAGCCGGTCTATCCGCTCACGGAAGGGCTCAACCTGGGCAATCTGCGCCGCGCGATGGACGCCGCGCTCACCCGCCTGCCCGATCTGCCCGAATGGCAGGACGAGGCGTGGGCCTCGCGCGAACGCTTTCCCGCCTTCACTGAGGCATTGCGCGCGCTGCACAGGCCGCATGAGCCGCACGACATCGCGCCCGAAAGCCCGGCCTGGACGCGACTGGCGTTCGACGAGCTGCTCGCCGGCCAGCTCGCACTCGCCTTGATGCGCGCGCATATGCGCCGGCAGGCCGGCCGCGGCACGTCGAGCGAAGGGCTGCTGCGCGCCAAGGTGATGAAGGCGCTGCCCTATGCGCTGACCCATTCGCAGCAGCAGGCGGTCAACGACATCGTCAACGATCTGGCGCTGCCGCAACGCATGCTGCGCCTGGTGCAGGGCGATGTCGGCTCCGGCAAGACCGTGGTGGCCTTGATCGCGGCGAGCGTCGTGATCGAGGCCGGCCGTCAGGCGGCGCTGATGGCGCCGACCGAAATTCTGGCGCGCAGCATTA